>CAWHDZ010000029.1:0-48427 GCA_963828255.1 uncultured delta proteobacterium | reverse complement strand
ATGGAAGGAGTACGCGGTCTCGGTGCTCGTCTTCAGCGCCATGGGGTTGCTCGTCACCTACGCCATCCTTCGCCTCCAGGCCGTGCTCCCGTTCAACCCGAACGGCCTCGGAGCGGTCCCTCCCGCGCTGGCCTGGAACACGGCCGTCAGCTTCACCACCAACACCAACTGGCAGTCCTATGCGGGCGAGGCGACGATGGGATACCTGGCCCAGATGGCAGGCCTCGCCTGGCACAACTTCATCTCGGCCGCGGCCGGCATCGGAGTGGCGCTCGCGCTCGCGCGCGGGCTCACCCGCCGGGGAGGTCCGGGAGGTCCGAAGACCCTCGGGAACTTCTGGGCCGACCTGATCCGGGGAACGCTCTACGTCCTCCTTCCGGTCTCCTTCCTCGTGGCGCTGTTCCTCGTCTCCCAGGGTGTCGTGCAGACGCTCGCGCCGAACCTCGAGGTCAGGACGGTCGAGGGCGCGAAGCAGGTCATCGCGCTCGGCCCGGTGGCCTCCCAGGAGGCCATCAAGATGCTGGGCACGAACGGCGGCGGCTTCTTCAACGCCAACAGCGCCCACCCGTTCGAGAACCCGACTCCGCTCGTGAACCTGGTCGAGATGCTCCTCATCTTCCTCATCCCGGCGGGGCTCACCTTCACCTACGGGCGGATGGCGCGAGACGGACGGCAGGGCTGGGCCCTCTTCGCCGCCATGGCCGTGCTCTTCCTCGGCGGGGTCGCCATCGCCTACGGCGCCGAGGCGGGCCACAATCCGGCCCTTGCGGGAATGGGTATCGACCAGTCTGCGGGCAACCTGGAGGGCAAGGAGACGCGCTTCGGGGTCGCAAACTCCGCCCTCTTCGCCACCGCCACCACCGACGCCTCCTGCGGCGCCGTGAACTCCATGCACGACAGCTTCACGCCCATCGGCGGGCTCGTCCCGATGGTGAACATGCAACTCGGCGAGGTCGTCTTCGGAGGGGTCGGGGCCGGCCTCTACGGGATGCTCGTCATGGCGATCCTCACGGTGTTCCTCGCTGGCCTCATGGTGGGGCGCACGCCCGAGTACCTGGGGAAGAAGGTGGAGGGACGCGAGATGAAGCTGGCCGTGCTCTACATCCTGGTCCTTCCGGTCTCGGTGCTGGTCCTCGCGGGCTGGGCGGCGGTCGTGCCATATGGCACCTCGTCGCTCTCCAACGCCGGGCCTCACGGGCTCTCGGAGATCCTCTACGCCTTCACAAGCGGCGCCGCCAACAACGGGTCCGCCTTCGCCGGCCTGAACGCGAACACCCCCTTCTGGAACCTGGCGCTCGGCTTCGACATGCTCCTCGGGCGCTTCCTCATGATCGTGCCCGCGCTCGCCATCGCCGGGGCAATGGTCGCGAAGAAGTCGGTCCCCCCGGGACCGGGGACGTTCCCCACCGGAGGCCCCACCTTCGTGCTCCTCCTCGTCTCGGTGATCCTCATCGTGGGAGCGCTGACCTTCTTCCCGGCGCTCTCCCTCGGGCCGGTGCTCGAGCACTTCGCCGCCCTGCGCGGAAGGGTCTTCTAGCCATGGCCGCCCGTTCCCGGAAGTCGTCGCTCCTCGATCCGGCGATCCTGCGCGCCGCAGCGCTGGCGGCCCTCGCGAAGCTCGACCCCCGCCTGGTCGCGAAGAACCCGGTGATGTTCGTGGTGGAGGTGGGCAGCCTTCTCACCACGCTCCTCTGGCTGCGGGATCGGATCGTCCCCCCCGCTGGCGCGGCACCGGGGTGGTTCACGCTGGCGGTCAGTCTGTGGCTCTGGTTCACGGTCGTCTTCGCCAACTTCGCCGAGGCGGTCGCCGAGGGGCGTGGCAAGGCCCAGGCCGACACCCTGCGGAAGATGCGCAAGGACGTCGAGGCCCGCCGCCTCTCGAACGGCAGGGAGGAGCGGGTCCCCGCCGCCTCCCTCCGCAAGGGGGACGTCGTGATCGTCGAGGCGGGGCAGATGATCCCGGGCGACGGCGAGGTGATCGAGGGCGTGGCGTCGGTCAACGAGTCCGCCATCACCGGCGAGTCGGCTCCCGTCATCCGGGAGTCGGGCGGCGATCGGAGCGCCGTCACCGGCGGCACCACGGTGCTCTCCGACCGGATCCTGGTCCGCATCACGGCCAACCCCGGCGAGTCCTTCCTCGATCGGATGATCGGCCTCGTCGAGGGCGCTTCCCGCCAGAAGACCCCCAACGAGATCGCGCTCCACATCCTCCTCGTCGGCCTCACCCTGATCTTCCTCTTCGCATGCGTCACCCTGGTTCCCATCGCGGCCTACTCCGGAATCCGGCTCTCGGTGACCGCGGTGGTCGCGCTGCTCGTCTGCCTCATCCCCACCACCATCGGGGGCCTGCTCTCCGCCATCGGCATCGCCGGCATGGACCGGCTGCTGCGAAAGAACGTGCTCGCCATGAGCGGGCGGGCCGTGGAGGCCGCAGGCGACGTGGACGTCCTTCTCCTCGACAAGACCGGGACCATCACGCTCGGGAACCGCATGGCTTCCAACTTCGTCCCGGCCGCCGGCGTCCGGGTGGAGGACCTGGCAGAGGCGGCGCAGCTGGCCAGTCTCGCCGACGAGACGCCGGAGGGGCGCTCCATCGTCGTGCTGGCGAAGGAACGCTTCGCGCTGCGCGGCCGGGACCTGGAGGGCCAGGTGCGCTTCGTCCCCTTCACGGCGCAGACCCGCATGAGCGGCTGCGATCTGGGCGACCGGATCATCCGCAAGGGAGCGGTGGACGCGGTGGCCCGGCACGTCGCCTCCCTCGGCGGCGCGATGCCCGATGACCTCTCGGCCGCAGCCGGCCGGATCGGCGACACCGGAGGAACTCCGCTCGCGGTCTCCGACGGGGCAGATGTTCTCGGGATCGTGGAGCTCAAGGACGTGGTGAAGGGGGGGATCGCCGAGCGGTTCGAGCGATTCCGGGCCATGGGCATCCGCACGGTCATGATCACCGGCGACAATCCCCGGACTGCGGCCGCCATCGCCCGGGAGGCCGGCGTCGACGACTTCCTCGCCGAGGCGACCCCCGAGGCCAAGATGCGGCTCATCCAGGACGAGCAGGCGAAGGGCAAGCTCGTCGCCATGACCGGCGACGGCACCAACGATGCCCCCGCGCTCGCCCAGGCCGACGTGGGCGTGGCCATGAACACCGGCACCCAGGCAGCCAAGGAGGCCGGGAACATGGTGGACCTCGACTCCAACCCCACCAAGCTCCTCGAGGTCGTCGAGGTCGGGAAGCAACTCCTCATGACCCGAGGGACGCTGACCACCTTTTCCATCGCGAACGACGTGGCGAAGTACTTCGCCATCCTCCCGGCGCTCTTCGTGGCGGCCTACCCCGAGATGGCGCCGCTCGACGTCATGCATCTCACCTCGCCCTACAGCGCCATCCTCTCCGCCGTCATCTTCAACGCCCTCATCATCGTGGCGCTCATCCCGCTGGCGCTCCGCGGGGTGCGCTACCGCCCGCTCGGGGCCGCGGCCGTGCTGCGTCGCTCGCTGCTCATCTACGGACTGGGCGGCGTCGTGGCCCCGTTCGTCGGGATCAAGCTCATCGACATGGCGCTCTCCGCAGCCGGCGCCGCCTGAGGACGGACCATGCGCGAATCCATCCTCACGTCACTCCGGGTCAGCGTCGTCACCCTCGTCCTCACCGGGTTCCTCTATCCGCTCGCCGTGACGGGCGTGGCCCGGGTCGCCTTTCCCCGGCGGGCCGGGGGGAGCATCGTCCTCGACGGCTCGGGCAGGCCGGTGGGCTCCGAGTTGCTCGCCCAGGGCTTCTCGTCGCCGGCCTACTTCCAGCCGCGCCCCTCCGCGGCGGGCGAGCGGGGCTTCGATCCCATGGCCTCGGGCGGCTCGAACCTGGGTCCGACCTCGGCGAAGCTCCGGGACCGCGCCGCGGCAGACGTTGCCCGGCTCCGGGCCAAGAATCCGTCGGCCCCGGGGCCGATCCCGTCCGAGCTCGTGACGACCTCCGGGAGCGGACTGGATCCGCACCTCTCCCCCGCCGGTGCCCTCTGGCAGGTGTCGCGGGTCGCGTCTGCCCGGGGCGTCAGCGTGTCGCGCATCCGGGCGGTCGTCGAGGACTCGGTCGAGGGGCGCGACCTCTGGCTCCTCGGGGAGCCGAGGGTGAACGTCCTCCTGCTCAACCTCTCCCTCGACCGGCAGTTCGGTCGCCCGGTGGCCGGGACGAAGGGGTAGAACGAGGAGAATGACGACGCCCGCCCGCCAGCGTCCGGAGGACTTCCTCGAGCTCGTGGAGCGGGCCCGGCGCGGGAAGCTCAAGCTCTACATTGGATTCGCGGCAGGCGTCGGCAAGACCTGGCGCATGCTGGAGGAGGCCCACGCGCTCCGGAAGAGGGGCGTGGACGTGGTCGGCGCCCTGGTCGAGACGCACGGCCGGGCAGAGACCGCGGCGCTGGTCGGCGACCTGGAGGTGATTCCCCGACAGCGGGTGGAGTACCGGGGAGTATCGGTCGAGGAGATGGACCTCGACGCGGTCCTGGCCCGCAAGCCCACGGTGGCCGTCGTCGACGAGATCCCGCACACCAATGCGCCCGGATCGCGCCACGGGAAGCGCTACGAGGACGTCGTCGAGCTCCTCGACGCGGGCGTGAACGTGATCGGGGCGCTCAACATCCAACATCTCGAGTCCCTGAACGACCTCATCCAGCGCAACACCGGCGTGCAGGTGCGGGAGACGGTCCCCGACTCCTTCCTGGAGCAGGCCGACCAGGTCGTGAACCTCGACCTCGCCGTGGAGGACCTCGTCGAGCGGCTCAAGACCGGGAAGATCTACCCGGCCGACCGCATCCCCTGGGCGCTCGAGCACTTCTTCCGCGACCCCAACCTCTCCACCCTCCGGGAGCTGTCGCTCCGCGAGGTCGCGCAGAGCCTCGACCGCGCCGCCATCCGGCAGCCCTCCGCCGCTCCGACCGTGCCGGCCCCGGGGCGCGTCATGGTGTGCCTCTCCTCCAACCCGCCCCACGCGGCGACGCTCCTACGCCGGGCTTCGAGGATGGCCGGCCGGCTCAACACCGACTGGTACGCCGTATACGTGGAGACCTCCCGGGAGTCGCCCGAGCGCATCGACTCGGAGGCGCAGCGCCACCTGCACACCAACATCGCCCGCGCGAGGGAGATGGGAGGAGAGGTCGTGCGGCTCCAGTCGGAGGACCCGGCCGCGGCCCTGCTCGACTTCGCGAGGTCCCACCGGGTGAGTGACGTCATCCTCGGCCGGGGAAGCGAGCCCTGGTGGCGGCGCCACCTGCGTCGCTCGGTTCTCGACAGGGTGGTCGACGGCGCGGAGGGTCTCGACGTGCACGTCGTCTCCTTCGACGAGGAGAAGGGGCGGGCATGACGCTCCGGCGCCGACTCCTGCTCGCGCAGGTCCCGCTGGCGGCCGCCCTGCTGGTGGTCGGCGCGGCCTCCCTGCGCACGGTCTCGTTTCTGGGGGACAGCTCGGAGGGCATCCTCCGGGACAACTACCGGAGCCTTCTCGCCTCCCAGCGCCTGGGCGACGCGCTCGACGGGCTCGACCGAGAGGCGCTCCTCCGGGCGCTCTCGCTGCCGGAGGTGGAACGGGCCCAGGCGCTGCGGGACCGGTTCGAGCTGGAGCTCCGGGTCCAGGAGGGCAACCTGACGGAGCCCGGAGAGGGGCAGCTGACCGAGCGCCTTCGCGGCGCCTGGACGGCGTACCTGGCCGCGGAGCGCGAGCAGGAGGGCGCGACCGAGAAGCTCCCCGCGTACCTCGGGTCGCTCCAGCGGCATTCCGGCGCCGTGCGAGCCGCCATCGACGACGTGCTGTCGCTCAACCAGGACGCCATGGTCCGCAAGAGCAACCAGGCGCGCCGTTCCGCCGAGGGGCTGCTTCAGCTCATGATGGTGGCGACCGTCGGGGCATTGGTGTTCGGGCTCATCGCCTCGTTCGCCCTGACCTCCCGGATCGTGAAGCCGCTCTCGGCGCTCTCGCTGGCGGTGCGCCGCTTCGGTGAGGGGGACCTCGAGTCCAGGGCGCTCCCCCGAGGAAAGGACGAGATCGCGGCCCTTTCGACCGAGTTCAACACCATGGCCGGCCGGCTGGAGGAGTATCGCAAGAGTTCGCTTGGCGACCTCATCCAGGCGCAGCAGGCATCCCAGGCCGCCATCGACAGCCTGCCGGACCCGGTCCTCGTGCTGGATGCGGAAGGGGGGATCCTGAACCTGAACCGTGCCGCCGAGGCCCTGCTCCGGTTGGGGCCCGGAGGGGGCGCTGGCACGCCCATCCATGCGCTCGACCCGATGCTGCGGGAGCGCGTCGAGGCGATCCGGGCACACGTCCTCTCCGGGAAGGGTGCGGTCGTGCCTCGCGGCTTCGACGAGGCCATCCGGGTGGATCTCCAGGACGGTCCCCACCGACTCCTCCCGCGGGCGACTGCGCTGTATTCCGAGGAGGGAGCGGTCACCGGCGTCACGGTGGTCCTGCAGGACGTCACCAGGCTGGTGCGGTTCGACGAACTGAAGAACGACCTCGTCGCCACAGTGGCCCACGAGTTCCGCACCCCCCTCACGTCGCTCCGGATGGCCGTCCACATGTGTGCCGAGGAGGCCGCCGGGCCGCTCACGACCCAGCAGGCGGACCTCATGGCCGCGGCACGCCAGGACTGCGAGCGGCTCCAGGGGATCGTCGACGACATCCTCGACCTTTCGCGGATCCAGGCGGGTCGGGTCGAGCTCCACGTCCGCGCCGTCGACCCGGTCGCGCTGGCCGAGCAGGCCGTCCGGGGGGTCGACGCTGCGGCAAGGGCGGGAGGAGTGGACCTCACGCTGGAGGAACCGCCCCTGGCCATTCGCGCTCCAGGCCGATCCGGAGCGGATCGGGGTCGTTCTCGACAACCTGCTCGGGAATGCGGTGCGCCACACCCCGCCGGGCGGACGGGTGGACGTACGCTTGCGACGGACGAACGAGGGGGCCCGATTCGAGGTCCAGGACTCGGGCGAGGGGATCCCGCCCCAGTACCAGGAACGGATCTTCGAGCGGTTCTTCCAGGTCCCGGGGGCGAAGCGCGGCGGGGTGGGGCTCGGCCTCTACATCTCCCGCGAGGTGGTGCGAGCGCATGGCGGGGAGATGGGCGCGACGAGCGAGGTCGGAAAGGGAAGCACCTTCTGGTTCACGCTCCCGGCCACTCCGCTACCGGACGCGTGAGGGATCAGCGCCCTTCCTTCTTGCGCTTCCGCCACAAGGTGGACGTGTCGAGACCCAGGATGCCCGCGGCCTCGTCCTGCGTGGACGTCCGGGCGAGCACGCGGAGGATGTGCTCTCGCTCCACCTCGTCGACGGTGAAATCCCCTCCGAGCGCCGGTACCCGCCCGGCGTGCCCCGCCATCCGCTCCGGGAAGCTCTCGGGCTCGAGCACCTGTCCGGGCGTCAGGATCACGGCCCGCTCGATGGCGTTCCGCAGTTCCCGGACGTTGCCGGGCCAGGGCCACGCCAGGAGCATGTGCTCCGTGGCAGGCGAGAGCTCCGGTGGCGGACGCCGGGCCTGCGAGGCAAAGAAGGCGACGAAGCTCCTCGCCAGCGGAAGGATGTCCTCGGCCCGCTCCCGGAGGGAAGGAACGGTCACCTCCACCACGTTCAGGCGGTAGAGCAGGTCCTCCCGGAACCGGCCCTCCTTCACCGCGGCTTCCAGGTCCCGGTTCGTCGCGGCGACCACGCGAACGTCGGCGACGCGGGTACGGTTCTCGCCGACCCGCTCGAAGCGCTTCTCCTGGAGGAAGCGGAGGAGCTTGGCCTGGAGGGCGGGCGCGATCTCCCCGATCTCGTCGAGGAAGACCGTGCCTCCCTCGGCGGCCTCGATGCGTCCGGGCTGGTCGCGGACGGCGCCGGTGAACGAGCCGCGGGCGTGCCCGAAGAGCTCGCTCGCCAGCAACTCGTCCGAAAGCGTCGGGCAGTTCACGACGACGAAGGGGCGCTCCCGGCGCGGGCTGGCCGCATGAAGTGCCCGGGCCATGACCCCCTTGCCCGTGCCGCTCTCCCCGCGTAGCAAGACCGACACGTCGTGGGGGGCCGCCCTGAGGAGCGTCTCGAGAGCGGCGCGGACGGAAGGTGAGGACGAGTCGAGCCGGACGTCCGGCGCAGCGTCGGCGAGGCGAGCCTCCAGGTCGTCGAGCCTGGAGGCGGTGGCGCGCCGCTGGCGAGCGGCCTCGATGTGGTGACGTATCTGCGCCGGCGTGAACGGCTTCGGAAGGTAGTCGCGGGCGCCCCTGCGGATGGCCTCGACGGCCGTGTCGAAGGTGGCGAAGGCGGTGATGACGACCACGTCCAGGCCCGGGCGCTCGGAGAGAAGGCGCGGGATGAGGTCGAGTCCGCTCTCCGACCCCAGCCGGAGGTCGCAGAAGGCCAGGTCATACGGAGCCAGCCGAAGGGCCTCGACCGCGGCTGCGCCGGTTGCGACCTTGTCCGCGCGAGCCCCGGCCGACTGGATGCAGAGCGCGAGCGTGTCCCGGATGTTGGGCTCGTCGTCGATGACGAGCACGCGGAGCGGAATGGGGCCGGAGTCGCTCATGGAGCTTGCCGGTGCACCCTACCCCTTCCTCCGCTCGAAGAACGCCCCCATCGCCGCCTTCGCCTCCGGCGAGTGGAGCCGCTCCCCGAAGATGCGCAACTCCTCGGCCATCCGCTCCTCGAGCGCCCGGGCGTGCGGCCGCTTGAGCAGCTCCTTCGTGATCCGCACCGATTCCACGGGCAGCGCCGCCACCGCCAGGGCGGCCTCGCGCGCGTGGGCGAGCAGGCGGTCCTCCGGGACCACCTCGTTCACGAGCCCCGCCGCCATGGCCCTCTCGGCGCCGAACGGGCGCCCCAGGAGCAGCATCTCGGCGGCCCGCTGGTAGCCGGCCAGCATGGGAAGGAGCAGGCTCGACCCGCCCTCCGGCGCGAGCCCGAGCGGCACGAAGGGCATCTGGAAGCGGGCGTTCGGGGCGGCGAAGACGAGCTCGCAGTGGAGCAGCATGGTGGTCCCGATGCCCACCGCCACGCCGCCCACCGCGGCGACGACGGGCTTGCGGGCCGTGCGGATGGCCGCGAGGAAATTTGCCGCGGGCGAGGCCACCCCCTCCCCGCGCCCGGCCGAGAGGAAGTCGGCGAGGTCGTTCCCGGCGGTGAAGCAGCCGGCCTGGCCGTGCAGGAAGATCACGTGGACCTGCGGGTCCGCGTCGGCCCGATCGAAGGCCAGCGACATCGCGTCGTACATCTCGCCGGTGAGCGCGTTCTTCTTCTCGGGCCGGTGGATCTCGATCTCCACGATCCGGTCCGCCGTGGACGTCCGCACGTTGTTCGACATCAGGCTGCCTCCATGACCATGGCCAGTCCCTGCCCCACGCCGATGCACAGGCTCACCACGGCCCGCCCGCTCCCCCGCCGCCGGAGCTCCCGCGCCGCGGTGAGGGCGAGCCGCGCCCCGGACGCGCCGAGCGGGTGACCCAGCGCGATGGCGCCGCCGTTGGGGTTCACCCGCGGGTCGTCGAACGGGATGCCGAGGAGCCTCAGGCAGGCCAGCACCTGGCTCGCGAAGGCCTCGTTCACCTCGATCACGTCGAGATCGGACAGCGCGAGCCCGGCGCGCGCCAGCGCCTTCGGGATGGCGAAGGCCGGGCCAATCCCCATCACCCGCGGCTCCACCCCCACCGCTGCCGACGCGAGGATCCGTGCGAGCGGCCGGACCCCGGCCCGCTCCCCGGCGGCGCGCGAGCCCACCAGCAGCGCCGCGGCACCGTCGTTCACCCCCGAGGCGTTCCCGGCGGTGACCACTCCGCCATCGAAGAGCGGCCGCAGCCGCGAGAGCGCCTCGAGCGTCGTCCCGGGGCGCGGGTGCTCGTCCTCGCGCACGACGGTGGTTCCCTTCCTGGGCCCGGGGACCTCCACCGGGGTGATCTCCCCGGCCAGGAACCCCGACGCCCGGGCCCGCTCGCAGCGCTCCTGCGAACGGGCCGCGAAGGCGTCGGCCTCCTCGCGGGAGACGCCCTGCTCCCGGGCCACGTTGTCGCCGGTCTCGGGCATGCTGTCCGACCCGTACATCTTCACCAACAGTGGATTGGGGAACCGGGCCCCCAGCGTGGTGTCGAACACCCTCGCCTCCCGCGCGTACGGAGCCTCGGCCTTGGCCATGGCGAAGGGGGCGCGGCTCATGCTCTCCACCCCGCCGGCCAGGTAGAGGTCCCCCTCCCCCGCGGTGATGGCCCGCGCCGCATCGACCACCGCGGCGAGCCCGCTGGCGCAGAGCCGGTTGACGGTCATCGCCGGGGTGGTGGGCGGAAGGCCCGCCAGGAGCGCCGCGTGTCGGGCCACGTTGCGGGAGTCCTCGCCCGCCTGGTTCGTGCAGCCCAGGTAGACGTCCTCGATCTCCTCCGCCCGCCAGGGCGATCGCGCGAGCAGCGCCCGCATCACGCCGGCGGCCAGGTCGTCGGGGCGGACCGGTGCGAGCACCCCGGCGTGGCGGCCGAAGGGGGTTCGCAGCCCGTCGTAGAGGTAGGCCTCGAGCACCCCGGAAACCCTGCTAGGCGACCTCGAAGAGCCCCGCCGCGCCCATGCCGCCCCCGATGCACATGGTGACGACGACCAGCTTCACCCCGCGCCGCTTCCCCTCGATGAGGGCGTGCCCCACGAGGCGTGCCCCGGACATGCCGTAGGGGTGCCCCACGGCGATGGCGCCGCCGTTCACGTTGAGCCGGTCGTCGGGGATTCCCAGGCGGTCGCGGCAGTAGAGGACCTGGACGGCGAAGGCCTCGTTCAGCTCCCAGAGCCCGACGTCCTGCATCTTCACGCCGGTGCGCTCGAGGAGCCGCGGCACCGCGAAGACCGGGCCGATGCCCATCTCGTCCGGCTCGCACCCGGCCACGGCGAACCCGCGGAAGATTCCGAGCGGCGCGAGACCCCTCTTCCCGGCCAGCTTCCCGTCCATGACCACGCAGGCCGAGGCGCCGTCGGAGAACTGGCTGGCGTTCCCTGCGGCGATGGTGCCGCCCGGGACCACCGGCTTGATCTTCGCCACGCCCTCGTAGGTGGTGTCGGCGCGGATGCCCTCGTCGGCGTCGAGCGTGACCTCCTTCATGGAGAGGCGGCCGGTGGCCTTGTCGCCCACCCCCATCACCGTCCGGAAGGGGACGATCTCGTCCTGGAACTTGCCCGCGGCCTGGGCGGCGGCGGCGAGCTGCTGACTCCGCACCCCGTACTCGTCCTGCTTCTCGCGGGGGATCTCGTACCGTTTCGCCACCACCTCGGCGGTGTCCAGCATGGACATGTAGACGGCCGGCTTGTTCTCGACGAGCCAGGGGTCCGCGAACATGTGCTGGTTCAGCTCCTGCTGCACGCAGGAGATCTGCTCGATGCCGCCGGCCACCAGCACCGGCACCTTGTCGACGATGACCCGGTGCGCGGCCATGGCGATGGCCTGCATCCCGGACGAGCAGAAGCGGTTCACCGTGTGACCCGCCGTGGTGACCGGGAGCCCGGCCCGCAGCGCGATCTGCCGGGCCACGTTGCCTCCGGTGGTGCCCTCGGGAAGGCCGCAGCCGAAGATCACGTCCTCCACCTCGGCGGGGTCGATGCGGGCGCGCTCGACGGCGGCCTTCACCACGTGGCCGCCCAGGGTCGCGCCGTGGGTCATGTTGAGCGCGCCGCGCCAGGACTTGGCGAGGCCGGTGCGGGCGGTGGAGACGATGACGGCGTCGGACATGGCGATCTCCGTTTCCTAGGTGAAGGACTTGCCCGTGGCCGCGAGCTTCGCGAGGAGCGCGGCCGGCTTCCAGAATTCCGGGTCGGCGTGGGGGAGTGCGGCGTAGCGGGCCATGGAGCGGACCACGTTGTAGAGACCCACCTCGTCGGCGTAGCGCATGGGGCCGCCGCGGAACACCGGGAAGCCGTAGCCGGTGAGGTAGACCATGTCGACGTCGGAGGCCCGGAGCGCGATCCCCTCCTCGAGGATCCGCGCCCCCTCGTTGGCCAGCGCGAAGACGCATCGCTCCACGATCTCCTCGTTCGAGATCTTGCGCCGGGCGATGCCCATCTCCTTCGAGCCGGCCACGACGATCTCCTCCACCACCGGGTCGGGGATGGGATCGCGCTTCCCGGCCTCGTAGCGGTACCAGCCGGAGCCGGTCTTCTGGCCGAAGCGCCCCAGCTCGCAGACCTTGTCGGCGATGATCTGGCGCGGGCGCGCCGGGGTGCTCGGCGTAGTGGCGCTTGCGGATGTACCAGCCGATGTCGTTGCCGGCGAGGTCGGAGACGCGGAACGGGCCCATCACGAAGCCGAACTTCTCGAGCGCCTGGTCGACCTGCTGCGGCAGCGCCCCCTCGGCGAGCAGCGACAGGCACTGGTTCAGGTAGCCGTGCAGCATGCGGTTGCCGATGAAGCCGTCGCACACGCCCGAGACCACGCCGGTCTTCTTGAGCTTCTTCGAGAGCCCCATCACGGTGGCCAGCACGTCCTTGCCGGTCCTCTTGCCGCGGACGATCTCGAGCAGCTTCATCACGTTGGCCGGGCTGAAGAAGTGGGTGCCGATGACGTCCTCGGGCCGCCTCGTGAAGGAGGCGATCCGGTCCACGTCGAGCGTCGAGGTGTTGGTGGCGAGGATCGCGCCCGGCTTCATCACCTCGTCGAGCTTCCGGAACACCGCCTCCTTCACCGCCATGTCCTCGAACACCGCCTCGACCACGATGTCGGCCTGCCCGAGCGCCGCGTAGTCCATGGTGGGACGGATGAGCGCCATCCGCTCCTCCACCTGGGCCGCGGTGATCTTCCCCTTCTTCGCGGTGCCCTCGTAGTTCTTGCGGATGAGGGCGAGCCCCTTCTGGAGCGGCTCCTCCTTCACCTCGAGCACCGTCACCGGGATGCCGGCGTTGGCGAAGTTCATGGCGATGCCGCCGCCCATGGTGCCGGCGCCGATGACGGCAGCGGACTTGATGGGACGGGTGGGAGTTCCCTCGGGGACGTCGGGGATCTTGGAGGCGGCCCGCTCGGCGAAGAAGGCGTGCCGGAGCGCGCGCGACTCGGGCGTCTGCACCAGCGCGATGAAGGCCTCCCGCTCCCAGGCGAGCCCCTCCTCGAAGGGCCTGGTGGCCGCCACCTCGACCGCGTCGACGCACTTCCGCGGCGCGGGATAGTCCTTCGCCATGGCCGACACGGTGTTGCGCGCGAAGGCCAGGAAGCCGGGGGCGCGAGGATCCTTCAAGGGGATGTTCCGCACCAGCGGCAGGGGACGGGCGTCGGCCACCTTCCCGGCGAAGGCCACGGCGCCGTCGAGCAGGTCCCCCTCGATGAGGGCGTCGAAGAGCTTCGTCCCGGCGAGCTTCTCGGAGGGCACCGGGGTCCCCGAGGCGATCATGTTGACCGCGGCCTCGATCCCCACCACGCGCGGCAACCGCTGCGTGCCGCCGGCCCCGGGCAGGAGCCCGAGCTTCACCTCGGGGAGCGCGATCTGGGCGCCGGGCGAGGCCACCCGGTAGTGGCAGCCCAGCGAGAGCTCGAGGCCGCCTCCCATGCACACGGTGTGGATGGCGGCGATCACCGGCTTGGGGCTCTGCTCCACGGCCCGGATGCAGGTATGGAGGTTGGGCTCGGCGAGCGCCTTCGGCGAGTCGAACTCCTTGATGTCGGCGCCGCCCGAGAAGGCCTTCCCGGCGCCGGTGATCACGATGGCCTTCACGGCCGGGTCGGCCGCGGCCCGGTCCAGCCCGGCCACCAGCCCGGTCCGGAGGTCGTGGCCCAGCCCGTTCACCGGGGGGTTGTCGAGGGTGATGACTGCGACCGCGCCGCGCGTCGTGTAATGGGCCTGGCTCATTTGCTCTCCGTGATGAAGCGCTCCAGGTGGTGCTCGGTGTCCCCGAGCGACAGCTCGATGGCCATGAGCCGCTTGAACAGGTGGCTCACCATGAGCTCGTCGGTCACTCCCATGCCGCCGTGGAGCTGGACCGCCTGCTGCCCCACGAACCGGCAGGCCTGCCCCACCGTCACCTTGGCGGCGGAGACGAGGCGGCGCCGCTCCCGGACGTCCTCCGAGGCGGCGTGCATGGCGGCGAGGTAGCTCATCGAACGGGCCTGCTCCACGTGCATCAGCATGTCGGCCATGCGGTGCTGCAGCGCCTGGAACCGGGCGATGGGAACGCCGAACTGCTTGCGGGTCCGGGTGTATTCGGTGGTGGCGTCGAGGGTGGCCTGGAGCACTCCCACCGCCTCCGCGCAGAGCGCGGCCACGCCCAGGTCGAGGGCTGCCGAGAGGGCCGGGAAGGCCTTCCCCTCCGCCCCGAGCAGCGCGTCGCCCGGCACCTCGACCCCGGAGAGCGCCACGTCGGCTCCCCGCTGCCCGTCGATGGTCGGGTACGCGGTGAGCTTCACCCCGGGTGACGAGGCCGGGACCACGAACACGGAGAGCCCGTCCTCGGCGTCGGGCGCGCCGGAGGTGCGGGCGGTGACGAGGAGCAGGTCGGCGGCGGGGGCGTGCAGCACCACCGCCTTCTTGCCCTCGAGGATCCACCCCGAGCCTCCCGGCGGGCCGCGGTGGAGACGCGGGAGGGATCGTGGCGGGCGCCCTCCTCCCCGTGGGCCACGACGGCGATCCGCTCGCCCGTCGCCATGCCGGGGAGCAGGGCCTCCCGCTGCGCCGGCGTGCCGAGCCCACGGACCAGCGCCGTCCCCACGACGGCCGAGGAGAGGTAGGGCTCGACGACCAGCGCGCGCCCCATGGCACCCAGGGTGACGAGGGTCTCGACGGTGGCCGGCGCCATCCCGCCCTGCTCCTCCGGGACTTGCAGGGCGAGGAGCCCCATCTCCCCCAGCTTGCCCCAGATCTCGCGGCTCCAGCCCTCGGGGGAGCGGAGGATCCTGCGCCGCGCGTCGAACCCGTACTCCTGCGCGACGAAGCGCTGCACCATGTCGGAGAGCGCCTGCTGCTCGTCGGTGAGGTGGAAGTGCATGGCGCGCTCCTACAGGCCCAGGATCATCTGGGAGATGATGTTCTTCTGGATCTCGTTCGAGCCGCCGTAGATCGAGGTCTTGCGCATGTTGCAGTAGGTGGCGGCGAGCGGCGCCGCGTACGCCGGCCCCACCGGCGGGCCGGCGAAGCCTCCCGAGAGCGCCTCGATCCGGAAGGGCAGCGCGTAGGGGCCCACCGCCTGCACCATGAGCTCGGTGAGGGCCTGCTGGATCTCCGTCCCCTTGATCTTGAGCAGCGAGGCCTCCGGCCCCGGGGCTCGCTTCTCGGCCTCCGCCGAGAGGACCCGGAGGTTCGTGATCTCGAGGGCGAGCAGGTCGATCTCCACCTGGGCCAGCCGGGCCGCGAAGAGCGGATCCTCCGTGAGGGGGCGGCCGTTCTTCCTCTCCGCCGCGGCGATGTGCTTCAGCCGGGCCAGCTCCCGCTTCGAGGTGCCGATCCCGGCGATGTTGGCCCGCTCGTGGCCGAGGAGGAACTTGGCGTAGGTCCAGCCCTTGTTCTCCTCGCCGACGAGGTTCTCGACCGGGACCTTCACGTCCTCGAACCAGACCTCGTTCACCTCGTGGCCGCCGTCGAGCATGGTGATGGGGCGAACCTCCACTCCCGGTGACTTCATGTCGATGAGCAGGAAGGAGATGCCGGCCTGGGCCTTGCCGGTGCGGTCGGTGCGGACCAGGCAGAAGATCCAGTCGGCGTGCTGGGCCAGCGTGATCCAGGTCTTCTGGCCGTTCACCACGTAATGGTCGCCCTCCCGGACGGCCAGGGTCCGGAGGGAGGCCAGGTCGGAGCCGGCCTCGGGCTCGGAGTAGCCCTGGCACCACCAGTCCTCGCCGGAGAGGATGCGGGGCAGGAAGCGGGCGTGCTGGGCGGCGTTGCCGAAGCGCTGGATCACCGGCCCGACCATCTTGAGGCCGAAGGGGAGCAGGCGCGGCGTCCCGGCCGCGGCGCACTCCTCCTCGAAGATGAACTGGCGGACCGGGTCCCAGCCGGTGCCTCCGAACTCGACCGGCCAGTTCGGGCCGCCCCAGCCCTTGCGGAAGAGGATGCGCTGCCACTCCACGGTGTCCCCGGGCGGGATGTGCAGCCCCTCCAGCACGGTGTGGCGCATGGCGGCGGGCAGGCTCGACGCGAGGAAGTCCCGGACCTCGTCGCGGAAGCGCCGTTCGTCCGGGGTGAACGTGAGGTCCATGAGCCCTCCTCCGGGCGCCTCGCGGCCCCGGTCGATGTTTCGCTCTGCGAAACAATGGTCCGGCAAGCGTACCTACGGTCCACCCCGTAACACGCCCCTGTTGACGGTGGCAAGGCGGCGGTGCCAGGATCCCGGGTTCCGCACCGGAGAGAATAGCCGTTCTCGAACCCCCGTGCCGTCCGGAGGAGACCCCCCCGATGAGCCTCAAGAAACTGCTCGACCTCTCCGGAAAGGTGGCGCTCGTCACCGGCGGCTCCCGCGGCCTGGGGCTGCAGATGGCGGAGGCGCTCGGCGAGATGGGCGCCCGGGTGGCCATCACCGCGCGCAAGGCCGCCGAGCTGGAGGTGGCCGCGAAGCACCTCGCCGGGCTGGGCGTCGAGGCGATGACGGTGCCGGTCGACCTGGGGCGCCGGGAGGGCATCCCGGCGCTGGTCGACGCGGTGGCGGCCCGCTTCGGGACGGTGGACGTGCTCGTGAACAACGCCGGCACCACCTGGGGCGCCCCGGCCGAGGACTACCCCGCCGAGGCCTGGGACAAGGTGATGCGCCTCAACATCGACGCCGTGTTCTTCCTCTCCCAGGAGGTTGCCCGGCGCTTCATGATCCCCCGTCGCTCCGGGAAGATCGTGAACGTGGCCTCCGTCTCCGGACTCTCCGGCAACCCTCCCGGCATGCAGACCATCGCCTACAACGCCAGCAAGGGCGCGGCGGTGAACCTGACCCGCGCGCTCGCCGTGGAGTGGGGCCGGTACGACATCAACGTGAACGCCATCTGCCCCGGCTTCTTCCCGTCGAAGATGACCCACGGCCTCCTCGACGTCATCGGCGACATGGTCGTGGCGAGCACGCCGCTCGGCCGGATCGGCGGCGAGGAGGACCTCAAGGGCGCGGTGGCCTACCTGGCCTCCGACGCCTCCCGCCACGTCACCGGCCAGTGCCTGGTGGTGGACGGCGGCGCCTGCCTCTACTGATCGGGAGACTCCATGGACTTCTCGACGTCGGATCGCGTTCGGAGCTTCCAGGGCCTGGTGCGCGACTTCATGCGGAAGGAGGTCTTCCCCCTCGAGCCGCGCTTCCGGCACGGCGGCTTCGGATCCATCCTCCCCGAGCTGCGGCGGGTGAGGGAGAAGGCACGGGAGACGGGGCTCTTCGCCGCCCACATGCCGCCCGGGTACGGCGGCGCCCACCTGCCGCTCACCGAGTTCGCCCACCTCTCCGAGGAGCTGGGGAAGAGCCCGCTCGGCCACTACTGCTTCAACGTGCAGGCACCCGACATCGGCAACATGGAGCTCATCCTCGCAGCACGGCACCGCCGAGCAGAAGGAGCGCTGGCTGGCGCCGCTGGCCGCGGGGAGATCCGCAGCTGCTTCGCCATGACCGAGCCGGAGCTCGCCGGCTCCAACCCGGTGTGGATGGGCACCACCGCGCGTGAAGGAGGGCGACGACTGGGTGATCGACGGCCACAAGTGGTTCGCCTCCTCGGCCGAAGGCGCCGCCTTCGCGATCGTGCATGGCGGTGACCAACCCCGGCGAGCCGAAGCCGCACCGCGCGCCAGCATGATCATCGTGCCCACCGGACACGCCGGGCTTCGAGCTGGTGCGCAACATCTCGGTGATGGGCGAGCGCGGCGCGGACTGGCTGAGCCACGGCGAGGTGCGTGCTGACCGGCTGCCGCGTGCCGCTGGCAACCTGCTCGGCGCGGAGGGCGGCGGCTTCGTGCTGGCCCAGGACCGGCTCGGGCCCGGGCGCATCCACCACTGCATGCGCTGGATCGGCATCTGCGAGCGGGCCTTCGACCTCATGTGCCGGTACGCCGCCACCCGGCAGCTGGCGCCCGGCGACCCGCTGGCGGCAAGCAGATGGTGCAGCACTGGATCGCCGAGAGCCGCGCCGAGATCGACGCGGCGCGCCTGCTGGTGCTTGACGCGGCGCGGAAGATCGACGCAGGAGGGGGCATCGGCGGCCCGCGAGGAGATCTCCACCATCAAGTTCTCCGTGGCCGGCATCCTGCAGCGGGTGCTCGACCGGGCCATCCAGGTGCACGGCGGCGCTGGGCATGACCGACGACACGCCGCTGGCCTTCTGGTACCGCCACGAGCGCGCCGGCGCGCATCTACGACGGCGCCGACGAGGTGCACATCTCGAGCGTGGCGAAGCGCATCCTGCACGGGTACGCGAAGGGCAGGGGCGAGGCGTGAGCGATCCGTCCGCTCCGCGCATCGACGAGGCCGACGAGGTCCGCGAGGAGGAACGCTTCGACCCGGAGCGGATCCGTCCCTACCTGGTCCGGGCCTTCCCGGGCGCGGAGGGGCCCATCCTGGCGCGCCAGTTCCGCAAGGGGCACTCCAACCTCACCTACCTGGTGGCCATCGGCGACCACGAGGCGGTGCTGCGCCGCGCCCCCTTCGGCGCCAGGGTGAAGAGCGCGCACGACATGGGGCGGGAGTGGAACCTGCTCTCGGCGCTGCAGGGGGTCTACCCGCGCGCCCCGAGGCCGCTCGCCTTCTGCGAGGACGAGACGGTGCTGGGGGCCCGCTTCTACCTCATGGAGCGGGTGCAGGGGGTGATCCTGCGCGGAGACGGCTCGGGCTCCGGCCTCGCGCTCACGCCGGAACTGCTCCGCGCCACCTCCACGGCGCTCGTGGACAACCTGGTCGACCTCCACGCCGTCCCGGTGGAGGGCACGGCGCTGGCCGCCCTGGGCAAGCCGGCCGGCTACGTGGGACGGCAGGTGAAGGGCTGGACCGATCGCTACCTCGCCGCTCGGACCGACCTGGTTCCGGAGATCGAGGCGGCCGCCGCCTGGGCCGCGGCCCACATGCCTCCGGAGAGCGGCGTGGCGCTGGTCCACAACGACTACAAGTACGACAACGTGGTGCTCGACCCGGCCACCCCGTCGCGGGTGGTTGCGGTGCTCGACTGGGAGATGGCCACCATCGGCGACCCGCTCATGGACCTGGGCACCGCGCTCGGGTACTGGACCGACCCGGACGATCCCGTCGAGCTCCGCGCCCACGCCTTCGGCCCCACCCACCTGCCCGGCGGCCTCTCCCGCCGCGAGGTGGTGGAGCGCTACGCGGAGCGGTCGGGGCGGGCCGTGGAGAACGTGCTCTTCCACTACGTCTTCGCCCTCTTCAAGCTGGCGGTGATCGTCCAGCAGATCTACCGCCGCTACAGGGACGGCCACACCACCGACCCGCGCTTCGCCCCGCTCATCCACATGGTGCGCGTCCTCGGCACGCAGGCCACCCGCGCCCTCGACCGGCAGCGCATTCACGACCTGGGATGAAGCTCCACGTCCTCGCGAAGAAGGAGGAGCTCGACGGGCAGCGCCTGCCGGGCAAGGTGGTGATCGTCCTCGACGTGCTCTTCGCCACCTCGAGCATCGCGGCGGCGCTGGCCCACGGCGCCACCGAGGTGATCCCGGCGCTCGACGGCGACGCGGCCCGGGCGGTGGCGGCGGCCCGGCCGCCCGGCTCCTTCGTGCTGGCCGGGGAGTACGGCGCCGAGACGCTCCCGGGCTTCGCCCCTCCCACCCCGCTCTCGCTGCTCGGGGAGCCGCTCCGCGGGCGGGCGCTCGTCTACTCGACCACCAACGGCACCGTGGCCATCCGCAGGGCCGCCGGTGCCTCCCGGGTCTACGCGGCGGCGCTCGCGAACGGCGCGGCGGTGGTGGAGCACGTGATCGCGCGGGCCGAGGGGGAGACCGTGCTGGTGGTCTGCTCCGGATCGGTCGACGCCTTCAACCTGGAGGACTTCTACGGCGCCGGCCACCTGGTCTCCCACTTCACCCGCAGCCAACCGGGCTGGGAGCTCTCCGACACGGCGCTGGCGGCGCAGATCCTCCACGACGGCAGCGACGCGCTCGACTGCCTGTCGCGGAGCCGGGTGGGGAGGATGATGCGGGAGCGCGGGCTCGAGCGGGAGGTGGAATGGGCGGCGCGCGAGGACCACCTGGCGGTGGTGCCGGAGCTGCGCGGAGGGCGCAGCCTGATCAGCGCCGCAGCTTGAAGGTGCCGATCGCCTTCGCCACCAGGGTCCCCGAGGCGTCGCGGATCTCCCCCTCCGAGAAGGCGAGCGACTTCCCGGCGCGCAGGCAGCGGGCCTCCGCCGCGAGGGTCCCCTTGCCGGGGCCGAGGAAGCTCACCGACAGGTCCACCGTGATGGCGCCCCGGGCCGTCCCGTCCCGGGTGATGGCCGCCACCGCCAGCGCCACGTCGGCGAGCGCCATGACCACGCCGCCGTGGGCGTCGTGGAAGCTGTTCATGAGCTCGGGGCGCAGGGCCAGCTCGAGCCGTGGGGCACCGGGCTCGTTCCCCACGATGCGGATGCCCAGGAACTCGGCGAAGGGGACCGGCCGGCCGATGAGCTCGGAGAGGGTCACGGCCCTCCGGGGAGGACCACCAGCTTGCCGTGGGCGCGGCGAGCGAGCAGGTCCTCGAGGGCTCCGGGGACGCTCGGCCAGGCCGAGGCGGGCCGTCACCACGGGGGAGAGGCGCTTCTCGCAGATCCAGGCGGCGATGCGGGAGAGCTCGTCGGCCGACTTCCTGGGCTCCCGGCGGGACCAGTCCCCCCAGTAGACGCCCAGGATGGAGCGGGCGTTGAGCAGCGCCAGGTTGAGGGGGATGCGGGGGATCTCCCCGGACGCGAAGCCGACCACCAGGAACCGGCCACCCCAGCCGGTGGAGCGGAGCGCCGCCTCGGAGAGGGCGCCCCCCACCGGGTCGTAGACCACGTCGACGCCGCGTCCCTGGGTGAGGACCTTGACCCGCTCGCGCAGGTCCTCGGTGGAGTAGTCGACGGTGAAGTCGGCGCCGAGGCGGCGACAGGTCTCGAGGCGCTCGGCCGAGGAGGCGGCGGCGATGACCTTCGCGCCGAGGAGCTTGCCGATTCCCACCGCCGCGGTGCCCACCCCGCCGCCGGCGCCGAGCACGAGCAGCGTCTCGCCGGAGCGGAGGCGGGCGCGATCCTCGAGCGCGTGCAGCGTGGTGCCGTAGGTGAGGAGCGAGGCGGCGGCCAGGTCGGGAGGGAGCGAGGCCGGGCGGGGCAGCACCTGGTCGGCGGGGAGGACGCAGCGCTCGGCGAAGGCGCCGGCCCCGGGGACGGCCATCACCGGGTCGCCGGGGACGAAGGCGTCGACCCCCTTGCCGACCGCCTCGACCACCCCGGCGAGCTCCATGCCGGGAACGAAGGGGAGCGGCGGGCGGACCTGGTACTTCCCCTGGACCATCAGGCCGTCGGGGTAGTTGAGGCCGGCCGCCTCCACGCGGACGAGCACCTCGCCGTCGCCGGGGACGGGGTCCGGGACCTCCGAGACCCGCAGGTTCGAGACCGGACCGAATTCGGTGCAGAGGAGCGCGCGCACGGAGGAGTTTCGCGGTACGAAACGAGGTGCCGCACCGTAGCACGGAGGGTGCGCGTTCCACAACGGACCCGCCCGATCTGCTAGGCTGCCGGGGTGGCCGTGGAGAAGCGCAAGCCCCCGGTGGACCGGAAGTTCGTGACCGCCCTGTCGCGCGGGCTCGAGGTGCTGCGCTGCTTCGGACCCCGGGACCGCTGGCTCGCCAACCAGGAGATCGCCCGGCGCACCGGGCTCGCCAAGCCCACCGTCTCGCGCCTCGCCTACACGCTGACCCGCCTCGGACACCTGCGCTGGTCCGAGACCACGAACAAGTACGCGCTGGGCAGCGCCGCCATCAGCCTGGGCTTCGCGGCGCTCGGGCAGATGGACGTGCGGCGCGTGGCCCGCCCCTTCCTGCAGGAGCTCTCCGAGTACACCAGGGCGTCGGTCCACCTGGCCGTGAACGACCGGCTCTCCATGCAGGTGGTCGACACCTACTGGAACAGCGCCTCCTTCGTCATCGACATCGGCTCGCGCGTCCCGGTGGCCACCACCTCGCTGGGGCGGGCCTACGTCTCGGCGCTGCCGCCCCCGGAGCGCAAGCGCATCCTCGAGGCCATGCGGCTGGCCCGGCCGGCCGACTGGCCGGTGAACCGCAAGCGCATGGAGCAGGCCTTCCGCGACCACGACGCGTTCGGCCTCTGCTTCGGCCTGGGGGACTGGCGGCGCGAGATCAACGCCGTGGCGGCGCCGCTCCCGCTCCCCGACGGCGCCGGCCTCGTCGTGGTGGGCGTGAGCGGGGCGGCCTTCCAGCTCGAGCCGGAGACGCTGAAGCGCGACGTGGGGCCGCGGCTGCTGGCGCTCCTCGGACAACGTGCGGTCGGGGCTCTCCCCCACCGCGAGGCGGAGGGCGGATGAGCGGATCGAACCGGATGACCGACTTCCTCGGGATGCGCGAGCTCCTCACCGACGAGGAGCGGATGGTGCAGGCGCAGGCCCGCCAGTTCGTGAACGAGCGGGTGCTCCCGGTGATCGAGCGCGCACGCCCAGGAGCAGACCTTCCCGGCGGCGCTCGTCCGGCCCATGGGGGAGCTGGGCTTCCTCGGTCCCACCCTCCCGGCCCGCTACGGCTGCGCCGGACTCTCCAGCGCGGCCTACGGGCTGCTCATGTACGAGCTGGAGCGCGGCGACTCGGGGCTGCGCAGCTTCGCCTCGGTGCAGGGCTCGCTCGTCATGTACCCGATCTTCGCCTACGGCAGCGAGGCGCAGAAGGACTACTGGCTGCCGCGGCTGGCCAGCGGCGAGGCCGATCGGCTGCTTCGGCCTGACCGAGCCGGACTTCGGCTCCAACCCGGCCGGCATGCGCACGCGGGCGGTGCGGGAGCGGACAGCCGCTGGCGCTCAACGGCTCGAAGATGTGGATCACCAACGGCACGCATCGCCGACGTGGCGGTGGTCTGGGCCCGGACCGACGACGGCATCCGCGGCTTCCTGGTCGAGAAGGGCACGCCCGGGTTCACCGCGCCGGAGATGAAGGGGAAGTGGTCCCTGCGCGCCTCGGTCACCTCCGAGCTGGTCCTCGAGGACGTGCTGTGGACGAGGAGCGGAGCCTGTTGCCCGGGGTGAAGGGCCTGAAGGGGCCGCTCGGCTGCCTCAACCAGGCCCGCTACGGCATCGCCTGGGGCGTGCTGGGCGCCGCCGAGGCCTGCTACCAGTGCGCGCTCGACTACGCCGGGAGCCGCATCCAGTTCGACCGCCCGATCGCCGGCTTCCAGCTCACCCAGGAGAAGCTGGCCTGGATGGTGACCGAGCTCTCGAAGGGGCAGCTGCTCGCGCTCCAGCGTGGCCCGCCGGAAGGACGCGGGCACGGTCACGCCCGGCCCAGATCTCCATGGCCAAGATGAACAACGTCTCGGTGGCCCGGGAGATCTGCTCCCGCGCCCGGACCATCCTGGGGGCGAACGGCATCCTCGGCGAGTACCCGGTCATGCGCCACATGGCGAACCTCGAGTCGGTCTACACCTACGAGGGGACCCACGAGATGCACACGCTGGTCATCGGCGAGGCGGTCACGGGGATCCAGGCGTTTCGCTAGCAGCGCCGGCCTCGGCCGGCGCAATGCCCTCGAAGGCCCTCGCCGACCCGGGTCACGCCCTCCCGATCCACCTCGCGATCGCCCGCACGACCTCCTCCGTCGGACCCGGCGGAAGCCCCTCGTATGCCCTCTACTCCCTCCTCTTCTTCAGCGACAGAGCCCATCGTGAACCGGGCCACCACCTCGTCGCCGTACTTCTCCGGGACCGTCGCCACCACCTCCACCGGGAGCGTCACCCGCTCCCCGGTCCGCTCGGTCTCCTCCATGGCCTCGGCGATCCGCCGCCCGTCCCGGCGTCCGGAACACCGTGTCCCCGTCGGCCCGCTTCAGGAACTCCATGTTGGCGTACTTGAAGACCGGCACGATGCGCCGGTACCGCGACCGGATGAGCGAGAAGGCGTTCATGCCGGAGGCCAGGTCGGCGGCGGCGGCCATCACCCCCACGTAGAGCGATCCGACGTGGTTCGTCGTGCGCCAGCCGAGCGGGACGCCGACGGCCGCGCCCTCGTCGTCGAGCTCGAGGACGCGGGGGGCGATGAAGAGGAGGAGCGGGATGCGCAGCCCGAGCGCGCGGACGGCGGCGGTTTCCTTCCAGAGCATGGACCGCACCCTACCCCGCCTGCGGCCGGGCGCACAATCGGATTCCGCGCCGGGTCGCACCCCGTGCTGGCCCGTACTCCGCCGACCTCCTCGTGCCGCCGCGGTCCCCGTCCGTGCTCCACCCCGGGTGAACAGGTCCATCACCTCGTCGCCGTAGGCCTGCCGCGCAGCCTCGAGGTTGTGCGGTCTGCAGAGGATCCTGCAGTTGTCCACCGTCGACGGGCCGCCCTTCCCTCGCGGGACGACGTGGTCCACCTCCAGCCGCACCGTCGCGCCGCAGATACCGCCGTATCGCGAGCGGCCACGTGCACTTGCCCCCGTCCCGCTTCACACCTCCCGCTTCACCTTCGGCGGCACGCTGGCCCGCCGCTTCTCCTGCTTCGCGATGAGCAACTCCAGCGCCGCGGTGAGCACCTGCTCGTCGGTCGCGCCGGGCTGTACGGTGGGACTGGCCGGCCTTGGCCTTCTTGAGCAGCGCCAGGAACTCCGGCGACACCGTGATGTGAATCCGGGTCTCCCGGCGTGTGAGCGGTTCGACGAGGGTCCGGGCCGGGGCCAGTTCAACGATTGAACGCGAGTGGTCCTTCACGTTCGGCACGACGACGTCGGCGGGATCGCCTGCCGTTGCCGTCCTCGAAACCGGCGCCTCGGTGACGACCGTCCTCCGCGGCACCACCTCGACGGGCCGGATCTCCACCGCGACTTGCTCCGCCTCCTGACGGGAGAGGCCGAAGAAGCGCGGAAGAACCTCGTGCCGGTTCGCCTCGGTCATCACCCGCGCGAGCACGATCACGGTGGTGAGGCATAGACCGCCCATCCCGAAGCGGCTCCACAATCTCCGGGAACCGCACGACGAGCCGGGTGGCGACCTGCCGGTAGTGGGCCGAGCCCCGGGAGAGATGGAGCTCCCGGTGGAGGTAGTCGAAGAGCGTGGCGAAGCCGAGCTCCCGGTACGCCGCACCCGGTCGAATTCCGCGAGCGAGAGGAGCAGGTCGGCGAGGGCGCCTCGCTCGGCGCGGAGGAGTTCGACATGACGGAGGTGACCATTCGCGTGCGTTCATGCCACCACTCTCTCACGCGTTTTCACGACCTCCTGGAACGCACGAGAACGGCCGGGCTCGCATTCCAGGGCGCGACGATCTCGACCCTCGCCAGGAACGCCGCAAGCGCGCGCACGGGGCGGATGCGCGGCGAGAACCACCATCCACGTGCCGCCGATTCGCCGAACCGGATCTCCACGGAAACCTTGTCAATACGTCGTTTCCTTACGCCCCATCTGGCCGGATGGTCCGCGGAACGGACGCCGATCGGCCCGCCGCGGCGGCGCGGCGCCAGGGCCCGGGCACCCGACAGCCCCCTGCGATAGATCGGGAACGTGCTCCCCGGCTTCCACCCTCTGGTCTCGGGCTGGTTCGAGGCCCGCTTCGGCTCCCCCACCGAGCCGCAGGCCGCCGGCTGGCCGGAGATCCAGGCCGGCCAGCGACGTCCTGATCTCCGCGCCCACGGGGTCGGGCAAGACCTTCGCCGCCTTCCTCTCCGGTCTCGACTCGCTCTTCCGCGAGGGGCTCGAGGGGGCGCTCCCCGACGAGACCCGCATCCTCTACGTCTCGCCGCTCAAGGCCCTCTCGAACGACATCGAGAAGAACCTGCGCGAGCCGCTCGCCGGCGCTCGCAGGAGGCGGCCCGGGCGGCCGGGCTGCGCCTCCCCGACCATCCGCGCCGCGGTCCGCACCGGGGACACGCCCTCGTCGCGCCGCCAGGCCATGCTGAAGCGCCCGCCCCACGTCCTCGTCACCACCCCCGAGTCGCTCTACCTGCTCCTCACGAGCGAGAAGGGGCGCCGGTCGCTCGCCCCGGTCCGCAAGGTGATCGTCGACGAGATCCACGCCGTGGCCCGCGACAAGCGCGGCAGCCACCTCTCCCTCTCGCTCGAGCGGCTCGAGGCGCTCTGCACGCGCCGCCCCCAGCGCATCGGCCTCTCGGCCACGGTGAGCCCGGTCGAGGAGGTGGCCCGCTTCCTGGTGGGCGCCGGGCGGGTGCGTCGCGGCGGCCGCGGAGTGCGCCGTCGTCGAGGTGGGGCGCGGGCGCGTCCTCGACCTGGGCGTGGAGATCCCGCGGGACGAGCTCTCCTCGGTGGCCTCCAAGGAGCAGTGGGCCGAGACCTACGACCGGCTCGCGGAGCTCACCCGGCGAGAACCGGACCACCCTCGTGTTCGTGAACACCCGCAAGCTCGCCGAGCGGGCCGCCCACGCGCTCTCCGAGCGGCTCGGCGAGGGGCAGGTGGCCGCCCACCACGGCAGCCTGTCGCGGGCGCGGCGGCTCGACGCCGAGGACCGGCTCAAGGCGGGCTCCCTCCGGGCCATCGTCGCCACCGCGTCGCTCGAGCTCGGCATCGACATCGGCACGGTGGACCTGGTGGCCCAGCTGGGCAGCCCGGGGGCGCTCCACGTGGCGTTGCAGCGCGCCGGACGGTCCGGACACTGGCGGGGCGCGACGCCGAAGGCACGCTTCTTCCCCATGAGCCGCGACGAGCTCGTCGAGTGCGCGGCGCTGGTGCGGGGCCTGCGGGCCGGAGCGCTCGAGGCCATCGCCCCTCCCCCCTGGCCGCTCGACGTGCTCTCCCAGCAGATCGTGGCCGAGGCGGCGTCGCGGCCGGTCGGGGAGGACGAGCTCTTCGCGATGGTCCGGCGGGCCTGGCCCTACCGCGAGCTCCCGCGCCGGGAGTTCGACGCCGTCGTGACGATGCTCTCCGAGGGAACCGCCACCCGCCGCGGGCGATCCGGGGCGCTCCTCCACCGGGACGGCGTGAACCACGTGGTCCGCGGGCGGCGCGGCGCGCGCATCGCCGCGCTCACCGGGGGCGGCGCCATCCCCGACAACGCCCAGTACCAGGTGGTGGCGGAGCCCGGAGGCCTGGCGGTCGGGCAGGTGGACGAGGACTTCGCGGTGGAGAGCATGGCCGGCGACGTCTTCCTGCTCGGCAACACCGCCTGGCGCATCCGGCGCATCGAGTCGGGCGTGGTCCGGGTCGAGGACGCCGGCGGCGCGGCCCCGGGCATCCCCTTCTGGCTCGGCGAGGCGCCGGGGAGGAGCGCGGCCCTCTCGGCGGAGGTCTCGCGGCTTCGCGCCGATCTCGAGCCGCGGCTCGGCGATCGCGACGCCGCCGTCGCGTGGCTCGCCGCCGAGGGCTCCCTGCCGGAGGCCGGGCGCGCGCCAGGCGGTCGACTACCTCACCGCGGCGCGCGCGCGTGCTCTCGCGCCTTGCCCACCCAGGAGACGCTCGTCGCCGAGCGCTTCTTCGACGAGTCGGGCGGCATGCAGCTCGTGCTCCACGCCCCGTTCGGCGCCCGCCAGAACCGCGCCCTCGGGCTCGCGCTCCGCAAGCGCTTCTGCCGCGCCTTCGACTTCGAGCTGCAGGCCGCCGCCAGCGACGACGGCGTGCTGCTGTCGCTCGGGCCGCAGCACTCCTTCCCGCTCGCGTCGATCTTCGAGATGCTCTCCTCGGAACGCATCGAGCGAGGTGCTCACGCAGGCGGCGCTCCAGTCCCCCATGTTCCCCATCCGCTGGCGCTGGGACGCCACCCGCGCGCTGGCGCTCCCGAGGGTGCTGGGCGGTCGCAAGGTGCCTCCGCCCATCGCCCGCATGCGCGCCGACGACCTGCTCGCCGCGGTCTTCCCCTTGGCGGTGGCCTGCCAGGACAACGCCGACCAGCACGCCGGGCCGGTCGAGCCGCCCGACCACCCGCTCGTCGAGGAGGCCCTGCGCGACTGCCTGGGAGAGGCCATGGACGCGGCGGGGCTGAAACGGCTCCTCCGGCGCATCGAGGCCGGCGAGGTGCGCCTCCTGGCACGCGACCTGGCCGAGCCCTCGCCGCTGGCCCACGAGATCCTGGGGGCGAAGCCCTGGGCGTTCCTCGACGACGCCCCGCTCGAGGAGCGGCGGGCCCGGGCGGTGGTGCTGCGGCGATCGTTGCCCGCGGCCGACGCCGCCGGCATCGGCGCGCTCTCCCCGGAGGCGATCGCCGAGGTGGTGGAGCAGGCGCGCCCCGGTCCCCGCGACGCCGACGAGCTGCACGACCTGCTCCTCGACGTGGGGTTCCTGCCCGCGACGGAGGGCGCGCCCTTCCGCGGGTTCCTCGACACGCTCCTCGCCGGTGGGCGTGCGGCGCGGGCGCGGCTGGGCGGGAGGGAGGCCTGGGTGGCGGCGGAGCGGGCCGGCGCCTGGCGCGTGCTCGCGGCGGAGCCGGGGATCGACGCCTCGCCGCTCGAACCACCGCTTCCGGGGCTCCCCGGCGAGGACCTTCCCGCGTCGCCCGACGTGGCGGCAGCGCGGGCGCTTCGCGGCTGGATGGCGCGGCTCGGTCCGGTCACCGCACCCTCGGTCTCGGCCCGCCTCGGCCTTCCCCTGCCGCTCGCCGTGGCCGCGCTCCACCGCCTCGAGTCGGAGGGGGTCTTGCTCCGCGGCTCGTTCCTGCCCGGCGGCGAGCCGGGCGCCGACTGGTGCGACCGGGGACTGCTGGCCCGCATCCACCGGCTCACGCTGGGGCGCCTGCGCCGCGAGATCGAGCCCGTCTCCGGCGCCGACCTGGTGCGCTTCCTCCTCCGCTGGCAGCACGCCGCGCCGGGCGCGCGGCTCCACGGAACGCGCGGCCTCGCCGAGGTCGTCGGCCAGCTCCAGGGGTTCCATGCGGCGGCGGGCGCCTGGGAGCGGGAGATCCTCCCCGCGCGGCTCACCGGCTACGAGCCCGGCATGCTCGACGCCCTCTGCCTCTCCGGCGAGGTGGCCTGGGGAAGGCTCGCCGTCGCCCCGGAGCAAGGCGACGTCCCGCGCCGTCGCGCCGCTCCCACCCGCCACGCGCCGGTGACGCTGGCCCTGCGCAGCGACCTGCCCTGGCTCCTCTCGGCTGCGCACGGCTTGCCGCCGCCGCTCGGCGCCTCGGCCCGCGCCGCTCGTCGACCTGCTCGGCCGCTGCGGCGCCTGCTTCCTGCCCGACCTTGCCGCCATGACCGGGCGGCTCCCCGGCGAGGTGGAGGGGGCGCTCTGGGAGCTCGTCTCGGCGGGGCTCGTCACCTGCGACGGTTTCGCCGGGCTGCGTGCGCTGCTCGATCCCCCGCCGCGCCACCGACCGCGCCGACCGGGTCAGGGAGGGGGACGGTGGGCGCTGCTCCGCCTCCCCCGGGCCGAAGACGCTCCGTCGCCTCCCTCGCCCGTCGAGCCCATGGCCCGGCAACTCCTCGCCCGCTGGGGCGTGGTCTTCCGCGACCTCCTCGGCCGAGAGCCGCTCGCCCCACCCTGGCGCGAGCTCCTGCCCGGTCTACCGGGCGCTCGAGGCCCGTGGCGAAATCCGCGGCGGGCGCTTCGTGGCCGGCCTCTCCGGCGAGCAGTACGCGCTCCCGGCCGCCGTCGAGTCGCTGCGCGCGGTGCGCCGCGCGCCCGGGGGCCGCGAGCGGGTGGAGCTCTCGGGTGCCGACCCGCTCAACCTGGTGGGGGGAATCCTGCCGGGCGCGAAGGTGCCGGCGACGCTGGGAGCCCGGGTGGCGTACGTCGACGGGGTACCGGTGCCGGCCTACCCGGCCACCGACGCCACCGGCCGGTAGCGCCGCGCCAGCACCACGAACGCCACCGAGGCGACGAGCATCAGCGCCGCGAAGAAGAGAAAGTAGGCGGCGCCGTGGAAGCGGTTCCACTGCGAGACCACGGCGGCGATGAAGTTCCCCACCGCGGAGGTGAGCAGCCAGAAACTCATCATGGTGCTCTTCATGGTCTTCGGCGCCTGGGTGAAGGCGAACTCGAGCCCGGTCACCGAGACCATCACCTCGCCCACGGTGAGGACCAGGATGGGGATGACCTGCCAGAAGACGTGCGGTCGGGCCCCGCCGTCGATGACCGCCTGGATGCCGGCCATGATGACGAAGGAGAGCATGGTGAGGAACATGCCGACGCTCATCCGGCCGAGCGGGGTCACCTTCACCCCCCTGCGGACGAGTCCCGGGTAGACCACCCCCTGGAGGAGCGGGATGATGAGGAGCACGAGGAACGGGTTCACCGCGTTCATCTGGGACTCGGCGAGCCTGAACCCGCCCAGCGTCGTCCCCAGGAACTCGAACGTCCCCACGTCCAGGTTCATCTGCTTCGCCTGGAGGATGAAGGCCGCCCCCTTCTGGTCGAAGAGCGCCCAGAACCCGGCCACCATGGCGAAGACCGCCGACACCCGCAGCACGGCTCGGGCCCCGTCGACCGCCTCGGCCGGGTGGACGGCGCGGGCCGCCTCGAGCCAGTCGGAGCCGGGGGTGCGCTCCCGGCGGCGGGCGAGCGCGGTGGCCACCACCTTCACGAACGAGTCCGGGTTGGGACCGGTGGGCGGCACGTTCACGTACTGGCGCCGGCCCGCCACGAAGAGGAGCAGCGCGAGCGCCATGAGCGCGCCGGGCACGCCGAAGGCCACGGCCGGGCCGTGGGCCTTGAGCAGCCATGGGATGAGCAGCGACGCGGTGACGCTCCCCAGGTTCACCATCCAGTAGAAGAGGCCGTAGACCTTCTGGAGCAGGTGCTTCTGGTCGGGCGCGAACTGGTCGCCCACGTACGCCGAGACGCAGGGCTTGATGCCGCCTGCCCCGACGGCGATGAGGGCACACCCGGCGAGGAGCCCCATGCGCGTCTCGTAGGCCGCCACCACCGCGTGACCGACCACGTAGCCGAAGGAGAGCCAGAGGATCACCCGGTAGCGCCCCAGCCAGCGGTCGGCGAGCCACCCGCCCACGAGCGGCATGAGGTAGTTCGCCATCACGAAGTAGTGGTAGCTGGCCTTCCCGTCCGCGGCGGAGAGCGCCAGGTACTGCACCATGTAGATGACCAGGATGTTGCGCATCCCGTAGAACGAGAAGCGCTCGGCCCCCTCCGAGGCCATGATCCAGCGAATCTGCGGCGGGAAGCGATCGCGACCGGCCACGGCGGCGGGCGCGGCAGCGCTCACGGACTGCCCTCCGCCGCCGGCGCCGTCCCGGGCCCGGCCGCGAACGACGTGGGCCGGTAGCGCCGCGCCACCCAGGCGAAGGCCAGCGCGCCGATGAACATGAGCACCGCGAAGAAGGCGAAGTACCAGACCGCCGTGGAAGCGGTTGAGCTTGGCCACGCCGGCGGTGAGCAGGCTGCCGGCCGCGATGGTCACGTACCAGAGGCTCATGATGACGCTCTTCATGGAGGGCGGCGCCTGGGTGTAGGCGAACTCGAGCGCGGTCACCGAGACCAGCACCTCGCCGATGGAGAGGAAGAGGTAGGCCGGGACCTGCCAGGCCACGTGCGGCCGGAGGCCCGCGTCGAGCGCGACCTGGACGCCCATCACCCAGAGGAAGGAGAGCACGGTGACGAACATGCCGATCTGCATCTTCTGGAGGGCCAGCGTCTTCACCCCGCGCCGCTGCAGCGCCGGGTAGACCAGGCCGGCGAAGACCGGGATGGTGGTGAGCACGAAGATGGCGTTCAGGGAGCCCATCTGCGACGCCTTCACCGTGTAGCCGAGGATCTCGCGGTTCATGCGCTCGGCCTGCAGCACCCAGGAGGACCCGTACTGGAAGAAGAGGGCCCAGAAGGCCGCGATGGGCGCGAAGACCCCCAGGATGCGGAAGACCGCCTTGGCGCCGTCGACCGCCTCGGCGGGGAACTGCGCCCGGGCCGGGTCGAGCCAGTGCTCGCCGGGACGGGTGGTCCCCAGCCTCTTCAGGGCCAGCCGGACCACCCGGAAGAAGCCGTTCGGGTTGGGGCCGGTGGGCGGGACGTTCACGTAGAGGCGGCGACCGCGCCAGAAGATGACGAGCGCGAACGCCATGAGCACGCCGGGGACCGAGAAGGCCACCCAGGGACCGAAGCGGGCCAGGAGCTCGGGGATGACGAGCATGGAGGTGAACGACCCCAGGTTGATCATCCAGTAGTAGAGGTCGTAGACCTTCTCGAGCAGGTGCTGGCTCCTCGCGTCGAACTGGTCGCCCACGTAGGCCGCGGCGGTGGGCTTGATCCCGCCCGCACCGATGGCGATGAGCGACAGGCCCAGCACGAGCCCGGCCGGCGACTCCCAGATGGCGATGGCGGCGTGGCCGAAGACGTAGCCCAGCGAGAGCCAGAGGATGACCTGGTAGCGCCCCAGGAAGCGATCGGCGATCCAGGCGCCGACGAGCGGCGTGAGGTACACGGCGAAGACGAAGAAGTGGTAGTTGGCCTCGGCGTCGGGTTCCCGGACCCCCAGGAAGGTCACCATGTAGATGGTGAGGATCGAGGTCATGCCGTAGAACGAGAAGCGTTCGCACCCCTCGTTCCAGGCCAGGTACTTGATCTGCGAGGGGAAGCGGTCCCGGGGAGGTCGGCTCATGAGGAGGGCACAGTCTAGCCTGGAAGGAGCCGCCCCGCAGATTCGCGAGAGGGCGCGCCGGGGCCCGATTAAGCACTCCCCTCATGCCGGTCCATCGCATCTCCCCCGAGGAGGCCGTCCACCTCCTCGCACACGACGACGTAGACCTGGTCGACGTCCGCGAACCCTACGAGTGGGCCTCGGGCCACATCCCGGGAGCTCGCCACCTGCCGCTCGGCTCGCTGCTGCGCGATCCCCAGGGAGGGCTGCGCCAGGGACGCGGCCACGCCATCTTCGTCTGCGCCCACGGCATCCGCAGCCTCACCGCCGCCGCGGCCGCGTCGCAACGTGGCTGCGAGAAGGCCTACAGCCTCGACGGCGGAGTGGTCGCCTGGACCGACGCCGGGCTTCCCATCGAGACGGGGTAGGGTCGCCTCACCGTCCGCCGCGAAGCGCGGCCCACGCCAGCGAGAGCCACCCGGCCAGGAAGAGCAGGCCGCCCACCGGCGTGACCGCCCCGAGCCCCTTCACGCCGGTCAGCACGAGCGCGTAGAGGCTTCCCGAGAAGAGCACGGTCCCGGCCACGAAGAGCCAGCCGGCCCAGTTGACCGCCGCTCCGGGCCAGCGCGCGGCGGCCCAGGCGGCCGCGACGAGCGCCAGCGCGTGGTACATCTGGTAGCGCGCGCCGGTGTCGAAGACGGCCACCATCTCCGGCGTGACCCGGGACTTCAGGCCGTGGGCGCCGAACGCGCCGGTCCCCACCGCGATGCAGGCCGAGATCGCGCCCAGCGCGAAAAAAGTTCTCTCCATGGTCGGCGGAGCATAGCGCCCGGGGCGGCGCGCCGCCGCCGGTTCGGTTATCTGGCCACCATGGACCTCACCCGGAAGAAGTGCGTCCCCTGCGAAGGCGGAGTCCCGCGCGTCGAGGGGGCCGCGCTCGACGCACTCCTCGCCTCGGTGGACGGCTGGCAGCTCGCCGGCGACCGCATCCGCAAGCACCTCCGCTTCTCCGACTTCCGCGCCGCCATGGCCTTCGTCTCGGCCATGGCCGACCTGGCCGAGTCGGAGGGCCACCACCCGGACTTCTGCGTCCACTACTCCGCGGTGGACGTGGAGATCTGGACCCACGCCGCCGGCGGGCTCACCGAGAACGACTTCATCCTCGCCGCCAAGATCGACCGGCTGCCGGGGGCGCCGCCCGGCTGATCGCGCGGCCCGGTGAATCCCGGGGCGGGCTCCCGCGTCCCTTCTCCGTCGAAGGAAACGGAGGAAGCCATGACCCACCGCAATGCCGTCGCCGCCTGTCTCGCCGCGTTCGCCGCAGCCGCCCTCCTCGCTCCCCGCCCCGCCAGCGCGCACGACGAGCGGTGGCGCCCGGTCCCGCAGCTCGCCGTGCCGCTCCCGCCCGCGCCGCCTCCCTGGGTGGCCACCGTGCTCCCGCCCCCGCCTCCCCTGGCGACCCGGGGTGGCCCGTCACTCTCCGTGTACTACCGCTGGCTCGACGCGAACCGGGCCGCCTACCTGGCCCGCTGGGGCTGGAACCCCTGGCGCGTGGCCCGCTACGACGCCTGGTACGGCGGCTACCGCGCCGGGCTCGACGCCCGCCGGTCGCCTCCCGGCCACCTGGCCTGGGCCACGCCGGGCACGACCGCGGGCACGACCGAGATCGCTTCCGCCGCGACGACTGATCCCGGCGTCCCGGGCCCGTCCCCTCCCCGCCGCCGGCCCCCGCTGGCGGCGGGGCCGTTTCCCGGTTAGCTCTTCCCCGTGTCGCGCTCCCTGCTCTCGTTCGTGATCTTCTTCGGCGTCGCCCTGCTCCTCGTGGGCGGCATGCACTACTACATCTGGTCGCGCCTGGTCCGCGACACCGACGTGGGCGAGCCCTGGCGGCGCCTGCTCACCGTGGGGCTGGTGGCGGCGGCCGTCGCCGTGCCGCTGGCCTTCCTCGTCATGCGCGCCCGCGCGGGCGCCCTCGCCGACGGCTTCGTCTTCGGGGCCATGATCTGGATGGGCGTGGCCTTCCTCCTGCTCTCGGCGCTCGTGGTGGTCGACCTGGCCCGGCTCGCCTTCTCGGGGGTCGAGCTCCTCACGGACTGGATCCGCCACGCCCCCGAGGCCCCCGCCGACCCGGAGCGGCGCCGGCTCATGGCACGGGCCGTCGCCGGCGGCGCCGTGCTGGCGGCGGGCGGGGCGACCGCCTTCGCGGTCTCGAGCGCGCTCGGGGCTCCCCAAATCCACGAGGTGCCGGTCAAGCTGGCGCGCCTCCCCCGGCAGCTATCCGGCCTCTCCATCGCCCAGATCACCGACCTGCACGTCGGCCGGACCATCGGCGAGGACGAGGTGCGGCGGGTGGTGGCCGCCACCAACGCCCTGCGCCCCGACGTCATCGCCCTCACCGGCGACTTCGTGGACGGCAGCGTGCGGATGCTCGAGGCGGCGACCGCCCCGCTGGCCGCGCTCTCGGCCCGCTACGGCGTCTACTTCGTCACCGGGAACCACGAGTACTACTCGGGGGCGGCGGCATGGGTGGAGCACTTCCGCCGCCTGGGCATCCGGGTGCTCCGGAACGAGCGGGTCGAGATCGGCGACCGCGGGGCCTCCATCGACCTGGCCGGCATCGACGACTGGCGCTCCGCCGGGATGGCTCCCGGTCACGGGCCGGACCTGGCCGCGGCGCTGGCGGGGAGGGACCCCGACCGCTCGCTCGTGCTGCTCGCCCACCAGCCGCGCGGCGTCGAGGCGGCCGCCCATGCCGGCGTCGAGCTGCAGATCTCCGGCCACACCCACGGCGGCCAGATCTTCCCGTTCACGCTGGCCACGGCGCTCGTCTACCCCTACCTTCACGGCCTGTACGGGGTGAAGGACGGCAACGGCTCGCAGATCTTCGTCTCGCGCGGCACCGGGTACTGGGGTCCTCCCATGCGGCTCGGCAGCCCCCCCGAGATCGCCCACGTCGTCCTCACCTGATCGCCGCGTCCCGCGGCGGGAGCGAAGCCCACATGGCCAATCCCCTGAACGTCGTCGGGCGGGCCCACCAGGCGGCGGGCGGCCCCGGGTTCACCTGGTTCGTCTACGGGTCCTCCCTCGACGCCGAGGCCTTCGGCAGCTGGGCGCGGGACCACGGTTACCGGGTGCCCGACTTCTCGGTGGCGCGCCCGGCGCGGCTCCCCGGGTGGCGCCTCTCCTTCGACGCCCCGAGCCGGATGTGGGGCGGTCCGGTGGCGAGCCTGGCGGAGGCGCCGGGAGACGCGGTGGAGGGGCTCGCCGTCCCCATGCCCGGGGAGGCTCGCGGCCTCGTCGACCACAAGGAGGGGGCGGTCTCCGGGCTCTACGAGCCGGTGGAGGTGACCCTCGAGACGGAAGCCGGGCCCGTGCCGGCGCTGGCCTTCCGGGTGGCCCCGGCTCGCCGGCTCCCCGCCGACGGCCCTCCCGCCCCGCCCTACCTCGACGTCATGCTGCGGGGCGCCCGCGCCTCGGGACTCTCGCCGGCCTGGATCGCGAAGCTCGAGGCGCTGCAGCGGTAGCTCCAGGCGCCTCCGCCCAGGGCCTCCACGATCTCCGGGAGCCTCCCGGTGGCCGAGCCCCGGGCGAAGAAGCCGCGGCGGCTCCGCTCCGCCAGCTCGGAGAAGGGGTTCTCCTCCGGGTTCACGTCGACCAGCGCCGCGCCGCCCGTGAAGCAGAGCTGCCCCACGCGCATGGGCAGGTTCGTGGCGCCGCTCGTGCCCACGACGAGCAGAAGGTCGGCCTCGGCGGCGGCGCGCAGGGTGGACTCGAAGCGGTAGTTCTCCTCGTCGTAGCACTCGTCGAACCAGAGGACGTGGGGCCGGAGCCAGCCGCCGCAGCGCGGGCAGGTGAGGCGGGCGCGGTCCGCGGCGGTGAGCGGCGAGGCGGCGTCGCGGGGGCCGAGAACCGGGGAGCGGGAGGAGCCCCACGCCGCAGTCGTGGGCGCAGCGGACCCAGGCGGCGTCGCCGTGGATGCAGTAGGTCCGCTCCTGCGAGGCGCCGGCGCGCCGGTGCAGGCCGTCGATGTTCTGGGTGACCAGCGTGAAGCGGTCGCCCAGCGCGCGCTCGAGCCGCACCAGCGCCTCGTGCCCGGCGTTGGGCGCGGCGTGGCGGACCACGCCGAACCGGTGGAGGTACCAGCGCCAGACCTCCGCGGGCTCCATCAGGAACATGGCGTGGGTGGCCATCTCCTGGGGCATGTAGTTCCGGGAGCCGACCACCCAGAACCCCTCCTTCCCGCGGAAGGTGGGGATGCCGCTCTCGGCGGAGATGCCGGCTCCGGTGAGCGCCACCACCCGCCCGCCGTCGGCCCGCACCTCGTCCAGGATCTCGCGGAGCCGGGGCTCGAGTGCCATCCGGCCATTGTGGCACGGGGGCCCGCCCGCGGTTAACGGAACCCGGTGTCCACCGCAGTCACCGACGGCATCGAGGTCTCCGTGCAGAGCGAGTTCCGTCCGGAGCGCTCGGCGCCCGGACAGGCGCGCTTCCTGTACACCTACACGGTCCGCATCCGGAACGGCGGCACCTCGGGTGCCCGGCTCCTCTCCCGCCACTGGATCATCACCGACGCCCGGGGCGAGCGGGAGGAGGTCACCGGCGAGGGCGTGGTCGGCCAGCAGCCGCACCTCGAGCCCGGCGAGTCGTTCCAGTACTCGAGCTTCTGCGTGCTCCGCACCCCGCTCGGGCAGATGCGCGGGACCTACACCATGGCGCGCGACGACGGCGAGACCTTCCCGGTGGAGATCGCGCCCTTCGCGCTGGCCGTCCCGGCCGCGCTGAACTGACTACCGCTTGGGTGCGCCGCGCTCCGCCTGGACGAACGCCGCAGCCAGCTCGTCCTCGGAGATGAACCCCTTCTTGACGAGAAGGCGGACCAGCGCCGACGAGAACCGCGAGAGGCGATCGACCTCCGGCGGGCAGCCCGCGCGCCCGCCGATGCGCTCCAGGCCGTCGAGGATGGCCTCGACCCGCGGTCCGAAGACGAACCCTCCGTCCGGCTCCGGCTCGAGCTCGACCACCAGCTCCGGCGGCGCCTCGGGCATCTGGGCACGCACGGCCACCGGAGCGTCGTCCTCCATCCGCAACCCGCGCACGGCGGCGGCGAGGCGGGCCTCGGGACCCGTCGTGGGCGGGCCCGGGCGGACCGGCAGGGGGGGCGGCGCTCCGCCGGGGCCCTGGGCCGCGGGGGCGGCCGGTGAAGCCGGCGCCTGCTTGCCCGGGAAGTAGCCGTCTTGACCCTGCGTGTACCCGGCGTCGAGCGGGCCCATCATCTCCACCGGCCCGTCGTCCAGCTCGTCGAGGGCGATGGCCTCGACCCCCCGCTTGTCCCCCAGGTAGAGGCGGCGGATGGCGCGGGCGATCTCGCGGTCGCCGGCGATGGCCAGCTTCACGTTCCGGCCGGTGCGGAAGGCCAGCTCGTCGATGACGCCCATGTTGGTGGGGTCGGCCATGGCGACCCAGAGGCTCGCCGTGTCGGCGGCGTAGGGGAGGAGCTGGTTTCGCTCGGCGAACTCGTGGGGCACGAGGCGCAGCGCCAGCTCGAGCCCGGGGCCGTACTCCACCGTCTCGACCGGCACCCGCTCGAACCCCAGCTTGTTGGCGAGCGTGGAGACGATGTCCTCCTCGCTGGCCATCTTGAGGTCGATGAGGGCCTGCCCGAGGCGTCCGCCCCAGCGGCGCTGGTGTCCGAGCGCCGCCTGGAGCTGGGTGCCGTCGATGATCCCGGCTTCGAGCAGGATCTCCGCCGAGACGCTTGCGCTGCGGGTGGGCCACGGACCGACTGTATCCGTCCAGGCGGCCCCGGTCGAGGGGCGCGCCGGGCCGGGAGCCGGTCAGGGGGCGTCGGCGCGGGTGGCGATGGCGAGCCGCGGCAGCCCCTCGCGGCGGGCCAGGTCCATGACCGCCACGACCTTGCCGTGGGCCACTCCCTCGTCGGCCTGCACGAGCACCAGCGTCTCCGGGTTCTCCGCCGGGCCTGACCGAGGATCTTCTTCAGCGCATCCTCGTCGACCACCTTGCCCTGCACCACCACGCGGCCGTCGGAGAGGACGGCGATGGCGAGGTCGTGGACCTCCTTCACGGCGTTGGCCTGGCCTCCCTTGGGGAGGCTGACCTTGATCCCGCCGTTCTGCCCTCCCGCCTCGGCGATGGCGGTGGTGGTCACCATGAAGATGATGAGGAGGACGAGGAAGATGTCGGTGAGCGGGGTGATGTTGATGTCGGCGAAGATCCCCGCGCCGGTTCCGGTGCCGCCGTCGTCGTCGGGATTGTTCATCGACATGTCAGGACTCCTGCGCCCCGGCGGGACCGGCGCGGACTTCCTTCACGATCTCCAGGAACTCCTCGGTGAGGAGCTTGAGCTGGAGCTGGAGCCGGCCGGCCAGCACGTTGAGCATGTTGTAGAGGATGACCGCCTCGATCGCCACCGCGATGCCGCCGGCGGTGGTGATGAGGGCCTCCGAGATGCCGGCCGCGACCACGCTGAAGCCCCCCTGGCCGGTGATGCCCATCTGGTGGAAGGCGCGCATGATCCCGACCACGGTCCCGAAGAGACCGATGAACGGAGCGGTGGCGCCGATGGTGCCGAGGATCCACAGGCGGGCCCGGAGCTTCTGGTTGGCCTCCTGGCGCTCCCGTTCCACCGCCGCCTCGATGCGGGCGTCGGTGGCCGGCCGCTTGCCGGGGGGCGTCGGGACGAGCGCCGCCAGGAAGACCTCGGCGGCGGGCGAGCCGGAGCGCTCGGCCTGCGCACGGGCGTCCTCGGTGTCGCCGCGGAGCAGCGAACGGGTCACCGCGTCGGCGAGGCTTCGGGCCCGGTCGGTGAAGCGCCAGAGCGCCAGCGCCCGCTCGACGGCCACGGCCACGGCGAGGACCGAGAAGAACGCGATGATCCACATCGCGACGCCACCGGTCTTCAGGACCGTGAGGAGTTCCAGGTTCAAGTCTTCGCGCCTTTCCGGGTTCCGGGGAGGGGCAAAGCTAGTCGATTTCCGGGGGGATTCAAGCCGAACCGCCCGGGGCGAACGGGTCGCCCCGGATCCCGGTCACTTGCCGCCCGGGGTTGCGGGACGGATCGGGAGGTCGAGCGGAGGCGGGGCCGCTCCGGGCGCGAGGTCGACGACGCGGGCGCCGCGAGGGGGGTCGAGCTCGAAGAGGGCGTCCTGCGGTGCCCCGTTGACCTCCAGGTCGTCCTTCCAGCGCAGCGAGAGCTCGGCGCCCCCGCCCCGCAGCTCCACCTCGGTGGGGAAGCGGCGGCCGCCGGGGTGGCGAAAGACCGAGAAGGCGGCCTTCCAGGCGGTCCCCCCCCGCGCGCCGGGCAGGAAGCTCGCGGAGACCACCGAGGCGCCCTCCCCCACCGCCAGCACCTGCCGCCCGGCCGCGCCGGCGACCTCGAGGAGCACGACGCCGTCCCCCGGCTCGGCCGCCACCGCCTGTCCGTCGAGGAGCGGCACCGCTCCGCACACCACGCTGGCGAGCTCGCGGGCGCCGAGCGGCACCGGGAGCAGCCGGGCCAGGTTCTCCGGGGTGTCGTCGCCGCGGTAGAGCGTCCCGGCGCGCGCGTCGAGGAGCGCGAAGCGTCCGCCGCCGGCGACCAGGACCGCCGCGGGGTTGCCGAAGAAGTCGAAGACCTCGAACCGGAGCCGCCCCGACTTCTCGGCGGCGACCCATGCGTCGAGCGAGCCGGAGAGGTCGGGAGACGAGAGCCCCAGTCGCGCCGACCCCCGGCAGGAGGAGACGCCCCCCTGGGCGGCCCGGACCTGCGCGAGCAGCGAGGCGGGGTTGCGGGACAGATCGGGAGGCGGCGCGCGGACGCAACCGGCCGCGACGGCGAGCGCCAGCACTCCGGCAGCCCTCCTCCTCACGCCTGCTCCAGGGCCTGCAGGAGGTCGGCCGCGATGTCCTCCGCGTCCTCCAGGCCCACCGACACGCGCAGGGTCCCCCGGCCGATCCCCTGCGCCGCCAGCTCGGCGTCGGTGGCGTTGCGGTGCGAGGAGATGACCGGGATGGAGGCCAGGCTCTCCACGCCGCCCAGCGAGCTGGCCCGCGCCACCAGCCGGAGCGCGTCGTGCACCCGGGCCACCGCGGGGTATCCTCCACGGACGGTGAAGGAGAGGACGCCGCCGCCCCCGCGCAGGAGCGCCCGCGCCATCGCGTGGTCGGGGTGGCTCTCGAGGAACGGGTAGAGCACGCGCTCGACCCGGGGGTGTCCCTCGAGCGCCCGGGCCACGCGGAGCGCCGTCTCGTTCTGGCGCAGCACCCGCACCTCGAGCGTCTTCATCCCGCGCAGCAGGTCGTAGGCCGCGGCGGCGTCCAGGTTGCCGCCGGTGGAGCGGCGCACCGCGAGCACGCCGTCCACGAGCGCGCGGGACCCGGCCACCGCGCCGCCCAGGTGGTCGGAGTGGCCGTTCAGGAACTTGGTGGTGCTGTGGACCACCAGATCTACTCCGAGTGGAATGGCCCGGAGGTTCACCGGCGAGGCGAAGGTGGCGTCGAAGACGCTGCGGATGCCGCGCGCCCGGCAGGCGGCCGCCACGGCCGGGACGTCGGCGATGCGCAGGGTGGGGTTGGTGGGGCTCTCGAAGACCAGCGCCCGGGCGTTTCGGGGCGCGGCCGTCACCGCGGCGGCCAGGCCGTCGAAGGGGACGACCCGGACCTCCACGCCGAAGCGTTCGAGCACGTCCCGCGCCAGCCGCGTGGTCTGGCCGTAGAGGGTGTCGCAGAGCAGCAACGCGTCCCCGGCCCGCAGCGAGGCCAGGAACGCCGCGGTGAGCGCCGCCATGCCGGAGGCGAAGCAGGCGGCCGCCTCCGCCCCCTCGAGCGCGGCAATCTTCCGCTCCGCGGCGACGACGGTGGGGTTCTCCAGCCGCGCGTAGAGCCAGCGCCCCTCCGGGCGCGTCGAGGTAGGCGGCGGCGTCGGCGGCGGTCTCGAAGCGGTAGGTGGTGGCCTGGTAGACGGGGGTCGTGGTGGCGGGAACGGAAAGGGTCTCGCCCTCGCCGGCGTGGACCGCCAGCGTTCCCAGCTTCGGCTCGCTCATGGAGCCAGTCTACCCCACCCTAGGCGAGGATGCCGCCGACCACCGCGCCGGCGACCAGCGGCACCACGTTGGCCACCACGAACACGCCGGAGCCGAGCCCGGCGATGACTCCCAGGAGCGGCATCCCGGTGAGGAACGAGGCGGCGAGGAACATCACCCCGGCCACGATGGCCGCCGGCAGCAGGGCGGCGCCGATGGCCGTGCCCACCGACCCTGCCTTCCGCCCTCCGACCACCCCGGCGATGAACATCCCCAGCACGGGCAGCCAGAACAGGAACAGCGAGAGGACGAGCATCCAGATCATGGCGCTGCCCAGGCGCCCCTTCCCCTGGTTCGCCGGCGTGGCGGCCTGCGTGGCGTTGCGGTCCTGGGTCTGGTCGGCCATGTGTCCTCCCCTTCCCGTCAGAATAGCCGGGCGGCGCGCGCCCGGAGCTCCCGCGCCTGCCGGCGGGCAATCTCGTTCTCCGGAGCCCAGCGCGGATCGACGTCCCCGGACCCCTCCACCTCGGCGAGCGACCGCTCGAACGCGGCCCGATCCTGCAGCAGGACGAGGAGCGAGCCGGCCTCGGCGACCGGCGTGAGGAGGCAGCCGGGCCCGAGCGCGCGGGCCTGCTCGAAGTGGCGCCGCGAGCGGGCCACTCCCCCGCCGACCGCGGCCGGGAGCGCCGCCGCCCAGGCGCCCAGCGCACGGTGGGGACCCGCGCAGTCGACCGAGCCGTCGAGCGACGCGGCGCGCTCCATCGCCGAGAGCGCCGGGTCCTTCACCGCGAGCAGGGCGGCGAGCCCCTTCTCCCGCGCGGAGGACCAGGTGGCGAGCGCCAGCCAGTAGAGCGCCTCGGCACCCTCCGGCCCGACGCGGGGCGGCGCGCCGACCAGGTCGCCGGCGTCCACGGCGGCGGCCCAGGCCGGGGAGAGGTGGCGCAGGGCCCGTTCCGCGGCGCGCGAGGAGGCGAGCCAGGCGGAGCGGGCCGACGCAGGGTCGGCGAGGGCGCGGAAGGCCTCGGCGCGGGCCAGGCGGAGATCGACCGCGGGGTCCTCCGGCGGGTGGGCCGCCACGGCGGTCCAGGCCTCGATGGCCTCGGCCAGGCGCGCCGGGTCCCCCGCTCGCGGCGAAGGCCTGGTCTCCCCGGGCGATCCGGGCGGCCCGGCCGGCCGCGCCGAGGGGCTGCGGAGGTGCGGGCGCAGGCGTCGCGCCGAGCAGGGCGAGCGCGAGGAGCAGCATCACCGTCGCTTGTCGGGCTTCTTCTTCGGCGCGGGCCGGGAGTCCTTCTTCGCGGACTTCTTCGAGACCGGCCTCGGCGCGGGCTTCTTCGGCCCGGCCTCCGCGGCCTCTTCGCGGACGGCCTTCGCCGGTGCCTTCCTCGGGACCGCCGGCCGCGGCTCCGGAGGCTTCACCGGCGCGGGAGCTGCCTTCGGCGCGGGCTTCTGCTCCGGCCGCGGTGGGGCCTTCGGCGGGGGAGCCGCCGGGGGCCGGGCCGGCGCGACCACCGGCCGCGTGCCCACCGCGGGGCGGGCCGGGGCGGTGCTGCGGGAGAGCTTGGCGAGCCGCTCCTCCTCCTCGGCCGGCGTCACCGCCAGGGGGGGCTGCCCGTTGCGCTGCCGGGTCTCGTCCTCGGCGCTGTAGTAGAGCTGGGCCGTCACCGCGCCCCGCACCACCAGCTCGCCGCGCTGGTTCTCGCCCCAGACCTCGATGTCCACCGCGTAGCGGCCGGCCGCCTCGAAGCGCCGGTCGGCCACGCGGCCCCGCACGGTCACCACGTCCCCGGGCCAGACGATCTTCACGAAACGTGCACCGAAGCGCCGCACCCGGGCGCCGCGGAGCCAGTCGGTCACCAGCTCGCCGAGGAAGCCCATGGCGAGCATCCCGGGCACGAGCACGCTGGGGAAGCCGGCGTTCCGCGCGAAGGGCTCGTCCACGTGGAGCGGGCCGTAGTCGCCGGTGGCCCCGGCGAAGCGGGCAATCTGGGAGCGGTCCACCGGGGGCTTCACGAGCGGGGGGAGCTCGTCGCCGACCTTCACCGCCTCGAAGTAGAGCTGCCGAGCCAGGAGCACGGGGTCTCCCTCCCTAGCCACGCCGGAGGATGTAGGTCTCGCGCGTGCGGAAGACGAACTCGCCTTCGGCGCCGCGCCCCTCGGTCTCGAGGATGAGGACGTCGGTGGCGCCGCTGGTCCCGGCGCGCTCCTGGACGTCGGCCACCTTGGTCTTCACCGTCAGTCAATCACCGGCGACGATGGGGCGCCCGTACTCGATCGACTCCTCCCGAGGAGGAGCGACCGGGTGCCCAGGTCGAGGGAGTGGCGGAACCGCTCGTTGAGCGAGAGCACGGCCGGGAAGGTGAGCGGCGCCACCAGCGAGGGGAAGCCGGCCGAATGGGCCGCCGCCTCGTCAGGTGTGACGACGTTGGCGTCTCCGACGGCGTCGGCGAGGCGCCGGATGGCGCCCTTCTCCACCTCCACCACGGTGGCCTCGCTCTCCCGTCCGATGAGGGTCTTGTCGAGCATGCGCGCCTCGCTCAGGACCGTCCCGGGGGGAGGTCGAGCGCCGTGACGAGACCTTGCAGCAGGGGAATGGCGGCGGCGGCGTGGACCACCGACCACGCCGTGGAGGCCTCTCCGGGGAATCCACCGGGAACGACGAGCCGCAGCGGCGGGTCGGCCTCGAGAAACAGCTCGTCGCGCGGGTTCTCCGCGCCGGCCGCGAGCACCACCTCGAGCCGGACGACCTCCCGGCCCTCCTGCCAGCCGCGGGCGAGCTGCCGGATGCCGGCCACCCCGCCCTTCTGCACCAGCACCGGGCCGGCCAGGTCGCGGGTCGCCAGCACCGGCTCGGCCTCCTCCTCGAGCTCGTCGAGGTCGAGGCCGCAGCCCAGCGCCGCCAGCGTCGCCGACTCGGCGAGCCCGACGTGCCCGATGGCCTCCACCTCCACCGCGCGCTGGAACTCCGCCGGCGAGAGGCCGACGCCGGCCTTTCTCCAGAGCGACTCGCGCCGGGAGGAAAGGTCCACGACGCGCGCCGCTTCGAGGCGGCGCACCTCGCCGGTGCCCTGCGAGAGCAGCGCCGGCAGCCGGTCGAGCGCCAGTCCGGGGTTCACGCCCGCCGCGACCACGGCCACGTCGTTCTCCTCGCAGAGGGAGTCGAGGGCGTCTGCCTCCTCCTCGTGCGCGAGCCACGGATAGGCGAGCTCCTCGCACGTGGAGACGACGCTCAGCCCGGCCCGGACCGCGAGCTCGACGGTGGGGAGCACCTCGAGGAAGCGGGACGAGGTGGCGAGGAGGAGCACGCCCCCGCGAGCGGCGCGAAGCGCCCGCGACGGGTCGGCCTCGACGCCGAGGCCGGTCGGGGTCCCGACGAGGGCGTCGAGCTTCTCCTTCGCGAAGGCCGGGTCAATCGCGCCGACGAGCCGCAGGTCGGCGGAGGAGAGGACCGCGCGCGCGATGGCGCGGCCGACCTCACCGAGGCCCGCCACCACGACCGGGATGCCCGTCGCCACTTTCGTCACGTTCCCCCCGCGCTCCGCGGTGACGGAGTGCCGAGATTAGCGGAAATCCCGATGGTTATATGGCATCCCTCCAAAACCCTTCAACAGGATCGGTTCGCCGAGGGTGAATCCCCCACGGCGTGGCCCGGACCTGGGGCGGGCAATTCTCAACTTATGCAAGGATTGTGGACGGTTACGAGATCGTCGAGCGGCCGTGGTCATCCCGCCAGACCCTTGTGGGGCGTCGCCACCAACCGCTTACCCCCGGTGATGTTCCTAGGGAATCAGGCGCTCGAGGAAGGCCCGGGCGGCGGGGTCGTTCCAGTCGCGCGGCCCGACCACGAAGGACACGAGCTTCCCGGAGGCATCGACGACGTAGGTCTCCGGGAACTTGAAGGAATCCGGACAGCCGCCTCGTGCCGAGCCCGTCGTACTCGCGCGTCACGGCCTGGTCCGGGTCGCGGACCACGTCGATGCCGCCGGGGAGCCGGCCTCCGAAGAACTGCATCACCTCCGGCCAGCCGTCGTCGACCGAGACCGCCACCATGCGGAACTTCCCCGGATGGCGGGCGGCGAGATCGCGCCCGAGCTGGAGCATGGACGGCATCTCGTCGCGGCAGGGCGGGCACCAGGTCGCCCAGAAGTTCACGAACACCACCTGGCCGCGTGTCTCGGCCAGCGTGACGGGCTTGCCCTCCACGGTCCAGCCCAGGATGGGCGGCGCGGGGGCGGGGCGTGTCACCGGGGTGACGTCGAAGGCCTTCTCGCGCGCGAGCGCGGCCTGCCGGGGAGACTCGACCAGAGCTGCCAGCCGGTCCACCCGGCCGCGGCGGCGACGAAGAGGGCGACCACGGCGACGACGACGGGCTTGCCCGTCCCGCGATGCTTGGGGCTCTCCGGCTGGGCGGCGTCCATGTGGAGCCGGTCATAACACCGACCTGTTCCTTGCCGCCACGGGTCTTTCCGGGGAGACTCCGGGCGTGCGCGGCCTCGCCGGAAGCCTGTCGTTCATACCCACTCCCGGAGCTCGTGGAGTTCCTCGCGCGCCGCGCGGTGACCGGCTCCCTCACCTGCGAGCGCGGTGCGGTCCGCAAGACGATCTACCTGCGCGACGGGAGCGCGGTCGGCGCCGCGTCCACCGACCCCCGGGAGTTCCTGGGGCAGCTCCTCATCAACTTCGGCCACATCGACGAGGAGCAGCTCGCCAAGGCCTTCCGCACCCAGCAGGAGACCCGCATCCGCCTCGGGAAGGTGCTCTCCATGGTGGGGCTGGTGCAGCCCCGCGTCCTCCGCGAGGCCCTCTCCATCAAGATCCGCGAGACCCTGCTCGACGTGTTCCGCTGGGAATCGGGCGTCTTCCGGTGGACGAGGAGCCTCCCGCGGCCTCGGAGGACGAGCTGGCGGTGTCGGTGCCGCTCGCCGACATCCTGAAGGAGGCCGAGTTCCGTGCCACCGCCTGGGACGCCTTCCTGTCCCAGTTCCCGAGCAGCGGCGCCACGCTGATCGTGGACGAGTCGCGGATTCCCGCCAGCGCCGGCGAGGGAACCATCGACGGCAAGGTGCTCATGCTGGCCGCCAACGGCCGCACCATCGACGAGATCGGCCTCGCCCTCCACGCCACCGAGTTCCACCTGTACCAGCGGCTCTACGCGCTGGCGCGCCAGGGCGTGGTGACCGCCGCCGACATCGAGATCGTGGACGAGCCCCTCCCCGAGGACGCCGACCAGGTGAACGCGGTGCTCGGGGAGTCGGCCCGGCTGCTCGCCGAGGGCCGGCCAGCAGAGGCCGAGCTGGCCGCCGCGCGCGCGCTCGGCGCCGCGCCCTCGTCCGACGAGGCTCGCCAGGCGCTCGCCGCGGCCCGCGAGGCGCTGGGGGCGTCCTGCGCGCCACGCTCGACCGGCGCTCCATCCCGGTGGTCCGGCTCTCCTCCGGCGAGATCTCCGGGCTCGGCCTCGACGCCTCGCAGAAGTACCTCCTCTCCCGCTGCGACGGGCGGCGCGCGCTGGGGCAGATCGCCCAGGTGGCGCCGCTCGACGAGCTCGAGGTGCTGAAGGCGTTCCGGGACTTCGTCGAGCAGGGCGTGGTCGAGCTGCGAACGGCCTGACCTCGCCCGTCGAGGTCAGGGCCGGCGCGCCCGGTTCCGCGGTGCCGCCGTCGACGCCTGGAGGCGGCCCCCAGTCCCAGTCGGCCCAGGCCTCCACCGCGGCGCGCGCCACCGAGGGCGCCTTCACGCGCCAGTTCCGCTCGTTCACCACCACCACCGCGAAGGCGACGCGGGGATTCTCGGCGGGAGCGAATCCCACGAACCAGGAGTAGTCGCGGAACGGATCGGCCTCGGAGAGCGAGCCGGTCTTGCCGGCCACGGTGAGGCCGCGCAGGGACGACTTGCGAGAACGGGGCGCGCGGAAGGCGCGCCGCCCGGTGCCCTCGGTCACGGTGGTGCGCATCATGGCGGCGAGCTCTGCGGCGACCGGCTCGTCGAGGACGCGCCAGGGCTGGACCGTGGGGCGCGCGACGGCGCCGGACGACGAGGCGACCACGTCCGGCGGCACGAAGACCCCGCCGTTGGCGATGATGGCGGCCACCACGGCGCCGTGGAGCGGCGAGAGGCGGACCGGCCCGAAGCCGGCCGCGGTCGTGGCGAGCGCGAACGGCTCCTCGGGGATCTCGGCGCGCGACGTCTCCACCCGCTGCGCGAAGGGGATCGTCTGGTTGAAGAGGAAGCGGTCGGCCTCGGCGCGCAGCAGCGTGGGGTTGAGCGCACGGTCGGCGAGCTTCACGAAGACCACGTTGGCGCTCTTGCCGAGCGCCGAGGAGAGCGAGAGACAGCGCCGGTCGCGCCGCGGGTCGTCGGCGAGCAGGGAGGGCCGGACCCGGTGCTGGCCGCCGTGGTGGCGCAGACCTCGGCGTCGGGCTCGAAGCCGCGCCGGAGCAGGGCCGAGCTGGTGATGATCTTGAAGACGCTGGCCGCCGGGGCCCGGGCCTGGAGCGAGAGGCCGCGGCGGCCGGGCTCGCGCTGGGAGTGCTCGGCCATGGCCAGCACCCGGCCGGTGGAGGGGTCGAGGAGCACCACCGCGGCCCACGGGACCCGGTGGTCGGAGAGCACCTTCTCGATGCGCTCCTGCAGGCGCGGCACGGTGGTGAGCACCGCGCTCCCGTTGCCGAGCGGCGCGACGTAGCGATCGGCGACACGGTCGAGGGTCGCCTCGGCGAGCCGGAGCTCGGAGGGCGCAACGGCCGACATCACCGGCGCGACCCGCGGCGGTGCGGACGGCAGCGGCGCGGGCTCGGCCTCCTGCCCGCCGGAGAGGACGAGCGCCCCGCGCGGGGCATCGATGCCCGAGGCCGGTACCGGCCAGGGAAGCGCGAGGAAGAGGAGGAAG
>CAWHDZ010000028.1:0-72488 GCA_963828255.1 uncultured delta proteobacterium | reverse complement strand
GCCCGGTGTCAGAGAGTTGCTCACTCGTGGAATTGTCGGCCCGACAGTCCCCGCTCGACGAGCAGCGGTGCGGGACGGAAGCGCAGGCCGAGGCGCCCCTCGAGGCGGCGCATGCGCTCGAGCACGCGAGCGCTGCCCTCGGCGTCGATCCAGCGGAACGGACCACCCCGGAAGGGTGGGAAGCCCAGGCCGAAGACCGCGCCCACGTCGCCGTCGCGCGCGCTGCGCAGGATCCCCTCACCGAGGGTGAGCGCCGCCTCGTTCACCATCTGCAGCACGCAGCGCTCGACGATCTCGTCCCGGTCGATCCTCTTGCGCCGGCGCCCGCCGGGGAGCCCGTCGTAGACGGTGACGTCGACGACCTTCTTCCGCTTTGGATCACCGTAGGTGTAGAAGCCCTTGCCGTTCTTCCGGCCGAGCCTTCCGGACTCGATGACCTTGCCCATCACCTCGGGCACCGACATGCGCTCCCCGAAGGCGCCGTGCATCACCTTGGCCACCTTGGCGCCCACGTCGATCCCCACCTCGTCGAGCAGGGTCATCGGCCCCACCGGGAAGCCGAAGCCGGTCAGCGCCCCGTCGATGTCCTCCACCGACGCCCCCTCGATGAGCAGCAGGACCGCCTCGTTCATGTACGGGGCGAGCACGCGGCTGGTGTAGAAACCCGGGCCGTCGCCGACCACGATGACCGTCTTCCCCTGCTTCTTGCCGAGCGCCACCGCGGTGGCCGTGACCTCGTCGGAGGTGCGCGGGGTCACGATCACCTCGAGCAGCGGCATCCTGTTCACCGGGGAGAAGTAGTGCATTCCGAGCACCGTCTCGGGGTGGCCGGACGCAGACGCGATGTCGCCGATGGGGATCGAGGAGGTGTTGGTGGCGAAGATGCCCTTCGGGTTCAGGGTCTCGAAGGTGCGCAGCATCTCCTGCTTCAGCTTCAGGTCCTCGAAGACCGCCTCGACCAGGACGTCCACCCGCTCCATGCCCTCCCAGCCGGTGCCGGCGGTGAGGAGCCGCATGCGGGCCAGCTTCTCCAGCCGGTCCATGGAGCGCTTCCTGACCCGGCCGTCGAAGATCCCGGCCACCGCGGCGAAGGAGCGCGCCACCGCGGCGTCGTCCCTCTCGCGGATGCGCACCGGGACGCCGGCGTTCACGGTGACGTAGGCGATGCCCGAGCCCATGAGGCCCCCGCCCAGGATTCCCACCGACTGGACCTCGCGCCCCCGCACCGAGGGGTCGGAGGTGCCGTTGTCCTTCTTGAGCGCCGTGGTGGCAAAGAAGATCCCCATGAGTTCCCGGGCCACCGGGGAGACGGCCAGGTCGCCGAAGAGGCGGGCCTCGATCTCGAGCCCGGCCTGCATGCCCTTCTCCACCCCGGCCTGGATGGCCTCGAGCGCGGCCACCGGCGCCGGGTAGTGCCCCTTCGTCTTCTCGAGGAGCGTCTTCCTGGCCTGGCGGAAGAGCACCTCGCGCCCCAGGAAGTTCTCCTCGAGGGCGAGCTTCTGCAACGTGGCCTGGGGGTCCTTCTTCAGCCGGTCCACCACCCCTGGCGCGGCGGGGCGCAGCTTCTCGCCGTCGGCCAGCGCGCGGGCCCGGGCCTGGGCCACGTCCAGCAGCAGCGCCGGCGGCACCGACTCGTCCACCAGGCCGATGGAGAGCGCCTTCTTCGGCTTGACCGTCTTGCCGGCCAGGATGAGGTCCAGGGCGGTGGCGATGCCCACCAGCCTGGGAAGGCGTTGCGTCCCGCCCGCGCCGGGGATGACGCCGAGCTGCACCTCGGGGAGGCCGAGCTGGGTCTTCTTGTCGTTCGAGACCACCCGGTAGTGGCAGGCCATGGCCCACTCGAGCCCGCCGCCCAGGCAGGCGCCGTGGATCGCCGCCACCACGGGCTTGCCGAACCTCTCCAGCCGGTCGAAGCCGGCCTGGGCGTCCCGGGAGAGCTCGGCGGCCTCGGCGGCGTCCTTCACGTCGCGCAGCATCTCGATCTTGGCCCCGGCCACGAAGCCGTCCTTCTTGCCGCTGGCGACCACCACGGCCTTCACGGCCGCGTCCTTTTCCAGCGCGTCGAGCACCGCGCCGAACTCGGCGCCGGTCTCCCGGGAGAGGGTGTTCACGGGCTCGCCGGGCACGTCAACGAGGACGGTGGCCACGCCGTCCTGGATCTCGACCCGGTAGTTCTTCCATTCACTGGTGGTCATGTCAGGCCTCCGGACCGTCGAGGACGACCGCGGCGCCGAGACCGCCGGCGGCGCAGACGGTGAGCAGCGCGTGGCGCCCCTTGCGGCGCGCCAGCTCGCGCAGCGCCTGGGTGATCATGCGGGCGCCGGTGGCGCCGAAGGGGTGCCCGAGCGGGATCGACCCGCCGTTGGGGTTGAGCCGGGCCGGGTCGATCTCGCCGAGCGGGCCCGGGCGCCCCAGCTTCTCCTCGGCGAACTTCCGGGAGGCGAAGGCCTGGAGGTTGGAGAGCACCTGGGCCGCGAAGGCCTCGTGCATCTCCACGACGTCCATGTCTCCGAGGGCCAGGCCGGCGCGGTCGAGGGCGATGGGTGCGGCGTAGGCTGGCCCCTGGAGCAACTGGTCGCCGGGGTCGGTGGCGGCGTAGGCGTAGGCGCGCAGGAACCCGAGCGGCGTGACCCCGAGCTCGCGGGCCCGCCCCTCCGACATGAGGATGACCGCGGCCGCCCCGTCGGTCAGGGGCGAGGCGTTTCCGGCGGTGATGGTGCCGTAGCGACGGTCGAAGACCGGCTTCAGCGCAGCCAGCGCCTCGAAGGTGGTGTCGGCGCGGACGTTGTTGTCGGCGGCGGAGACCTTCAGGAAGCGGGGGGGAACCTCGACCGCCATCACCTCCTCGGCGAACTTGCCGCTGGCCCAGGCGTCGGCAGCCTTGCGGTGGCTCTCCTGCGCGAAGCGATCCTGGGCCTCGCGGCTGATGCCGTTCTCCCAGGCCATCTTCTGGGCGCTCTCGCCCATGGTGAGGCCGGTGGTCGGCTCCTTCAGGGCCGGCGGGACCGGCGCCGCGTCCTTCAGGGAGAGGCCGGCGAAGGCCCGGACTCGCTCGGGGACGCTGCGCGCACGGGAGGCGTTCACGAGCGCCTGGGCCAGCTTGTGAGACGCGAAGATGGGCGCGTCGGAGAGGGACTCGGCGCCGCCGGCGATGACCGTGTCGGCGTGGCCGAGGAGGATCTGGTCGGCCGCCTCGGTGGCCGCCTGGATCGAGGTGGCGCAGGCCCGGGAGGTGGTGTGTGCCGGAAGCGTCCGCGGCAGCTCGGTGCGCAGCACCACCTCGCGTCCGATGAGCGAGGAGAGCTGCGAGGGGATGACCTGGCCGAAGATGAGGGCGTCGAACTCGGAGAGGGCGAGGCCGCTGCGGGCGACGAGCTCGTTCACCAGGACGGCGCCGAGATCCACGGCGGTCAGGTCCTTGAAGTCTCCCCCGGACTTGAGGAACGGGGTGCGCAGCCCGGCCACCACCGCCACGCGGGAAGGGGGCGAGCCGTCGGACGGGGAGCGCGAGTGATGGTGCCGGTGCTTCCGGTTACGGGACATGGCGACCCCCGGGTTGATTTTTGAATCAACAGCCCTTTGATCTGTTTAGTCCCTTCGACGCACAGCGTCAAGGGCTGGGCGATGCCGGCACCTGGCTCCGGTCACGGCCCGACGTCCACGCCGAAGAACGAGGTCTCCGGATGGGATGCCGGATCGAGGGCGAGGGGGGGTACGAGCGCCCGGACGACGGCGTCGGAGGGGCCGAACCGGCGCCCGGTCACCGGGACCCAGAGCAGCAGCGCGGCCACCGCCGCGACCGCAGCCCACGCAGCCACCAGGATGCGGGCACGCTCCCACAGGCTGGCAGCCGCCAGCCCGACCAGCGCCGCCCAGAACGGGACGACGATGACCGCGGCGTTCACCCAGATCGGCCGCTGAACGAGCACGAACGGAAGGTAGGCGGCGAGCCAGAGGACCAGCAGGGTGCCGGCGGCGCGGTCCCGCGAGTGGAACCACCGCCAAGCGGCCCATCCCGCCGACGGCAAGGTTGCCATCCAGGTGACCGGGTTCCCGACGCCGGGCAGGAAGAGAACGCCACCGCCACCGCCCGCCGCCGGGGCGGCGTCCACCCACCAGACCGGCTGGAGGAACCACCGCCATGCACCGATGAGGTAGCCCTGGTATCCCGCGACCATCGTCCCGGCGTAGCCGGTGGTCGTGACGGCCGTCTTCCCCATGGCGCCCTGGAAGCGGACGAACTCGAGGAGGTCGTGGCCCCGGCCGAACCAGGGCCAGAACGTGAGCACGTACAGGGCGGCGGGAAGCAGGACCAGCGCGGCGACGTCGAGCGCGAGTTCGGCGGCCCTCGCCCGCCGCGAGCCCGCCGCCGCGACCACGGCGGGGATCGTCAGCGCGGCGGCCGCGGCGACCGGGAACGCGGCGCTCCACTTCGAGGCCATCCCGAGCGCCAGGAGGACCCCGGCGGCGACGACCTGCCACGGCCGCCGGTGCTTCGCGTAGGCCAGGAGCGCGAGGATCGCAGCGACCGGGAAGAAGGCGACGTGGACGTCGTTGATGGCCTGCCGGGAGAAATCGATGTGGAGGGGATCGGTCGCGACGATCGCGGCCGCGAGGATCGCGCCCGTGCGGTTCCTGCCGACGCCCCACACCAGGCAACCGGTCGCGGGGACGCACAGCGTTCCGAGCAGGACGCTCCAGACCTTGAGCCCCCACGGGCCCGCGCCCAGCGCGTCGGTGCTCCAGTAGACGAGCAGGTCCCGGAGCCGGGGGTGGTGCCACATGGTCGGGCCGGGCCAGCCAAACTCGACGAAGTTGCGGGCGGTCTGGCCGGCGAGCAGGTCGTCTCCGTGCACGGGCTGGTCGGAGAGCCCGGCGATGCGCAGGGCGAGCGCGACCAGGGTCACCGCGGCGAGCGCGATCCCCAGTCGGCGGTCCAGGCCCGGTGCACTCACGGCGTCCACTCGACCTCGAGCCGGGGCACGCGAGCGGCCCGGACGTACTCCTCCGCGGCGCGTCGATCCGACTCGGTTGCCGCCGGGTCGTCCAGCGCGACGAGGGCCAGGTCGGTTCGCACGCCGACGGAGGCGAGCCAGGCGAGCGGGTCCGCCGGCGCGCCCGGCCGGAACCAGGTCGGCTCGATGAGCACGAGCGCGGGCTCGGCCGGGGGGACGAGCGCGCCAGGAAGCGAGAAGCGGAGCCGGAGCCCGTGGAGGTCGTGCCGGTAGGCGCCGTCCTCCGGCCGGAAGACGCTGTGGGCCGCGTCCGCGGCGCGCTGCCCTTCGAAGGCGGCAGGCGGCATGACCACGTCGAACGACCGCACCAGTCCCAGGCGGGCCGCCCAGTACGGGGCGCCGGCCGCACTGACGCCGCCGGTCGCCCCCGCGGCGCCGGGTGCTCGACCCGGGTTCCCCCACTGGCCCGTGAGCAGGACGAGCCGCCGCCCCCTCACGCCCGACCCCTTCCAGATCACGAACGCGTCGGCCGCACTGCCCACGCTGCCCGCCGGGCGCTGCGCGAGCGCGGGGGGCGGGTGGAATTGGGCGCGCGACACACGCCCGTGCCATTCCGCCAGCACGAACACCGCCACCGCGGCGACCGTGATTCCCCCTGCCCAGAGGAGGCGGCCGCGGATCGCGCTCTGCGACGGGGAGTGTTCCTTCAATGGCAGCCTCGGGCCGGGAACCTAGCATGGGGCTGCCGGCGGGACGGAGGACGTTCCTCGTGCCCGGGAGCCCGCTGGCTAGTCCACCACGAAGGCCTGCCGGAGCAGCACGTGAAGTGCCGGGATGCGCACGAACAGGCCGAACAGCAGGAGCAGGACGACGAAGAGCGAGTACAGGGAGAAGGGTCCCTCTCGCCACATGCGTTCCGGATGCTGCGCCGCGGAGTTCGGCTTCAGGCCGATGGCGAAATACCAGGCGAACTGAACGCACACGAAGGGCACCGCGAGGATGAGCTCGATTCGATACTTGACGAGGAACACGCTCCCCATGGAGACGGCCAGGAGCGCGTAGAGGATCGCCATCAGGAGCAATTTCGGCTCGGAATAGGATCGGAACGACCGCCGGTACAGCCCTGCGATCTCCGGGTCGTTGATGGCCCGGAACTCGGAGTAACGCTTGATGCCCATCAGGTAGGCGCCCCCCATCCAGTAGGCGAAGAGGAAGCTGGAAGGAGGGAAGGTACCCGGCGCGACCGAGAACCATCCGATCAGGAGCCGGATCGGGTTGTTGATGGCCTCCGAGAGCACATCCCAGTAGGCGCGTTCCTTGGATCGAACCGGCCTCACGTTGTAGACGACGCCCATGGCGAGCAGGGAAGCCTCGGCGACGGCCAGCTCGACCGACACCGTCGCCGCGGCGGCCAGCCCTCCCACGGCGAGCACCACGTACTCCAGGTAGACGATCCAGGGATTGAGCGGCTGCCTCACGGACGGTCTCTTCGACTTCTCGGGGTGATGGCGGTCGAAGTCGCGATCCAGCCACTCGTTGAGGACGTAGTTCGCCGATGCGATGGCACAGGTCGACGCCATCGCGATGACGAAGGGCCACCACCACGTCGCCGGCGATGCACCGGTCAGCTTCGCGGCGACCACGGCACCGGGGATGACGAAGATGTTCTTGAACCAGTTGTCTGGCCTTGCCAGGCGCACATAGGCACCCGGTCCGGAATGCGGGGCAGAAGGGGCCCTCTCTCCGTCGGCCTCCGGGGGCCTCGCTTGTCCGGGCTGCATCATGTGACGGGGGCTCGACAGGTGGCGGCCATCCTACCGAACGGGTCGAGGTGGACCGTCGCATGTGCGACCCCTCCTTGGAAAGGCAATCCCTCGCGGAAAGGCCTCCAAGTCGGGCCCGCCAGCCGCGGCGGCATTAGAAACCCCGCATGGCCGCGAAGCGCAGCCGGGAGCTCCGTCCCCTCTCGAGCGAGCATCATCAGGCCCTGCTCGTCGCCTTCCAGCTGAAGAAGGCGATCGCGGGGCACGCCGAGACGGCGGGGGCCCCGCGCGACCTGGACGGGCTCGTCGTCCTGGCGAGGCGGTTCGAGGAGTCGGTGTTCCTCGTCCACCTCCAGGCCGAGGAGGATCTGCTCGGCCGCCACCTGACCTCGGAGGACGGACGGCGCCTGAAGGACGAGCACCGGCAGCTGCGCGACCTGCTCGTCGAGGCCCGGTCCGCCCGGCAGGCGAGCCGGCGGGCGCCGCTGCTCGCGTTCGCCGACCTGCTCGAGCGGCACGTGCGGTGGGAGGAGCGGGAGCTGTTCGGGCGGCTCGAGGAGAGCGTCGCGCCGGGCGACCTCGCGGCGATCGGGCACGGCCTGGAGGAGCGCCTGGTGGTCGCGGGCAAGGGGAGCAAGCGCCCCTCCTCGTGACGCCTCCGAAGGCGCCCGGAGCGAACACGCCGCTACTCGGGATCCGCGGCGCCCCCGCTACGGGCCACGTCCTCGCTCCTGATCTTGCCCGGGTCCATCCCGGTCGCGCGTTTCGTCATCTGGGCGAAGAGCTCGTCGAATCCCGGCGGCTGGCCCTTGACGAAGCGCAGCGGGTTCACCCGCGCCACCACGAAGTTGCGCAGGTACGGGGAGTCGAAGCCGCGCTCCTTCAGGCGAGCCACCGCCGCGGTGACCGCCTCGTCGAAGGCGAGGACGACGTCGGCGCGCCGTTCCCGCTCCACCGCCGCGGCGGAGAGCTTCCGGTCCAGGAACGCGTCCACCTTGCGAAGGATGGGGTGGTATGCGCCGCCGGAGAGGCGCGGCCTCTTCTCGTAGGCGAAGCCCAGCGTGGCGAGGGCCGCCTCCTCGAACTCGAGTGCCATTTCGGTCTCGCGCGCCTCGCCCGTCGCCGCCAGGTCACGGTACATCCGGGCCACCTCCTGGGCGCGCTCCCGGAGGTTGTGGGCCTTCTCGATGTTGAGCGCGAGGATCTGGTAGGCGACCGCCTTCTCCGGCACCACCAGCGCGAGCACGGCCTTGGCCCCCAGTTCCTTCAGCGCGGTGAGCCGGTGGCCGCCGTTCGGCGTCAGGTAGCGGTCGCCGACGCGGACGGCGATGATCGGGTCGAGGTAGCGGCGGGTCTTGTCCATGGCCACGGTGAGCTTGCGGACGTGGCCGTCGGAGACATCGCGCTGGAAGCTCGTCCGCTCCACCTTGTCGAGCGGCAGCGCGGCGAAGAGGAGCGCGTGGCCGCCCAGCGGCTCCCGGTAGGCGGCCAGCACGGCTCCACCGTCGGCCTCGATGGCCCGGGAGAGCTCGGCCAGCTCGGGCGAGGGATCGACGATGCGCAGGTCGGCGGCAGCCAGCGTGGTGGGTTGCAGCTTCACCCCGCGCCGCTGGCGGGGGCGTCCGGACTTCGTTGCGGGGCGCTTCCTGGCGGCCATGGGACGATCAGCCCTTCGCGGGGAGTTGCGGGGTTTTCACCAGGAGTGCCAGGTCGTAGGACTGGGCCCGGAGCCGGGAGAGGATGCCCTGGTACGTGGCCTCGTCCATCTGAGGTGTCCGGGAGAGGATCCAGAGATACGTGCGGCTGGGGTGGCCCACCACCGCCCACCGGTAGTCCGGGTCGAGGTCGACGACCCAGTAGGCGCCGTGGAAGGGCCAGAAGAACTGGACCTCCAGCTTCGCGTTGGATGGATTGACCGACCACGCCTTGCCCTCGACCGAGCGCTCGGGCCCGTCGAGCGTCTCCTTGCGGCAGGTGTTCACGACGTCGATGTCGCCGTCCTTGCGCAGCGAGTAGGTCGCGGTGACGCCCACGCAGCCCTTCTGGAAGGACATGGGGATGGTGGCGATCTCGAACCACTTGCCCAGGTAGCGCTGCAGATCGACCCGCTCGACGGTCCGGAGCGGCGGACCGGAAGGGGCGTGCGCGCACCCGGCGAGGAGCGTGGCGAGCAAGGCGAGTCTTCGCATGGAGATCCCCTAACCATTGCCGTGCCGCGCGCACGCCCTTATCGTGGCCTGCCGTGATCGAGGTCCGCGAGCTGCGCAAGGAGTACAAGGTCCACCGGCGCCAGCCGGGGCTGGGCGCCTCGATCCGCTCTCTCTTCCGGCGCCGCTACGAGGCGGTGAAGGCGGTGGACGGCATCTCCTTCTCGGTGGCGGCCGGCGAGCGGGTCGGCTTCCTCGGCCCGAACGGGGCCGGGAAGACCACCACGCTGAAGGTCCTCTCCGGGCTCCTCCACCCCAGCGCCGGCGACGTGCGGGTGGCCGGCTTCGTGCCCTCGCGCCGCGAGACCGCGTTTCTCAAGTCGATCACCCTGGTGATGGGGCAGAAGCAGCAGCTGCTCTGGGACCTCCCCCCCTCCGAGACCTTCGCCCTCAACCGGGCCATCTACGAGATCCCGCGCCCCGAGTTCGAGTCGCGCATCCGCGAGCTCTCCGACCTGCTCGACCTGGGCGGGGTGGTGGACAAGCCGACGCGGCAGCTCTCCCTCGGGGAGCGGATGAAGTGCGAGCTGGCCGCCTCCCTGGTCCACCGCCCGCGGGTGCTCTTCCTCGACGAGCCCACCATCGGACTCGACGTGACCATGCAGGCCACGGTCCGCGAGTTCATCCGCTCCTACAACGAGCGGCACGGCGCCACCGTGGTCCTCACCAGCCACTACATGGACGACGTGATCGCGCTCTGCCCCCGGGTGGTCGTCATCGACAAGGGGCGGCTCATCCACGACGGCGATCTGCGGACGCTCTCCCGCGAGGTCCGGCCCGACAAGCGGGTGGTGGTCCGGCTCGGCCAGCCGGTGCCGGAGGCGGAACTCTCCCGCCTCGGCGTGGTCGTCTCCCACGCCGACGGGCAGGCCGTCTACCGCGTCCCCGGTGACCAGGTGGCAACCGTCGTCGGCCGGCTGCTCTCCTCGCTCCCGGTCACGGACCTCACGGTGGAGGAGCCCCCGCTCGAGGAGATCATGAGCGAGCTCTTCCAGGGGCGGCGCGCGGCGGGGCCGTAGGCGGCCGCACGGAGCGGTCGCGGGTGACGTCCCACCGTGGTGCCGGCGCCCCGTGGGTGCGCCTCGTCGCAGGGGGCGCTTGTCCTCGCGGCGCGCACAGCGGAGGAGGGGGAAGAACGGGTCGCCGCTGCGGAGGCGCCCCGCGCCGAGGCCACCCCGGGCGCCTGGCGGAGGGGCGTCACCCGCGATCGCGCGCCGGCCGCACGGTCTCGCGGCTCGCCGCTCTTGAACGAGTGCCCGCGAGTGGCCGCCCGGATCCCCCCACGAGGCGCGCTGTTCGCGTCGCCTTCGGCCCGGGCCGTCCCAGCCGGCTCGGGCGCCCCTCGCAGCGGCGCCTCCGCACCGGGCGCCGGGAACTGGCGATGCTCTGGCCCGGTGTGACCCGGCGCCATTCACTCGCCGTACGATATCGCCGGAAGGACCAGCGCCGCGGAGAGGGACGCCCAGGCGCCGGCGGCATCCGGCCTTCCGGAACGAAGGCGCCTCGCGATCAGCTCCGATACCTCCCCACCACCACGACCGCATTGCTCCCGCCGAAGGCGAAGGAGTTGCTCACGGCGAAGTCCCCCTCGTAGGCGCGGGCGCCCGTGGTCACGTAGTCGAGGTCGCACTCCGGATCGGCGACGGTGTGGTTGATGGTCGGGGGAACCAACCGGTCGCGCAGGGTCAGGATGCAGCCGATGAGCTCGAGGGCCCCGCCCGCCGAGATGCCGTGCCCCAGCGCTCCCTTGTTCGCGACCACCATCGTCCTCCGGGCCTGGTCCCCGAGGGCGTTCTTGATCACGGTGGTCTCGGTCCGGTCGTTCCAGTCGGTCCCGGTCCCGTGGGCATTCACGTAGCCGACCTGCTCCGGGCGGAGGGAAGCGTCGGTGAGGGCCTTGCGGAGCGCCCGGGTGGGCCCCTCGGGCGAGGGCTGCGTCAGGCTGTGGCAGTCCGCCGAGGCCCCGTACCCGAGGACCTCGGCCAGGATCTCCGCGCCACGCCTCCGGGCCGATTCCTCGGACTCGAGGACGAGGACGCCCGCCCCCTCCCCCAGGACGATGCCGTCGCGATCCGCGCTGAACGGGCGGCAGGCCCGGGCCGGCTCGTCGGTGAGCTTCGAGAGCACGCGCAGCGCGCTCCAGGCCGTCATGACACCCAGCGTGAACGAGGTGTCGGCGCCGCCGGCCAGGGCCACGTCGAGCAGGCCCGAACGGATCATCTGGAAGGCCTGCCCGATGCTGTGCGTCCCCGAGGCGCAGGCCCCGTCCACGTTGAAGAGCGGGCCGCCCAGGCCGAAGCGGATCGACACGTTGGCGGAGGGGCCGCTGTTCATGGACGTGGGGATGATGAGCGGTCCGGCGCGCCCCTTGAGGTAGAAGTCCCGGTAGAAGTGGTCGGAGGCGCTGAAGCCACCGATGGCGCTCCCGATGAGCACCGCGGTCTCCTGCCGATCGACCCCACCGTCGAGGAGGCGCGCCTGCGCCACGGCCTGGGTGGCGGCCACGACCGCGAACTGGGAGGTGAGGCTGGTGCGGCGCGCCTCCCTGACCTCGAAGTGGTCGGCCGCGACGTAGCCCTGGACCCGCGCGCCGACGCGCGTCGGGAAGGACGCGAACTCGGGATCCTCGAGCGCCACCACGCCCGACTCTCCCGCCAGGAGCCGTCGCCAGAACGACGCGACGTCGCACCCCAGCGGGCTCGCCACCCCCATCCCCGTCACCACCACGCGTCGCTTGCCCATCGACTCACCCCTCTCCCTGGAAATTCTTCGCCACCGGCATCCCGGCCGCCGCGATCACCCGGACGTCCGACTCCGGCGACAGCCGGAGCCCGTCCCCCCGCGGCTCGACCGAGGTGATCCCGACGACGTCCCCCCGCAGGAGCCCCTCGAAGGCCCGGTTGCGCGTCGTCACGTCCTTCTCCTGCAGCGCGAGCCCCTTGCGCCCCTCCGGCCCGCACCCCATGTAGCGAAGCCGCCCCTTGGACGGCAGCGGTTCCGAGACGATGCGGAAGGCGAGCCCCGTCGGCGGCTCGCTCCACCCCTCCCCCCGCGGCGCCAGCACGAGGTAGCTCATCTTCACCGCCTCCTTGCGGAGCCCGGCGCGCCGCCCGATCTCGTCCACCAGCAGGGGCGGATCGACCGGCCGCTCGGCGTGGCACCAGTCGGTGGGGCGGGTGAGCGCCGGGCAGGCGCCGCGGAACAGGCAGGGGGCGCGGACCGCCACGCCGCCCGCGACCAGGAGATCGCGCACCTCGAGCAGCGCCCGGGAGGTGTCGCGCAGCGCCGGCTCGATCACCACCAGCGACCCGCCCGGCGCCAGCAGGCCGAGCGCCTCCTCGAGGAGGGCCGCCCGCCGCGTCGCCGCCCCATCCCCCTGGAAGAGCTCGTTCACCACGTGACCCATGGTGACGAGGTCGAACTTCCGGCCGCCGGCCAGGCCGGAGAGGCCGCCGCGCCGCTGCGGGTCCCACTCCCGCGTCGAGATGGGCTCGCCGGCCTCGGCGGCCAGCCGTCGCGCCGCCAGGAGCGCCCGGGCCGACCGGTCGGCGGCCACCACCTCGGCGGCCCCGGCGTCGAGCGCGGCGAAGGCCACCGGCCCGGGCCCGCTGCCCAGGTCGAGCGCCGACCGCGGCCTCCGCGGAAGCTCGGAGAGGACCCCGCGGGCCTGGAGGTAGGAGACCGGCCAGTAGAAGAGCAGGTAGGCGCCGAGCAGCCGGTCGTCGTCGAGGTAGCGGGCCCCGATGAGCTTCCGATCCCGGGTGAGCCCCAGCGAGAGGCGCTGCACGGCCGCGGCCACCTCGCGAAGCTCGTCCGGGAGGAGCCGATCCGGCGGAGGGCGCGCACCGCGGTGCGCCTCGCGGCGCAGTCCCCGCCAGGCCGCGAGCAGCCCGGGAATCCAGCGGCGCAGGTCGTCGGAGGGGGTTCCCACGTTCACTCCGCGCGCGCCATCTCGACGACCAGCCCGTCGCGGGCCACCTCGACCGGACCGGCGTACTCCTGGGCCGCCTGCTCGAGAAGCGGCCCGGGCACGGTGTCGTAGCGGGTGGAGAGGTGGGTGAGCACGAGCCGCGCCACCCCCGCCTCCCGGGCCATCCGGCCCGCCTCGCGCGCCGTGGAGTGTGTGGTCTCCACCGCGCGGTCGGCCTCGGCGTCGCCGAAGGTGCATTCGTGCACGAGCAGGTCCGCCCCGCGCGCCGCCGCCGCCGTCTCCGGGCAGGGCCGGGTGTCGCCGGTGACCGCCACCCGCCGCCCCCGCCGGGGCGGATCGACGATGGACCCGGGGTGAACCACGCGCCCGCCGGCCAGCGTCACGGGCCGCCCGCGCTGCAGCTCCCCCCACAGCTCCCCCTCGGGAACGCCGGCCTCGCGGGCCCGCTCCGGGTGGAAGCGCCCCGGGCGCATGTCCTCCTGGAGCACCCACCCCACCGAGGTGACGCGGTGGCTCGTGGCCCAGGGAAGCAGCGTGGCGCCGTCGCGCCGGACGGCGTCGCCCGGGTTCACCTCGTGGATGCGGATCTCGAAGGCCATGGGGTCGGTGCCCCCGAGCAAGAGCTCCTCCAGGAACCGCCGCGCCGGCGCCGGGCCGTAGACGTCGAGGGCCCGGCCCCGCCCCAGCATGGAGAGGGTTCGCACGAAGCCGATGGCGCCGATGTAGTGGTCGGCGTGGAAGTGGGTGAAGCAGATGGCCGTCACGTCGAACCCGGTGCCGTACCGGATCATCTGGCGCTGCGTGCCCTCGCCGCAGTCGAAGAGGTAGTGCTCCCGCCCGTGGCGCACCGAGAGCCCCGACAGGTTGCGGGCGGCCGTGGGCATGGCACCCGAGGTGCCGAGGAAGGTGAGGCGGAGCATGGCGGTCGGTCAGGACGAGGCCGAGGTATACCGCGCGATGGCCCGCAGCCAAACCAACCGTGCGGAGGCCACGAAGGCGAGCGACCCGGCCACCGCCAGCAGCACCGCCACCGGCCGGATGCGCCCCAGCAGCGCCTCGGCCGGGAAGGTGGTCATGAGGGCCAGCGGGATGACCACGGTGAAGAGGAAGCGCCAGAAGCCGGTGAAGACCGAGACCGGCCAGCGGGCCGCGTCGAAGATGGAGAGGAACAGGAAGGACAGGTTGTCCACCTTCACCACGAAGAAGGCGGCCGACACCACCAGGATCCACATCGAGTAGAGGACGGCCACGGCGCAGAAGGTGAGGAGCAGCGCCGAGGCCACGTCGGCCGCTCCCGGCCAGCGCGAGAGCCGGGAGAAGGCCCAGGCGATCACCCCCGCGCCGGCCGCCACGTCCACCACGTGCCAGGGCGCGAACTTGGCCGTGGAGACCAGGAACTGGGCGTCCACCGGCTTGAGCAGCACCAGGTCGAGCGTCCCCTTGCGGATGTGCTCGACCACGCTGGCCAGCGACGGGTTCACCGCCCCCTCCAGCACCCCCTTCATGGCCAGGAACCAGCCCATCACCACGAGTGCGTGATCGAGGTCCCAGCCGGCCACCCGGTCGCGCTTGCCGAAGACGACGAGCAGCGGCACCAGCGCCCAGGCCATCCAGAAGAACGACATGGCCCCCTGGACCAGGAAGTCCATGCGGTACTGCATGGAGGTCTGCAGGGAGGCCCGGAACTGGACCGCCAGGAGCCGGAGGTGGCGGAGCGCCCAGTGCACCTGCCCTATCCTCCGAAGGCGGCGAAGCGGCGGGTGCCCAGCCGCCACATCCCGGCCGCCGCCCCGAGCAGGAGGAGCACGAAGGCCTGCTGCGCGGCGAGCTGGGCCAGCGCCTGGGACCGGGTGAGCCCCCCGGTCACCAGCTCCACCGGGAAGGCCAGCATGTAGCGGAAGGGCAGGAAGAAGGAGACCTCATTCACCCATCGTGGATAGAGCTCCAGCGGGACCAGGTAGCCGGAGAAGATCCCGAAGAACCCAAGCCAGACGTCGAAGAGGGAGGTGGCCGACTCGAGCCAGAAGGCCAGGCAGCCCACCGCGGCCATGGCCAGGTAGGTGATGAGCCAGGCCGAGAAGACCGTCACCGGGAAGAGGGCCAGGAGCAGCGGGTCGTGGGTGACGTGATCCTTCCCCAGGATCCAGAGGGCGAGCAGCGCCACCGGCAGCGAGACGGCCAGCCGCACCGGCATGGCGGCCACGTTCTCGGCGGCGTAGGCCACCAGTGGATGCACCGGGCGCAGCAGCCGGAAGGCCAGCGTCCCCTGCCGGATCTCGAAGTTCATCTCCCAGACCACCCAGGCGCCGGTCATGAGCCGGACCACCAGCGCGGCCAGGTAGTAGGCGGCGAAGTCGGCCTGGCTGAACCGCCCCACCGGCCCGTCCCGCGCCACCGCGCTCCAGAGCGCCAGCATGACGAGCGGCATGTTGGTGGAGAGCAGCCAGACCAGGAACTCGGCCCGGTACGCGACCGCCTCGGAGAACCCCACCCGCAGGAGCGTCGGGGCGGCGCGGAGCGTCCGGCCCGGGTTCACCCCCACGACTCCATCTTGATCCGGTCCCCGGGGACACCGGCCTCGCGGATGGCGGCCAGGGCCGACTCGAGGAAGCGGGGCTGCGGCTCCTCCCCCCTGGCCTTGGCGGCCGCCCTCTCGTGGGGACCGTTGGCCGGGCCGCAGGCGTAGACCAGCGCGGCCCGCGGATCCGGCACCAGCTCCTTCAGGCTGGCGGCGCTGATCCTCCCCTTCCAGACCCCCTGCGAGACCGGGGTGACCGGGTCCCGGGTCAGGAGATTCACGACCCGGAGCCGCGAGGGGTTCTCCCGCTCCAGCTGGGCCAGCTCCTCGCGGAAGAGCACGTCCTGCCAGCCCTTGTTGGAGCAGACCCAGGTGTGGCAGATCGACGGACAGTGAACGAGGGCCCACTTCACCATGGCGAAGTTGGGCACCGCGCCGGAGCCGGCCACCACGTGCACCACGTGGTCGGTCTGCTGCTCCACGTCGTCGGGGAGCACGTACGGGCCGGTAAATCCAGTGATGACGAGCCGCATGCCGCGCGTGGTCCGCTTCACCAGGAGCGGGGAGAGCAGCGGCGGGTACCTGGTGACGCCGGAGACGTAGCGCTCCTCCTTGACCGTGATGGCCAGGTAACGCTCGTGCGGGGCCGAGGAGATCGAGTAGGCCCGCGTCGGCTCCGTCGTCCCCTTCACGTCCTCGAAGAAGGTGATGAAGCGGTCGAGCGCCTCGAACTGGTGCGGGTCGATGGTGAGGAAGTGGCCGGCCTTGTACTCGAGGTGATCGTTGCCGGTGAAGAGGATGAGGGTGACGGTGTCGTGGGCCTCCACCTTGAGATCCGCCACCATCACCTCCATCTCCTTGATGCGGCGGCGCGGGCCGCTCTCGTGGAACCGGGTCTCGGTCATCGGTCAGCCTCCAGACGACAGCCAGCGCGCGAAGGGGGCGAAGCTCGCGTCGCGCCCGAGGAAGTCGTGGACCAGCTCGGCCGCCGGCTTCGAGCCCCCCGGCTCGAGCACCGCCCTGCGGTACCTGAGGGCCGGCGCCGGCGTGAGCAGCCCCTCCTCCTGGAAGGGCGAGAAGAGGTCCTTGGCGATGACGAGCGACCACATGTACGTGTAGTAGAGGGCCGAGTAGCCGTCGAGGTGGCCGAAGGACTCGTGGAAGAAGGTCCCGGGCACGTGGCGGAAGGGCGTGTAGCGCTCCATCAGCCCGGCCACCAGCGCCGTGGTGTCGAGCCCATCCGGGTCGCGCCGGTGCAGCTCCAGGCTCACCGCCGCGTAGAACATCTGCTGCCGGACGGTGAGCCCCTTGCCGAACTCCTCGGAGGCGTCGAGGCGGCGCACCAGCTCCTCGGGGATGGGCTCGCCGGTCTCGACGTGCCGGGCGAAGCGGCGCAGCACCACCGGGTCGCGCACCCACTCCTCGAGCAGCTGCGAGGGCGCCTCCACGAAGTCCCACTCGGTGGCCACCCCGGAGTGGGCGCTCCAGCGGGTGTGGCCTCCCAGGACGTGGTGGAGCAGGTGCCCGAACTCGTGGAGGAGGGTGCGCACCTCGGAGAGGTCGAGGAGCGCCGGGGCCTCGCCGGGCCGGGGGAAGTTGCAGACCAGCACCCCCTCGGGCAGGCGGCGCCCGGCCTGTCCGTTCACCCGGGTGAACTGGGCGAAGTGCTTGTACTTGCCCTCGCGCGGGTGCATGTCGAGCCAGATGCGCCCCAGCGCCCGGTCCCCCTCGACCACGTCGAAGACCTCGACCTCGGGGTGCCAGGCGTCCGGGACCTCGACGCGCCGGTAGGCGACGCCGAAGAGCAGCCCGGTGAGCGCGAGGATGCCGTCGCGGACGGCCCGGTACTCGAGGTACGGGCGGGCGGCGCGGGCGTCGGCGCCGAAGCGTTCGGCCTTGATCTTCTCCGCGTAGAAGGCCGAGTCCCACGGATCCACGGACCCGGCCCCGGGCTCGTCGCGCCGCTTGCGGGCCAGCAGGTCGGCGTGGTCGCGCCGCATGCGGTCCCCCGCCGCGTCGGCGATCTTCTCGACGAAGGCGGCGGCCTGGGCCTCCCCGCCGATCATCTTGTCCTCGGTGGCGTAGGCGGCCCAGGTGGGGTGGCCGAGCAGCCGGGCCAGCTCGGTCCGGCGGGAGAGCATCCGCGCCAGCACCTCCAGGTTGGCCGGGTGGGCCCGCTGCCGCTGCAGGCGCCAGAGCTGCTCCCGCAGGGCGGCGCTCCCGGCCCAGGTCACCACCGGCACGTAGTCGGTGGCGTCGGTGGTGACCGTCACCTTGCCGTCGGGGCCGGGCGGCCGCGCCCGCAGCCAGTCCTCGGGCAGGCCGGCCAGCTCGGCCGGGTCCACCCGCAGCTCCTTCACGTCGTCGCGGACGTTGCGCCCGAACTCCTGCCCGATGCGCACGAGCTCGTCGCGCAGCGCGCGCACCCGTTCCCGGGTGGCCTCGTCGCGGTCAACCCCCGCGCGCCGGAAGTCGCGCAGGCTCTTCTCGACCAGGAAGCGCGTGGCGGGGTCGGCGCCGGCCAGGTCCAGGCGGGAGAGGGCCTCGTACAGGCCGCGGTCGAGCGAGAGCCCGGTCTGGAAGGCGTCGATCTCCTGCTCGTCCCGCTCGGCGGCGTCCCGGACCTCGGAAGAGGGGTGGACGTTGCGCAGCAGGCTGGCCTGGGCGGCGGCGTTCCCGAGCCCGGCGAAGGCGTCGTCGAAGAGCCCGAGCGCCTCGTCGCGGGAGAGCCCCGTCGAGGCGCGGAGCCGCTCGGCCTTCTCCCCGGCGGCGCGGATGGCCTCCCGGGCCGTCGCCTGGCTCGGCTCCGCCACTAGATCTCCGCCTTGGTCTCCCGGGTCATGAGGTCCACCACGGCCTGCTTGGGCGTCAGGTCCTGGTGGAGCACACGGTAGACCACCTCGGTGATGGGCATCTCGACGTGGAGCCGGTGGGCCAGTTCACGCACCGTGCGTGCGGCCACGACGCCCTCGGCCACCTGGCCGACCTCGGCCTGGATCTCGGCCAGGGTGCGTCCCTTGCCGAGCCCGAACCCCACCCGCCGGTTGCGGGAGAGGTCCGACGAGCAGGTGAGGACGAGGTCGCCGACGCCGGAGAGCCCGGCCAGCGTGAGCGGGTTCGCCCCCTTTCGCACCGCCAGGCGGGTCACCTCGGCCAGCCCGCGGGTGATGAGGGCGGCCCGCGCGTTGGCGCCGAACCCGAGCCCGTCGGACATGCCGGCCGCGATGGCGATGACGTTCTTCACCACCCCGCCCAGCTCGTTTCCGGGGACGTCGTTGGAGGTGTAGGGCCGGAACCAGCGGGTGTGGAAGGCGTCCTGCACCGACCGGGTCACCCGGTCCCAGCGCCCGGCCACGGTGATGGCGGTGGGCATCTGCTGCACCACCTCCTTCGCGAAGGAGGGGCCGCCGACGTAGGCCAGGTACGGGTGCATGGCCACCGGCAGCACGTCCTCGAGCACCTCGGCCATGGACATGAGGCTGCCTTCCTCGATGCCCTTGGCCGCCGAGACCACCGCGGTTCCGGCGTGGAGGTAGCGCTTCGACTCGATGGCGACCTGGCGCATCCCCGAGCTGGGGACGGCGAACACGACCAGCTCGGCTCCCTCGAGCGCGCGGGCCAGGCTCGCGGAGGCCCCCAGCGAAGGCGGCAGCTTGACGCCCGGCAGGTAGCGCGGGTTCTCGTGGTCCTTCACCACCGCGTCGAGCACCGGGACGTCGCGTCCCCAGAGCGTGACCGGATACCCCTTGCTGGCCAGCACGGAGGCGAGGGCCGTACCCCAGGATCCCGCTCCGAGCACCGTCGAGCGCATTGTTGCCTCCGTTGAAAGGGGCTCAGTTAACCACGGACCGGCGCGCTTGCGCTCGAATCTCGGGGGCGATCAACCGACCGCCCCGGCCACCAGGACGTCGAAGAGGCGCGGGGCCCGTCCGAGCAGCGCCACCGCGCTGCGTCGAACGGCCGGACGGCGCGCCATCCCCAGGACGAGTCGCGTCACCGCGGCGTGGCGCCGGTGGCGGGCCCGGACCGCCCGATCCCAGGGCAGGAGCGCCTCCCGGTTGGCTCCCCGGGAGAGGGCGTCCGGGAGGAGCGCCCCCAGGAGCACGGCCTCCAGCAGCGCGAGCGACACCCCCTCGCCGGTGATGGCGTCCACGTACCCGCCGGCGTCACCGGCGAGGACGAGCCGGTCGGCGATGCGGGCCGACGCGTTCCTCCCCAGGGGGCCCACCCCGGCCAGCGCCGAGTCGAAGGGCGCACCGGCGAGGCGGGAGGCGAGCGCCGGGAAGCGCGCCAGGAGCGTGTCGAAGCCGGACGCGATCCCCTCCTCGAAGAGGAAGGCCAGCCCCACCCGCCGCGCTCCCGCCGGGGTGACGTAGGCCTCGACTCCGGGCGAGAAGTGGACCTCGACCGCGTCGGTCCAGGGATCGATCGCGAAGTGTCGCCGCAGGCCGAAGCGGCGGGGCGTGGCCGCCGGCCGGTCGAGCCCCTCCCGCTCCCGGACCGCCGAGGAGAGCCCGTCGGCGGCCACGAGGAAGCGGGCCCGCAGCTCCTCGCCCGACGCGAGACGGACCGTCACGCCGTCGCCGTCGCGCCGGTGCGACTCCACCCCGGCCCCGTCGCGAACCTCGGCCCCGGCCTCGCGCGCCCGGGCCGAGAGCGCCGCGGAGAGCGCCAGCCGCCGGATCCCCATCCCGCCCGGCGAGGGCAGGCGCGCCTCGGCAAGGCGCCCATCCTCCTGGATCCAGCGGATGGCCCGCAGCGGGGACCAGCCTCCCGGGTCGAGGTGGCGCAGCGCGCCCAGCGCCTCGAGCGCCCGGACGCCTCCGGGGAGGAGCCCCTCGCCGCAGGCCTTGTCGGCGGGCAGCTCCCGCCGCTCCAGGACGACCACGTCGAGCCCCCGCGCCGCCACCGCGGCGGCCGCCGAGAGCCCAGCCGGGCCGCCGCCGACGACGATCACGTCCCTCACGTCACCTCCGGGCCCTGGCCCGGGCGAGCCGGCCGGCCAGCACCTCCCGCACCAGCGAGAGGACATTCACCTTGCGTGGAGGGAGGAGCTTCCCCGCCTGGAAGCGGCGCAGCGCCTCGCCGCGGCGCATCTTGCCGCTGGAGGTGCGGGGCAGGGTCCCGGGCTCGAGGATCCGCACGGTGTGGGGGCGCACGCCGGACCGCGACGAGACCGCCTCGCGCACCGCCTCGACGAGCGCGGCCGGGTCGCCCCGGAAGGCGCGGGTCCGCTCGGCCAGCACCAGGAGCTCCTCGCCGTCGCCTCCCTCGGGCACGAAGCCCAGCGCCACCGCGCAGCCGGGGCGCAGCCCCTCGACGGCCCCCAGGCAGGCCTCGAACTCCTCCGGGGCGTGGTTCGCACCCCGCACGATGACGACGTCCTTGGCCCGGCCGCGCACGAAGAGCTCGCCGCCGGCGTGGAAGCCCAGGTCGCCGGTGTCGAGCCACCCGTCGCGCAGCGCCAGGGCGGTGGCGGCGGCGTCGCCCAGGTAGCCCTGCATGAGCGAGGGGCCGCGCACGTGGATGCGGCCGGGGCGCCGCTCCGGCAGCGCGCCCCCGTCCTCGCCGCGCACCTCCACCTCCACCCCGGGTATGGGCAGGCCCACCGAGACCGCGCCATCCTCGACGCGTGGCGGCCGCCCGGGCGGGGAGAAGGTCACGGCCAGCGCCGCCTCGGAGAGCCCGTAGACCGGCATGAGGACCCCGGGATCGAGGCCGGAGGGGGCGAAGCGTTCGGCGAAGCGCCGCAGCGCGCCGGTGGTGACCGGCTCGGCGCCGTCGAGGGCGATGCGCCAGGAGGCGAGCGAGAGCCCGGCCATGTCGGCGTCGCGCACCCGGTCGGCGGCGAAGGCGTAGGCGAAGTGGGGCGCCGCCGAGATGGTCCCGCGGTGGCGGGCCACCGCGCGCGGCCAGAGGGCCGGGCGGGCCAGGAAGTGCTCGGGCGGGATGAGCACGAGCGGCCCCGGGTAGGAGACCGCGCCGAGCAGGCAGCCGATGAGCCCCATGTCGTGGTACAGCGGCAGCCAGGAGACGAGCACGTCGTGCGGCGTCGGCTGCACGATGACCACGAGTGAATCGACCTGGGCGACCAGGGCGGCGTGGGAAAGGGCCACCGGCCTGGGATCCACCGTCGATCCGGAGGAGAACTGGACGAGGGCCAGGTCGCCGCCGGCGCGGGGCGCGGAGGTCTCCCGCCCCTCCCCGAGACCGGACGCGTCCACCACCCCGAGATCCAGGCCCGGCCCGGCCTCGGCCACGGCCCGGCCGATGACCCGGGCCAAGCCCCCCGTGGTGACCAGCGCGCGCGTCCCCGACACCCGCAGCATGCGCGCGGTGGCCAGCACGTACTCGTCCATGCGCCCGAGCCGCACCGGCGGGTAGAGCGGGACCGGCACCGCCCCGGCGTGCAGCGCGCCGAAGAAGGCGTCGAGGAAGGCGGGCTCGGTGCGGAGCACGATGGCCACCCGGTCGCCGGCGCGGACGCCGCGGGCCACGAGCGCCCCGGCGGCGCGGCGGGCCCGTGCGTCCACCTCGGCCCAGGAGAGGCGGGTCTCCTCCTCGCGCAGCCCCACGAAGGTGACGCCGGAGGGGTGGCGGGCCGCCGCCGAGAGCATGGCGGCCACCCCCTGGTGGCGCGGGACGGGCGCCGGAGGGCCCCGCAGCCGGTTCACGGCGCCACCTGCACCGTGGAGCGCGCGGCGACGACCCGGGCCAGTTCGGAGAGCGAGCGGGCCCTGGCGGCGTCCTCGTCGGTGAGCAGGATGCGGAAACGGTCCTCGACCGCGACCACGAGCGAGAGCAGCGCCAGCGAGTCGAGTCGGGAGGCCAGCTCCTCGTCGTCGCCGAACTCGGTCCGCGCGTGCAGCTGCTCCCGGACGATGCGCCGGATCTCGGCGGCCACCTCCCGCTCGCGTGGGGTCGGGCCGGGCGGCGCGGTCACGGCACGAACCTCCCCTTCCCCTCGAAGGCGCGGCTCCATTCCGGGCCGAGCGCCCGCTCCTCCTCGCGGATGCGGAAGTACAGGATCGCGGCGTTCCCCAGGGTGAACAGGATGGCCAGGCGCCACATGCCCCAGGCCAGCGGAAGGCAGGCCATCTCCACGATCACCGCCAGGTAGTTGGGATGGCGCAGGAAGCGGTAGGGGCCGCCGGTGACCGGCCTGGCCTTCGGGAGCACGATGACCCGGGTGCTCCAGCGGTCGCCCAGCGTGCGGACCGCCCACCAGCGCAGCCCCTGGGCGGCGAAGGCCCCGGCCACGGCGAGGAGGGCCCAGGTGGAGGGCGGCTCCCGGTAGGCGATGGCGCCGAGCGCCAGCACCGGGAGGAAGAGGGCGTGGAAGGCCACCATCACCAGATAGACCCCGCGGCCGCTCTCCTTCCCACCGCGGGAGAGCAGGGCGCGGGCGTTGCGGTTCGAGACCGAGAGCTCGGCCCCCCGCTCGGCCGCCACGAGACCGAGAAGCGCCAGATAGGCCCAGAGTGCGGTCACGCGCCGATCCCTCTCACCACCGGAGGAGTACCATCTCCGCGCAGAATCCGGGCCCCATGGCGACGACCAGCCCCAGATCCCCGGGCCTGGGCTCGCCCGAATCGAGGAGGTCGCCGAGCACGAAGAGCACCGAGGCCGATGAGAGGTTGCCCACCTCCTCGAGCGACCTCCAGGAGCGCCGCAGCGCCCCGTCGGGAAGGGCCAGGGCGGACTGGAAGGCCTCGAGCACCTTGGGCCCCCCGGTGTGGGCAATCCAGTGGCGCACGTCCCCGCGCCCGAGCCCCTGCGACGCCAGGAACCCGTCCACGTCGCCGGCGATGTTCTCGCGGGTGACGCGGGGGACCTCGGCGGAGAGCACCACCTGGAAGCCGGTGTCGCGGAAGTCCCAGCCCATGACCCACTCGGTGTCGGGGTAGAAGGCGGCCCGGGTGGCCACCACGCGCGGGCGCGGGGTCGCTTTCACTTTTCGTGAACATCCGGCCAGGACCACCGCCGCGGCGCCGTCCCCGAAGATCCCCGAGGCCACCGCGTTGGCCACCGAGAGGTCGTCGCGCTGCAGGGTGAGCGAGCAGAGCTCCACCGAGAGGAGGATCCCGACCCCTCCCGGAGTGCTGGACATGAGATCGGAGAGGCGCGCCAGGCCGGCGGCGCCGGCGACGCAGCCCAGCCCGAAGATGGGGACCCGCTTCACGTCGCGCCGCAGCCCGAGCCGGTTCACCAGCTTCGCGTCGATGGAGGGGGTGGCCAGGCCGGTGACGGTCACGAAGACCAGCTGGTCCACGTCGGCCGGCCGGAGCCCGGCGTCGTCGAGGGCCCGCATGACCGCCTCGGCGCCGAGCTCCTCGGCCACCCGGATCCAGGCGTCGTTCGACTTCTTGAAGGTGTCGAGCGCCGGGTACCCGGCGAGCGGCAGCGCGAGGTGGCGACCCTTCACCTTGACCGCCCGGTGCAGCTCCTCGAGCCGGTCGGCGTTGAAGTGCTGCGCGGCCCAGTGGGCGCGGAGCGCCGCGGTCAGGGTCTCCTGGTCGGCGTAGTTCCCGGGGAGCGCACGCCCCACGGAGAGGACCGCCGGCAGCGCTGCACTCGTCCTGGATGGGTCGTTCACCCTCGACCCCTAATGGCCCGGGACGGCGCTTGCCATGCATGCCCGAGGCCTTACGCTTCCGGGGTATGCGAACCGACAAGCTCACCGTGAAGGCCCAGGAAGCGTTGCAGGAGGCCCAGGCCGAGGCCCGCAAGCGCGAGCACCAGGCCATCGACCTCGAGCACCTGCTCCTCGCCCTGCTCCACCAGCAGGAAGGCGTGGCCAGGCCGCTGCTCGAGCGCATCGGCGCCAACCCCGGCCAGGTGGAGAGCCGGCTCGAGGACGAGCTTCGCTCGATCCCCAAGGTGCAGGGCGGCGGCGAGCCCTTCTTCGGCAACCGGCTGCAGAAGCTGCTGGAACGGGCCGAGGTCGAGGCGAAGCGGCTCAAGGACGAGTACGTCTCCACCGAGCACCTGCTCGCGGCGGCCGCCGAGGACAGGAGCCCGCCCGGCGAGGCCCTGCGCTCTGCCGGCGCCAGCGCCGACCGCATCCGCGGCGCGGTGAAGGACATGCGCGCCGGCGCGCGGGTCACGAGCCCCGAGGCGGAGAGCCAGTACCGCGCCCTCGAGAAGTACACCAAGGACCTCACGGAGCTCGCCCGCAAGGGCAAGCTCGACCCGGTGGTGGGGCGCGACGAGGAGATCCGGCGCACCATCCAGATCCTCTCCCGCCGCACCAAGAACAACCCGGTGCTGGTGGGAGACCCGGGCGTGGGGAAGACCGCCATCGTGGAGGGGCTGGCCCGCCGCATCGTGGACGGCGACGTTCCCGAGGGGCTGAAGGGGAAGAAGATCCTCTCGCTCGACATGGGCTCGCTCGTCGCCGGCGCCAAGTTTCGCGGCGAGTTCGAGGAACGGCTCAAGGCGGTGATGAAGGAGGTCATCGCGGCCGAGGGGCAGATCGTCCTCTTCATCGACGAGATGCACACCATCGTGGGGGCGGGCGCGGCCGAGGGGGCCATGGACGCCGGCAACCTGCTCAAGCCGGCGCTGGCCCGCGGCGAGCTCCACGCCATCGGCGCCACCACGGTGAACGAATACCGCAAGCACATCGAGAAGGACCCGGCGCTGGAGCGTCGCTTCCAGCCGATCTTCGTGGGCGAGCCCTCGGTGGAGGACACCGTCTCCATCCTGCGCGGCCTGAAGGAGCGCTACGAGCTCCACCACAAGGTCCGCATCCAGGACGCGGCCCTGGTGGACGCGGCGCGGCTCGGGAACCGCTACATCACCGACCGCTTCCTGCCCGACAAGGCCATCGACCTGGTGGACGAGGCCTCCAGCCGGCTGCGCATCGAGATCGACTCGATGCCCACCGAGGTGGACGAGATTCGCCGCCGCATCGCCCAGCTGGAGATCGAGAAGCAGGGGTTGAAGAAGGAGAAGGACGACGCCTCGCGCCGGCGCCTGGGCGACGTGGAGAAGGAGATCGCCGGCCTGAACGAGACCTTCGCCGGGCTGAAGGCCCGCTGGGACAGGGAGAAGGGGCTCATCCAGAAGCTCTCCACCCTGCGGGCCGACCTCGAGAAGGTGAAGGCCGAGCAGGCCGACGCCGAGCGCAAGGCCGACTTCAACAAGGCAGCCGAGGTGAAGTTCGGCAGGCTCCCCGCCATCCAGGCCGAGATCGACAAGGTGCAGAAGGATCTCGCGGAGGCGCAGAGGGCGGGCGCCATGCTGCGGGAGGAGGTCACCCCCGAGGAGATCGCCGAGGTGGTCTCCAAGTGGACCGGGATCCCGGTCTCGAAGCTCATGGAGGGGCAGAAGGAGAAGCTGCTGTCCATGGAGAAGCGGCTGGCCGAGCGGGTCGTCGGCCAGGAACTGGCGGTGCAGGTGGTGTCGGCGGCGGTCCGGCGCTCCCGCTCCGGCATGCAGGATCCCAACCGTCCCATCGGCTCCTTCATCTTCCTGGGCCCCACCGGCGTGGGAAAGACCGAGACCGCCCGTGCGCTGGCCGAGTTCCTCTTCGACGACGACGACGCCATGATTCGCATCGACATGTCGGAGTACGGGGAGAAGCACTCCGTGTCCCGGCTCATCGGCGCGCCCCCCGGCTACGTGGGGTACGAGGAGGGCGGGCAGCTCACCGAGGCGGTGCGACGCCGCCCCTACGCGGTGGTGCTCTTCGACGAGATCGAGAAGGCCCACCGGGACGTCTTCAACGTCTTCCTCCAGATCCTCGACGACGGACGGCTCACCGACGGGCAGGGGCGCACGGTGGACTTCCGCAACGCCGTGCTCATCATGACCTCCAACGTCGGCTCCGACCACATCATGCGGCTGGGGGCTCGCCCGGACGCAGGCCAGGAGATGCGCGACGCGGCCATGGAGGCCTTGCGCGCCGAGTTCAAGCCCGAGTTCCTGAATCGCGTGGACGACGTGGTGGTCTTCCGGCCGCTCTCCCGCGAGGACCTCTCCCACATCGTCGAGATCCAGCTCGGCCGGTTGCGCAAGCTGCTCGCCGAGAGGCAGATGACGCTCGAGCTCGGCGAGAAGGGGCGCGAGGCCATCGCCGACGCCGGGTACGATCCGGTCTACGGGGCGCGCCCGCTCAAGCGGGCCATCCAGCGGATGATCCAGGATCCCCTCGCCACGAAGCTCCTCACCGGCGACTTCGTTCCCGGCGACCACATCGTGGTGGACGAGGGGAAGGACGGCGGGCTCTCCTTCACGAAGGGGACCCGGCCGGCCGATCCCCCGAGGAAGAACGGGGCGAGTAAGGGGAAGTGAGGGGCGTGGTGCCCCGATTCTCCACTCCCCTTGCACGGGTTTCGAGCAGTCGCATTTTTCAACCAGCTGACATTGCTGGCGTTCCAGGAGGCGTGGTTTCGGAACGGGGCTTGCTCCTGGATCCGGAAAACGATCCCAAAGGAGTCCAGGTAGACGCGAGCCCTCTCATAGACCCAAGACCTTCGGGGCCGGTGGCGAGAGCCGCCGGCCTCGTCGTTTCCGTCGGAGGCGATTCGAGGGAGAATTCGCGCCAGCGCCGGAGGGTTCACCGAAGGGGAGGGAGCACACATGGAATCGGAGAGACCGAAGACCTCGATTCGCCCGCCCAGCGCGGTTCCGCTGGTGCTCGCCGGGCTCGGGGTGGTCGTGGCCGCCGCTGGCGGGCTCTGGTGGTTCCTCGGCGCGACCCCGCCTCCACCCGCCCCCGGGGCGGCGGCGCCTCCGGCGGTCGAGGCTCCTGCCGGGGCGACCGGCCCGGCGGTGGACCCGGCCAGGCAGCTCTCCCTCCTCGAGGCCGTGTCGGCGAACCCCTTGCTCCGCGGGCTCCTCGTCGCGCCCGACGTGGCGCGCCGCTGGGCCGTGGCGGTCGAGAACCTGGCCAACGACATGGTGCCGCGCAAGCAGCTCGAGACCCTCGCACCCAAGGGCGCCTTCGCGGTGGTGCGCCGGGACGGGAAGGCCTCCATCGACCCGCAGTCGTACTCCCGCTTCGACACCGTGGGAGACGCGGTGGCCTCGGTGAACGTGGACGCGTTCGTCATCGCCTACGCCGCGCTGCGCCCGGCGCTGGAGGCCGCCTACCGCGCCCTCGGCTACCCGGACGGCTCGATCGACAAGGCGGCGGCGCGGGCGCTCCACCGCATCGAGGTGAGCCCGGTCCGCGACGGGGAGGTCGCGGTGGTGGAGGGAACGGGCGCCACCTGGGCCTTCGCCGATCCGTCACTGGAGGGGCTCGGCGACGTGGAGAAGCAGATCCTGCGGATGGGGCCGCGCAACGCCCGCATCCTCCAGGCCAAGGCCCGGGAGATCTCCCAGGCGCTGGGAATGGGCGCGCCGGCCAGGTGAGGGGCCGGGCTCCTCTTCACTCGTCGTAGAAGACCCGGTCGAGCACCAGCCCCTGCGGCGGCGCGGTCCGGCCCGAGAGCTTCCGGTCGCGGCTCCGCAGCACGTCCTCCATCGATCCGGCGCTCCGGGCTCCCAGGCCGACCTCGACGAGCGTCCCCACGAGATTGCGCACCATGTGCTTCAGGAAGGCGGTGGCCTCGGCCACCACCTCGATGCGCCCCTCCGGCCCTTCCTGGACCTCGAGCCGTCGCAGCTCGCGCACCGCGTGCGCGGCGTCGCAGTCGGCGGCCCGGAAGGCGCCGAAGTCGTGCCGGCCCAGGAGCGGTGCGGCGGCGGCCCGCATGGCGGCGACGTCGAGGGGGCGGAAGACCTGCCAGGCCTGCAGCCTGCCCAGCGGATGGCGCGTGGGGAGGTTCTCGATCCGGTAGCGGTAGCGCTTGCCCCGCGCGTCGCGCCGCGCGTCGAAGGGCGACCCGCGGACCTCGGCCTCGCGAACCGCGATGTCCTCCGGCAGGTGGGCGTTCATCCCCTTCACGTAGGCCGTCACCGGGATGGGGTGCTCCACCGCGAAGCTCGCCACCTGCCCGAGGGCGTGGACGCCGGAGTCGGTGCGCCCCGCCGCGGTCACGCGCACCGGCTCCTTGTGGAGGACGGTGAGCGCCCGCTCCACCTCGGCCTGGATCGACGGCCCGTTGGCCTGGAGCTGCCAGCCCACGTAGCGGGTGCCGTCGTAGGAGAGGACGAGCTTGACCCAGGACACGGGACGACCGTAGCACGCCGCCGCGGCGGCTTCAGGGCCGGAGGGTGAGCGTGAGCCCCATGGCGACGTCGGGGGCGTTCGAGTCGTGGAACCAGGTCGGCCCCAGCCCCGGGACGTATCCGATGGTGAAGTCCTCCTGGAACCAGAAGGTGACGGGGCCGTAGCGCACCCCGCCGGTGATCTGGTTCTGCGGGAGGGTCACCGCGGCGAAGGCGCTCGACTGCAGATTCCACTCCGGGTTCACCTCGACGAAGCCCCAGCCGGCCTGGAAGGGGGCGGTGGCCCAGCGGTCCTCCAGCAGGAGCGACCACCCGCCCAGGAGGACCGCCAGCGAGAACCCGGCGCTGCCCTGCCAGGTGCGCGGCTGCAGCGGCAGGCCGCCCGCCATGGGCGACCTGAGCGATCCGGTGACGATGGCGTGCCCGACCAGCCAGGGGGTGGCCTGCCAGGTGCCGAGCAGGGCGAGCCCCAGGTCCCATCCCCCCGAGCCGCCCATGCGCGAGAGCGACCCGGTGGGGATCTTCACGTCGAGTCGCAGGGAGACCCCGGCCCGCGCCCCCGGCCCCTCCCGGAGAGGCTCCCCGCCCTCCCAGAGGAGCAGCTGGTTCCGCAGCACCACGTCTCCGAAGGCGAAGGTGGCCTGGCCCAGGTCCACCGGGCCCGTGCCGGGGGCGGGGTGGAGCGCCAGGTGGATCTCGTTCGCGGGGAAGGTGGGCCGGGCGAAGTCGTTGTAGGCGAAGACCCGGTGCCAGGCGTCGATGACCGGGTCGCTCCACCCGCCCCAGTGCACGGTTCCCCGGATCTCGAGCGCGGTCGCCAGCCGGCGCAGGAACGACCCCTCCGGCGACCCCAGGACCGCCCCCCAGGGCACGCGGATCGCGGCGGTGAGGGAGTCGGCCTGCTCGTCGAGCCGCACCTGCACGACCTGCCCGTCCCGGGTGAGCGTGGTGGGCGTGCTCCAGTCGTTGGCCACGGCCCATCCCATGTCGAGCCGGAGCGCGGTCACGGCGCGCGCATCCCACTGCACCACGTCGAGGAAGAGGTCGCGGAGCGAGCCCGGGGTGCGGACGCCCAGCGGCTCCTGGCCGGGCGACGCCGCCGCGGTCCCGCAGGCGGCAAGCAGCAGGGCGGTGGTCATTCGTCGGACACGATCGGACAGCGCGGGACCTCCCGGGGCAGGCGCGGTCATGCTATATCGCGCCGTCAGTGGCGAACGACAACGTGATCCGCGAGCAGCTGGAGGACGCCGCCCGGCGCGGCGCCCGGCCCGAGAAGGCCCAGGCCGCCCTCGCGCAGGTCCCCCGCCTCTTCGACGAGCTCGGTGCGCTGGAGGTCCAGCTCACCCGGGCCACCTCCGACGCCGAGGCCACGCTGCAGGCGGCCGCCCGCCACCTCGTGGCGGCCGGTGGCAAGCGCATCCGCCCCACGGTGGCGCTCCTCGCCTGCGGCGCCAGCGGCGGCGACATGTCGGCCGCGGTTCCCTTCGGCGTGGCCGCCGAGCTGACCCACTCGGCCACGCTGCTCCACGACGACGTGATCGACGACGGCCCGCTGCGGCGCGGCATGCCCGCCTCGCGCGTCATCTGGGGGAACACCGTCTCGGTGCTGGCCGGCGACTGGCTCCTCACCCGTTCGCTCGAGATCACCGCGGGCCACCCCGCCGCCGCACGTGCGCTCCCGGCCCTCCTCTCCACCATGCGGCGCCTGGTCGAGGGAGAGGTGAAGCAACTCTCGCTCCGCGGCGGCTTCCGCGCCACCGAGCAGGACTACTTCCAGGTCATCGAGGGAAAGACCGCCTCGCTCTTCGGCTGGGCCTGCGCTTCGGGCGGGTGGGCCGCCGGCCAGGAGGGCGCCATCCCGGCCGCGCTCTCCCGGTTCGGCGAGGGCATCGGCACCGCGTTCCAGCTGGTGGACGACGCCCTCGACTACGCCGCCGACCCCGAGAAGCTGGGCAAGCGGCTCGGAGCCGACCTGGTGGAGGGGAAGGCCACGCTGCCCCTCATTCGCGCCCTCCTCTCCGAGCCCGCCCTGCACGCCCGGCTCGCCCCCATCGCCGACGGCGCCGACCCCACCGACGCGATCTGCCTCGAGGTCATCGCCGCCGTGAAGCGAACCGGGGGCGTCGAGGCGGCGCGGGCGCTGGCCCGCGAGCACACCCGGGGGGCGCTCGCCGCGCTCGAGACCCTGCCCGACGGCGTGCACCGACGCGCGCTGGTCGAGGCCGCGGTGATGCTCACCGAGCGGGCGTTCTGACGGATCCGAGGAACCGTGCGACTCGACGACGACGGCGATCGCAGCAACGTGGAGGACCGCCGCGGGTCGGGCGGCGGGGGCTCTCCGATGGGCGGAAGCGGCGTCCGCCTCGGCCTCGGCGGCACCGTGATCGTCCTGGCGCTCTCCCTGGTGTTCGGCCGCGACCTCTTCGCGGACCTCGGCGCGTCGCCGGCGGGAGTCCCGGCGGCGGCGCCCTCCCCGCCGGCCTCCTCGGCCCAGGTGGACCGGCGCCAGGCCGCCGAGAGGCAGCTGGAGCGCACCGCGGTCGCCTCCTTCAACGACGCGCAGCGCACCTGGTCGACCAAGCTGGCGCGCAGGCAGGGCGGCTACCCCGAGGCGACGCTCGTGCTCTTCTGGGACCAGACCCGCTCCGGCTGCGGCCAGGCGGGCGCGGAGATGGGCCCCTTCTACTGCCCGGCCGACGAGAAGGTCTACATCGACCTCGGCTTCTACCGGGAGCTGGCCACCCGCTTCGGCGCGCCCGGGGAGTTCGCCCAGGCCTACGTGATCGCCCACGAGGTGGGGCACCACCTGCAGAACGTGCTCGGCATCGAGGCGAAGGTCCGCGCGGCCCAGCAACGGGACCCGGCGAGCCGGAATTCACTTTCGGTGAAGATGGAGCTCCAGGCCGACTGTCTGGCGGGGGTGTGGGCCCGGTCTGCCCAGGAGCGGCAACTCCTCGACCCGGGAGATCTGGAATCCGGGCTCCGTGCGGCGGCCGCGGTGGGGGACGACCGGCTCCAGCAGCGCTCGGGGGGCCGGGCCTCGCCGGAGACCTTCACCCACGGCTCGTCGGCCCAGCGAAGCCACTGGTTCCGGAAGGGGCTCGAGAGCGGCCGGCTCGACGCCTGCGACACCTTCTCCTCGGCTCCCTGATCTCGGAACGGGCCCCCTACCGCTTCGGCGGCTGGGGCGCGGCGCCGCCGCACCTCATCCGCCCCTCCACCGCCTTCGCGTTCAGCGGATCGCGCCGGAGGGCGTCGTCGTAGGCCTTGATGGCGAGCTTGCAGTTGCCCTTGGCCCGCTCCTGGTCGCCCATCTTCACGTAGCGCGCCGCGCTCCCGCCGCCCACCTCGTTGGGAAAGGCGGCCCGCTCCGGGTTCACGATGCGATCGACCGCCGCCTGATCGATCTCGCCGAGCAGGAGCCCCACCCGCGCCCGGACGATCTCGCAGTAGCGCAGCCGCTGGTAGGGCTCGACCGCGTGGACCTTCCCGTCCGCGGCCACGATGACGATGACCGGGTGCTGCCGCAGCTCCAGGCGGCCGTAGACCCGGTCCCCCTCGTCGAGCAGGATCGGCGACTTCACCCGCGACCCGGCCACCATCGCCTGCACCCTTTCGCGCGGCGCACTCGCCGGCACCACGCCCACCGTGTGGACCGGCTTGCCCGCGAGGAGGGGCTCGCACTGGGCGAGCCTTTGCAGGGTGTCCGCCGAGCGGTCCTGGTCGGGGCGGAAGAAGACCAGCACGTTGACCTTCCCCGGGACGAGCAGCGCATCCCGGCCGCCCGAAAGGGTCGGGAGGTCGGCGCCCTCCACCACGGTCCCGGCCTCGACGTGCCCCGTGGCCGCGGCCGGCGCCCCGAGCAGCGCGGCCGCCAGCGCGAACAGCATTCCCGCATTCGCCGTCATTTCTTCCCCTCGCAGCCGCGCCTGCCCTCGGCGGCAGACGCGCTCCCCGGGTCGAGCTTCAACGCCCTGTCGAAGGCGGGCAGGGCCTGCCGGCACTTCCCCTGCCCGGAAAGCGCCTGGCCCAGGAGGACGTGGGCCGCGGCCAGCCCGGGCTCCTTCTCCATCGCGATGCGCGCCTGCTCCGCGGCCTTGGTCCACTGCCTGGATTCCAGGAACATCTCCCCGAGCTTCACGCGCCGCCCCGCCACGGCGCCCGGCACCGCGCTGGGGAAGAGGGCCTTCGGCGGCTGGTCCACCCGCTCGACCGCCGCCAGGTCCACCTCGTGCAGCGCGTAGCGGATCCGCACCCGGATCATGTCGCAGTAGTTGATCCGGTGGTACGGCACGTAGTCGCGCAGCGCCCCCGTCTCGTCGGCGATGCCGATCACCGGGTGCAACCGCACGCCCAGCTTGCCGTAGAGGGCGTCCCCCTCGTCGAGCAGGACCGGCATGAGGATGCCCGACTCGGCCACGAACGCCCTCAGCTCGTCGCGCGCGTGGCTGCCGGAGACGATGGCCACCCAGCGCACCGGCTTCGCGGTGAACTCCTTCTCGCAGACGGCCATCGCCTTCAGCGTGTCGAGCGACCGATCATGGCCGGGCCGGAAGAAGACGAGGACGTTGGCGAGCGCCTTTCCGGACAGGAGCATCTCGCGGCGTCCGTCGAGGGTCGCAAGCTCCACGTTCTCGACCCGCTGCCCCACCTCGACGTTGGCGAAGGCCGAGCCGGTGAGCGGCCAGAGCGCGCCGGAGAGCGCCCCCCGAGGACCCCCAGGATCAGCCGTCGCCTCGCCTGGCCGCCCATCCGCCGCTACCTCTCGTAGCTCTTGGTGTCGTGGCAGGTCCTGGCGCACTGCCCGCCGGTGGGGGTCTTCGTGTAGTTGATCTTGAGGACCCAGCCGGTGGGGCCGTAGGGGACTCCGTCGCGCACGTGGAGGGGCTGCCGGGAGGCGTGCACCTCGTGGCAGGCCCGGCAGGCGCGGCCGCGGTCGGCCTTGTTCACGTGGAGGAAATGCAGGTTGCGGGAGCCGTCGCGGAAGTTGGTGAGCGTGCGCGTCTCCGGCTCGCTCACCACCTTCTCGTTGTGGCAGCTGAAGCACAGCGCGTAGTTCTTGCGGTCGTACGCCGAGTAGAAGGTGGCCGGGTACTCGGCGATCAGCAGGCGGAAGTTCTCGCCGCCGTGCGTCCGGTGGCAGGCGGAGCAGTCCTTGGCCTGCACCGGCGCGTGCTTGACCTTGTTCTCCTCCAGCCACTTCTTGTAGTTCGTGAGGACGACCCCCTCGTGGTCCTTCATGTCGTCCACCCCGTGGCAGTTCACGCACTGGTCGTAGGGGAGCTGGATGAGCAGCTTCTCCACCGAGGTTCCGTGGGGGTTGTGGCAGTTGGCGCACTTCGCGCCCTGGTCGAGGGCGCCGTGCTTCACCCTCGAGTTCTCGGCGATCTCCTTGATCTGCCGGTGGCAGTCCTTGCAGCCCGTGGCCAGCTCGGTATGGAGGAGCCCTCGCTCCCGGGAGTTGTGCGCGTTGTGGCAGTTGAGGCAGCTCTCCACGGCGGGCGGGTGCTGGTACGGGCGCTTCATGATCTCCTGGAACTCGTCGTGGCAGGAGTAGCAGAGCGCGTTGCCGCTCGTCGTGACCGGGCCGGGGTTCTTCGGATCCGCGCTGGCGTGGCAGATGGTGCAGTCGCCCGCCTCGAAGGGTGCGTGGCTCCAGGCCGCCTTCTCCTTGGCGGGCAGGGGGCCCGGGTTCACCTTGAACGTGTGCTTCTTGAGCGCCTTCGGCTCCGCGGACGGCGCGCCCGCCGCCGGGCCAGGCAGCGCCAGCGCCGCGGCGCATGCCACCGACACGAGGATCTTCGCCCACGCCATTCGTGCCGTCCTCCACGCGTCGAGACGCGACCGGGGTTGCATTGCAGCTTTCTCACGGTCCGCGCGGCCCGGCAAGGTCCCGAGCCCGGCCACGCGCGAGAAACTTCACTGTAGGTGTAAGTGGGGACGGGTGGGCGCGAAGGGCCCGGCCGGTTCGATCGAAGGTAAAGGGTCGCTGACTCCCTCCCGCGGCTTGCCCCGGGGCGCCGGGGAGCATCCTTGCCACCTCCTTCCGCCCGAACGTAGGATGGCGCCGTGCGATTCACCTGCGGCAACTGCGGCCGGGCCTACGTGGCGGACGACCGGATCCAGGGGCGCTCCTTCAAGATGCCGTGCCGGCGCTGCGGCCAGATCATCTCGGTGGAGGGGACGCCCTCGCCGACCCCCAACCCGGCTGAACCCGGGGCGGTCGCCGGTCCGGACCCTGCCAGCGAGCCCCTGATGGTCGCCGAGGCCCCTCCCGCCCCCCGGAAGCGCGGGGCGGGGCCGCTCGCCCTCGTCGGCGTGGTCATCCTCGCCGCGATCGGCGGGAGCGCCTGGTACCTCGCCACCTCCCCGAGCCCGCGCGTGCCGCCGCAGGCGGTTCGCCGTCCCGAGACCTCACCCGCGCCCGTCCCGGCGGCCCCTGCACCCTCGGAGCCACCGGCCCCGATCGTGGCGGCGCCCGCCGCGCCCGTGGAGGCCAAGGTGGAAGCCCCGCCCCCCTCGCCACCGGTGAAGCTTGCTGACGGGAAGACGCGCGCGCCCCCGAAGACTGCCGCCGCGGCTCCCGCGACGAGCCCTCCGGCTCCCGTGCCGGTGAGCAAGCCGGCGCCGCAGCCGGCGGCCACGGCGCCCGTTGCGCCCCGACCCGATCTCCCTCCGCGCGACGAGCAGCAGATCCAGGCCACGCTCGCGCTGCACACCGGGAGCTTCGACGGCTGCGTGGCGGACGCGCGCCGCGACGAGCCGGACCTGCTCGCGAATCCCCGGCCGGTCGTGGTGACCATGACGGTCCGACCGACCGGCAACGTGATCTATCCCACGCTCGACGACGCCCAGCTCAACGGGACCGCCCTGGGCGCCTGCGTGAAGAGGCAAGCCACGCGGATGGCCTTCCCGGAGAGCGGGGGCGAGAACGTCCGCGTGAAGCTGCCCCTGCTCCTGGGCAGGTGAAGGCCTGGCGGGAGGCGGCGCCTCCGGGACCCCGCACCCGGTCTCAGGCCGGGTCGCCGGCGGCAGGCAGTTCGACCCGGAACGTGGAGCCCTTGCCGACCTCGCTCGTGACGGTCACCGCTCCCCCGTGGGCTTCCACGATGGAATGGCTGATGGCCAGGCCGATCCCGATCCCGCGCCCGTCTCCAACCGGGCGGGTCGTGAAGAAGGGCTCGAAGATCCGATCGAGGATGGCCTCCGGAATCCCCACGCCGTCGTCGATCACCTCCAGGCGGGCCATGCCCGTTCCGCTCGTCCCGAGTCGGATGACGATCTTCCCCTTCCTTCCTTCGGGGACGGCCCTTGCCGCGTTGGTCACCAGGTTGATGACCACCTGCTCGACCTGGCTGCTCGAGGCGAGCACGTCCGGCGCACCCAGGTCCTCCACGTCGACGGTGGCGGCCTGAAAGGTGGTGGCGGGCATCCAGTTCACGGCCTGCTCGACGACGTCGGCGAGCCGGACCCTGGTCCTCGCCGGGTTGGGACGCCCGAACGCCGAGAGGTCCTTGACGATCTGCGCGATGCGCATCCCGGCCGCCTGCGCGTCCTCCAGCGTCTCGATCACCTCGCCGAGAAGTCGCGCCTGGTCCTCCGGTGGGGGCGGCGGCTGCGCAGCGAGCCTCCTCCGGGACTCACGGGCGACATCGAGGGCGTATCCCTGGCCCGCCAGCTGGGCGGCGAGCGGATTGTTGATCTCGTGTGCGACCCCCGCGACCAGCGTCCCCATTGCCGAGAGGCGAGCCGCGAGCGACAGCTTCGCCTGCAGCGCGTTGCGCTCGGCCTCGGCCGTCCGGCGGGCGGTGACGTCCTGGATCGTCCCGACGAGCCGGATCGGTTCCCCGCCCGGGGCGCGCTGGAGCTCGCCCAGTCCGTGGACCCAGCACGTCGCCCCGGTGGCCTGGTTCACGACCCGATACTCCCTGTCGAACCGGGTCCCGCTCGCGAGGAGCTCGGCCAGGTAGGTCCGCATCTCCTCCCGATCGTCGGGATGGACGATCCAGATCCAGTCCGCCGCCCTGCGGGGGAAGGAGGCGTCGATGCCAAAGATGGCGTCCAGGGCCGGGGAACTGGTCCAGTGATCCTTCTCGAGATCGTACACGTAGTGCCCGATCCGGGCGATGTCCTGGCTCATGCGCAGCCATCGCCCGCTCTCCAGGAGCGCCCCCTCGGCCTCCTTCCTCCTGTCGATGTCCAGGAAGATGGACACCACGTAACTGACGCTTCGGTCCTCCGCCCGGACGCAGCTGGCGGAGACCAGCGTCCAGAGGATCGTGCCATCCTTGCGGATGAACCGCTTGTCGAGGGAGTAGCGATCGATCTCGCCGGCCAGGAGCTGGTCGAACACGGCCAGGTTGGCCGGCCTGTCGTCGGGATGGGTCAACTCCATCCAGGTCGTGGCGGTGAGCTCCTCTCGCGAGTACCCGAGCATCGAACACACGCGGTCGTTGACCTGCATCCATCCCTTCGTCGGGCTCGTGATGGCGATCCCGACGGCCGGAGACTGGAAGTAGGCGCGAAGCCGCGCCTCGCTCTCCTTGAGCCCACGCTCGGCGGTCCTCTGGACCGTGACGTCCCGGCAGACCGCCAGGTAGCCTTTCGGCCTCCCTCCCGCGTCGTGGAGCACGGCCACGTTCGAGTCGACGGTGATCCAGGCTCCGTCCTTCCGGCGCTGTCCCACAACGGCGCGGTCCGTTCCCCTCACTGCCAGGCGCGCCGCATAGGCCGTCGCATCGGCCTCGGCGAGATCCGGCTGGAGGAAGGACGCGACCGGCTTCCCGAGCACCTCGGCCTCGGTCCAGCCGTAGATTCGCTCGGCGCCCCCGGTCCAGGACGCCACCTTCAGCCCGGTGTCGACGGCGATGACCGCTTCCTGCATGCTCCCCAGGAGCGCGGCCGAGAAGCGACGCTCCTCCTCGGCGCGGCTGCGCTCGGTCATGTCCCTCCGAATGAGAGTGACCTCGTCCGGGCTCGAGCGCAGGAGGGTCGCCTCGTAGACGCGCTCCTCCTTCGGGCCGGGGCTGGTGTACTCGACGGTCTGGGGTTCATCGACCTCCACGGCCCTGCCCAGGGCATCCCGCATGCTCCCGGCCACGTCTCCAGGAACCAGGTCGAGGATGTTTCGTCCGATCAGATCCTCGCGTGGCAAGGGCAGGCCGCCAATTGACGGAACGTGAATGTCGAGGACCCGTCCCAGGCGGTCGGCGCGCACCAGGACGTCGGGCAGGCTCCGGAGGAGCGCCCGGTCCCGACCGGCCAGCTCCCGAAGCCTCCGGCGCGTGCTTCGGATCTGGACGGCCGAGGAGTGGACCACCCAGCCGGTCATGGCGGCGGCCGGTGCGAGCAGCAGCGTGCTCACCGCAGCCGCGGGCACGCCCAGCTGGAACGACAGGGACACCATCGCCGTCGGAATGACCGTGGCGAGGGCGGCGAGCATGACGGGGCGCTCGAAGAGCGCGGCGGCGCATGCCAGCGGGGCCCCGAGCAGGGCCAGGTAGGCGACCCCCGTGAGGCCGGACGTCGCGTAGGCGATCCCGCAGGAGACGGTTGGCAGGACGGCGACGGTGAAGATCCAGTCGTTGACCCTGGGCCTGCGTCGCACGAGCATCCAGATGGCGCCGGAGATGATCAGGGCGGCGATGACGCCGATCGGGCCGGGGCCGCCCCGGCCGGAACCGAGGATCACCAGGGAGCCCAGGAAGACAGGGCCAGCCAGCCCGTAGAGGGCGAGCACCAGCCGGCGCCGCCCGCCGGGTGTGTCCTCGAACATCGAATCCACCCAGGCCCCGCCGCTCCAGAGGAGTCCAGCCAGGTACGGGCTGCGCGCCGCGTCCGGAGGCATCGTTGGCTCGGCTTTCCCGCCTGACATTCCGTGGCGCCTCCGCGCAGGTCCGCTTCAGGCAATAGTGCGCCCGCTCTCGATCCGGGTCCAGCACGCGCTCCACCGGTGGGCCCCGTCCCCCCCGCGCTACGCCGCGAACCGCGCCGCCCAGCGCGCCAGCTCCTCGAGAAGCTTCCCCAGGAACTTGCGCGTCCCCTCGTCGGTGAAGGCGCCGGTGGCGTCCCGCTTCTGGTGCGCCTGCGAGACCAGCACTTCGGGTGAAGGGACCACCAGTGCGCCCATGGCGGTGAGGATGCGGCGAAGGTCCATCTGCGCGCGGGCCGTGCCGAGCGCCCCGGGGGACGCGCCGGTGATGGCGACGACCTTGCCGCGGAAGGGCGACTTGCCCGGGGGGCGCGCCGCCCAGTCGAGCGCGTTCTTGAGCACCCCCGGGACGGACGTGCTGTACTCGGGCGTGACGACGAGCACAGCCCCGGCGCGCTGGATCTCCTCGTTCATCGAGGCGACCGGACCGGGGATGCCCCTTTCCTCCAGGTCACCGTCGTAGAACGGAACGGTCCCGAGCCCCTCCCATGCGCGGACCGCCATCCCGGGCGGCGCGATCTCCCGGGCCAGGCGCAGGAGCGCGCGGTTGTGGGAGCCCGCGCGCAAGCTCCCTGCGATTCCGATGACGTCGAGGTCGGCCACGTGCTCCTCCCGCGGGGGTGGAGCAGTGGGGTTAACCGGGCCGGTCTTCCCCGTCCACCGGCGGAGCGTAGACCGGCACCGGGAAGATGGCCTGCGCCCGGGCGCCCCCCCGCCCCTGCACCCGGAGCTCCCAGCGGCGGGCCTCCGGAGCGCGGAGCGCCGTGCCGAGATCCCGCCCGGCGCCGGGGAGCTCGAAGGTGATCTCCGTCTCCGCCGCCGGGAGGATCACCTGGGTCGTCCGGTACACCTCCACCTCGGGCCATGCCGCCGCACCGTCCTCGCGCCGCCGCTCCGAGCAGGCCAGCGTGACCTCCACCGCGCCCCTCCCCTCGTCCGCGGCGTCGAGCGTCAGCACCGCCTCGAAGGGCTCTCCGAGGAAGAAGGGGAAGCGGTCGAAGCGGAGCCGGGGCGCACCGCTGGTGCGCCAGGCCCGGCGCATCCAGGCGCCGCGCAGGAGCAGCGCCGCCGGGACGAGGTCGGCCACCGCCACCACCCCGGGCCAGAGCAGGTCGGGGCGCCCCGCCGAGAGCGCGTTCCAGGGGAGCAGCACCGCCGCCGAGGCGAGCCCCCACCAGAGCACCCGCCGCCCCCGCCGGTCCAGGTCTCCGGGCTCCCCGGCCGGGTCCCAGGGACGGTCGCTGCGCCAGGGCTGGGCGAGGTCGAGGGCCGGCACGGGATCAGCGCTCCTGGAACTCCGGGGTCACCCGTGGGACGAGCCCGAGGTCGGCGGCCTCGGAGAGGAAGAGGCGCACAGCTTCCTTCCCCCTGGGCCCGGCGTCGCGGGTCCATTCGTTCACGTACATCCCCACGAACCGGTCGGCCTTCTCGCGGTCCAGGCCGCGGGCGAAGCCCATGGCGTAGTCGAGGGCCTCCTTGCGGTGGTCGAGCCCCCAGGCCACGGTCTCGGCCATGACCCTGGCCAGCGTTCGGCGCAGGGGATCGGGCAGGTCGCGCCGCAGCGCGTTCATGCCGAGCGGCAGCGGCAGGCCCGTGCGCTCCTTCCAGCTCGCCCCCAGGTCCTCGAGCACGCGGAACCCATCCTCGCGGGCGGTGAGCTGCCCCTCGTGGATCACCAGCCCGGCCTCGGCCTTGCCCATCTTCACCATGCGTCCCACGTCCTTGAAGTCCACGAACATGGGGTCGAAGCCGGGGATGCGCATGCGGAGGGCCAGGTAGGCGCTGGTCCACTCCCCGGGCACGGCGATGCGGGCCTGTCCCAGCTCCTCCAGCCGGAGGAAGCGGGAGGTCGGGCTCACGATCACGGTGGGGCCGTAGCCGTCGCCGAAGGAGGCCCCGGCGTCGAGGAGCACGTACCGGTCGTGAACGTGGGCGTAGGCGGCCACCGAGATGGCGGTGATGTCGTGGGTGACGTTGCGGGCCTCGTGGTTCAGCGACTCGATGTCGCCCGTCTGCTGGACGAAGGCGAGGCCGTCGACCCCCACGGCTCCGTTGAAGAGGCCGCAGAACATGAACGCGTCGTCGGAATCGGGGCTGTGGGCCACCCGGATCGTCTGCGGCATGGGCGCACTCATATCTTTCAGCAATCGTTGAAACAAGGGAGGGATGGGAGTAGATCCCGGCTCCCCATGGCTTACCGGTCCCTGCGCGATTTCCTCGATCGACTGGAGCGGGCCGGCGAGCTCGTCCGCGTCCGCGAACCCGTCGACCTGAAGCTCGACATGGCGGCGCTCGCCGACCGCGCCGCCAAGCAGCAGGGGCCCGCGCTCCTCTTCGAGAAGCCCTCCTCCGGCGCCATGCCGGTGGCCATGAACCTGTTCGGCACCAGGCGGCGCGCCGCCTGGGCGCTCTCCTGCGAGGACCTCGACGAGCCGGCCAGCGAGCTCCGGGCGCTGCTCAAGATGGCGCCGCCGCAGGGGCTCTGGGACAAGCTCAAGATGATCCCGAAGCTGGGGAAGCTGGCGTCGCTCCCCCCGAAGCACGTCTCGTCGGGGCCGGTGCAGGAGATCGTGGACCGCGAGCCGGACATGGCGTCGATCCCGGTGCTCACCACCTGGCCCCACGACGGCGGCCCCTTCATCACCCTTCCGCAGGTCATCACCCGCGACCTGGAGACCGGGATCCGCAACGTGGGGATGTACCGCTGCCAGGTGATGGGGCCGCGCAAGGTGGGCCTCCACTGGCAGCTCCACAAGACCGCCAACGCCCAGTGGCGCGCCTACCGCAAGCGGGGCGAGCGCATGCCGGTGGCCATCGCGCTCGGCGGCGACCCGGCGCTCACCTACTGCGCCTCGGCCCCTCTCCCGCCGGGCATCGACGAGTACCTCTTCGCCGGCTTCCTGCGGAAGGAGTCGGTGCACATGGTGAAGGGGGTCACGGTGGACCTCGAGGTCCCCGCCGACGCAGACGTGGTCATCGAGGGCTACGTCTCCGAGCAGGGGGTGGTCCGCGAGGGGCCCTTCGGCGATCACACCGGCTACTACTCCCTGGCCGACGACTACCCCTTCCTCGAGGTGACCGCCATCACGCGACGCCGCGACGCCGTCTACCCGGCCACCGTGGTGGGGCCGCCGCCCATGGAGGACTACTGGATGGGCACCGCCACCGAGCGGCTCTTCCTGCCCATGCTCCAGCTGGTCTTCCCCGAGGTGGTGGACATGGCCTTCCCGCCCGAGGGGGTCTTCCACAACCTCTGCTTCCTCTCCATCCGGAAGGACTTCCCCGGCCACGCACGCAAGCTCATGCACGGGCTGTGGGGCTCGGGGCAGATGTCGGCCACCAAGACGCTGGTGGTCTTCGACGAGGACGTGGACGTGCACGACTTCTCCCAGTGCGCCTGGCGCGCCTTCGCGAACGTGGACGCCAAGCGGGACATGGTGGTGGTGGACGGCCCGGTGGACGTGCTCGACCACGCCTCCACCGCCTTCGGCCTGGGCGCCAAGGTGGGCATCGACGCCACCAAGAAGTTCGTCGAGGAGGGCGGGCGGGAGTGGCCCGAGCCCTGCGTCCACCCGCCCGAGGTGCTCGCGCGCATGGACGCCCTCTACGAGACGCTGGTGCCCGGGGCGCCGAGGCCGTCGCGCCCCCGCATCGCGCCGCCGCCGGCGGCCAGCTGGATCCCGCGCCGCGGAGGCGGGGCATGACCGGCGTCCCCCTGCCCGGGCAGGGCGAGCGCGCCCAGGCGGTGCGCGCCATGTTCGACCGCATCGCCCCCACCTACGACCTGCTCAACCGGGTCATGACGCTGCGGGTGGACCAGCTCTGGCGCAGGCGCGCGGTCCGCACCCTGCGCCTCGCCCCGGGCGAGCGGCTCCTCGACGTCTGCGCCGGCACCATGGACGTGGCCGCCGAGGCCCGGCGCCAGTACCCGGAGGCGGTGGTCCTGGGGAGCGACTTCTCCATCCCCATGCTCTCGCGCGGAGCGGCCAAGACCGGGCTGCCGGCCGCCACCGCCGACGCGCTCCACCTTCCCTTCCGCACCGGCTCGGTGGACGGCGTCACCGTGGCCTTCGGCGTGCGCAACCTCGACAGCCACGAGGTGGGGCTCTCCGAGATGGCCCGGGTCATGAGGCCCGGCGCCCGGCTCGCCATCCTGGAGTTCTTCCGGCCCGAGTCCACGGGCACGCGGGCCTTTCACGGAGCGTACAACAAGCTCGCCCTGCCGGTGATGGGGAGGCTGCTCTCCGCCGACGCCGGGGCCTACCGTTACCTGGTCGAGTCGATGGAGCGGTTCGCCTCCCTGCCCGAGTTCCTCGACGCGGCGGGGCGGGCCGGCTTTCGCGACGTGAAGGGGGAACTGCTCTTCCCCGGGGTGTGCGGGCTGGTGACGGGGGTGCGCGCGTGAAGCTGGTCGTCGGAGTGGGCGGAGCCTCCGGCTCCCCGTACGCGAAGCGGCTCCTCGACTTCCTGGCCCGGGAGGGGCCGGCGGCCGGCGTGTCGGTGGACCTGGTCTTCACCACCACGGCGCGCCAGATCTGGACCCACGAGATCGGGTCGCCCCCCGACTACCCGTTCAAGGTCTGGAAGAACCAGGACCTGACCGCCCCGTTCTCCTCGGGCAGCGCCGGCTACGACGCCATGGCCATCGTTCCCTGCTCGGCGGCCGGCCTGGCCCGGGTGGCCTACGGCGTCTCCACCGACCTGGTGGGTCGCGCCGCCGACGTGATGCTGAAGGAGCGCAAGCGGCTCGTCCTCCTGCTCCGCGAGACCCCCATCTCCCTCATCCACGCCCGCGCCATCGCGCAGGTGGTGGAGGCCGGCGCCTTCGTCATGCCGGCCTCGCCCAGCTTCTACTCGAAGCCCAGGACCATCGACGCGCTCGTGGACACCGTTGTGTCGCGCGTCCTCGACCGGCTCGGGATCCCCAACGAGCTGATGCGCCGCTGGGACGGGATCTCCCCCCACGGCTGCGGCGAACCCACGGAGGAATGATGCTCTCAGCCCTGGCACACCGCGCCCTCGAGCGCGACGGGCTCGGCCCCATCCGCGACCGGGTGCTCGCGGGCCAGCGCCTCGGCGAGGCCGAGGCCCTCGCGCTCTTCGAGGCCACCGACCTGGCGGCGCTGGGCGCTCTCGCCAACCACGTGCGCGAGGCCCGGCACGGCGACCTCACCTACTACAACCGCAACGTCCACCTGAACCCCACCAACGTCTGCGTGGCCACCTGCAAGTTCTGCTCGTTCGCGCGCCCCGACGACCGGCAGGCCAGCGAGGGCTACACCATGTCCCTCGACCAGGCCGTGCAGCACGTGGTGTCGAAGCGGGCGCTGGGGATCACCGAGGTGCACATCGTCTCCGGCCTGCACCCCGACCTTCCCTGGGAGTACTACCTCGAGACCGTGCTGCGGATCCGGCAGGCCTGGCCCGAGCTGCACATCAAGGGCTACACCGCGGTGGAGCTGCACTTCTTCGCCGAGAAGTTCGGGAAGTCGCTCGAGCAGGTGCTGCGCGAGCTCATCGACGCCGGCCTCACCACCATCCCCGGCGGCGGCGCGGAGATCTTCGCCGCGCGGGTGCGCCGGAAGATCTGCGACGACAAGGCCACCGCCGAGCAGTGGCTCGAGGTGCACCGCACCGCGCACCGGCTGGGCTTGAAGTCGAACGCCACCATGCTCTACGGCCACATCGAGACGCTGGCCGAGCGGGTGGACCACATGGCCCGGCTGCGCGACCTCCAGGACCAGACCCACGGCTTCCAGGTCTTCATCCCGCTGGCCTTCCACCCCGAGCACAACATGATCGGGAAGGCCTTCCCCAAGCCCACCGGCTACGACGGCCTGCGCACCTTCGCGGTGGCCCGCCTCTTCCTCGACAACTTCGACCACGTGAAGGCCTACTGGGTCTCGCTGGGCGAGCGGCTGGCCCAGGCGTCGCTGTCGTTCGGCGTGGACGACGTGGACGGCACGGTGCTGGAGGAGCGCATCTACCACATGGCCGGGGCCACCACGCCGCAGGCCCTCTCCGAGGCCCAGCTCCACCGCATGATCCGCTTCGCCGGGCGCGTGCCCGTGGAGCGCGACAGCCTCTACAACGTGCTGCGCGTCCACGACGCGCCCGCCTCCGCCACCGCCGTCTCCGGAGGTCTCCGATGAAGCTCCGCGCCGCCGCCGTCTCCTTCCTGAACGCGCGCCCGCTCACCGCGGGGCTCTCCGGCAGCCCGCTCATCGACCTGGTGCTGGCCGAGCCCTCCCTGTGCGCATCCATGCTCGAGGCCGGCGACGTGGACCTGGCGCTGCTCCCGGTGGGGGCCCTGCCGGGTCGCGACTGGGAGGTGGTTCCGGGCATCGGCATCGGCGCCGACGGGCCGGTGGAGACCGTGGTGCTGGCCGGCGAGGAGCCGCCCGAGACCTGGGACGAGGTCTTCCTCGACACCGCCTCGCGCACCTCGCAGATCCTGGCCCAGCTCGTGCTCCACGAGCGGGGAATCACTCCCCGTTACACCCACCTCCCGGCGCTCGAGGGGCTGGCCCGCGCGGTGGGGACCAAGGGGGCGCTGGTCATCGGCGACCGGGCCTTCGAGGTGAAGCGCAAGGTGGTCCTCGACCTGGGGCGCGAGTGGAACCGGCTGACGAAGCTCCCCATGGTCTTCGCGGTCTGGGCGGCCCGCCCCGGCGTGCTCCGCCCCGAGGACGTGCAGGAGCTGGCCCGCGGGGCCCAGGTCGGCCTGGGGATGCGCACCGAGCTGGCCCAGCAGTTCGCCCGCGAGGCCGGCGGCGACCCCGAGCACTACCGCCGCTACCTGACCCGGAAGATCCGCTACGGCCTGGGGCCGCACGAGCTGGAAGGGCTGGAGACCTTCCTCTCCCGCGCCGCCGTCGCCGGCCTCGTGCCGCCCTCCCGGCTGCGCTTCGCCGACGACGTGGTGCGCAGCCGCCGCATCCGGCGCTCCGTGTCGGTGGACACCGCGCTCCAGAAGGGCGCCGACGGCGAGCGGCTCGACGCCGACGAGGCCGAGGCCCTCGACGAGAAGGCGCCGCTGCTCGAGCTGGGGCTGGCCGCCGACATGCGCCGGCGCGCCCTGCACCCCGACGGCGTCGTCACCTACATCGTGTCGCGCAACATGAACTACACCAACGTGTGCACGACGGCCTGCTCCTTCTGCGCCTTCTACCGCCCCCGCGGCCACGGCGAGGCCTACGTGCTCGACCGCGGCCAGATGGGCAGGAAGATCGAGGAGACGCTTGCGCTGGGCGGCATCGAGGTCCTGCTGCAGGGCGGCCTCCACCCCGACCTGGGGATCGAGTGGTACGAGGACCTCTTCCGATGGGTGAAGACCACCTACCCGGCCATCAACCTGCACGCCCTCTCCCCCGAGGAGATCTGGCACATCGCCCGCACGAGCCAGCTCTCGCTCGACGCCACCGTGGACCGGCTGGTGGCCGCCGGCCTCGACAGCATCCCGGGGGGCGGCGCGGAGGTGCTCGACGACGAGGTGCGCCGTCGCATCGCGCCCCTCAAGTGCTCGACCGACGAGTGGCTCACGGTGATGCGGGCCGCGCATGTGAAGGGGCTCCGCAGCACCGCCACGCTCATGTTCGGGGTGGGCGAGGAGGCGCAGCACCGGGTCAACCACTTCCTCCGGCTGCGCGAGTTGCAGGACGAGACGAAGGGCTTCACCGCCTTCATCTGCTGGACCTTCCAGCCGGAGAACACACGGCTCGAGCCGTCCGACAACAGCGCCCACGCCTACCTGCGCGTGAACGCCCTGGCCCGCCTGGTGCTGGACAACGTCCCCAACTTCCAGGCCTCCTGGGTGACGATGGGTGGAGGGGTGGCCCAGGCCGCCCTTCACATGGGGTGCAACGACTTCGGCAGCGTGATGATCGAGGAGAACGTGGTCAGCGCCGCCGGCACCACCTTCCAGATGGACTCGGACGAGGTCGAGCGGCACATCCGCGACGCCGGCTTCCGCGCCGCCCGGCGCAACATGCGCTACCAGCTGGTCGGCCAGGCGGCCTAGGACGCGCCGTGACGGTCCGCGTCGTCGCAGCCACCTGGGTGCTCCCCGGACCGGACATCCCGCCGGTGCGGGACGGCGCCGTGGCGCTCGACGGGGACGTGGTGCTCGAGGTCGGCCCGCGCGCGGAGGTCGAGGCGCGCCACGGTCCGGCCGAGGTGCGGCAGGCGGTGATCCTCCCGGCTCTCGTGAACGCCCACCTGCACCTCGAGCTCTCCCACCTGGCCGGAGAGATCCCCGGCGGCCGCGGCCTCGTCCCCTGGATCGAGGCGCTGGTGGCCCATCGCGCGCTGGGCGGGGCCGTCGAGGAGGGCATGGCCCGGGGCGCCGCGTCGCTGCGGGAGGCCGGCGTCGCCGCCGTGGGAGACGTGACGAACGGCCTCGGCTCCGCGCGCCACCTGGCCCGCGAGGGGCTGGCCGGCACCCTCTTCCACGAGATCTACGGCTTCACCGAGGTGCGTGCGGCCGAGGCGATGCGGGCCGCCGCCGGGGTGCGCGACCGCGCCGGCGACCCCGGCCCCGGCCTGCGCGTGGCCCCGTGTCCGCACGCCGTCTACTCCACCTTCCTGGGGGCCGCCGCGGAGCTGCTCGGCGCCGGGCCCTCGTCGATCCACCTGGCCGAGGTCCCGGAGGAGCGCTCCTTCGTGGCCGGGGCGGCCGGCCCCTTCGCCGACCTCGTGCTCCGGCTCGGCCTCGAGCCGGGCGCGCTCCGCCCCTTCGCCCGCTCCGCCGTGGACGCGGTGGCCCCCTGGCTCGGGCCGGAGACGCTGGTGGTCCACGCGGTGGACCTCGACGACCTGGACGTGGCGGCGCTGGTCCGCTCCGGGGCCACGGTGGTCCTCTGCCCCCGCTCCAACCGGCACATCTCCGGGCGGCTCCCCGACCTCCCCCGGTTCCTCGACGCGGGCATCCCGCTCGGCGTGGGAACCGACTCGCTGGCCTCCTCCCCTTCCCTCTCGCCGCTCGAGGAGCTGGCCGTCCTGCGCGAGGCCTTCCCGGCGGTCGCGCCCTCGCGCCTGCTCTCGCTGGCCTGGAACGGGGCCGCGGTGGGGGCGCCCGCGGTGGGGCGGCTCCTCCCGGGTTCGGCCCCCGGGGTCCTCGCGGTCCCGCTCGGCTCCGCGGTCCCCGATGACCCCTTCGCCTGGCTCCTCGAGGAAGGGCTGGCCCGGCCCATCGCGTGGCTGGCCCGCCACCGGCCGGAGGCTCGCGCGTGACCGCCGGAGCTATTGCACGGATGGTGAAGTTCTCCCACTCCCTCTTCGCCCTGCCCTTCGCGGTCTCGGCGGTGGTGCTGGTGGCCGGGCAGGCACGGCTCGACACCGGGCGGCTCCTCCTGGTCGCCGCGGCGGTGGTGGCGGCCCGCACCGCCGCCATGGCCATGAACCGCATCGCCGATCGCCCCTTCGACGCGGAGAACCCGCGCACCGCGGCGCGCGAGCTGGTCACCGGCGAGGTCTCCCCGTCGGCGGCCTGGGCGCTCCTGGCCGGCTCGAGCCTGGCCTTCGTGGCCGCGGCGGCCCTCATCTCCCCGCTCACCGGATGGCTCTCGCTCCCGGTGCTCGCCATCCTGCTCGGCTACTCCTTCGCCAAGCGCTTCACCTGGGGCTGCCACCTCTGGCTCGGGGTCGCCCAGGCGCTCGGCCCCATCGGCGTGGCCATCGCCCTCACCGGGACGGCGCCTTCGTCGGCGCTGCTCCTCGGCCTGGGCGTGGGCGCCTGGATCGCCGGCTTCGACGTCTTCTACTCGATGCAGGACATGGAGTTCGACCGCTCCCGCGGCCTCCGGTCCATCCCGGCCCGCTTCGGCGTCGGCGGCGCGCTCGCCTGGGCGCGGGGGCTTCACGTCCTCGCCGTCGCCGCCATCTACGGCGCGGGGATCTCCGGCCGGCAGGGGCCGGCCTGGTTCCTCGGCACCTCCATCCTGGCGGCCGTGCTGCTGGTCGAGCACCTCTACGTCGCGCCGAACGGGGAGCTCAAGGCCGAGCGCATCGGCAAGGCCTTCTTCGACTTCAACGCCTTCGCCTCGGTGGCCTTCGCCCTCTGCGCCATCGCCGGGATCTTGATCGGGGGGCAAAGGTGAGCGGGCGCAGGCGCGGATAGGCGCCTGGCGCCGCCCCTTCAGTCGGCCAGCGCCCTTCGCGCCGCCTCGACCGCCTTCGCCGACACCTCGACCGGATCCACCCCGAGCGCCACCCCCTCGCGCAGGCGCACCTCCCCGGCCACGATGACCCACGCGGCCGGAGCTCCAGCCCAGAGGGCTGCCGCATTCCCGCCCCGCCCCTCCGGCTCCACGCCGGACGGGCGCCAGTCCAGGATGACGAGGTCGGCGTCGGCTCCCTCCTGCACCGCTCCGAGCCGGGCTCCGAGGAGCTGGCTCGCCAGCGCGGCGCCGGTCGGCCAGACCGACTCCTCGAGGAACTCCGACCCGGGGGGTGGTGCGGAGCGGCGGCTGCGCAGGTATCCGGCCAGTTCCACCGCCTCGCCGGCCAGGTCGGGGAAGAGGCCATCGGTCCCGAGCGCGACCGGGACCTCCGCCGCCGCGGCGAGGCCGAGGCCGGCCGGCTCGACGCCCCAGTGGCGGGCCGCGCGGAGCGGCACCACGAGCACGGCGTCGGCGGCGCGGATCGCCTCGGCCTCCGGGGTGGAGAGGGTGGACCCGTGGGCGACGATGGTGGAGCGTCCCAGGAGGGCGGAGTCGTCGAGGAGCTGCACCGGCCACTTCCCCTCGAGCCCCCAGGACCGGTCCAGGTCGGAGCCGTCCTCGGCCACCGAGGCGTGGATCCCGAAGCGGGCTGCCGGCCCGGCGAGCGCCTCGAGGGTCTCGCGGGTGGTGGCGTGGAGCCCGTCGAGCCCGGCCATCCCGCGCACCAGCGGGTCCCCGGCGCGCGGCCCGGCGAACTCCATCGCCGCCCGCGCCGACGCCAGGCCTCGCGCGGCGCCGCCCAGGTCGCTCGCTCCGTGGGCCAGGATCGCGCGGATGCCCACGGCCCGCACCGCCCGCTCCGCGGCCTCCAGGGTGGCGAGCTCCTCACCGGGCATGGCCCGCTCCAGCGCGATCACGGTGGTCGTACCGGCCCGGAGCGCGGCGAGCGCCGCGGCGCCGGCGAGCGCCTCCACGTCGGCGGGGGCGAGCCGCTCCTCCACTGGGCGCCTGAATCCCTGGCGCAGCGCCCGCGGTGAACCGGGGTAGCGCCCCGGCAGCCCGGCGAAGCGGAGCAGCGCGCCCACGGCGAGGTGGGTGTGGGCGTCCACGCATCCGGGCACGAGCAGGCGCCCGTCGGCGTCGATCTCCCAGTCGCCCGGCTCGGCGGAGACCGGCTCTCCGGGGAGCGCCACCCTGGTGACGAGCCCTCCCTCGACGACCACGGTGGCGCCGCTGGCGGGCGGGTCGCGAACCAGGCGGGCCCTGCGGATCACCAGTCGTGTGGACACCCGCGCCATCCTGACCCGCCCCGTTCTCCCCGTAAAGGCTGAGGATTCCGGAAGCGACCCATCCGAGACTTGTCGACTGATGTCGAACTGATATCATTTCGACATCACCTCCAGGAGAACCAAAATGATCCGCGAAAAGGAGCTGCACCCCCCCTCCGGCATCACCGTCCTGCTCTTCCTCGTTCCCGCCTTGCTGGGCTCCGCGGCGATGCTCGTCATCTCGGTGGGGATCGGCCATCCGGGCCTCATCCTCGTCTGCGGGCTCCTGGTCGCCTTCGTCGCCTTCCTGTTCGCGGGACTGTTCGTGGTGAACCCGAACGAGGCCAAGGTGCTCCAGCTCTTCGGCAAGTACGTGGGTTCGGCGCGGGAGCCCGGACTGCGCTGGGCCAACCCGTTCTACATGAAGAAGAAGGTCTCGCTCCGCGTGGTCTCCTTCGAGTCGGGCAAGCTCAAGGTGAACGACCTCGACGGCAACCCGGTGGAGATCGCCGCCATCGTGGTCTGGAAGGTGGTGGACAGCGCGGAGGCGGTCTTCCAGGTGGACGATTACGCGGAGTACGTGCGGGTGCAGAGCGAGGCGGCGCTGCGCGGGCTGGCCACGCGCTATCCCTACGACGTGCACGAGGAGGAGAAGACTTCCCTGCGCGGCTCGACGGCGCTGGTCGCCGAGCAGCTCCAGAAGGAGGTCCAGGAGCGGGTGGACGCGGCCGGCGTCCGGGTGCTCGAGGCCCGCATCAGCCACCTGGCCTACGCCCCGGAGATCGCCCAGGCCATGCTGCAGCGGCAGCAGGCCGCCGCCATCATCGCCGCCCGGACCCGGATCGTGGAGGGCGCGGTGAGCATGGTGGAGATGGCGCTCGAGCGGCTCCTCCAGCACGGCACCGTCAAGCTCGACGAGGAGCGCAAGGCGGCCATGGTCTCGAACCTTCTCGTGGTCCTCTGCGGCGACCGGTCCCCCCACCCGGTGATCAACGCCGGGACCATCTACTAGGCGGCGCGCGTGGCCGAGCGGAAGCCCTTCCTGCTGCGCATGGACCCCCGGGTCCTCTCCGCGCTCCAGCGCTGGGCGGACGACGACCTGCGCAGCCTGAACGGGGAGATCGAGTACCTGCTCCGGCGCGCGCTCCACGACGCCGGGCGCGCCCCCCGGGCCGAGGGCGAGGGCGGCCCGGTATTGCCCCCGGTCCCGCCGGGGGTAAGTAACCGCTCCCATGCTGTCGCCCGAGGTCCTCCAGAAGCTCGAATCGATCGAGCGCCGCTTCGAGGAGCTGACGCACCACCTCTCCGATCCGGCCGTGGCCTCCTCCGGCGAGCGCTTCAAGAAGGTCTCGAAGGAGCGGGCCGGGCTCGAGCCCACCGTGCTCGCGCTGCGCGCCTGGCGCGACCTCCAGCGGGAGATCGCCGACAACGAGGCCATGCTCGCCGAGAAGGACGAGGGCATCCGGGAGATGGCCAAGGAGGAGCTGGCCGCGCTCCGCCCCCGGGTGGACCCGGCCGAGGAGCAGCTCAAGCTCTTCCTCATCCCCCGCGACCCCAGCGACGACAAGGACGTCATCGTGGAGATCCGGGCCGGGGCCGGCGGCGACGAGGCGGGCCTCTTCGCGGCCGAGCTGCTCCGCATGTACCTGCGCTACGGCGAGCGGCGCGGCTGGCGCTGCGAGATGCTCGACGTCTCGGGCGGCACGCTGGGCGGCGTGAAGGACGCCACCCTCACCATCTCCGGCGACCAGGTCTACTCCTGGATGAAGTTCGAGTCGGGCGTGCACCGGGTGCAGCGGGTGCCGGCCACCGAGGCCCAGGGGCGCATCCACACCTCCACCGCCACCGTCACGGTCATGCCCGAGGCGGAGGACATCGACATCCAGGTGAACCCGGCCGACCTCGAGACCGACGTCTTCCGCTCCACCGGATCGGGCGGACAGAGCGTGAACACCACCGACTCGGCGGTCCGCATCACCCACAAGCCGTCCGGACTCGTGGTGAAGTGCCAGCAGGAGAAGAGCCAGACCAAGAACCGGGCCCAGGCCATGAAGATGCTGCGGGCCAAGCTCTTCGAGATCGAGACCGAGAAGCAGCAGAGCGCCCGCGACGCCACCCGCAAGAGCCAGGTGGGAACCGGCGACCGCTCCGAGAAGATCCGCACCTACAACTTCCCCCAGGACCGGCTCACCGACCACCGCATCAACTACACGCGCCACAACCTGCCCGCCGTGATGGACGGCGACGTGCAGGACGTCATCGACGCCTGCCGCACCCACTTCGCGGCCGAGGCCCTGAAGGAGGCCTCGCGCAGCGACGCGTCGCGCGCCGCCGGGCAGCGGGCGTGAAGACGGCGGGCCTGGGGGCGCCTTGACCGACGAGGCCTGGACCCCGCTCCGGCTCCTCTCCTGGACGCAGGGCTTCTTCGCCAAGGGGGGCGTGGACGCGCCCCGGCTCACCGCCGAGATCCTGCTGGCCCACGCGCTGTCCTGCGACCGGGTGAGGCTCTACCTCGACTTCGACAAGCCGATGGGGCCGACCGAGCTCACCGCCTTCCGGGAACTGGTCCGCCGCCGCGCCGCCGGCGAGCCCACTGCCTGGCTGACCGGGCGGCGGGCCTTCCTGGGGAACGACTTCCGGGTCGGGCCCGCGGTGCTGGTGCCCAGGCCGGAGACGGAGCTCCTGGTGGAGGCGGCCATCGCGGCCCTTCCTCGGGGGGGCGCGCTGCTCGACCTGTGCACCGGATCGGGGTGCATCGCGGTCTCGGTGGCGCTTTCGCGGCCCGACGCCCGGGTGGTGGCGACCGAGATCTCGCCGGAGGCGCTGGCGGTGGCGCGGGAGAACGCGGGGACGCTGGGGGCCGGGGTCGAGTTCCTCGAGGGGGATCTGGACGGGCCGATCCCCGCGGGGGAGAGGTTCGACGTGATCGTCGCGAATCCGCCCTACATCCCTTCCGGCGAGATCGCCGGGCTCGCACGGGAGGTGCGGAGGGAGCCCGTGATCGCGCTGGATGGGGGGGTGGACGGGATGGATCTCTTGCGTCGCATCGTGTCCTGCGCGCCCTCCCGGCTCCGCCCGGAGGGCTTGCTGTGTCTGGAAATCCACGAGAGCCATGCGACGGCGCTGCCGGCGCTGTGCCTGGCCGCCGGCTTCGCCACGGCCGAGGTCGGGCGCGATCTGGCCGGCCTCCCGCGCTGGGTGGTGGCGCGCCTCCCAGCCCCGTCCTAGAATCGCAGCCCTCCGAGACCCATCACCGATGGACAAGATCCTCATCGAGGGCGGCGCCCCGCTCCGCGGCACGGTGCACGTCTCCGGCGCCAAGAACGCCGCGCTCCCCGTCGTGGCCGCCGCGCTGCTGGCCGAGGGGGACCACGTCGTCCGCAACGTCCCCGACCTGGCCGACGTCCGCACCATGGGGCGGCTGCTGGCCCATGCCGGATGCACCTTCGAGCGGGTGGCCGGATCGCCCTCCGCGGTGGCCGTCCGTACTCCACGGACCGTGAACCCGGAAGCCCCCTACGACCTGGTCCGCACCATGCGCGCCAGCGTGGTGGTGCTGGGGCCGCTCCTGGCCCGCTGGGGCCAGGCCCGGGTCTCGCTTCCGGGCGGCTGCGCCATCGGCGCCCGCCCCATCGACCAGCACCTGAAGGCGCTGGCCGCGCTGGGGGCCGAGCTCACCCTCGAGCACGGCTACGTGCTGGGGCGCGTCCCCGGCGGGCGCCTGCGCGGCACGACCTTCACCTTCGACAAGGAGACGGTCACCGGAACCGAGAACGTGATGATGGCCGCCACCCTGGCCGAGGGGTGCACGGTGCTCGAGAACTGCGCGCGCGAGCCGGAGGTGGTCGACCTGGCCGCGGCGCTCATCCGCATGGGCGCCCGCATCGAGGGCGTCGGGACCCACCAGATCCGCATCGACGGCGTGGACGCGCTCCGCCCCCTCGACCACGAGGTCATCCCCGACCGCATCGAGGCCGGCACCTTCCTGGTGGCCGGCGCGCTCCCCGGGAACGACGTCACCGTGGCCGGCGCCCTCCCCGCCCACATGGAGTCGCTCGTGGAGAAGCTGCGCGCGACCGGGGCCGCGGTGACCGAGGTCCCGGGAGGATTGCGGGTGGTGGGCGACGGCCGCCCCCGCCCGGTGGACGTCCGGACCGCCCCGTTCCCGGGATTCGCCACCGACATGCAGGCCCAGATGATGGTATTGCTCGCCCTCGCCGACGGGTCGTCGGTGATCACGGAGGCCGTCTTCGAGAACCGCTTCATGCACGTGCTCGAGCTGCAGCGCCTGGGCGCCGAGATCGCCGTCGACGGGAAGGTCGCGGTGGTGAAGGGCGTGCCGTCCCTCTCCGGGGCTCCGGTGATGGCGAGCGACCTGCGCGCCTCCGCGGCGCTGGTGCTGGCCGGCCTCTCCGCCCAGGGCGTGACCGAGGTCCGCCGCGTCTACCACCTCGACCGCGGCTACGAGCGCATCGAATCCAAGCTCAGGCCCCTGGGCGCCCGCATCCGCCGGGAGGTCGCGTGATCTCCGTCGCCATCCCCAAGGGTCGGCTCCTCGGTGAGGCCTCCCTGCTCTTCGAGCGCGCGCTCGGCGTCTCCCCCAAGCGCCTTCTCGAGAACACCCGCAAGCTCGCCGCCGACTCGCCCGAGCACGGCCTGCGCTTCATCTCCATCCGCGCCGCCGACGTGGCGAGCTACGTGGAGCACGGGGCTGCCGACGTGGGCGTGGCCGGCCTCGACGTTCTCCGCGAGGACCCGCGCGACCTCTACGAGCCACTCGACCTGGGCATCGGCCGCTGCAAGGTGATCGTGGGGCGCCCCCGCAGCGCGCGCCTCCTGCCCCGCGGCGTGGCCCCGCGCGTGGCCACCAAGTACGTGAACCTGGCCGCCCGTCACTTCGCCCGGAAGGGCATCCCCGCCGAGATCATCCCGCTGCACGGGTCGATCGAGGTCGCCCCGTCGCTGGGGCTCGCCGACCTGATCGTGGACATCACCGAGACCGGCGAGACCCTGCGCGCCAACGGCCTCGTCGTCGAGGAGACGGTCCTCGAGGTCTCGGCCCGGCTGATCGTCAACCGGGTGGCCCTGAAGCTCCACGCCGAGCGGCTCCGACGCCTGGTCGAGGCCCTCCGATCGGTCGCGGAGGCCTGACGGACGTCCAAGTACGTTGATCCGCGGCGGTGCTTCTCGTTATCATCCGCACAGCGCTTCCCGACGAGCCATACCAAGCCCCCCATACCCGTTGCGGAGCCCGGTCCTGGAGGAGGACCAATTCTCATGGATTGCCCACGTTGCAGTGTCGAGATGACGGAGATCCCCGGTGACGACAGCGTCATGCAGAGGTGCTCCGACTGCGGTGGGCTCTGGTTGGAGAACGGCGACGTCAACCGCTTCCTGGTCCACGGCAACCTCCCCGCCCTCACCTCCATCGGCGGGTTCCTGAACACCGAGGAGATGGCCGGCCTGTGCCCGGCCTGCCAGGTGGACCTGGTCGAGGTCGAGGGCGGCGAGAAGAAGTCGCTCCACTACGACACCTGCGAGGCCTGCGGCGGCATCTGGGTGGAGGGGCCGGAGGAGGGAGACATCCCCGAGACCCTCGACCGGAAGGGCGCCGCCGCGCAGGTCGTCGAGTTCTACCGGCGCTTCGCCAAGAAGTAGCGGCGCCCGCGCCCCTACCAGTCCCGGTCGTCCCGCCAGGGCCAGGCCGTGTTGGAGTAGCCGCGGATCTCCCAGTAGCCGCGCCGGTCGTGGGGCATGAACTCCACGCGCCGCACCCACTTGGCCCCCTTCCACGCCCACAGCTGCGGCGTCACCACCCGGACCGGTCCGCCGTGCTCGGTGGGCAGCGGCTCGCCGTCCACCCGGTGCGCCAGGATCACGTCGGCCTTGAGCGCCTCCTCGAGCGGCAGGTTGGAGGAGTAGCCGTCGTAGGAGTGGAACATGACGTGCGTTGCGGCCAGCGTCGGGCGCGCCAGCGCGGCCAGCGTCTCGAAGCGAACCCCCTCCCAGCGCATGTCGAGCTTGCTCCACCCGGTGACGCAGTGGAAGTCGGACACGTCCTCGGCCTGCGGGAGCGCCTGGAAATCGGCCCAGGTGAAGCGCAGGGGCTCCTCGACCTCCCCCTCGATGCGAAGCTCCCAGCGCTCGGTGGAGACGACCGGCTGGTCGGCGCAGTCGAGGACGGGCCAGCTCGCGAGGACATTCTGGCGGGGCGGAACCTGGGGCATCCCGTGCCGGTTCTTCGGTCCCTCGCCCTGGGGGGTGGCGTCGGAGAGCGATGGAGTGGCCTGCATGGCAGCGCCGAAACGCTGCCGGAGCGCCGCGCGCCCTTCCTCGATCCGCTTCTGGATGTCGGTCACGGCCGGATCCTAGCGCCGCATCGCCTTCGCCGCCGCCCGGATCTCCACGAGGTCGCGCTGCATCTCGCTCCATCCGTACCAGAGCGCGTGGTCGGGGCTTTCGTGGAACGCGCCCTGGAAGGCCTTCATCCGGTGGTCCATGAACATCACGAAGAGCCGGAGCTCGATCGGGCTCCCCGCGTCGTGGAACTGCAGCACGTTGGGGTAGGCGAAGCGCTGCTCCTTCCCCTTCTGGAGGAGCCCGTCGCGGTAGAGCCCGGCCACGATCTCGATGGCCTCGGCCATGAGCCGGTCGGCCTCCCGGAGCGTCCGGTCGCCGCGCTGGAGCTGCGACCGGGCGAAACCCTCGGCGTGGCACCCCTTGCAGGCCACGATCATCCGGTCGCGCTGCGCCTGCCACTCGTCGTTCGTGAGGCGCGCCACCTTGGCCCCCTTCACCACCTCCAGGAAGGTGGTGGGCTTGCCCGAAGGGTCGAGGACCCCGAGGGCCTTGAGGATGGTGGTCTGGTCGGCCTTCCACTGTGGGTCCTCGGGGAGCGGCAGGCGCACTCCCAGGAACCCCCAGCCGGTCATGACGCCGTGGTCCCCGCCCTGCATGTGGCAGGTCTGGCAGGTGGGGGCGGAGGCCGTGGGAGGCAGCGCGCCCAGCTTCACGAGCTCGTGGCGCACGCCGTGCTTGGAGGCGTCGTACATCTCCCACTGGGCGTGGTCGAACCCCATGTGGCAGCTCTTGCACGCCTGCGGCTCGCGGGCCTCCTTCACCGAGAAGGTGTGGCGGGTGTGGCAGGAGTCGCAGCTCCCCGCCCCGTAGTCGCGTCCGGACTCCCGGGAGATGGCCTTCTGGTCGGCCGGCTCCCGCAGCCCGATGGCGTGGCAGCCGCCGCAGCCCTTGAGGCCGTCGGTGAGCACCGCAGGCTGGTAGTGGAAGGTGGGCATGGCCATCATGGCGGCCCAGGCCAGCGCGTGCTTCGACCCCTGGTACTGCTTCACCTGCGTGGCGTGGCAGCGGGCGCAGGTGTCCGGGCCGGGCAGCCGGGCCTTCGCCGCGTCGGCGGGCCCCTCGTGTTCCGTGCCGTGACAGTCGGCACAGGCCACCGAGACCGCGGCGTGGCGGGAGAGCCTCCAGTCGGAGACGATCCCGGGCGTGCTCGTGGCGTGGCATTCGACGCAAGCCACGCTGGTCTTGGGGGGCGACGTGAACGAGGCGCCGAGGAGCAGCGCGGCGACAGCGGGAAGGGCGGCGGTGGTCATCGCGGGGGATCCTCCTACCGGCTGATGGGCTTGTACCGCAGCCTGTGGGGCTTCGCCCCCTCCTCGCCCAGCCGCCGCCGCTTGTCCTCCTCGTACTCCTGGTAGTTGCCGGTGAAGAAGGCCCACCTCGAGTCGCCCTCGCAGGCCAGGATGTGGGTGGCCACGCGGTCGAGGAACCAGCGGTCGTGCGAGATCACGAGCACGCTGCCGGCGTACTCGAGGAGCGCGTCCTCGAGGGCGCGCAGGGTCTCCACGTCGAGGTCGTTCGACGGCTCGTCGAGGAGAAGGACGTTGGCGCCCTGCATCAGCGTCTTCGCCAGGTGCAGCCGGCCGCGCTCGCCGCCGGAGAGGGTGCCCACCACCTTCTGCTGGTCCCCTCCCTTGAAGTTGAACCGGCCGATGTAGGCGCGGCTCGGCATCTCGTAGCGACCGACCTGCATGAGGTCGTTGCCGCCGGAGAGCTCCTCGAAGACGGTCTTGCCGGACGAGAGGTTCTCGCGGCTCTGGTCCACGAAGGCGAGCTTCACCGACTTGCCCACCACCACCTTGCCGGCATCGGGCCGTTCCACGCCGGTGATCATCTTGAAGAGCGTGGACTTGCCGGCGCCGTTGGGGCCGATGATGCCCACGATGGCGCCGGGGGGGATGCTGAAGGTCAGGTCGTCGATGAGGAGCCGGTCGCCGAAGCCCTTCGACACCCCGTGGAACTCGATGACCTGCTCGCCGAGCCGCTCGGCCACCGGGATGAAGATCTCCTGGGTCTCGTTGCGCTTCTGGTACTCGACCGAGGAGAGCTCATCGAAGCGGGAGAGCCTCGCCTTGCTCTTCGCCTGGCGCGCCTTGGGGTTCTGGCGAACCCACTCCAGCTCCATCTTCATGGCCTTGATGCGCGCGCTCTCCTGCTTGGCCTCCACCTCGAGCCGCTGCTCCTTCTGCTCGAGCCAGGACGAGTAGTTGCCCTTCCAGGGGATGCCCCGGCCGCGGTCGAGCTCGAGGATCCACTCGGCGGCGTTGTCGAGGAAGTAGCGGTCGTGGGTGATGGCGACGACGGTGCCGGGGAAGCGGGTGAGGAACTGCTCGAGCCACTCCACCGACTCGGCGTCGAGGTGGTTGGTGGGCTCGTCGAGGAGGAGCATGTCCGGCTTGCCGAGGAGCAGCTTGCAGAGGGCGACCCGGCGCTTCTCGCCTCCGGAGAGGTGACCCACGCTGGCATCCCAGGGGGGGAGGCGCAGCGCGTCGGCGGCGATCTCGAGGGCGTTGCCGGTGTCGGCGCCGGCGTTCTCGATGACGGCCTCGAGCCGGGCCTGCTCCTCGGCCAGCTTCTCCATGTCGGCGTCGGGCTCGCTGTAGGCGGCGTAGACCTCCTCGAGCCGCTTCTGCGCGGCCGCCACCTCGCCCTGGGCCGACTCGACCTCCTCGCGGACGGTCCGCGTGGGGTCGAGGACCGGCTCCTGCGGCAGGTAGCCGATGCGAAGCCCCGACTCGTGGGAGAGCTCCCCGTCGAACTCGGCGTCCTGCCCCGCCATGATGCGGAGCACCGTGGACTTGCCCGAGCCGTTCAGGCCGAGCAGCCCGATCTTGGCGCCGGGGAAGAAGGAGAGGGAAATGTCCTTGATGATCTGCCGCTTGGGCGGGACCACCTTGCTCACCTTGAACATCGACATCACGTACTGGGCCATGGAGGGGCCGGAACTTTCCACGAAGGCGGACCGATCGCAAGGTGCCGGCCGCCCGACCCCCGGCGCCCCACCCCGCCGGCTTCCGATCGGAGGAAGGATCCGCTAGTTTCCCGGGTTCCACGGGCGCGGAGAAGCGGAATGGGACTCTGGGATTCGCTGGGAATCGGAAGGAAGGGGGAGGGCGCGATCGACGCCCCGGCCCGTCCTCCGTCCGCGCCCGCCGCCTCCTCCTCGCACGGCGTCCCCGGCGGGGTCTCCTGGGCGCCCAACATCGAGGCCGGCGCCTGCCGCGGCTGCGGCACCTGCCTCGACGAGTGCCCGGCGGGCGTCTTCGCCATGGGCCGGCACGACAAGCACGCCCGGGTGGCCCGGCCGCAGGACTGCCGCGACACCTGCGGGAAATGCGCGGCGCGCTGCCCCGAGGAAGGGATCACCTTCCCCGGACGGCAGCCTTGAGCCGTGGCGCTCCCGCCTACGCCGAGGCGCCCTCGAGCAGCGCCCGGTTCTTCCGGAAGGCCACCCAGCCCCAGGCCAGGAAGGCCAGCTCCACCAGCGCGGTGATGAGCATCCACATCACCACGGGTGAATCACCCATGCCGTAGGAGTGCATGCCGGTGGTGAGGACGAAGTTCACGCCCAGGTAGGTGAAGAGGATGGTCTGGAAGGCGGCGATGCTGATGGCGGCCACCCCGAACTGGCCGATCATCTTGTCCACCTTGGCGTGGAGGATGGCCATGTAGCAGAGGAAGGCCACGAGCGACCAGACCTCCTTGGGATCCCAGCCCCAGTAGCGCCCCCAGGAGGAGGCGGCCCACATCGAGCCGGTGAGGATCCCGGCGATGAGCAGGATCGAGCCCACGAACATGTACCAGTAGAGCAGGTCGTACATGCGGTCGATCACCTCGACCTTCCGGGGCGCGAAGATGGTGAACCCGATCTGCATGTGGGCCACCACGAGTCCCAGCGCCAGGACCGCGTAGCCCACCATGATGATGGGCACGTGGATGGCGAGCCATGGGGTGCCGGCCAGCACCGGCGCGATGGGGTGGATGAACCGGTCGATGGGGAGCAGGTCGGTGAGCGCCATGGTGAGCGCGGCCATGACCGCGGCGTTCAGCACCACCACCTTGTTGCGCATGAAGGCGTAGGCGATCACGGCGAAGAAGCCGACGCCCCAGGCCAGGAAGAGCATCGACTCGTACATGTTGGCGGCCGGGATCCGGTCGCCCGATTCCCAGCGGAGCAGGATGCCCCAGCTCATCATGACGAAACCGGCCACGAGCAACCCGAAGGCCGCCCAGTCGAGGAGCTTGCTCCCGCGCACCATGGCGACGATCGAGACCAGCAGCGAGGCCAGCAGGATGATCCAGGAGAGCCGGACCGGGTTCACCTGGTTGTAGCGGATCTCGGTCTCGATCTTCTCCGGGGCGGGCCATCCGGGCAGGCGGGGCCCGGCGGCGATGGCGCCCATGACGTCGGCCGTCAGCGTCTCGGGGGCGCCCCAGCGCGCGTTGGGATTGCCGACCACCGGCACCATGCGGACCGCCTCGCGGGAGAGGAACGACTGCAGCTTCATGAGGCGCGGCTCGAGCTTCTCGGCGTCCTGGACGACCCCGGTCCGCGGGCGCCCCTGCTGCTCCTCCTGGCGGGCCTGCTCCATGAGCTGGATGGCCCGCTGCGTCCGGACGATCTGGAGGAAGGAGGCGTGGGTGGTGCCAGTGGGCAGCCCGATCTCCCGGGCCAGGTCGGCGCTTCCCACCTTCACGAGGGAGGCGTTGGCGGCGGCCGCAGGGTCGGTGATCCAGCCGATGACGGTGACCACCGGGTCCTCCCCGTGCCAGGAGTAGGCCCCGGTGACGTTCCAGACCGCCTCGCGCGCCAGCGTGTCGAACGGCATGCTCCGCCCGTCGTGCTGGACCGGCAGGCGGCGCAGGGCGTCGGCGGGGGTGGCGGCGAGCGCGGTCCCCGACAGGGCGGCGAGGAGCAACCCGACCGCGACCTTGCCGGCCCCGGAGAGGGCGTCGCGCGCCTCCTGCGCGGCCCGCTCGCGGGACTGCCCGACCCGGGTGAAGAGCACGACGATCATGCCCAGCACCAGGGTGATGTAGCCGGCGAAGACGATGTTCTGGCCGGGGTCCTTGGCCACCGACAGCACCGTGGCCTCCCGGCCGCCGTCCTGCTGGTAGCTCGACTGGAAGAGCGTGTAGCCCCGGTGCTCGAGCGGGTTGTTCATCCAGATCTTCGCATCGTAGAGCGTGCCCGTGTCACGGTCGGTGACCTTGACGATGCTCTTGAAGCCGGACGGCCGCATCGTGCCCTCGTAGGTCTCGAGCACGAAGTCCTGCAGGGTCACGGCGAAGGGCAGGTCGTGCGTGGACACCACCCGGTTCTCGCGGTCCCGCTCGACGATCTGGAAGCCGGTCTCCCCCTCCCAGAGGAAGAGCGAACCCTCGGTCTTGAAGAAGTAGGTGACGGCGGAGCCGGCGAAGATGAGCAGCAGCGAGGCGTGCAGGACCACGAATCCGATCCGCTTCTTTCCCCACGGGAAGAGGTCGGCGATCGAGAGCGCCACGTTGACCGCGAGGAGCCCCTGCAGGAAGAGGAACCACCAGGAGTAGTAGACGACCCTTCCCGCCACCTCCACGCCGGCGCGGGATTCGACGATGGTCCCGGCCGAGAGCCCCACGAGCAGCAGGACGAGCAGGATGACTGCGAGCTTCAGCGAGGCGAGGAACGCGAGCAACGTCTTCATCGTGACCGTCCTGGGGTGCGTGAACCGGGTGCGCCCCAAACGGGGCATACGGGGCGGCGGATTCTCGCATCGCCAACCCCCGGCGTCGAGCGCTTAGTCCGGCCCAGGCCGGGGGGATCAACGGGACCCGGAGAGCGGTTCGACGCCGCGTCCGTCCGGGGCGCGGCGGGCGCCGGAGGCCGCAGAGGGGTGGATGAGCCGGAGCACGGGGCGCATCGCCAGCGCCCAGAAGACCACCACGACCACCACGGCGATGTTCAGTCCACCAGCCCCTCGTCGCGCGCCCGGCGCGCCAGCCGCTCCTTCAGCCGCTCGTAGCGCTTGCGGAGCGCAGCCGCCGAGACCAGCGGCCCGGACGCGGAGAGCACGTGGGCGATCTCCTCCCAGGCCATCTCCCGGTCGAGCCGGAGCACGAGCAGCGCGTGGTCCTCGGCCGGGAGCAGCTCTCGGAGGCGGGCCAGGCGAAGCTCCTCGCGGCCCACCCCCGCCGACTGGCTGAGCCGCACCGCCAGATTGTTGGCCGCGCTGGTGGCGAGGCGCTGGCGGCGGCGCCGCCAGGCGTCGTCGCGGAAGCTGTTGGAGGCGTTCCAGGCGATCCGGTAGGCCCATGCGCGCAGCGGGCTCTCGCCCCGGAAGGCGGGAAGCCCCTTCCAGACCCGCTCGGCGAACTCGGCGAAGACCTCGTCGCCGTCGTCCTTTCCGTGGAGCGCCCGGAGCCAGCCCAGGATGTGCGGCCCCAGCTCCTCGAGCGCGACCGTGGCTGCGCCGTCGAGGTCGGCCCCGGACAGGAGCTCGCGGACGCGGAGGTCGAGCGTCACGTCAGTTCCCGCCCCCGGCCGCAGGAATCCGCCCGGCGACCTCGTCGGCGCGCGCGAGCAGCGGCAGGCCGTCGTCGGCCATGCTCCACTCCGCGTCAAATCTCCCGAGGGTCTCCTGCGCCTCGGCGACCCGCCCCAGCCGCATGAGCGCCTCGGCCTCCAGCACCAGCGAGCGGGGAAGCGCCCAGCTCCGCCACATCGAGGTGGGGATGACGAGCGCGCGGAACCGGCGGAATCCATCCACCGCCTCGGCGTCGGCGCCCGACCGCGCCGCCAGGTCGGCGACGATGAAGGCCGGCGCCAGGCCGAAGTCCACGTCGTACGGCGACGTCCGCGCGATCTCCCTGAGGCGCCGGAGCCCCTCCTCGCGCCGGCCTTCCTGCCAGAGGAGCACCGCATCGAGGGTGCGCTGCCGGGGCGACCCCTTGCGGAGGTGGGGAGCCAGTCGTGTCGCGTCCTCCACCATCCCCAGCCATGCGAGGAGCGGAGCGTGCACGGCCGCCGCCTCCGGGTCGAGCGCCCGGAGCCCCTCCACCTCCTGGCGCAGCGCCTTCTCGTCGCCGTCCCCGGCCAGGTACTGGATGCGCATGCCCCGGACCAGGGCGTCCTGCCCGGCGGGGCCGAGCTCGCGCGCCATGGCGTCGAGCCTGCTCCGCCCTTCGGCGCGCCGCCCCTGGTACCCGTCCATGGCCACGAGCGCCAGGTACCCGAAGGCCCGGGCCGGGCTCCCCGGCCTGGTGAGCGGTTCGAGGGCCTGGCGGACGTCGTCGTACTGGCCGGCCATGATGGCCACGTAGGCCTGGTCCTCCAGGGCCGAGAGCCCGCCGCCCGCCGCCTCCTCCCTCCGGGCGGCCGCCGCCGCGCCCGGCAGGTCTCCCAGCCAGGCGAGCGCGGTGGCGAGCGCGTGCAGGTTCGCGACGTTCACCGGCCCCGTGCTCCACCGGAGGGCCAGACGCTGCAGCTCCTCGCGTCGCCCCAGCGCACCCAGGGAATGGGCGAGGTGCTCGAGCCCCCAGCCGTGGGCCAGCTGCGGGTCGAGGTGGAGCTGCCGCTCGAACCAGGGAGCGGCCTGCTCGAACTCCGACCGGTGGTAGAGCAGGTCGCCGGCCTCGTAGATCGCCTCCTCGTCGGTGGGGTTCGACGCCACGAGGGAGGTGAGGTGCTCGAGCGCCTCGTCGTCGCGGCCGTCGAAGTGGGCGACCCAGGCACGGATGAGGGACCGCTCCTTGGGCGGAACGCGGCCGATGTGGCGGGAGGCAGCCTCGGTGGCGAGGCGCTGCTCCTCGCGCGAGCCTCCGTGGTGGGCGCGCCACACCGCCAGCTGGTAGTGGGCGAGCGCGAAGGTGGGGTCGGCGGCCAGCGCCTTCTCGAGGTGCTCGGCGCAGTCCTGCCCGAACGAGGTCCGGTACATGCACTGCTGGCTGGCGGTGTAGTGCTGGTAGGCGAGGAGGCTGCTCGTCACCGCGTCGGCGAGCCGGATGTCGGACGAACGGACGTCGGCGTCCCGCTCCCGCAGCGCGAGCCGGGTGGAGCGGGAGAGCCGGTCGAGGGCCGCGGGGACCTCGCCCTTCCCGGCCGCGCGCTCCTTCACCGTGAAGAGGGGCGCCCCGGACTCGGCGGAGACGGCGCGCACCTCGAGCTCCAGCCCGGTCCCCTCGGCCCGGACCGCGGGCGCGAGCACCGCGCGGGCCCCGGCGCGCACCCCGTGCTCGCGGGCCGCGGCGGCGTCCACCCGCTCCGGAGGCTCCCCGCCGCCTGCGGCGGCCATGGCGTCGAGGAGTCGGGGGCGTGGCACCACCGCGAGGTGGGGGGACTGGGCGAGCGACGTGGAGAGGAGCCCGGAGATGCCGTCCAGCTCGGCATCTCCGGTGGCGTTCTCGACGTCGGCGACGGCCACCCCGACACGCTCCACCCCGTCGGCCCCGCGCTGGAGGAGCCAGGCGGCCACGCCGACCGAGGCGAGCAGGAAGGCAACGAGCCCGGCCGCGCGCCAGCGGGGGCGCCGGGGCATCGGGCCGGCGCCGCCCTCCAGCGCCTCCAGCATCTCCCGGCCGTCCCGGTAGCGCGCCGCGGGGTCGGCCTGGCGGGCGCGCTCCGCGATCTTCCCGATCGGCCGCGACGTCCGGGCCGGCCCGAGCATCTCCTCGAGCATCATGCCGAGGGAGTAGACGTCGCTGCGCGCGTCCCCGGGACCGCCGGCCTCCTGCTCCGGCGCCATGTAGTCCGGCGTGCCTCCGTCGGGCGCGGCCCCGCCGCCCAGGATCCGGGCCAGGCCGAAGTCGAGGACCTTCACCCCTCCGTCGCGGCGCAGGAAGACGTTGGCGGGCTTCAGGTCCCGGTGCACGACGCCGCAGGCGTGGGCGTGGGCGACTCCGCGGACGACCTCGCGGATGATCCGGTAGGCCTCGGCGGAGGGGACCGGGCCGCGGTCGAGCCGCTCCCGGAGGGTCTCCCCTTGGAGCCGCTCCATGACGATGTACGGCCCGGCCGCGCCGGTCCCGACGTCGTGGATGGTGACGATGTTGGGGTGGTCGAGCCGGGCCGCCGCCTCTGCCTCCCGCGCCAGCCACTCGGCGCGACGAGGACTCTCCTCCGGCGGGCCTGGGCGAATCGCCTTGAAGGCCACGAGCCTGCCCAGCCGCCGGTCCCGCGCCTCGTAGACGACACCGAAGCCGCCCCGCCCCAGCTCGCCCAGGATCTCGAAGTGGTCCACCACGGCGCCGGGACGGAGCGCGCCGGTCCAGCCCTCGGCGAGGGGGACCGGCGGCGCCGCGACGAGCCGGGCGACGAGCTCGGATAGGGGCGTGCGCTGGGGCACGCCCCGAACGATGCCACCATCCCTGCCCGCCTGTCACCGTCCGTCAGGGGAGGGCGAAGGTCGCGACCACGCCGGCGTGGTCGGAGGGGTGGAGGCCGGTGCGTGTCCGGGTCCGGACGCCGGTGCGCTCGATGGCGCCGGGGGTGAGCTCGGGCGTGGCGAGGACGAGGTCGAGCCGGGTCGAGAGCTTGCCGCCGCGCAGGTCCTCGTCGAATCCCCAGGTGAAGCCCCAGTCCCCGGGGCGCAGCGCGGTCCAGGCGTCGCGGAGCGGGGAGATCCCGTCCAGGGCCGGGTCGAGCGGGAAGGGGCCGCCGGTGAGGAAGGCGTAGGTCGGCGGGCTCGGGTCGGCGGGCTCCACGTAGGCGTTGAAGTCGCCGAGCACGATGGTGGGCAGGGTCGAGGCCGGGTCGAGGTAGACCGCGTCCACGATGGCGACGAGCTGGGCGTCCTGCAGGGCCTGGAAGAGCCAGGTGGGAAGGCCCGCGTCGGCGAGGGCCTGGAGCGTGTCCTCGACGTGGGTTCCGAATACGCGGACCCAGCTGCCGCCCCGCTCCACCTCGACCGCCGTCCAGCCACGCCAGCTGAAGACCGGCTCGCTGCTTCCACCCACGGTGAATGCCGCGGTGGCCGGCGTGCCGTCCGCGAGCGCCACCGCGAAGAGGGCGCCGTTGCAATCGCCCGGTCCGGGCGGGACGGGAGCCGGAACGAAGCCGGGCAGGGGCTGGGCCGGCGGAAGGGTGGGGTCGCGCCAGTGCACGCCCTTGCGGACCAGGATCACGTCGTGGTCGGTGTAGCGGAGATCGCGCAGGGATGCTGGATCGGACGGGTCGCCGATGCAGAGCTCGGCGTCCATGGAGGTGATCTGGGCGGCGACCTCGTAGTGGACCCCTTCGTGGTCGAGGGCGCGGAGCAGGGTGGGGAGGAAGTCGATGGCCGGCTCGGCGGCCGTGGGAGGGACCGGGGCGCCGGCCATGCAGGCCAGCGGAGGGCCGAGCCGCCAGGTCGTGACCTCCTGGAGCGCGAGCACGTCCGGGCGGTGGTGGGCGATCTCCCTGGCCATGGCCGCTGCGCGCGCCGGGTAGCGGGAGGCCTGCACCGTGGCCCAGACCACGTTGGCGGCCATGAGCGCCTCCGCGGGGCCGGGCGCCTGCGCGATGGCCAGGATGTCCGCCCCCAGGTAGAGGTTCCGGGTCATGACCTTCACCGTGGATCCGTGGTGACGATCCTCCCGGACGGCGCTGGCGAGCGCGTCGGGCGGGGTGGGGACTTCGGCGCCGCAGGCGGCGGCCAGCACCGCGACGGCGAGGAACGTGGCTCTCATGGTCTCTCTCCCGGGTCGGGGCGGGATCGCCCCCTCGCCCACCAGACCGGACGCGCGAGTGGGATGTGACGGGGGGACGAGGACGACCCCGAAGGGGCGTCACAGCGGTCCGACCCGCCCCGCGGCGACGATCCGGCCGCCTTCCAGCCTCACCCGGTACACGTGGCCGTTCTGGATCCCGTGCAGCGGCCAGGCTGGCGACGACGGCCGCGGCATCCCCCGCACGTGGTCGGAGAGCAGCGCGCGCATCGCCCCGCCGTGCATGACCACGAGGAGCGGCCCGGGGAGCCGGGCGGAGGAGGAAGCCACGGCGGGGAGGAGCCGCCCGACCAGTTCCTCGCGCGTCTCGCCCCCGGGGGGCGCCGGGCCCGGGTCCTCGAGGTAGCGGGCCCAGGCCTCCGGGAAGCGGGCCGCCACCTCCTCCCGCGTCAGCCCCTCGAAGCAGCCGAACCGCCGCTCGCGGAGCGCCGGGTCGAGGTGGTTCACCACCAGTCCGAGCTCGGCCGCCACCAGCTCGGCGGTGGCCCGCGCCCGCAGGAGGTCGCTCGAGGCCACGGAGGCGATCTTCTCCGCGCGGAGCCGGATGGCGACCTCGATGGCCTGCTCCCGCCCCCGGGCGTTCAGGGGGACGTCCGTCTGCCCCTGCCACCTGCCGGCGGCGTTCCAGTCGGTCTCGCCGTGGCGGACCAGGAAGAGGGTGGCCGATCCGTGCATCGGGGCGCCCATCGTACTAGACCGCTCCCATGGCCTACACGCTCTTCATCGGGAACAAGAACTACTCCTCCTGGTCGCTGCGCCCCTGGCTCGTGCTCCGGCAGGGCGGGATCCCCTTCCAGGAGGAGCTGGTCTCCCTGCAGGAAGACCCGGGGAAGGCCGCCCGCTTCGGCCGGCTCCCGGCCGGGCGGGTCCCGGTGCTGGCCGACGGCGAGGTGCTGGTCTGGGACTCGCTGGCCATCGCCGAGTACCTGGCGGAGCGCCACCCCGGCCTCTGGCCCGCCGACCCCGTGGCCCGCGCCTGGGCCCGCTGCATCTCCGCCGAGATGCATTCCGGGTTCCAGGCGCTGCGGCAGGAGATGTCGATGGACGTGCGGGCGCGACGTCCGCAGCGGCGCCGCTCCGAGGCCGTCCTCCGCGACATCGCGCGGGTGGAGCGGATCTGGAACGACACCCGGTCGCGCTTCGGTGCCCGGGGCGACCTGCTCTTCGGGACCTTCACCATCGCCGACGCCTTCTACGCGCCGGTGGCGTTCCGGTTCCGGACCTACGGCGTCAGGCCCTCGGGAGCGACCGGCGAGTACCTGGCCGCGCTGCTCTCGCTCCCGGGGATGCTGGAGTGGGAGACGGGGGGGGCGGCCGACGAGCGGCTCACGGACCACGACCTCGACCTGCTCTACCCGGACGATTGAGCCAGGGAGCGGATCAGCGGACGTCGGGCGGGTGCTGCCACACGGAGACGTAGAGCTGGCAGTCGCCGTCGCCGCTCGCCGTGTAGCCGCGGCGGCCGTTCAGCCGCGCCATCACCGCGCTGAAGTCCATCCAGCGCGGGTCCTCGTGCCCGACGTCGCCGATCACCGCGTGGCCGACCTCGTGGACGAGCACGGTCTGCTCGACGCAGGAGAAGGGGAAGGCCGGGTCGCGCGTGCTGAGCCGGATGTTGCCGTCGAAGCAGCCGAACGCCCCGGTGTGGGTGCCGCAGGTGACCGTCTGGCCGCCCTCGAAGGTGATGGACCGGCCGGCGAGGTGGTCCCAGTTGCCGCCCCAGTACTCGAGGGCCGCGTCGAGCGTGCTCTCGACGCGCGCCGGGAAGTCGGTCGCGCGCGTGAAGGGCTCGCTCGACCGGAGGACCACCGCGATGTCACGGATAGCGAAGTCGGCCTGGTCGACGGTGGACGCCGACGCGGTGCACGAGGCGAGGACCAGCGCGGCCGCGTAGGTCGCGACCCGTCCCGCCTTCGACCACGTGCTGGAGATCCGCCGTTCCATGTCGGGAAATCTACCGAGATGGAAAGGCCCTGCCTACCGGGGGATCCCGGTACACACATCCGATTTCCTGGTGTCCCGCGATCGAGCGACGCCGCAAGCGAGCGCTATCGCGACCCCGCCCGCCCGCGCGCCCGGAACCAGCCATGGAGGCGGTGTGGCCAGGAGGCGCCGGGGAGCACCATCATCGGGCAGAGGTCCTGGACCGGGGTCACGCCCCGAGCCTTGCAGAGGGCGAGCGCCTCCTGGCTTGCGCTGCCCTTCCCACCTCCCCGGTGGAACCAGATCCGTCGCAACCCCGCGTCCAGACAGTCCCTGACCACCGATTCCGCCAGGGCTGGAGGCACGAGCAGGAGCGCGCCCTCCACCGGGGGCTCGATCGCGCTCACCCGTGGAAAGGCCCGGCGGCCGTCCCTTTCGCCGCCCTCGGGGTGGACGGGAACCACCTCGTAGCCGCGTTCGCGGAGCTGCGCGTCGAGCATCCGGCTGAAGTCCTTGGGGTTCCGGGAGAAGCCCACCAGCGCGATGCGCCGGGAGGCGAGGAACTCCTTGACCGGGGTCTCCATGGAAATCTCATATACCCCATCCGTGACGTTTCGGAGACAGGCCCGGATTAGGTCTCCGCCATGCTCTACCCCGAACTGTTCCGCAGCCTGGAGGAGGCCCGCTGGAGCCTCGCCACCGACATCCCGTGGGATTCCTTCGACCCGGCCCTGCTCTCCGACGAGCAGGCGCTCACGGTGAAGATGAACGCCATCACCGAGTGGGCCGCCCTCCCCGCCACCGAGATGTTCCTGCGGGACAACGCCGGCGACGCCGACTTCTCGGCCTTCATGTCGATCTGGTTCTACGAGGAGCAGAAGCACGCGCTCTCGCTCATGGAGTACCTGCGCCGCTTCCGCCCGGCGCTCGTCCCCACCGAGGAGGAGCTGCAAGCGGTCCGCTTCCCCTTCGACCCGGCGCCGGCGCTCGAGACGCTCATGCTCCACTTCTGCGGCGAGCTGCGGCTCACCCAGTGGTACCGGCGGGCGGCGGAGTGGCACTCCGAGCCGGTGCTGCGGGCGATCTACGGACTCATCGCCCGGGACGAGGCGCGCCACGGCGGCGCCTACTTGAAGTACATGCGGCGCGCCATCGACCGGGACGGGGACGTGGCCCGCCGCGCCTTCTCCCGCGTGGGGGTGCTCATGGCGAGCGGCGGCCGCACCGGCAAGCCGCTCCACCCCACCAACCTCCACGTCAACAAGTCTCTCTTCCCGCGCGACACCGTGCAGAGCCGGCTGCCCGACCCCGGCTGGCTCGACCACTGGCTCGACGAGCAGATCCATTTTGACGCGGAGTGCGAGCAGGGCGTGGTCCGCGCCATCCTGGCCAACCTCTCCACGCTGCTCGAGGTCCCGCTGCGGGACGTGCGCGCGCTCTCCCGGTACCGGAAGGCGCACGCCGTCGAGGCGTAGACGGGGGGCGGCCCTTAGAATCGTGGGTCATGACCTCGCCCAGCGCCGCCCTCCTCGCCCTCTCGCTCCTCGCCGCCGACAGACCCTTCACCGAGCTGCCCTACACGCCCGGGCTCGACCCGGCCGCCATGGACCGCTCCGTCGATCCCTGCATCGACTTCTACGCCTTCTCCTGCGGCGGCTGGCAGAAGCGAAACCCCATTCCTCCCGACCAGTCCTCCTGGAGCGTCTACGGGAAGACCGCCACCGAGAACTTCCAGTTCCTCTGGGGGCTGCTCGAGACCGCGGCCGCGAAGCCCGACGCGGAGCGGACGCCGCAGGAGCGCCAGGTGGGTGACTTCTTCCACGCCTGCATGGACGAGCAGGCGGTGGAGGCGGCCGGGGCGAAGCCAATCGCTGCGGACCTCGCCGCCATCGACGCCCTCCGGTCGAAGGACGACCTGGCGAAGCTCGTGGCCCGGCTCCACCTGACGGTCGACGGCGGGATGCTCTTCGGCTTCGAGAGCGAGCAGTCCTTCGACGACTCGGAGGAGGTCGTGGCCTGGGTCCTCGCGGGCGGCCTGGGGCTCCCCGACCGTGACTACTACGTGAAGGACGACGCCCGCTCGAAGGAGATCCGCGAGAAGTACGTGGCGCATGTGGCGGAGGCGCTCCGCCTCTCCGGCGTTTCCGCGAAGCAGGCCGCCGACGGGGCCCGCACGGTGATGCGCATCGAGACGGCCCTCGCGAAGTCGTCGCTCACCAACGTGGAGAAGCGGGACCCGAAGAAGATCTGGCACCGGACCCCCACCGCCAATCTCGTCCGGTCCTCGAAGAACTTCCGCTGGGCGGACTACCTCGCGAACTCCGGCGCGCCCACGTCCTCCTGGGTGAACGTCACCCAGCCCGCCTTCCTGGCCGAGCTGGACCAGCAGCTCGCGGCGCAGCCGCTCGCCGCCTGGAAGACCTACCTGCGCTGGCACCTCGTCCGCTCCTCCTCGCCCTTCCTCTCCACCCCGTTCCAGAAATCGAGCTTCGGCTTCTACTCGGCCACGCTGCGCGGGGCGAAGGAGCTCGCGCCCCGCTGGAAGCGCTGCGTGCGCTGGACCGACGCCGAACTGGGCGAGGCGCTGGGCCAGGTCTTCGTCGCCAGGGTGTTTCCCCCATCGGTGAAGGGGGACGCCGACGCCATGGTGAAGTTCGTCCAGGCGGCCATGGCGACGCGCATCGACGCCCTCGACTGGATGTCGCCCGAGACCAGGAAGGCGGCCCACGAAAAGCTCGCGGCCATGAAGAACAAGATCGGCTACCCCGAGAAGTGGCGCGACTACGCTTCGGTCGTGGTGAGGCGCGACGACTTCGCCGGGAACGTGGCCCGGGCGACGACCTTCGAGACGCGGCGGCAGCTCGCCAAGATCGGGAAGCCCGTGGACCGGACGGAGTGGGGCATGACGCCACCCTCCGTGAACGCCTACTACAACCCGTCGATGAACGACATGAACTTCCCGGCCGGCGTGCTCCTGCCGCCGCTGTGGGATCCGAAGATGGACTTCGCCCCCGGATACGGGAACACCGGCGGCACGGTCGGGCACGAGCTCATCCACGGTTTCGACGACGAGGGGCGCCAGTTCGACGCGAAGGGCAACCTGCGCGACTGGTGGACCGAGGCCGACGCGAAGGAGTTCGAGAAGCGGGCCGCCTGCGTCGCCGACCAGTACGCCCAGTACACGGTCGTCGACGACGTGAAGATCAACTCCAAGCTGACGCTGGGCGAGGACATCGCCGACCTGGCCGGCATCCTGCTCGCCTGGGACGCGTGGAAGCTCGCCACCGCCGGGCAGAAGCTCGAGCCCCGCGACGGGCTCACCCCGGAGCAGCGCTTCTTCGTGGGGAACGCCCAGTGGGCCTGCGCCAACGAACGCCCCGAGGACATGCGGCTCCGGGCCGCCACCGATCCCCACTCCCCACCGGCCTGGCGCGTGAACGGGCTCGTGCCCAACGTCCCCGCGTTCGCGAAGGCCTTCGCCTGCAAGGCCGGGCAGCCGATGGTGAGGGAGAACGTCTGCCGCATCTGGTGAGGGGCGAGGCGCGCGCTTCGCCTTGACGGGAGGCCGCGTCTCGGGCAGATCTGCGAGCGTGAAATGCGGGAATAGCTCAGTTGGTAGAGCATCAGCTTCCCAAGCTGAGGGTCGCCGGTTCGAATCCGGTTTCCCGCTCCA
>CAWHDZ010000027.1:0-230525 GCA_963828255.1 uncultured delta proteobacterium | reverse complement strand
CCCTTCTCACGCTGGGTGAAGGTATCCTGCGCAGCGCGCGCGACGGCGACATCGGCGCCGTCTTCGGCCTGGGCTTCCCCCCCTTCCGCGGTGGCCCGTTCAGATGGATCGACGCGGAGGGGAGCGCGCGCGTGCTCGAGCGCATGCGCCGGCTCGAGGGGCGCTTCGGACTCCGGTTCAGGCCGGCGCCCCTGCTGGTCGAGCACGCGGCGACCGGGAAGCCGTTCCACGCCTGAAGGGACCCTTTCGGGTACAAGGCGTCCAGGCTCATCGGGGGTGACTCCGACGAGGGGGCACGCCACCCTTCGGGGTGGCGACCGGTCCCTTCGTGCCCGCCGAGACGGCGCTCTGAGCCTCCGCCCGAAGCCGGTCGAGGCGCAAACCATGCGGGGTGGAAGGAGCCGCTGGATGGGGCCTCGCCACCGGACCCGAGGGACGCGGTCCCGGAAGGACGCTCCCCCTGCGGAGGCTGCAACCGACGGCCCTGCAGATCCAAGATGAATGCATCCTCATAATAAGACACGGGAAGCGCCCCGGTGATCGACCGGTCGCCGGGAGGACGGCTGCCTGCATCCCCGTCGCGCGACGCGCCCTCCACGACTGAACCAGGAGTGTTCCGGAGCGAAACCCTTGCGCGCGGCTCGACGCGTCCTGTCATGACGTTGAGTGAATGTCGTCGCGAGGGCGATCGCGGATAAGCGCTTGTTCGAGCGGGTTCCGCGTCTTCGCGTCGCGAGGTCAGGGGACGGAAGCCCCCTCCCGGTCGCGGCCCGATCGGTGTACCTTGCGCGTCCTCGAGTTCATCCCTCAGTGAAGCGAGCGACGGGCTCGATCCTCATCCGAAGTCCAGTCAGTCCAAGGAGGCAGTACAAATGCGAACGTCGAAGCTCATGACACTTTCCGTGCTGGTCGCGGCAGGCCTCGGCCTGACGGCCTGTTCGGGCGACACCGGTCCGCAGGGCGACGGCCACCGGCCCCGCAGGCGCGACCGGCCCCACCGGCCCCGCAGGCGCAACCGGCGCGACGGGTGCCACGGGCGCGACCGGCGCGACGGGCGCCACCGGCCCCACCGGTCCGCTCGCCGTGACGGCCGAGAGCTGCTTCCTCTGCCACAACCAGGACACGACGGTGACCTCCCCGCGGCCTCGTGAACCAGAACACCTTCCACAACTCGGCCCAGACGGCCGCCATCTACAAGGGCTCGATCACGATCGACTCCCTCTCCTGGTCTGACGTGACCACCGCGACGGGTGACGCCAGGTCCCGACCGTGACCTTCACCCTGAGGGACGGACCGGGGCTCCCGTGGTTCCGACCGGCAGCCGGCCGCCGCCATGTTCGCGATGACCGCCGTGAAGTACGTCCTGAGCCCCAACGCCCCGGACAACTACCAGCTCACCTCCGTGATCCTGAATGGCGCCAACCCGAGCTCGTCGAACTGCTCGGCCACTCCGGTGGGGCGCGACCGGCGTGTACACCTGCACCTTCGGAGTCCGCCCCATCCCGAAGAGCGCCTGGGACCTACGCAACCTCCACGGAGCAGCTCCAGATCGGCATCCAGCTCGGAAGCGGCTTCACCGTTCCGAATCCGCAGGGCGGCGCCCCCGTCACGCTCATGGCGAATGGCACCACGAACCTCGTCAGCCCCGGCTTCGTGACGCCCACCGCCAACGATCGTGAGATCGTCACCACCGCGGCCTGCAACGCCTGCCACGGCAAGCTCGCGGTCCACGGCCGCCGCGTCGAGGCGCAGTACTGCGCCACCTGCCACACCGACCAGGCCTTCCGGTCGAACACCGTCGGTCCGCCGAGCAGCGTCAACTTCTCGCTCATGGTCCACGGCATCCACGCCGCCAGGCAGATGAACCTCAACTACTCGGTCCGTGGCGTCGAGCATCAGTTCACCTACCCGCAGGACGTCCGCAACTGCGAGACCTGCCACCAGGGCAACCAGGGCATCTTCGGCGCCAGCATGCCGGGCGTCGAGGCCTGTACGGGTTGTCACGAGAACACCGGGTTCGGCACGAACGCCCACCCGGGTGGGGCGCTCGCATCACGGTCCTCCCGACCGCCAACTGCGTCACTCTGCCACACCCAGGATGCGATCTGCAGAACCACGCCATCCCGGCCGAGGTCGAGGCGGCCCTCTGGAACACCGGCACCGCGGTGGACGGCGCGCAGCCTGCCTTCGCGATCGTCTCCGTCGCGAGCACCGGCGCGGGCCAGTTCCCGGTGGTGACCTTCCGGGTGCTGAACCCAACCAACTCCAACATCAAGACCAGCCCCTACTGGGTCAACACGACCACCGGCGCGCCGGTCGGTAGCCTCACGGTCGGCATCGGCTGGAGGACCGGACCCTACACCAACACCGGCGTGGTCGACCCGACCTCGGGCCTTCCGAACGATGGCCGCGTCTTCCCGCTGAACGCGCTCACCACCACCGGAAACGTGAACACGGGCTCGGTCGAGGAGGTCGCCCCCGGCACCTTCAAGGTCACCTCCAAGGTGGCGTTGCCGGCCATCGGCGTCGTGCCCATCACCGTGGCGGTCTACGGCCGCGCCGTGAAGCCCGGCGTGACCCCGACCCTGCGCATCCCCCTGAACGCCGCGGTGGGGTACTACTCGTCGAACCTCACCAACACCAGCACCGGCGCGGCCGCGGCTTCCGTCAAGGCCACCGCGTTCGTCAGCATCGCGAAGTGCAACAACTGCCACAAGAACCTCAGCCTCCACGGCGGGTCCCGGCAGGGCAGCGTGGAGCTGTGCGCCACGTGCCACAACACCGAGGCGACCTGGCCCGACTGGTTCCGCCCCGATCCGATCACCGGGGTGCCGGCCGGTCCGGTCGAGGGCACGGTGGACTTCAAGGTCATGGTCCACGAGATCCACAACGGCAAGATGTGGCTCAACGGCGAGGAGGGCGCGAGCTACCCGGCCCCGGGTGCCTACTGCCAGGCCTGCCACGTCGACTCCCCCTCGGCATACTTCATGCCGATGGCGGGCTCGAGCGGGACCTCGACCAAGATCGACCCGGCCAATCCGGCCAACAACCTCCGCACCACGCCGTGGTTCGCCACCTGCGGCTCCTGCCACACGCAGGGTCCGTCGATCGCCCACATGCGCGGCTTCGGCGGCGGCACGGGCATGACCCAGGCCCAGATCGACGCGCTGAACGGCAACCAGGCGCCCCCGGCCCTCAGGGCCCAGTAGCCTGAAACCCGAGGCCCCGGGGATCCGTCCCCGGGGCCCGTGAAGAAAAGAGGGCCCGTCGCCGAAAGGCGGTGGGCCCTTCGCTTGCCCGCCGTTGACGCGATCAATCGAAAGACCCGAGGCCACCAACTCCGATAAGATGCCGCGACGCCAACCCGCGGACGAACCCGTCTGCCGGCCCAGGGAGCGCAAATGCGAACGTCGAAGCTCATGACACTTTCCGTGCTGGTCGCGGCAGGCCTCGGCCTGACGGCCTGTTCGGGCGACACCGGTCCGCAGGGCGAGACCGGCCCCGCAGGCGCGACCGGCCCCACCGGCCCCGCAGGCGCAACCGGCGCGACGGGTGCCACGGGCGCGACCGGCGCCACCGGCGCGACGGGCGCCACCGGCCCCACCGGTCCGCTCGCCGTGACGGCCGAGAGCTGCTTCCTCTGCCACAACCAGGACACGACGGTGACCTCCCCCGCCGCCGGCCTCGTGAACCAGAACACCTTCCACAACTCGGCCCAGACGGCCGCCATCTACAAGGGCTCGATCACGATCGACTCCCTCTCCTGGTCTGACGTGACCACCGCGACGGGTGACGCCAGCGTCCCGACCGTGACCTTCACCCTGAGGGACGGTACCGGGGCTCCCGTGGTTCCGACCGGCACGCCGGCCGCCGCCATGTTCGCGATGACCGCCGTGAAGTACGTCCTGAGCCCCAACGCCCCGGACAACTACCAGCTCACCTCCGTGATCCTGAATGGCGCCAACCCGAGCTCGTCGAACTGCTCGGCCACTCCGGTGGCCGGCGCGACCGGCGTGTACACCTGCACCTTCGGAGTCCGCCCCATCCTGAAGAGCGCCTGGGACTACGCAACCTCCACGGAGCAGCTCCAGATCGGCATCCAGCTCGGAAGCGGCTTCACCGTTCCGAATCCGCAGGGCGGCGCCCCCGTCACGCTCATGGCGAATGGCACCACGAACCTTGTCAGCCCCGGCTTCGTGACGCCCACCGCCAACGATCGTGAGATCGTCACCACCGCGGCCTGCAACGCCTGCCACGGCAAGCTCGCGGTCCACGGCCGCCGCGTCGAGGCGCAGTACTGCGCCACCTGCCACACCGACCAGGCCTTCCGGTCGAACACCGTCGGTCCGCCGAGCAGCGTCAACTTCTCGCTCATGGTCCACGGCATCCACGCCGCCAGGCAGATGAACCTCAACTACTCGGTCCGTGGCGTCGAGCATCAGTTCACCTACCCGCAGGACGTCCGCAACTGCGAGACCTGCCACCAGGGCAACCAGAGCATCTTCGGCGCCACCATGCCGGGCGTCGAGGCCTGCAAGGGCTGCCACGAGAACGTGAAGTTCTCCCCCAACGCTGCCGCCGGGACGTCCCACGAATCGTTCGCCGTCACGGTGACCTCGCTCTGCACGACCTGCCACACGGAGGCCAGCGTCCTGTCGCAGCACGCCATCCCGGCCAAGGTCGAGGCGGCCCTCTGGAACACCGGCACCGCGGTGGACGGCGCGCAGCCTGCCTTCGCGATCGTCTCCGTGGCGAGCACCGGCGCGGGCCAGTTCCCGGTGGTGACCTTCCGGGTGCTGAACGCAGCCAACTCGAACATCAAGACCAGCCCCTACTGGGTCAACACGACCACCGGCGTGCCGGTCGGCAGCCTCACGGTCGGCATCGGCTGGAGGACCGGACCCTACACCAACACCGGCGTGGTCGACCCGACCTCGGGCCTTCCGATCGATGGCCGCGTCTTCCCGCTGAACGCGCTCACCACCACCGGAAACGTGAACACGGGCTCGGTCGAGGAGGTCGCCCCCGGCACCTTCAAGGTCACCTCCAAGGTGGCGTTGCCGGCCATCGGCGTCGTGCCCATCACGGTGGCGGTCTACGGCCGCGCCGTGAAGCCCAACGTGACCCCGGCCCTGCGCATCCCCCTGAACGCCGCGGTGGGGTACTACTCGTCGAACCTCACCAACACCAGCACCGGCGCGGCCGCGGCTTCCGTCAAGGCCACCGCGTTCGTCAGCATCGCGAAGTGCAACGCCTGCCACGGCAACCTCAGCCTCCACGGCGGGTCCCGTCAGGGCAGCGTGGAGCTGTGCGCCACCTGCCACAACACCGAGGCGACCTGGCCCGACTGGTTCCGCCCCGACCCGGTCACCGGCGTTCCGGCCGGTCCGGTCGAGGATACGGTGGACTTCAAGGTCATGGTCCACGAGATCCACAACGGGAAGATGTGGCTCAACGGCGAGGAGGGCGCGAGCTACCCGGCTCCGGGTGCCTACTGCCAGGCCTGCCACGTCGACTCGCCGACGGCCTACTTCATGCCGATGGCGGGCTCGAACGGTACCTCCACCATGATCGACCCGGCCAATCCGGCCAACAACCTCCGCACCACGCCGTGGTTCGCCACCTGCGGCTCCTGCCACACGCAGGGTCCGTCGATCGCCCACATGCGCGGCTTCGGCGGCGGCACGGGCATGACCCAGGCCCAGATCGACGCGCTGAACGGCAACCAGGCGCCCCCGGCCCTCAGGGCCCAGTAGCCTGACACCAGCGGGCCCCCGGATCCGTCCGGGGGACCACCGGAAGCAAAAGGGGCCCGTCGCCGGAAGGCGGCGGGCTCTTCGTCTACAATCACCCCGTGAAGCTCCGGCGCGTCTACCCGCTCATCATCGGCCTCGTGGTCGTTCCCGCGGCCATGATGCTCACGGTGGGCATCCTCATGCTGGTCTTCGGGCGCCAGAAGCAGGACTACGTCTTCGGCACCCTCATCCTGGCGCTGGTCGCCACCACCATCATCGGCACCATCGGGACGCTGGTCGTCCTCTACCGGGAGGCCTACGTCTCGCGGCTGCAGACCGACTTCGTGAACAAGGTCTCCCACGACCTGCGCACGCCGCTGACCAGCATCCGCATGTTCGTCGAGACCCTGCAGCTCGGCCGCATCGCCGACCCGGCCCAGGAGAAGGAGGCGCTCGAGATCATCTCGGCCGAGACCCAGCGCCTCTCGGTGCTCATCGCCCGGCTCCTCGACTGGGCGCGCATGGAGTCGGGCAAGCGCAGCTACGACTTCCGCCGCCAGCCGCTCGGCCCCATCGTGGACGACGCGCTCCGCGCCGTGGAGCCGCAGCGCATCCAGACCGGGGCCGTGGTGCGGCGCGACATCCCCGAGGGGCTGCCCCAGGTCTATGCCGATCGCGACGCGCTGGCCGACTCCCTCGTCGATCTGCTCCAGAACGCCTTCAAGTACACCGGCGACGACAAGCGCATCTCCATCTCGGCCGAGGCCTCGGGGAACGCGGTGGCGATCGTGGTGGCGGACAACGGACCGGGCATCCCCGGCGCCGACCAGAAGCGCATCTTCGACAAGTTCTACCGGGGCAAGGACCCGCTCGAGCGCACCATCGAGGGGAGCGGCCTCGGACTCTCGATGGTGAAGCACGTGGTGCAGGCCCACGGTGGAAAGGTCGGCGTGAAGAGCGATCTGGGCAAGGGGGCGGCCTTCACGGTGCTGCTCCCCGTTTCGGAGGCGCGCAGGCCATGAGCGGCGAGCGGATCCTGGTCGTCGAGGACGACCCCAACATCCTGCGTGGACTCGACCTCAACCTGGCCATGGAGGGGTACAAGGTCCGCACCGCCGCCGACGGCGAGGAGGGGCTGCGCATCGCCCGCACCGAGCGCCCCGACCTGCTCATCGTGGACGTCATGCTGCCCAAGCTGGGCGGGCTGGAGCTCATCCGGGAGCTGCGCAGGGAGGACCCGGGGATGCCCATCTTGATCCTGTCCGCCAAGGGGCAGGAGGCCGACAAGGTGGCGGGGCTGGCGCTGGGCGCCGACGACTACGTGGTGAAGCCCTTCGGGCTGAAGGAGCTCCTGGCCCGCATCGGCGCGGCCCTTCGGCGCCCCCGGGCCAGTGGCCAGTCCGGGCCGGCGCGGCAGCTGAAGCGCTTCGGCCAGGTGGAGATCGACCTGGGCGAGCGGCGCGTCACCGTGGGCGGTGAGTTCGCCAATCTCACCGCCCGTGAATTCGACCTGCTGGCCTTCTTCGTGGCCCACCCGGGCCGCGTCTACTCCCGCGAGCAGCTCACCCGGGCGGTGTGGGGATCGCTCTACATCGGCACCGAGCGCACCGTGGACAACTTCGTGGCCCGGCTCCGCGCCCACATCCACGACGACGCCGACCGGCCGCGCTTCCTCGAGACCGTGCGCGGCGTGGGCTACCGCTTCAACGGCTGAGGCGCCGGGGCCTCGCCCGGAACCGCGGCCCGGATCGCCGCCAGGACCGCGTCGTCCTCGCCCGGGAGCACGGTGCGCGGGTCGAGGAGCACGCGCCCCCCCTCGATGCGCGCCACCACCGGGGGGTCGCAGGCGCGGAGCCGCGCCGCCGTCCCGTCCGGGTCGCCGGGCGGCAGCGCCAGCGCGAAGGTGGGCAGCGTGACGCCGGGGAGGGTGCCTCCCCCCACCGCGGAGCGTGCCTCCACCACCTCGGCGCCCGGGAGGCCGAGCGCGTCGCGCCAGGACGAGGCCCGGGCCAGCAACTCGTCCTGGGTCCAGGCGATGGCCCGCCACACCGGGATCTCGCGCAGCGCCTCCCCCCGCTCGAAATGGGAGAGGGTGGCGGCGAGCCCGGCCAGGGTCACCTTGTCCACCCGGAGCGCCCGGAGCAGCGGGTGACGGCGGCAGGTCTCGACGGCCTCGCGCCGACCGACCAGAACCCCGCACTGCGGGCCGCCGAGCAGCTTGTCGCCGGAGAAGCAGACCACGTCCGGCCCGGCGGCGACCCGCTCGCCGACCGTCGGCTCGTCCCCCAGGCCGAACGGGGCGGTCGGGAAGAGGGCGCCGGAGCCGAGGTCGTCCACCACCCAGACGCCGGCCCGCCGCCCCAGGTCGGCGAGCTCGGGGAGCGTGGCGTCGTGGACGAACCCCTCGATCCGGAAGTTGGAGCGGTGGACCGACAGGAGGATCCGGCTCCGGGGGGAGAGCCCCCCCTCGAAGTCGGCGAGGTAGGTCCGGTTGGTGGTGCCCACCTCGACCAGGTCGGCGCCGGAACGGCGCAGCACGTCCGGGACCCGGAACCCCCCGCCGATCTCGACCAGCTGCCCCCGGGAGACGAGGACCTCCGGGCGACCCGCGGCACCCTCCGCGGCAACCGGGAGGGGCGCCCCCGCCCGCCGGGCCGGCAACCGCTCCGACAGGGCGGAGAGCGCGAGCAAGACCGCCGCGGCGCAGTTGTTCACGACCACCGCCGCCTCCGCCCCGGTCAGCCGGCACAGGGCGGCCGTGGCGTGGCCGTACCGGTCGCTCCGCTCCCCGGAGGCCAGGTCGAACTCGAGGTTGAGGTAGCCCGAGGCCTCCTGCATGGCGAGGACGGTCCCCCGGGAGAGGGGGGCGCGGCCGAGGTTGGTGTGGATGACCACCCCGGTGGCGTTCACGACCGGCCGGAGCGTACCCCTGGCCCCTGCGGCGAGCCTCCCGAGGAGCCGGGCCTCCACCTCCTCGGCCGGCGGGCAGGGGGAGCCGGCCAGCACCGCAGACCGGAGATCCTCCAGGGTGGCCCGGACCGCCTCCATGATCGGGGCGTGGCCGAGCCGGGCGGTCCAGCCGGCGCGATCGGCGGCGGCGAGGAGCCGGTCGGCACGGGGAATCTTCCGGGCCTCCGCGGCGGCGTCCTGGGGGGCGGTCACGCGGCGATGATAGCCATTCACAAGGTGATTGCCTCCCTTGTTCGAAGAAGGTAATCCTTTCGCCTCCCTATGCCCCAGCTCCTGGACAATCCGGCTGCGGCCCAGAGCTACCTGTGGGCCATCATTCTCCTCCCCCTCGCCGGAGCGCTCGTCAACGGGCTCTTCGGGCGCCGGCTCGGCCGCGGAAACGTGGCCCTGATCGGTCTCGCGATGGTGGGAGGGGCGTTCCTGCTCTCCTGCATCGCCTTCGCGTGGGTGGCGGGAGGCACCAGGCTCCACTTCGTCGGTGACTGGTGGTTCCGCATCGTCGATCCGAGCGGCCGGGCGCCCATCGCGGTGCCCTGGGGGCTGCTCGTCGATCGGCTCTCCGGGACGCTGCTCCTCATCGTCACCGGGGTGGGCTTCCTCATCCACCTCTACTCCGTGGGCTACATGTCCCACGAGGACGACGCCGGCTACGCGCGGTTCTTCACCTACCTGAACCTCTTCATCGCCGCGATGCTCACGCTGGTCATGGGCGACAACCTCGTCCTCACCTTCGTGGGATGGGAAGGGGTGGGGCTCGCGTCCTACCTGCTCATCGGCTTCTGGTACACAGACGAGGAGAAGGCCTACGCCGGCCGCAAGGCCTTCGTCACCAACCGCGTGGGCGACTTCGGGTTCCTGCTCGGCCTCTTCGCCATCTACTCCATCTTCGGCACCGCCGACTTCGGGCAACTGTCCGCGAAGGCGCTGGCGGTCCGCCCGGACTGGGTGCTCACCTCGGGAATCTTCAGCGGCTGGACGCTGCAGGGCGCCATCACCTTCGCCACCCTGGGGCTCTTCGTGGGCGCCGCCGGCAAGAGCGCACAGATCCCGCTCTACGTCTGGCTGCCCGACGCCATGGCCGGTCCGACCCCGGTCTCGGCCCTCATCCACGCGGCCACCATGGTGACCGCCGGCGTCTACCTGGTCGCGCGCACCAACTTCCTCTTCGCGCTGGCGCCGGCCTCGATGGCGGTGGTCACCCTGGTCGGCGCGGCCACGGCGCTCTTCGCCGCCGTCATCGCCTTCGCCCAGTACGACCTGAAGCGGGTGCTGGCCTACTCCACGGTGAGCCAGCTCGGCTTCATGTTCATCGGGGTGGGGTCGGGGGCCTACTTCGCCGGCGTGTACCACCTCATGACGCACGCCTTCTTCAAGGCCTGCCTCTTCCTCGGCGCCGGCAGCGTCATGCACGCGATGCACGACGACCTCGACATCCGGAACATGGGCGGCCTCTGGAAGAAGATGCCCTCCACGGCGAAGACCTTCCTCGTCGGCACGCTGGCCATCACCGGCATCCTCCCGCTCTCGGGCTTCTTCTCGAAGGACGCCATCCTGGCTGCCGCCTTCTTCAGCCACAACGCCGCCTGGCCGGCGGTGGGCAAGATCGCCTACGTCCTCGGAACCCTCGCCGCGGCCGGCACCTCCTTCTACATGGTCCGGGCCTTCGCGCTGGCCTTCGTCGGCAAGCCCAGGACCAGGGCCGCCGAGCACGCCCACGAGTCCGACTGGACCATGACGCTCCCGCTCTGGATCCTGGCCTTCCTCTCGGTTGCGGCGCTCGCGCTCGGGCTTCCCGCCTGGCTCGTCGGCGCCCGCTACGCCGAGATCTTCCATCACTTCGAGCTTCCGGTCTTCGCCCAGGCCGAAAAGATCCTCGGCATCACCGAGCACTCGGTCATCTGGCCCTACGCGGTGGCCTGGGTGGTGGCGCTCGTCCCCGGCTGGCTCTCATGGCAGATGTACGCCGGCTCCATGCAAGGCTTCCCCGACCGGTTCGTGGCCGCCTTCCCGGCCTTCTTCCGGCTGGTGGCCGACAAGTTCCGCGTGGACGAGCTCTACCAGTTCCTCTTCCTCGGCCCCATCGTCCGGGTGGCCCGGGGGCTCTGGCGCACCGTCGACGTCTTCGTCATCGAGGGGATCTTCGTGAACGGGGTGCCGAAGGCGGTCTTCGCCATCGGCGACGTGCTGCGCGGCTGGCAGAACGGCAACCTCCAGCGGTACGCCACGGTGATCGCCATCGGCGCCGCCGCGGTCCTCTGGGCAGTCCTCGCCGCGGGGGGGTACTAGCCATGGCCGGCGGCACGCTGCTCAACGTCGTCCTCTTCCTCCCCCTGCTGGGCGCGCTCGTCGCCGCCATCCTGCCGCGGGGCGAGGGTTCGCAGCACAAGGCCTGGGCGCTCTTCGTGAGCCTGGTGGTCTTCCTGGCCTCGCTCGGCCTCTGGTTCGGCTTCGACCTGTCGCGGGGCGCACCCGAGTTCCAGTTCGAGACCAGCGTTCCCTGGATCTCCGCGCTGGGCATCGGCTACCACGTTGGGCTCGACGGGGTGGCGCTGCTCCTCGTCATGCTGACGACGGCGCTCATGCCCATCGTGATCCTGGCGGCCTGGAACTCGGCGCAGGAGCGGGTGAAGGAGTTCTTCATCGCCCTGCTCTTCCTCGAGACCGCGATGATCGGCACCTTCGCCGCGCTCGACCTGATCCTCTTCTACGTCTTCTACGAGGCCATCCTCATCCCGATGTACCTGCTCATCGGCGTCTGGGGCTCGTCGAACCGGGTCTACGCGACGGTGAAGTTCTTCGTCTACACCTTCGCCGCCAGCGTGCTCATGCTGGTCGCCATCCTCTACGTGTGGATGAACGACGGGAAGTCCTTCGACTACCTGGTGGCCCGCAACGCCCTGCAAGTCACCCCCGCGGTGGGCGCGCTGCTCTTCGGCGCCTTCGCGCTGGCCTTCGCGGTCAAGGTCCCCATGTTCCCGCTCCACACCTGGCTGCCCGACGCCCACACCGAGGCCCCCACGGCCGGCTCGGTCATCCTGGCCGGCGTGCTCCTCAAGATGGGAACCTTCGGATTTTTCCGCTACGCCATGCCCCTCTTCCCCGAGGCGGCGCTGCAGTACCGCGGGACCATCGCCGCGGTGGCCACCTTCGGCATCGCCTACGGCGCGCTCATGTGCTTCGTGCAGACCGACATGAAGCGGCTGGTGGCCTACTCGTCGGTCTCCCACCTCGGCTTCGTCATGCTGGGGATGATGGCCATCACCGCCGAGGGGCTCACCGGCTCGGTCTACCAGATGCTGAACCACGGCGTGTCCACCGGCGGGCTCTTCCTCCTCGTGGGCATGCTCTACGAGCGGCGCCACACCCGGCTCATCTCCGAGTACGGCGGGCTGGCCAAGCAGGTGCCCTGGATCGCCACCGCCTTCCTGGTGGTCACCTTCTCCTCCATCGGCCTCCCCGGAACGAACGGCTTCGTCGGCGAGTTCCTCATCCTCTCGGGGACCTGGCTCAGCCGGCTCCGGTCGCCGGGCTGGTACGCCGCCTTCGGCGCCACCGGTGTGGTCCTGGGCGCGGTCTACATGCTGGTGCTCGTGCAGAAGGTCTTCTTCGGGAAGATCACCAACCCCGAGAACCGGCACCTCCCCGACTTCTCGGTGCGCGAGGCCTTCGTCATCACCCCGGTGATCGTCCTCATCCTGGTCATGGGGCTGGCGCCGCAGCCCTTCCTGGCTCCGGCCAAGCCCTCCGTGGACCGGCTCCTGGCGCGCATGCAGGCCGCCGAGCAGAAGCTGCGGAAGGCCGACCCCGGCCTGCGCCCCCTCACCGGCACCGAGCCGGCCGCCCTCGCCTTCGCGCGCCCGCCGGCGGTCCCTGCCGCCGCGCCCGAGCCGCCCCCGCCCGGCGCCGCCGCCCCCGCCCACGGGAGCCACTGACATGCCGTCGAGCCTCGACATCGCGGCCCTCCTTCCCTTCCTGCTCCTGGTCCTCGGGGCGCTCGTCCTCTTGATGTCCGAGGTCTTCCTCACCTCGGGCGGGCGCGGCTACCAATCCGGCCTGACCATCGCCTTCGGGGTGGCGGCAGCGGCGGCCGTCCCGTTCATTCCGCAGCGCGTCCTCTTCGGCGGGCAGGCGGTGAGCGACGGCTTCTCCGGCTTCGTCGCCGTGGTGGTCTGCGCCGGGCTGGTGCTCTCGGCGCTCCTCGGCCGCGGCTGGCTCACGGTCCGCAACATGGAGCGGGGCGAGTACTACGCGCTCGCGCTCTTCGGCGCCTCGGGGATGGTCCTCCTGGGCATGGCCACGGATCTCCTGCTGGCCTTCATCGCCATCGAGGTGATGAGCCTCGCCGTGTACGCGATGGCCGCCTACCCCCGGCGCGGGCAGCGGGCGCCCGAGGCGGCCTTCAAGTACTTCATCCTGGGTTCCTTCGCCTCGGCCATCCTCCTCTACGGGTCGGCGCTCTTCTACGGCGCCACCGGCTCGACCCTGCTCTCGTCGATGCGCGGCGAGGGCGGAGCGCTGCTCGCGGCCGGGCTCTCCCTCGTGCTGGTCGGGCTCGCCTTCAAGGTGGCGGCGGTCCCGTTCCACGCCTGGACGCCCGACGTCTACGAGGGCGCCCCCACGCCGGCCACGGCCTTCATGGCGGCGGGCGTCAAGGCGGCGGCCTTCGCCTTCCTCACCCGCGGCGTGCTCGCCATGGTGGCCGGAACCCCGTACGCGGTGGGGAGCGAGCTGGGCGGGGTCCTCGGCTTCCTCGCCGTCCTCACCATGGTGGTGGGCAACCTCTTCGCGCTCCCGCAGCGGAACGTGAAGCGGATGCTGGCCTACTCGTCCATCGCCCATGCCGGGTACCTGCTCGTCGGCGTCGTCGCCACCACGAGCCCGGCGGCGCGCTCCCAGGGGCTCTCGGCGGTGCTGGTCTACCTGGCCGCCTACGCCTTCACCGTCATCGGCGCCTTCTCGGTGCTGGCGGTGCTGGAGCGGCGTGATCCGAACCCCGACGCCTCGGCGGGCGGCGCCTGGGACATCTCCCGCTTCGCGGGGCTGGCCAGCCGGCGTCCCTGGCTCGCCTTCGCCATGGCCATCTTCATGCTCTCGCTCGCCGGGGTGCCTCCCACGGCCGGGTTCGTGGCCAAGCTCTCCATCTTCCAGTCGGCCGCCGCGGCCAACGCCTGGGGGCTCGCCGTGGTCGGCGTGCTCACCAGCATCCTGGGCGTCTACTACTACCTGCGTGTGGTGGTGGCGATGTACATGCGCCCGGCCGAGGTCGAGGAGCCGCAGGCGGCCCATGCAACGGTGGTGGTCGCCATCGCGGTCACGGCGCTGGTGGTGGTGGTGGCGGGCTTCTCGCCCGAGCCGCTGGCGGCGTGGGCACGCGCCGCGGTTCTCGGAATGTAGGGTCAGCTCTCCGGCGGCGGGCGTCCGTTCACGCCCAGCCGCTTCATCTTGCGCCAGAGCGTGGTGGCGGAGATCCCGAGTTCGCGGCCAACCTTCGCCTGATCGCCCCCGCAGCGCACCAGCGCCGCCTCGATGGCGCGCCGCTCGGCGCCCGCCACCACGTCGGCGAGCGTCGTCGCCTGGCCGGAGGGCTGGCCCTCCTGGCCGATGGCCATGTCGGACGGCCGGATCTCCGGCCCGTCGGAGAGGGCGGCCGCTTGCTCCACCAGGTTCTCCAGCTCGCGGACGTTTCCCGGCCAGTCGTGCTCGAGCATCCGCGAGAGCGCGTCCACGGTCCAGCGCTTCTGGGCGCCGCTGCGCCGGTTGTGCTGCTCGAGGAAGTGGCGGGCCAGGAGCGGGATGTCCTCGCGCCGCTCGCGCAGCGCCGGGATGCGCAGGGGGACCACGTTGAGCCGGTAGAAGAGGTCCTCGCGGAAGCGCTTCTCGACGATGGCGCGGCGCAGGTCGCGGTTGGTGGCGGCGATGATGCGGACGTCCACCTTCACCGGCGAGGACTCGCCCACCCGGCGGATCTCCCCCTCCTGCAGCGCGCGCAGGAGCTTGGCCTGGAAGCCCGGGGTGGTCTCGCCGATCTCGTCGATGAAGAGGGTTCCCCCGCTGGCTTCCTCGAAGAGGCCGATGCGTGCCCGGATGGCGCCAGTGAAGGCGCCGCGCGCGTGGCCGAAGAGCTCGCTCTCCAGCAGGGTCTCGGTGATGGCCGCGCAGTTGACCGGAACGAACGGGTGGGCGCCGCGGCGGCTCCCGGCGTGGATGGCGCGGGCCACCAGCTCCTTGCCGGTCCCCGACTCGCCGGTGAGGAGCACCGTGGCGTCGGTGGCGGCCACCCGGACCGCCCGGTCGAGGACCTCGCGCAGGGCCGGTGAGCGCCCCACCACGTTCTCCAGGCCGTAGCGCCGCCGGAAGTCCCCGGCCAGCAGGCTGACCTCGCCGAGGAGGCGCCGCCGCTCCACGGCCTTCCCGACGCGGACCAGCAGTTCCTCGGACTGGAAGGGCTTGGTGAGGTAGTCGTAGGCGCCGCGACGGAGCGCCTCCACCGCCGACTCGATGCTTCCGTAAGCGGTCATGACGATGACCTGGACGGATGGGGAGATCTCGAGCGCGCCCCGCAGCACCGCCATCCCGTCCACGTCGCCCATGCGCAGGTCGGTGAGCACGACGTCGAAGGGCTCGGCGCCGAGCCGCTCCAGCGCCGCCGCCCCGCTTCCGGCCTCGGCCACCTCGTAGCCGGCCTGCCGCAGGACGATGGCGGTGGTCACCCGCATGTTGCGCTGGTCGTCCACGACGAGCACGCGCCCGGCGGGGGCGGCCTGCGCCGCGGCGGTGGATCCAGGATCGGTCACGGGTCGGAGGCCTCGGAAGCCCCGTCCATCCTATCCCGCCCCCCGACGACGAGCGGGAGCCTGAGCAGGAACGAGGTCCCCCCGGCGCCGGGCGGCGCCAGGTCCACCGAGCCGCCGTGCCCCTCGGCGATGCGGCGGACCACGGCCAGCCCCAGGCCGGTGCCGGTGGCCTTGGTGGTGAAGAAGGGCTCGAAGATCCGCGGGCGCAGCTCGGCGGGGATGCCCGGCCCGGAGTCGCGCACCTCGACGACCGCCGTGCCCCCCTCGCGCAGGGTCCGGACGGTGAGGACGCCGCCGCGCGGCATGGACTGCAGGGCGTTCACCGCCAGGTTGAGCACGGCCTGCCGGATCTGGTGCGCGTCCACCGGGACGGGCGGGAGCCCGGGATCGTACTCACGGTGAACCTCGACGGGCCCCTCGACCTGGGCCAGCGCCGCCACCAGGGCGTCCTCCAGGATCCGGTCGAGCGGCTCGGCCCGGATGGCGGGCTCGGCGGGGCGGGCGAAGTCGAGCAGGTCGCCGACGATCCGGTTGAGCCGGTCGGCCTCCTCCTGGATCACCTCCAGGAGCAGCCGGGCGTCCCCCTCCGGGCGCAGCAGGTGGTGGAGGGAGCCCAGCGAGTTGAAGATCACGCCCAGTGGATTGCGCACCTCGTGGGCCACCACCGCCGAGAGCTCGCCCAGCGCGGCCAGGCGCTCCCGGTGCACGAGCTGCTTCTGGGCCCGCCCCAGGTCGGCATAGCTGCGCGTCAGGTCCTCGAAGAGGCGCGAGTTCTCCACGGCCACGCCGAGCTGGGAGGCCACCGCCGAGAGCAGCTGCAGCTCCACGGCGCGGAAGGGGAGCGGCCGCCTCCGCCCCAGCGCGAAGAGACCGAGGGCCCGCTGCTTCACCACCAGCGGGACGATGGCGACGGCCTCGACCCCCTCCTGCTCCCGGAAGGCCCGTCCCAGCTCGGAGGTCTCGCCGACGTCGGAGAGGCTGACCGGCCGCTGGGAGCGCATGGCCTCACCGGTCGCCCCCCGGTCGGCGGGCAGGCGGGACATCATCTCGCGGGCCGCGCTGCCGGCCACCCCCGCCATGGCGCGGCTCACCAGGGCGTTCCCCTCCAGCGTGTAGGCGGCGCCCAGGTCGGCGTCGAAGGTCCGGAGCATGCGCTCGAGCGCGTCGCCCAGCAGCGCCCGGACGTTCATGGTCGCCGACGCGACCGCGGTGACGTTCATGAGCTCGAGCTCGGAGACGCGGCGACGCAGGTCGTCCACGAGCCGCTGGGTCTCCACCGCGGCGGCGAACGGACCGGCCAGGCCGCGCATCGTCGAGACGACCGGCTCGTCGCGGGTCCTGCGCCGCCGGAATCCCACCGTCATCACCCCCACCACGCGGGAGCGGATGCGCAGCGGCAGCGTGGCGAAGCTCTGGAAGCCGGCCCGTGCGAAGCCGCTTCGCTCCGGCTCCTCGAGCTCCTCGATCTGCAGGATCTCCGTGCGTGCGCCGCGCAGGAGGCCACCGAAGTAGCGGGAGGAGGCGATGGGGATGCGCGCGAACGGGGCCAGGAGATCGGGGGAGTCGCCGAGGAAGTGGCCGAGGAGGAGCTCGTCGCGCTCGGCGTCGTGCAGCCAGATGGCGACGCCGTCGCAGGAGAGGGCCTCCTGGACCACCGCGCTGCCGGCCGCGAAGAACTCGGCGAGCCCCGGGGCCGAGGCGGAGACCTCCACGAGCTGGTTGCGGGCCCACACCGCCGCGATCGCCTCGGCAGAGGAGAGCGCCGCCGTCACCTGGGCGCCGAAGAGCCGGAAGGCGGGGACGTCGGCCGGCGTGAACCAGGAGCCGGCCACGCCGATGGCCTCGTCCGGGGGATCGCCCACCCGAAGGACGATGGCGCGCACGAGCCCGGCCTCCCGGACCGCCTCGGCGAACGTTCCGGGGAGCCCGACGATGTGCGCGGCCGCGGCGGGGGCGTCGTCGATGAACATCGCCCCCTCCCGCCAGGTCCACGGGACGTCGCGGAAGTGCCTGCCTGCCGGCTCGCCGTCGTAGCCGGCCGCCCGAAGGGAGGCCATGGCGCCCTCGGGCCCGTGGAAGCGCTCGACCTTCATGTGGTCGCCATCCAGCCGGAGCAGCACCGAGGCGAGTCCCAGCTCGGCGAGGCCGCGCGACACGGCATCGAGGAGGCCGCGCCGGGTGGTCTGCCGCTGGACCTGGGCGCCCAGCCGGGCCAGCCCCTCCAGCCGCTCCAGGTGGCCGGTGCGCGCCGACATGTCCACGAACTGGAGCAGCAGCTCGTCGGGGCCGAGCGGGGCGACGTGCAGCTCGAACGGGATGGTGCGCCCGCTGGGCGCCGTCACCGAGACCTCGTACAGGGTGGGCTCGTCCTTTCCCAGCAGCCGCTGGGCGCGCCGGACGCGCAGCCGGCTTCCCTCGCCCTGGGAAAGGAACGCTTCGTACGGCTTCCCGAGGAGGGCCTGGGCGGGGAGGCGCACCAGCGCGCAGACGGCCCGGTTCACGTAGACGATCCGCTCGTCCCGGACGACCATCGCCGGGACCGGGAGCGAGTCGAGCAGGTCGGCCGGGTTCACGCGCCCCTCCCGTCGCCGCGCAGCACCCGCTTCTCGCCCACGCGCAAGGTCACCCTCTCCCGGTCGAAGTACTCGGCGAGGGGGATGACGTGCTTGCGGGTGGCGCCCACCAGGTCCTTGAAGGTCGGCGTGTCGATCCCGCCGTGGGCGCGCAGGTGTTCGACCAGCCGGGCGCGGAGCCCCTCCACCGCGCCGCCGTCGAACCAGATCTCCGGGGAGACCCGCACCGCGGTCCCGTCGGCGGCGAGCAGCTTCAGCACCGCGGCCACGTCGGTAGCGGACGCGTCGGCGAGCGCCGGGAGGTCGGCCACGCGCGGGGGGGTGAGCGCTCCCTCCCGCAGGACCGCGGCGATCCGCTCCTTGAGGGCCCCGCCCTGGCCGCCGGATGCGGCCAGGTGGCCGTGCAGCCGCACCAGATCCCCGAGGACGACCAGTTCCCCCTTCTCGGCCAGCTGGGCCACCAGCCGCTGGAAGAGGCGCGGGTCGGTGACCGGTGGGAGGCGGCCGCGCAGCTCCTCGCGCCCGGCGCCGCCGGCCAGCGGGTGGGCCGCGTGGAAGGCCTGGAGTGCTCCGAGGATGCGCTCCCGGAGCTCGGCGGCCACCGGCCCGGACACCCAGCCGCGCCGGTCCCGGTCGAAGAGCAGCGCCTGCCCGCGTGCCCCCAGCCGGTCCAGCGCCGACTGGAGCGCGCGGGGGGAGAGGGCGGTGCGCCCGATGAGCGCGTCGGCGCCGAGCCCGGCCGGTCCGGCCATCTCGAGCACCACGGCGAGCCGCGCATCGGCGTCCTCCCCGGCGAGGATCCGGAGTTGCGCCGCATTCTCCGGCCTGCCGCGCCGGCGCTTGCGCGGCAGGATGGCGAGGACCCGCCCCCCGCCCACCGTCTTGCCGCGCCCCTCGATGGTGCGGAAGCCGCGGAGGATGAAGCGCTGGCCGGGGAGGGCCGCCACCGGCGCGGCGAGGCGGAGCTGGGCGAAGGCCGACCTCCCGGGCGGGAGCTCGGCGGTGCCGTCCACGAGGGCCACCGCGCAGGGCACCTGGGCCGTCCCCAGGTGCAGGAGCAGCCTGGACCGGTGACGGAGGGGGCGAGGAGCGCCGGCGAGGAGCAGGACCTCCACGTCGAGGATCGAGGTGGCCGGCACCACGCCCGGGTGGGCCAGCGACTGGCCGCGGGAGATGGCGGTGGCCTCCACGCCGGGGAGGTTCACCGCGGTGCGCTGCCCGGCCGAGGCGCGAGGCGCCGCCTTGCCGTGGACCTGCACGGTGCGTGCACGCAGCTCGCCCACCGCGGGCGACGGCGGCACCAGCGCGAGCGCATCCCCCTCCGACACCGTCCCGGAGAGGATGGTCCCGGTGACCACCGTGCCGAAGCCCTTCAGCGTGAAGGCCCGGTCCACCGGCAGGAGGAGCGGTCCGTCGGCGGGGCGCTCCGGGACCTCGGCGGCCAGCGCGGAGAGCGACTCCAGGAGGAGGGGGAGCCCCTCGCCGGTCCGGGCCGAGACCGGGACGATGGCGGCGGCCTCCAGGAAGGTGCCGGCGCAGGCGGCGCGGATCTCCTCCTCGAGGAGGGGAAGCCAGTCGGAGCCCAGGCCGGGGAGCAGGTCGCTCTTCGTCACCACGACGACGCCGCGCGAGACCCCGAGCAGCCGGCAGATGTCGAGGTGCTCCCGGGTCTGGGGCATGACGCCCTCGTCGGCCGCCACCACGAGCATCACGATGTCGACGCCACTTGCGCCCGCGGCCATGGCGCGCACGAAGCGCTCGTGGCCCGGCACGTCCACCACCCCCGCCACGGTCCCGCCGGGCAGGGTCAGGTGCGCGAAGCCCAGCTCGATGGTGATGCCGCGCCGCTTCTCCTCGGCGAGCCGGTCGGTGTCGACGCCGGTGAGGGCCTGGACCAGCGCGGTCTTGCCGTGGTCGATGTGCCCCGCGGTGCCGACGACGACCCGCTTCACTCGGCGCTCCTGCCCAGGGTCAGACCCCGACGGTGCCGGGATCGACGACAGGGCCACCGGCGTCGAGCTGGTAGTCCCAGGGGAAGACGATGAGCTGCGCGGTCTCCAGCGCGAACCACTCCGGTCTCGAGCCGCCCGGCCGCACCACCAGCGCCGCCGACTGGACCTCGCGGGCCCCGGAGCGCATGGCCAGCGCCTTGGCCTTGGCCAGCGTCTCGCCGGAGTTGGTCACGTCGTCCACCACGAGGACCTTCTTGCCGCGGGCCTCGGGGACCCGGAAGGTGGGGACCGCCCGCCGGTCGCGGGACCGCTTCTCCACCCGAACCGGGAGGAACTCGGCCCGCACCGGGGCGGCCAGCGCGCCGCCCACGAAGATGCCGCCCCTGGCCACGCCCAGGACCACGTCGGGCTGGAAGCCCGCGGCGATGCGCGCGCCGAGGTCGCGCACGATGGAGCCGAACTCGAGCCAGGTCAGCTCGCGGACGGCGCCTGCGCCGCCGGCGGGCGCGGGCACGCCGCCCATGCGCTCGACGGCCCAGGCGTCTCCCACGCCGACGCCGAGCGGCTGCTCGGCGCGAGGCCGCCTGGGGCGCGCAGCCTTCCCCTTCCCGGCCGGCTTCGCGGCCGCGCGCGCAGGGCGGCGGGCGGGCTTCGGAGGGCTCTTCTTCTTCTTCGTCTTCTTCGTCAGGGACTTCTTCGGGGGGGCGATGGCGGGCCTCCGCGCTGTGGCCCTCGGGCCGGGAAGGGGAATCTAGCACGCGTCCGGGCCCGGCGCGGGGCTCCGGCTCAGGCCTTGGCTCCGCCGGGCACCCCGCCCTCCAGCCGCCGGGCGATGTCGGCCAGTTCGGCCTCGTCGATCACGTACCGCTTCTTGCAGAACTCGCAGTCGATCACCACCTGCCGTTCCTCGGCCAGGACGGAGCGGATCCCGTCGGGCCCGAGCGCCGACACGGCGTTCACGGCCCGGGCCCGGTCGCAGTTGCAGAGGTAGGAGACCTCCCCGGTGGAGAGGACCGCGAGGTCGTCGCCGACCACGGCCCGGGCCAGCGCCTCGCCGCCCAGGCCGCCTGCGAGCGCGTCCCGGAAGGCCCCCGCCTCGAGCCGCTCCCCGATCTGCTGGAGTGCCGCAAGGCTCCCCTCCGGCATCTTCTGGACCACGATCCCCGCCACCGCCCCGAGCGGCTCCTGGCTGGCGGGGAGCACCCGGACGTCGAGGACGGTCGCCACCTGCTCGCTCGCCGCGAAGTAGCGGCGCAGGTTGTCGGTGAGCGTCCCCGGGAGGAACTCCACCGAGCCCCGGTAGAACTTCCCCTCGCCCCCGTCGCGGAGCACCGACAGGGTCCCCGACCCGCCCAGGGCGGCCCGTGGACCGACCGAGGGGTCGCCCCGGAAGTGGACGTCGGGGCGCCGGATCCTGCCCCGGATGTTGCCTTCGGTGTCGGCGTCCACGAGCACGCCGGAGAGCGGGCCGTCCACCTCGAGGGAGAGGTTCACCCGGGTGCGTTCCTTCTGCAGCGCGCCGAGCAGGAGCCCGGCGGCCAGCGCCTCGGCGAAGACCGCGGCGCTGGTGGGAGCGAGCCCGTGGAGCATGCGGGCCATGCGGGACAGGTCGGTGGCCTCGACCAGGACGAGCCGCAGGTCCGGGGCGCGGACCAGGCCGCGGAGCAGGAGGTCCCTCACCGTCCCACCAGGACGCTTCGCAAGGTGTCCCGGATGGAATGGAGGGGGGTCCAGCCGGTGTCCCGGACGAAGCGCGAGCCGTCCACCGCGCAGAGGTACTGGATGTAGTCCACCTCCCCGGGGGGGTAGCTGGAGAGGCGCGCGTCGAAGAGCCGCTTCACCACCGGGCGGACCAGGAAGTGGGGGAGCGGGACCGGCTCGCGCCCCAGCTCGCGCAACGCCGCGGAGAGCGGGACCTCCCCGGGCCCGGTCACGTTGTAGACGCCGCGGATCCCCGGGCGGAGCGCCAGCGCGATGGCCCGGCAGACGTCCTCCTCGTGGATCACCTGGATCATCGGGTCGAAGCCCAGCACGGTGACGGGGCGCTCGAGCCGCAGGTAGTTGGAGGGGGCGTTGCGCACGGTGGGGCCGACGATGTTCACCGGCCGGAGGATGACCGTCTCGATCTCCGGGTGCCGCCACATGAACGACTGGGCGTACATGTCGACCTCGATGAGGTCGCGGAATCCGGGCATGCGGGCCGCGCCGAGCAGCGGCGTCTCCTCGGGGAGGAAGTTGGGGTTCCCCGGCGCCGGGCCGTAGACGTTGGCGCTGGAGAGCAGCACCACCTTCTTCACCCCGTGGCGCGCGGCGATGTCGAAGAGCTTCTGGGTGCCGGCCACGTTGAAGTCGTGGGCCTCGGCGGCCTCGTCGCGCGGGTCGTGCTTCAGCCCCAGGTGGGCGATGGCCTGGACCCCGCCCCGCCGGAAGACGTCCTCGACACGGGCCTTGCGGATGTCGAGCTGGTGGTGCTCGACGTCCTTGGGGCGGTCCCGCAGCGGGCGCCGGTCGAACCCGATCACCCGGGTGTCGCCGTGGAGGATCCGGGCGAGCTTCCGCCCCAGGTTCCCGGCGATGCCGGTGATGGCCACGCTGGAGGGCATCGGGCTCACCAGAACACGTGCTCCCGCTCGGCGATGCCTCGGGCCAGCAGCGCCGCCAGCGCGTCGCGCACCCGGGCCACCTTGCCCTCCAGGACCGCGTCCTCGTCGTCTGCACGTCCAGTGAAACGCAGGGGCTCGCCGAACCAGATCCGGTAGCGCACCGGCATGGGCAGGGGAAGCCCGGTGAGGGTGACGGGGAAGTGGGGGAAGGAGAGGAGCTTCGCGAGCGGCTGGATGTCGAAGATGGCCGGGGCCTGCTCCTCGGCGCCCACCACGCCCACCGGGACGATGGGGACGCCGTTCTCGAGGGCGAGGCGCATGAACCCGAGCCCGAACCCCTGCAGCTGGTAGCGCTGGGAGAAGGGCTTGTTGAGCCCCCGCGTCCCCTCCGGGAAGACCAGGAGCGCCTCGCCGGCGGAGAGCAGCCGCCGGCAGTTCTCCGGCGTGCCCACGACCTGTCCGCAGCGGGCGAAGAGGGTGGAGACGAAGGGGAGGGTGGGGACCCACTTGTCCACGAGGGCGCGGACCGCGCGGGGCGGGTCCTTGTCCACGAGGCAGGCGGCCTCGACCATGGCGGCGTCGAAGGGGAGCTGGCCGGAGTGGTTGCCGACGAGGAGCACCGGCCCCTCGCTGGGCACGTTCTCGAGCCCGATGGCCTTCACCCGGAAGTACTTCCGGTAGAGCCAGAGCACCGGCGCGGCCGCGGCCTGCATGAAGTCCACGTCGAAGCCGTAGGGATCGACCCCGTACTCGTTGCGGGGCGGGGTGAGCTTCGCGAGCCGCTCCCGGGTCCCGGGACCGCCCAGCTCCAGCGTCCAGCGCCGCAGCCGTTCCTGGATCTCGTCGCCGATGCCCGCCATCGGCTCGATCTATCACGCCGGGGGGCGCTTCGCCGCCCGGGGCCCCGACCCGGCGCGGACCGGCGCGCTGACGCGGAGGACCCAGAACAGCCGGACGACCTGCCGCAGGACGTTGGGGACCCGCCGCAGCAGGCCGATGGAGGGGGCGCGCTTCTCGTGGAGCTCGATGGGAATCTCCACCACCTGCCTCCCTTCCATGCCGGCCCGCAGGACGAGCTCGCTCGCGAAGACGTCCCGGTCCACCACGCAGCGGGAGGCCACCGGGGCGATGGCCTCGCGGGAGAAGGCCTTCACCCCGTGGGTGTCGGTGCCGCGGAAGCCCAGGACCAGGCGGAGGACCGTGTTGTGGACCCAGGTGGCGAGGCGCCGGAAGGCCGGCCGGCCGTCCACCGATCCGGGGGCCCGCTTCGATCCAACCACCATGTCGGCCTCCCCGCGCGCGAGGATGGGCAGGGCGCGGTCGTAGAAGCCGGGGTCGCAGAGGTCGATCTCGTCGGCGACCACGAAGCGGCCGCGGGCCTCGAGGATGCCGCGGCGGAGCGCCTGGCCGTAGTTGGGCTCGGGGGAGTGGAGGTGGCGGAACCGTGGATGTGCCCGGGCCAGCTCCTCGAGGATGGCCACGGTCCGGTCGCGGGAGCCGTTCTCGGTGAGGAGGAGCTCGTAGTCCCATCCCCGGGCGTCGAGCGCCGCCATGAGCTCGAGACAGGCCGAGGCGACGATCCCCTCCTCGTTGTAGACGGGGACGACGATGCTCAGGTCGGGGGTGCCGGCGGGCATGCGGTCCGGTCCAGCTCAGCGCTTCAGCTGCCGTGCCACCTGCCGCCCGGCGAGCAGGGCGTCCTCCATGGAGGAGTACTCCCAGTTGCCCGATCGCCCTGCCACGAGCACGTCGCGCTCGGCGAGCCAGTCGCGGACCGCGCTCCGGGCCGCTCCGTAGGCGCGGTCGTGGATCACGTAGGCCTGGGGGATGGTGCGCACCTCGGCGAACCGCACGTCGGCTGGCGAGCCGATCATGCCGACTGCGAGCAGCGCCTCCAGGGCGGCCCGCTTGGCCTCGGCGGGCGGGACCGGCTCACGGCCCGACATCTCGACGTAGAAGCTGCGGAACCCCGGCGGCGCGATCGACGGAACCGCGGCCGACGCCGAACCCACGCGGTAGGGTCGCAGCTTCGTCTCCGGAAGGTAGACCCAGTGCCAGGGGGGCGCGCCGACGTCGCGGGCGGCGACGTTCACGTAGGTGACCGTCGCGGCGCGGAGCAGCCGGGCAGCCTCGAGCACCGAGGAGGGCGCTCCGCCGACGAGCTGCACCATCTCGGGGAGCGGGACGCTCGAGACCACGGCCCGGTACCGGACCTCCTCTCCGGTGGAGAGGATGGCCACCCTGCGGATCGGGTCGATGGTGAGGGGGCGCACCCCGCACTCGGGGGCCCTGGGCAGCCGGGCCACGAGCGCGCGGACGAAGGTCTCGATGCCTCCCTCGCGCGGGTAGAGGAAGGTCGCGCTGTAGCCCTCGGCGTCCCCCTCGAGCCCGAGCGCGCCGCGGACCACCTGCTCCAGGGTGGGACGGGGCACGAAGCGACCCATCCACTCGATGGTCAGCTCCGGGGCCGGGACCGTCCAGAGCTTCTCGTTGTAGGGGAACATGAAGTTCCGGGCGATGCCCGTGCCGAGGTGGCGCAGGACGAACTCGGCGAAGTTGCGCGGCACCCGCTCCCGGAGCTCGCGCCCCTTCTCGCCCAGGTGGGCGTCGATGAACCCGAGGACGTTCTCGGCCACCACCCCCGGGGGAAGCCCCTGGGTGTTCACCTGGTACGGGTAGCGGGTGAAGACGCCGTGGGACCAGATGGCCGCGCGCCGCTGGACGGTGAGCCACCCCCCCGGGAGGACGTCGTGGACCAGCGCCCGGACATCTGGGTCGCGGAGGTGGAGCCAGTGGCCGGTCATGTCCTGGGCGAAGCCGTCCCGGACGTCGGTCCGGCACAGGCCACCCGGGCGGGACTCGCGCTCGACCAGGCGGTAGCCCCCGCCGAGCGCCAGGGCCGCGGAGACCCCCGCCAGGCCCGCTCCAAGGACGAGCACGTCGCTGTTTGTTGGCGCTTGGTTCACGGGCGGCGGTACGATTCCCGTTCCTAGCTAGCACGCAGCCTGCCCCGGCGCCAGAGCGCGGGGCTCGAGGGTTCTGACGATGCGCATCACCTGTCCGCAGTGCCAGGCCGGCTACGACGTCGACCCGGAGAAGATTCCCCAGAGCGGCCTTCGCGTTCGTTGCCCGCAGTGCGACAGGGTCTTCTCGGTCCGGGTCGCCCAGTCCACCTCGACCACCATGTCTGGACAGCCGCCCGTCGCCGGCCCCGTGCCGACCATGGCGGGCGCACCGCGCCCCCCGCCGCCGGCCGGGATGACCATGGTGGGCATGGCGCGGCCCCCGGCCCCGGCGGCGTCCATCCAGTCGGACGACCCCGTTCGCCTCCCCGGCAAGGCGCCCCCGCCGGAGCCCGCCGTGGAGGAGCTCTTCCAGCCGCAGGAGGGCGCACCGCTGGAGGTGGAGCCACCCGGGCCTCCTCCCGCCGAGGAGCCGCCCGAGGTCTTCTCGAGCCCCACCGGAGCCATCCCGCTCCCTCCACCCCCGGGTGGGGAGAGGAGCCAGAGGTGGCCGCCGCCGGAGGAGCCGCTCGATTCCAGCGAGACGCTCCTGCCCTCCGGGCCGGACGAGCCCGACGTGCTGGACGCGATCGCCGACCAGCCGCCCGAAGCCGAAGCCGAAGCCGAAGCCGAAGTCGAGCCCGAACCGGCACCGGAGCCGGAGCCGGAGCCGGAGGCGGAGAGGGAGCCGGCCGTCGACGCCCCGCCACCGGAGCGGTTCTCCTTCGGCGAGGTTCCGCTCGACCAGGGGCCGCCCGACCGGGTCGCGGCGCCAGACCCCTTCGCGGCGATCGGTGCGCGGGCCGCCGCCTCCCCGCCGGCCGACGAGGAGCTGGAGATGCTGTTCACGGGCGGTGGAGATGGGGCGCCGCCCCCCGCGCCGTCCCCGCCGCCGCGCAGGACGGGCGAGGCCGGCTACCGGGTCCGCCGCCCGTCCGGGCGCGTCTTCGGCCCCTTCTCCGAGCGCGAGATCGTGGAGATGCTCGGCAAGGGGGAGCTGAACGGCAACGAGGACGTCTGCCTCGGGGACGGCGACGACTGGATCGCCATCGGAGCGCCGGGCCCGTTCGCGGCCTCGGTCAAGCGCATGAACGAGGCGCCGCTGGTGTCGGAGCCAGCGACCCGCTCCGCACCGGGGTCGGTGCCCGCGCCCTTCCAGCCGCGCATGCAGGGGGGATTCCGCGAGAAGGTCGCCGGCCTCTCCCTGTCGCGCAAGCAGATCCTGGGGATCGCGGTGGCCGCCGGCGTCCTGCTCGTCGTCGCCGGCGTCGGGACGGCCGGCACCTTCACCCGCCACGGCCCCTTCTTCTGGAAGGCCTTCCGGTCGGGGAGCGATCCGGCCGTCGCGAAGCTCGCGGCGGAGGGGCGCCAGCTGCTCGCACAGGACGCCTTCCCTTCGGACCAGAAGGCCCTGCAGTTCGCCCAGCAGGGGCTCGCGATCCGCGGGGACGACCCGCAGGGCGTCCGGCTGCTCGCCTCCGCCTCCGCGGCGCTCGCGGCCCGCGGCGCGGATGGGCAGGGGGCGCGGGCGCGGCAGCTCGCCTCGGCGCTCGTCGCCGAAGACCCGGCCTCCTGGCCGGCGCAGGAGGCACGGCTCGCAGCGGACCTCGCCACCGGCGCCGATCCGGGGCAGGCGGCCGCAGCGCTGGAGAAGGTCCTCCCCGCAGCTCCCGAGCCGGAGACGCTCTTCCTGCTGGCCCGCGCGGCGCTCGTGCGCGGCGACCCGGCCCGCGCCTCGGCCCTGCTCGACCGGCTCGATGCGGCCTCCCCGGGCTCGACCCGGTCGGCCCGGCTGCGCGCCGCGGCGGTCAAGAAGGGGGACGACGCGGCGGCCCGCGCCATCCTCGCGCCGGCGGTCGCGAAGGACCCGGCCAACGCTGCTGCGGCCCTCGACCTGGCGGCGCTCCTCGAGAGGGCGGGCGACCCCGCCGCGGAGGCGGCGCTCCTGGCGCTGCTGGAGAAGGAGCGCGTGGACCGGCTCGGACCCGCGGAGCGGGCCCGGGCGCGCCTGCTCCTCGCCTCGGCGCTGGCCCGGCGCGGGGATGCGGACGGCGCCGAGACCGAGCTCGCCAGGGCGGTGCAGGACTGGGCGGGCGCCACCGACGCGCGCGTCGCGCTCGGCCGCCTGGCGCTGCGCAGGGGCGATCCCGTGAAGGCCATCGCCGCGCTGGAGGCCATCCCGGCCGCGACCCGGACGGCCTCGGCCTCGGCGATGCTCTGCAGGGCGCAGATCGCCGCCGGGAAGCCCGCCGACGCGGTGGCCACCCTGGACGGAGCCATGTCCCGTTTCCCGGACGACCCCGACCTGCTCCTCGTGAAGGGCGGGATCGAGCAGCGGGCCGGAAAGGTCGGCGAGGCCAGGAAGGCCTTCGAGGCCGCGGCGGCCAAGGCCCCCACAGGCTGGCAGGCGCCGCTTTCGCTGGCCCGGCTGGCCGCGTCCGAGGGGGCTCTCGAGAAGGCCGAGGCGCAGCTCAAGATCGCCGTGGAGAGGGGACCGGCCGAGGCCGAGGTGCTGGCCGCCCAGGGCTGGCTCGCCTTCGCCCGGGGCGACACCGCCGGGGCCGATGCGGCCTACGCGAAGGCGCTAGCCGCCGATCCGCGGAGCGCGGCGGCGCTGGCCGGATTGGCCCGCCTCCTGCTCGCCCGCGGAGACGTTCCCGGCGCGCGGGTCCTCGCCGAGAGGGCGGTGGCCGCCGACCCCGGATCCACTGAGGCGCAGCTCGTCCTGGGCTGGGCCCTCTGGCGTGCCGGCGAGCCGGAGGCGGCCCGGAAGGCGCTCGAGACCGCGCTGGCGCTCGACCCGCGGGGTGCGCTGGCCCGCGTGCGGCTCGGCGCCGTGCTCCTCGAGCAGAAGCAGGCCGACGAGGCGATGAAGCATCTCGACCAGGCCACCAACCTCGACGCCAACATGGCCGAGGCCCACTTCTGGATGGGCAAGGCGCTCCTCGCCAAGGGGGAGACCGTGACCGCGGTGGACCGGCTCCGCAAGGCGACCCAGCTCGCGCCCGGCGAGGCGGCCTACCAGATCCAGCTCGGCGAGGCCCTGGAGCGAGCCTCCCAGGCTCCGGCCGCCCTCGCGGCCTACCGGGCCGCCATCGCCGCCGCACCCCGCTCGCCGGATGGCTACCACCAGCTGGGACGGCTCTACGCCCAGCAGGGTGACTGCAAGCAGGCCATCCCCCAGTTCCAGAAGGCGCTCGAGCTCTCCCCCGGCCTGGAGCCGGCGCGCATCGACCTGGCCGGGTGCCAGGCCCGGACCGGCAAGAGCGCCGAGGCGGTGGCCAGCTACCAGAGGGCCCTCAAGGGCGACCCCTCCCGCGTGGAGGTCTACTTCCTCATTGCACGGACGGTGAACGAGTCGCAGGGGCTCAGGCAGGCCGTTCCCTGGTACGAGAAGGCCGCGGCGGCCGAGCCGAAGAACGCCATGCCCCACCTGTACCTGGCCTACTGGAACAAGGAGCGCGGGAACCGGGCCCTGGCCGTCCAGGAGTTCCGGAAGTACCTGGCACTGCGCCCCGACGCCGACGACAGGAAGGACGTCGAGCGGGAGATCGAGGACCTCTCGGGCAAGCAATAGGGAGGGCGCCGGCCTGTCGATTCTCCCGAGCGCGGCGAGGCGCTCTGGTGTAGACCTCGCATGCAAATCGGAGGTTTCATGAGTCCAGTCGCGTTCTTCGCCGCCCTCGTCCTCGCCCAGGCCACGCCCGCGCCGGTGGAGCCCCCGGCCCCGTCGCCCGCGCCGGGGAAGAAGGTCCTGTCGCTCCGGGAGGCCATCGACGCGGCCCGGACGCAGAACCTCGACATCAAGCAGCTCGACGCCAAGGTCCAGGCGGCGCGGCAACTCGCCTGGAAGGCCTGGTCGAGCTACCTGCCCCAGGTGACCGCCGGCGTGCAGATCGCGCGCAACCAGTACGAGGTCTCCTTCGTCCTTCCGTCCGGCTACTGGGTCCGCGACATGGGCTCGCAGCAGGGGCCGGCCGGTGGTGGGTCGGTCCCCGGCGACCCGACCAACTTCATCGTCTACCCGAGCGCCGTGACCGAGTCGACCGTCGTGCCCATGGTCCAGACCAACGGCCAGGTGAAGCTCAACCAGGCGATCCTGGCCCCACAGGCGATCGTGCTGATCCAGAACGCCTTCAAGGCCGAGCGGACCATCGACTACACCATCCAGCAGTCGCGCCGGGACATCCTCTTCGGCGTGGCCCAGCTCTACTACGGGGTGGCGAGCCTCCAGGAGCTCGCCGCGGTCCAGGAGCGGCAGGTCGTGCTCACCACGGCGCGGGAGCGCGATTCCCGCGTCCGATTCGAGGCCGGCACCGGGACCAAGGTCGCCCTGCTCCGCGCCGAGATCGACCGGGCCCAGGCCGAGGAGGACCTCAAGCGGGCCCAGATCGACTTCCAGCGGGCCCGGCTGGCGCTGGCCACCGCCCTCGACCGCAACGACGACTTCGACATCGTCATCCCCACCGCGCCGCAGCAGCCCACCGGGTCCAATCTCGAGCAGCAGGCCCTCGACCTGCGCCCCGACGTGAAGGCCGCGGCCGAAGCCCTCGACCTGGCCCAGGGCGAGCGCACCCGCATCTACATGCAGTACCTGCCCAGCATCGGCGCCTTCGGCGCCTACAACTACGCGAGCACGAGCACCTTCAACCCCAACGCCTTCTCCTGGCAGGTCGGGCTCGGCCTCACCTGGACCATCCTCGACGGCGGCCTGCGCGAGGCCTCCATCCGGGAGCAGACGGCCAAGATCGCCGAGGCCGACGCCTTCAAGCGGCTCGTGGAGCTGAAGGCCGTCAACCGGGTGAAGGAGGCGCAGCTCGACCTCCAGGGAGCCGTCGCCAACCGCGCCAAGGCGAGGGAGCGCACCGGCCTGGCCCAGGAGAACGCCCGCCTGGTGGACGTGGCCTACAGGGCCGGCGCCGCCACCTACCTCGAGTCCACCGACTCGGTGCAGACGCTCCGGCAGGCCGAGGTGGGGCTGGTGGCCGAGTCGCTCAACGTGGACCTCGCCACGCTCAAGCTCCTGAACGCGGTGGGGGCCTTCGGGGAAGTGAACAACTGACCGGCCGCTCGCCCGGCCCGCCATCAGGGCAGGCTGAGCGGCCCCTCGGCCTCGACCCGGTTCCCGCCGCCGTCGAGGGCGCGGCGCAGCGCCTCCTCGGCGAGCCCCATCACCTCCGCCTCGGTGCGCGCCGAGGAGTAGGTGCCGATGGTGTCGATGCCGACCACGCCCACGCTCACCGTGAGCGCGAGGTCCTGTCCGCGCACGCTGAGGCGCCCGCGCTCCACCGCCTTGCGGATGCGCTCGCCGAGCGCCCGGCCCGCCGAGAGCGGTGTCTCCCGGGCCACCACGCCGAACTCCTCGCCCGAGACCCGGGCCAGGACGTCCTCGCGCCGCACCGCGGACTTCACCAATCGTGACATGAGCCCCAGCGCCTCGTCGCCGACGGCCCGGCCGTGGACCTCGTTGACCCGCCGGAAGCCGTCCACGTCCACGAGGAGCAGCGACATGGGGCGGGTGTAGCGCGACGAGGTGACGAGCTCGGCGGAGAGCCGGTCGTCGAAGTGGCGCCGGTTGAAGAGGCCGGTCTCCGGGTCGAGGAGCGCCCCCTCGGCGAGCCGGCGCTGGTAGCCGATCTCCACGTCGTCGGCCAGGCAGTACTTGAGGGCGGTGTGCATGCCCATGTGGATGCGCTGCCCGTCCTGGAGCTGGCAGTCGGCCACGCGGCTCCCGTCCACGAAGATGCCGTTCGTGCTCCCCAGGTCGCGCAGACGCGCACCCCGGGGCCCGGCCAGGATGCCGGCGTGGCGCCGGGAGGCGCCGGTGTCGCGCAGCCGGACCTCGCAGGCCAGGTCGCGGCCGAGCACGAACTCCCGCCCGAACTCGAGGGCGAAGATCTCGCCCAGCTGGGGGCCGGACAGCACGAGGAGGTAGGGGCGGCGCTCGGATGACGGGCGGGCCGGGGCGAGGCTCCAGGACTCGGTTCCCTCCGGGGCGTGTGGCTCGGCCGGGGACATCCGGCAATCCTATCAGCGCGCGGGCCGTCGCGGTGCGATCCCGCAACTCCCCGTTGCGGCGCCCCGCCGCTGGCCGCATGATCATGGGACCTCCATGCCCAGGTCCCAGGCGCTCCGCATCGTGAGCTACAACGTCCGCTACTTCGGCCACGCGCTGAAGGGGCTCGCCAGCACGCGCGGCCCGGAGCACCGCATCGCCCGGGCGCTCTCCATCCTCGACCCCTTCGCCGACGTGGTCTGCCTGCAGGAGATCGAGACCATCTCGCTGCGCTCCCGGCTGGCCCGCGGCCGCCGCGAGGAGGGGGAGACCCAGCTCGCCTCGTTCATGGCCGCGCTGGAGCGGGCCTTCGCCGCGCTCGGGAAGCCCTTCCCGTACGACGGCTTCTACTTCCGCGCCCACGCCAACTGCATCCGCAAGGTGAACGTGACCACCCACGGCCTGGCCATCCTGGTGAACACCCGGCGCCTGCGGGTCGAATCCCACAACGTCGACTCGCCCCACCACATCACCCACCACCACGTGGAGCGCTTCCGCGACCGCAAGCAGGCGCGCATCTGCGCCCACATCCACGTGGCCGACCCTTCCGGGCGGAGGCTCCACGTCTTCAACACGCACATCTCGCTGCCCACCCCCTTCGCGCGCGGGTTCTGGACGCAGCCGGCCAGGATGGGCTGGGGCCCGAACCAGCTCCACGAGGCCCGGACGCTGGCCACCTTCGTGGAGCGGCACGCCGAGGGCGAGCCCTTCGTGGTCTGCGGGGACTTCAACTCGGCGCCCGGGTCGCCGGTGTTCCGTTTCCTCACCGGGGAAGCGGGGTTCCGCTCCGCCCAGCAGGAACTGGGACTCCTCGCCGCCGACGACGCCAGGGGCTGGCCGACGGCCGGGTTCCTGCGCATGCGCATGCACCTCGACCACTTCTTCTTCGGCAACGGGGTCCGCTTCCTCGACCTGGAGGGCTCGCTCCGCTTCGGCGACCGCAAGAGCCCGTTCGCCGGGCTCTCCGACCACGTGCCGCTCATCGGCCGGCTTCGCTGCGACGCGCACCGGGCCTGACCTGTGGTCTACTGCCGGACCATGCAGCTCCCCGAACAGGCCGTCCGGGCGCTCGAGATGGTCCGCCGCGAGGGGCGCGGCGTTCGCTTCGAGATCAAGAAGGCCTGCGAGCAGGAGCGCTGGCGGCTCAAGGTCTGCTACACGGCCCCGGGCGCGCCGGGAGAGGTGCAGGTCGGGCTGCTCTGGTCGGACGACCAGGCCGGGCTCGAGGAACTCAAGAGGACGCTGGAGGAGGGACGCGGATGAGGAACCGGAATCTCTGGACGGTGGCGATCGCGGTCCTGCTCGCCGCGGCGGGGTGCAAGAACTTCACTGCGGGTGGAGCGGGACCGGCCTACGTCCGCGACGCCATGCGGGAGTACCGCTTCCCGAAGGCCTGCGAGGTGCTCTGGGTGGACGCGCTCAAGGTCATCGCCTCGGACGGCTTCGGCCTGGTGGGGTCCGACCGCGAGCTCGCGGGGCAGGAGAAGCAGGGCGTGATCAGCAACTTCCTCAACCGGGGGCACGCCACCACCCGGGACGACGACGGCGTCTTCGAGGCGGAGAGCGACGCCAACGGGCAGGGGCTGCGCTTCCTCGTGAAGGGCAAGCCGGCCGGGGCGGACGGCTGCTTCGTCCAGTTCTTCGGGATCCAGGACGACCGGGCCAACTCCACCGAGACCCGCCACCGGGACTACGACAAGGAGCTGCAGCTGCTCTCGAAGCTCGACCCGCCGGCAGCGGCAAAGATTCTCGACGCTGCCGACCGGGCCAGGTGACGGCTAGAAGACGTAGCCGACGTTGGCGGTGACGGTCACGCCGGAGAGCTTCATCGTCGATATCGCCCCACCCCAGTCGAGGGTCTGGTCGGTGATGTAATTGTAGCGCGCCTCGGCGCCGAGCAGGATCGGACCGAGGATGAAGTCGACGCCGGCGCCGCCGATGACCATGAACGAGAACTTGGTGCTGGAGTAGCTGGTGGTCGCATCGCTGCCGCTCGCGAAGTTCGCGAAGCCGCCGACCCCGACCGCCAGGTAGGGCTGGATGAAGAAGATGGGCAAGCGGAGCTGGCCGACCGCGGAGAAGGGGATGCCGCTCGCCTTGACGGTCGCGGTGCTGCCCTCGAAGGTCAGCGTCTGCGAGGACCACATGTAGCCGGCCGAGATCTGCGCCCCGATGATGCCCATGGTGGCGCCGTAGGCGAGCTCGATGTCGCCCGAGGCGGGGAACTGGCCGCTCACGACGCCGCCCGCGGCGGCGAAGCCGTCCTTGGCGGTGGGCGCCCAGACGCCGCCCTTCAGGGCGATGTAGGTGTCGGCGGCGTGGGTGGCCGCGGGGGCGGCGACGACGGCGAGGGTGGCGAAGGTGGCGAGGATCGAGCGGCGGACGGTGGCCATGGGCTTTCCTTTCCCGAGGGTACGAGGGCGAGCCTAGACAGGATCCCTCCCCGGCGCCAGTTCGCGACGGGGGGATCCCGTGTGGGTGCTTGGCGCACCGCCGATGGACGCCCCGCTACTTCGCGGCGGCCAGCGCGGCGTCGTAGTTCGGCTCCTGCCCGATCTCGGGAACGAGCTCGGTGTGGACCACCTTGTCGTTCTCGTCGAGCACGACCACCGCACGGGCGGTCACGCCGGCCAGCGGGCCGTCCTCGATGAGCACGCCGTAGGTCTTGGCGAACGACTTGCCGCGGATCATGGAGAGGCTCACCACGTTCTGCAGCCCCTCGGCGACGCAGAAGCGCTTCATGGCGAAGGGCAGGTCGGCCGAGATGACGAGCACCACCGTGTTGGGCAGCTTGCCGCCGGTCTCGTTGAACTTGCGCGTGGAGGTGGCGCAGGTCGGCGTGTCGAGGCTGGGGACGATGTTCAGGATCTTCTTCTTGCCCTTGTACTCGGCCAGGCCGACGTCCTTCAGGTCGATGCCGGTGAGCTTGAAGTCGGGAGCCTGCGCGCCCTTCTGGGGGAGGTCGCCGTTGGTGTGGATGGGGTTGCCCTTCAGCGTGACGGTGGCCATCGGAGGAGGTCCTTTCGGTGTGGGGAAGGTGTGGGGAACAGCCCTTAGTCTAAGGCGCCGTGGGCCCCGGTGCCTGCTCCCGCGAGGGGCCAGCGGCGTGCGCCGCGGTTGCCACCGATTCCCCCTTGATCTCCATGGCGAGGAAGTAGTTGAGCCCGGTCCGGATCACGGCGATGGCTGCGAGCTTGCCGATCTCGTCCCAGGACGGCGAGATGGCCGTCGAGAGGATGTCCGCGGCCAGCTGGAACTCCAGCGCCAGCGACAGGTACCGGGCGAGCGTCAGGCGGATGGGGACGAATCTCACCTCCGCGGGGGCCGCGCGCGCCGCCACAAGGGCGACGAGTCCCCGGATGGCGCCGGCCGCGATGACCAGCGCGCCGACGGACTCGAGCGCCAGGCGGAGCCACTGGACCGCCACGTGAAGGAAGTGCTGGGATGTCTCGAACAAGGGTTCCTCCCAGGCGGTCAGGCCATCGCCCCGCCGCCGCCGACGATGAATCCATTCGGGTCGAGGCCGAGCCGCCGGACCGCCTCCGCCCACCGATCGGGCACCGGGACGGTGGTGACGAGCTCCTCGTCGAACCCCAGCGGGACCCAGGATCCCTGGGAGATCTCGCTCTCCAGCTGCATGGGCGCCCACCCGGCGTACCCCACGAAGAGCTGGACCGGGCCGGGGGCGTCGTTGCTCAGGATCGCCTCCAGCGCCGGCCGGGAGCTGCCCACGACCAGGTTCCGGCCCACGCGGATGGCGTCGTCCTCCTCGCCCCCGTTCCGGCGCCGGTAGAGCACCCAGACCTGCTCCGGAGAGACCGGCCCGCCCACCAGCACCGGCCGCTGCCCGTGCTCGGAGGCCCGGGCGAGCCCGCCCAGCCGCTCGTCCACCGAGGCGAGCATGTCGGCCGCCGAGATGGGCGCGGGCCGGTTCACCACGAACCCCATCGCGCCCGCCTTGCGGTGGCCGGTCATGAGGACGAGCGATCCGGCGAAGTTCGGGTCGCGCAGGCTGGGGGCCGCGACCAGGAACCCGGGCGCCAGGTGGGAGGCAGATCGTTCGCTGGCCATCCCCAAGTACCTGCGCCGCCCGCCCGTCCGGCGCAAGGGGGCTTCCCCGGAAGAGCCCCGTCCCTTCCAACCCCCCGCCGTTAACGTGTTTTTTGGAGTCGTCGACCCGGCGGGTAGTCCTTGACGGGTACAGACGGCGCTGGTACCAACGTCGTCCCGCCGGATAGCCCTCCCGGCGCCCCTCCACCGTCGCACCAGGAGTCGGAAGCCCATGTACAAGATCGTCCGCCACGAGGCCTTCTCGCCCACCACCTTCCTCTGGGAGGTCGACGCCCCCGACGTCGCAAAGTCGGCCCAGGCCGGCCACTTCGTGATGATCCGCCTCCGCGAGGGGGCCGAGCGCATCCCGCTGACCGTCGCCGACTACGACCGCGAGGCCGGCACGATCACCATGGTGATCCAGGCGCTCGGCAAGACCACCAAGGAGATGATGGAGGACTACAAGCAGGGGGACAGCTTCCTCGACTTCGTGGGCCCCCTGGGAATGCCCCAGCACGTCGAGGCCGGGAAGCACGTGGTCTTCGTCGGCGGCGGCCTGGGCGTGGCCCCGGTCTATCCCCAGCTGCGCGCCTTCAAGGAGGCCGGCTGCCGCACCACGTCCATCATCGGCTTCCGCAACAAGGACCTGGTCTTCTGGGAGGACAAGTTCAAGAAGTACTCGGACGACCTCATCGTCTGCACCGACGACGGCAGCTACGGCAAGCCCGGCTTCGTCACGGTGGCGCTGAAGGAGATCCTCGAGAAGGAGAAGCCGGACCTGGTGGTGGCCATCGGGCCGCTCCCCATGATGTACGGCTGCGTCGAGACCTCCCGCCCGTTCGCCGTGAAGACCATGGTGTCCCTGAACGCCATCATGGTGGACGGCACGGGCATGTGCGGCTCCTGCCGCGTCACGGTGGACGGCCAGGTGAAGTTCGCCTGCGTCGAGGGGCCGGACTTCGACGGCCACAAGGTGGACTTCAAGGAGCTGCTCTCCCGGCAGAAGCGCTTCAAGGGGCAGGAGGAGCAGGCCAACGTCGACTACGCCCACGTCTGCAACCTCGAGAAGCAGCTCTTCGACGAGCAGAAGCGCAACTACAAGAAGATCAAGGAGCTCGAGCCGCATCAAGTCCACATGCCGGAGCGCGACGCGCAGGAGCGCGCCCGCAACTTCAAGGAGGTGAACCTCGGGTTCTCCCTCCAGGACGCGCTCCGCGAGGCCGAGCGCTGCATCCAGTGCGCGAAGCCCACCTGCATCGCCGGCTGCCCGGTGCAGATCGACATCCCGCGCTTCATCCGGCACCTGATCGTGCGCGACCTCGACGGCGCCCTCGAGGCCATGTACGAGGCCAACATGTTCCCGTCGATCTGCGGCCGCGTCTGCCCGCAGGAGACGCAGTGCGAGGCGCTCTGCATCATCAACAAGAAGGTGGAGTCGGTGGCCATCGGCCGGCTCGAGCGCTTCGTCGGCGACAACGCCAAGGCTCCCCAGGCCGTGCCCCCGGTCTTCGCGAAGAAGCTCGGCAAGGTGGCCGTGGTGGGCTCCGGCCCGGCCGGCCTCGCCGCCGCCGCCGACCTGATCCGCTACGGCGCCGACGTGACGATCTACGAGGCCCTCCACGTGGTGGGAGGCGTGCTCCGCTACGGCATCCCCTCCTTCCGCCTGCCCCGCGACATCATCGAGCGGGAGGTGAACCGGCTGAAGGACATGGGCGTGAAGATCGAGACCAACAAGGTCGTCGGCAAGACCTTCACCGTCGCCCAGCTCATGCAGGAGAAGGGCTTCGACTCCGTCTTCCTCGGCGTCGGCGCGGGCGCGCCCACCTTCCTGGGCATCCCGGGCGAGTTCGCCGGCCAGGTCTACTCGGCCAACGAGTTCCTCACCCGCGTGAACCTCATGGGCGGCGACCGGTTCCCCTACCTCGACACGCCGGTGAACGTCGGCCAGAGCGTGGTGGTCATCGGCGCCGGCAACACCGCCATGGACTGCCTGCGCGTCTCCAAGCGCATCGGCGCCGCCACGGTCCGCTGCGTCTACCGCCGCACCGAGGCCGAGGCCCCGGCCCGCATCGAGGAGATCCGCCACGCCAAGGAGGAGGGGATCGACTTCTTCTTCCTCCACGCCCCGGTGGAGATCTACGTCGATCCCGAGGGCAACGTGAAGGGCATGAAGGTCGAGGAGATGGAGCTCGGCGATCCCGACGAGAAGGGGCGCCGCAAGCCCGTTCCCACCGGCCGCTTCAAGGACCTGGCCTGCGACACGGTCATCTACGCGCTCGGCACCAAGGCGAACCCCATCATCACCCAGGCCACCCCCGGTCTCGGCCTCAACAAGTGGGGCAACGTCGTCGCCGACGACAAGGCCCAGGCCACCACGCTCCCCGGCGTGTTCGCCGGCGGTGACATCGTCACCGGCGGCGCCACCGTCATCCTGGCCATGGGCGCCGGCCGCCGCGCCGCCAAGGGCATCGCCACGTGGCTGGCCGGAGGGAAGTCGAAGTGGCCGGTCGCCGAGGCCGACCTCGACGCCTTCGTCCCCATGAAGCCCATCGCCGCCGGAGCTGCGGCCGAGACCTCCGCACCGAAGGGAGCTGAAAGCGTGACCTCCGCCGGAAAGACCTGTCCGAAGTGCCGCCAGCCGCTCGAGGGCGACGAGGAGTACATCTGCTGCGCCAACTCCACGCTGCAGTGGCGCTGCGAGGCCTGCGCCAAGGTGAGCGAGGGCTTCGCCTTCCCGTACGGCCAGTGCCCGGCCTGCGGGGGCAAGCTCGCGCCGCTGGGTGAGCGCTCCATCGCCGACGCCAAGGCGCTCGAGGCCGTCCGCATCGCCTTCGAGATCGAGCTGGGCGGCATGGCCTTCTACAAGCGGGCCGCCACCGAGGCCAAGGACCCGGACCTCCGGACCCTCTTCGGCAAGTTCGCGGAGATGGAGAAGGAGCACATGGAGACCCTCTCCGGCCGCTACCACGTGGACGTGAGCGAGGCCTCGGAGGGGTTCAAGACCGAGCGTGCGGCCGTCTACGCGGGCATCCCCAACGACCCGCAGGACCCGGCCAACCTCTTCCGCATCGCCATCGCGTTCGAGCAGCGGGCGGTGAAGTACTTCTCGGAGAAGGGCGCCGGCTGCGCGCCGGGTTCCATGGAGCAGCAGCTCTACAAGGAGCTGGCCGCCGAGGAGCGGGAGCACGTGGACATCCTCACCACCGAGTACAACCGCTTCAAGGCGGGCAAGCCGGGGATGCTGTAGCCGGTCCCGGGTTCCGGTCGATGCTCCCCCGCGCGGTCCTCTTCGACCTCGACGGGACGCTCATCGACTCGATCCCGCTCATCCTGTCGTCGATGAAGCACGCCTTCGAGGGCCACCCCAACGCACCCGGGGTGGCCGAGTGGGTGGCCCTCATCGGCACGCCGCTCGACGGCATGATCCGGCGCTGGGCGGGCGACGAGGCCGACGTCGAGCGGGTGAAGGAGCGGTACAAGGTTCACCAGTGGGCGCACCACGACGCCATGGTGCGGGCCTTCCCGGGTGTCCCGGAGATGCTGGACGCGCTCACCGCGCGCGGCGTGCGGATGGCGGTCGTCACCTCCAAGCTAGAGCCCTCGGCGCTGCGGTCCCTCGACTTCCTCGGGCTCACGCGTCACTTCGCGTGCGTGGTCGGGCTCGAGGCCACGGAGAAGCACAAGCCCGATCCCGCGCCGGTGCGGTACGCGCTCGGGCGGCTCGGGGCCCGGGCGGAGGAGGCCTCGTTCGTGGGGGACTCGCCGCACGACGTGGTCGCCGGGAACGCCGCGGGGGTGGCGACCGTGGCCGCGCTCTGGGGGCCATTCAGCCGGGAGGATCTGGCGAAGGCCCGGCCCACGGCGTGGGCGGAACGGGTGGGGGACGTGCTTCCGGCGCTGGAAGGGCTGACGTAAGCCCCCGTAACTCCTGGGATCGAGATCCTCCCTCCCGGCGCTGGCGAACCGCCCCGCCGTGGTTACAATCCCGGGATGGCAAAAGCATACGAGAACTACCAGGTCGTGACCCGCGGCGCCTCCGACGTGGAGCGCCGCTTCATGGCCGCCGTGTACCGCTGGATGACCTTCGGACTGCTCGTCACCGCGGGTGTCGCTTACTACGTGGCGTCCACGCCCGCGGCCCTCGAGGTGATCTTCGGCAACCGGATCGTCTTCTGGGGGCTCATCATCGCCCAGTTCGGCCTGGTCATCGCCCTCTCGGCGGCGGTGAACAAGCTCTCGGCCGGGACGGCCGGCGCCCTCTTCCTGCTCTACTCGGCCCTCACCGGGGCCACGATCTCGGTGGTCCTGATCGCCTACACCGGGACCTCCGTGGCGACTGCGTTCGCGGTCACGGCGGGAACGTTCTTCACCATGAGCATCTACGCGACGGTGACGAAGCGCGACCTGGCCGGATGGTCCACGTTCCTCTTCATGGGGCTCATCGGCGTCGTCATCGCCAGCGTCGTGAACATCTTCATGAAGAACAGCATGCTGCAGTTCGTGGTGTCGGCGGCCGCGGTGGTGGTCTTCACCGGGCTCATCGCCTACGACACCCAGCGGCTTCGCCGCATGGCGGTGGCGGGTTCCGGGGTGGCCGCGCTGCCGGTGAGCGGCGCGCTGTCGCTCTACCTGAATTTCATCAACCTGTTCCTGTCGCTCCTGAACCTGTTCGGCGGGCGGCGGAACTGACGGGAGGGCGGGGGCGCCGGGGGCGGCTCCGCCTTCCCTATCCCCACGGCGCGGCGAAGTCGATCTGCGTCTGATGGCCGTCCGGGAACACGGCGGGCAACCCAGCTCTGGCCGTGGGCGTCCGTCAGCTTGAGGCCGGGATTGAGCAGTTGCCCGAGCACGCCGCGAGGCCGAGTGCGGCCGCGGCGAGTGCCGATAGCGTCGTGGGACTGGACGTGCACATGTGTGCCGCCTCCTCCGTTGGCTTGACTTGACTGGAGGTGGAATAGATGATCGCTTCCGACCCTCGCTTCCGGATGAGCCCGGGAGAGTGCTAGGTCCTCATTCCGCCAGGAACGCAAACGGAACAACCTGCTGGCAGCGAAGAGCTTTCGCTGATCGAGGGCCCGAAGGTCGAACGATTCTTGGGTCACGGCCGGGTCTGGGTGGGCCGGTCCCCTGTAGGGGCGCCCACCAGGAGGCCGGCCCGGCGTAGTCTGTCTGCCGGAGGCATGAGATGACCGTTCTATCCATCACGATGGCGCTCGCCTTGTCGATGCTGGGTCCCCTTTCGCTTTACGTGAAGGACGGCGCCCGGCTCCGCTTGGACGTCACGGTCAACCCCGTCGCGGCCCGGCACGGGATCGAGACCAAGGCCCTCGTCATGCAGGCCGGGGAGGACCTGGGGAAGTGCGGCTTCCGCGTGGATCCCGGGGCCTCCGACACCGTCACCGTGCAGGTCCGCGGATTCGAGGGGCGAGACGGCTTCGCCGCGACGGTGGTGGTGCGGGCCAGGCACCAGTCGGTCGTGAACGGGTCGATCCTCACCGTCGAGATCTACGAGGACGAGAAGGTCGTGCCCGGGCCCGCGGGAGAGGAAGCGGCGAAGGTGAAGGCGCACCTCTCGAACCAGTTCGCGGTGCTTTGCGGCATGGCTCCGCGCGACCCCGCGGCGGAGGGGCCTGCGGAATAATTGAAGTCCCTGATGGGGCGTATTCGTTTTCTGGGATGCGACGATTTTGCGCGCTCCGCCAGAATCAACGGGCACTACCCTGGCCCCTAAGTGGGGAATTGTCGGAATTCCTCAATGCCCCGCGATAGCGGGACAGCGCATGGATTGCATTTTGTTAAGATGATGATGGCGTTCTAATCATCAATGAAGTCGAGCAATTATCGTAATTGACGTGCATCAACGAAACGCCTGAGGAATTTCTCTAGTTTCCCCCGCCATCCAGGGTCGACCCCTGGGAGGGAGCGATTTCGAATCGCTCTGGAGAGGGGAAACAGTGATGCAGCAGGGACGCAGCGGCTCGGTCTCGATCGTCGTGTGCCTCGCCACCGCCATGGCCCTCACGGGCTGCGGCGCCTCCCAGCCGCCGGAACCGACCACGCCGGAAGCACCGCCCGCAGCGGCTCCGGCGGCTCGCGTCCCGGTGGTTCGCTCGACCGCTGCGAGCCTGACCTGCACGCCGCGCCTCGGCCACGACCAGTACGCGGCGCAGAGCTGCGAGTCGTGCCACCCGTGCGGCGCGAAGGCCACCGGGCACGACGTCCTCTGGATGGACCAGGCCAGCGTCGGCTTCCACGCCTACACCGCGAACCTCGGTCTCGGGTCGTGCCGTGGCTGCCACGGAACGGCCCTCGACGGCGTGGGCGGGACCACCACGGTGTCCTGCGCCGACTGCCACGGCGCCGCCTGGAAGACCAACTGCGTGATGTGCCATGGCGGAACCGGCAGCCAGACGGGCGCCCCGCCCAAGGCCACATGGGGCAAGTCCGGAGAAACCGTTCGTGTCGGGACCCACGCCTCCCACCTCGGCGCGACCCATGGGCTCGCGCAGCCCGTCGCCTGCTCCGTGTGCCACGTCGTGCCGGCCGACGCACTGGCCGCCGGCCACGTCGCCGGTGGCGGCATCGCCACCGTGACCTTCTCCGGGCTCGCCTCGGCCAACCCGAGCTTCGTCCCGGCCTGGGACCGCGCCTCCGGAACCTGCTCGAACACATACTGCCACGGCGCCAGCCTCGGCGGCGGCAACGCCAAGACGCCCATCTGGACCACCACCGACGGCTCCCAGCGCGCCTGCGGCTCCTGCCACGGCGCCCCGCCGCCGGCACCGCATTCCACCTCCACCGCGTGCGGTGGCTGCCACGACGGCTACACCGCGACGACCGTCAACGCCGCCGTCCACGTCAACGGGACGGTCGACGTGTCGACGACCGCCTGCGATTCCTGCCACGGCGCCCCGCCCGCCAACCCGCGCCACAAGACGGTTGTGGGCGGCATCACCACCTGCGTGGAGTGCCATGCCGACACCGTCAATGCCGCTGGTGCCATCGTCGTTGGCGGGAAGCACCGGAACGGCGTCGCCGACCTCAGCGCGAACGTGACCTGCGCGAGCTGCCACGGCACGCCGGGACGCGTTCCCAGCCCGACCTCCTTCACCGACGAGGTCGAGGCGGCGCCGCCGCGCGACACCTCGCTCAACACCTCCTCCACCGCCCGCGGCGTCGGCGCCCACGTGGCCCACACCAACGGCACGCGCTCCCGGAACATGCTCTGCACCGACTGCCACCCCTGGGCGTCGTTCATGAACGGCTTCTACGCCCACGCCGACGGCGTCGTGACGGTCGCCTTCGCCCCCATCGCCGGATCCAGCGCGAGCTACACCGTCGGCACGGGCGGGTCGTGCTCCTCGACCTACTGCCACGGCAACTTCGCCGGCGGCAGCGGCGTGGTCGCCTCGCCGGCCTGGACCGCGGCCGGCACGCTCGGTTGCACCTCCTGCCACGGCGCGCCGCCCGCCCTCTCGGCCGCCTCGCACCACCCGCGGAACACCGCCTGCGGCTCCTGCCACGGCGCCGGCTACTCGGCGACGGGCGTGGTCCAGGCCACCCACGTCGACGGCCAGGTGAACGTGAGCCGCGCCGGTTGCACGCTCTGCCACGGCGACCTGACCCAAACCGGAGTCCTCCCGGCCAGCAACCTCGCCGCCCCGGGCGTGAACGGCGCCGCCGCCGACACCACCGGCGCGACCGCCTCGTCGGCCCCGGGCGTGGGCGCCCACGCCGCCCACCTCTCCGGAACCCGCTGGCGCGCGACCGCGATGGCCTGCGCCGAGTGTCACGTGATTCCGGCCGCTGCGGACGTCGCCCATGCCACCGGCGCCGGGACGAACGGCGCTCGCGCCACCGTGACCTTCGGCACGCTGGCGACAACCGGCGCGATCGCCAACGCCTCCTACACCGGCAGCAACACGGCCACGACCGGAACGGCCGCTGGAACCTGCTCCAACACCTACTGCCACGGCAACTTCAAGGACGGGGCGAACGCGGCGGTGAGCTGGACCGCCGGCGCGACGGCCGCCGCCTGCGGCAGCTGCCACGGCCTGCCTCCGGGCGGGACCCACCCCACCAATGCGAGCGCCTGCGCGACCTGCCACGGCGCCGGCTACTCCACCACCACCGTCAGCGCCACGGCCCACCTCAACGGCGCCCTCGAGGTGACCGGGATGACCTGCACCTCCTGCCACGGAACCTCCGGGCAGACGGCGACGCAGGCTGCCCCGCTCTACGCCGCGCCGCCCCGCGGCAGCAAGGGCGAGACCCTCGCGACGACGCGAGCGGTGGGCGCGCACCAGGCCCACCTGACCGGGACCCGGCTGCGCACGGCGGCCATCACCTGCGGCGAGTGCCACGCGGTACCGGCGAGCAACGCGCACTCGAACGCCACGGTCGAGCTGGCCTGGGGCACCCTGGCCGGCGCAGCCTCCACCTGGAACGGTGCGACCTGCACGACCTACTGCCACGGCTCGACCCTGACCGGCCGCACCGTCGCTGCGCCGTCGTGGACCGGAGGCGCCTCGCAGGCCTCGGGCTGCACGGCCTGCCACGGCGCACCGCCCCCGGCTCCGCACTCCACCAGCACCGCCTGTGCGGGCTGCCACGCTGGCTACACCGCGACGACGGTCAACCCCGCGACCCACATGAACGGAACCAAGGACGCGACCGGCATGACCTGCACCTCCTGCCACGGCACGGCGAGCCGCGCGGCCACGGCCCTGAATCCGCAGCTCGCCGCCGCCCCTCCGGTCGACACCACCGGGAGCTCCACGAGCCGCGCGGTCGGCGCCCACATGAAGCACCTCACCACCGCCACCCGGTCGAGCAACTTCGCCTGTACCGAGTGCCACACCGTCCCGACGGCGACCAACCACCAGAACGGCACGAAGAACGTGACCTTCGGCACGCTCGCGAAGACCGGCGGCAAGACCCCGGCCTTCAACGCCACCACCGCGGGCTGCTCGGCCACCTATTGCCACGGCAACTTCACGAACGGGAGGACCACCGCGACCACGGCGAGACCGGATCCGGTCTGGAACTCGACCGCCGTGGTGACCTGCAACAACTGCCACAGCATGCCCACCACCAGGACCGGGCGGCACTCGAAGCACTTCAGCAACAGCTTCAACTGCTCGGAGTGCCACAGCGGCATCGCGACGGGGACGAGCGCCACGAATGCCGCCGTCACCGGTCCCACGCTGCACGTGAACGGCGCGGTCAACGTGGTCTTCGCGCCCAACCTCACCTTCACGTCCACCGGCGTCGGCACGTCGCGCCGCTGCAACGGCACCTGCCACAGCAAGAACCACTCGTCCCTCTCCTGGTGACCGCCATGACCACCGAGAACGTGAACGTCACCAGCCAGCTGGATTTTCGGGGGAAGGCCATGAGCGCAATCACCAGCGGTGTTCGAAGCACGAGGGGCGCGGTCGCGCTGGCCACGACGGTCCTGCTCGTCGGAGCGCTCGGGTGCGGCGCGCAGGGGAACGAGCCGGTCCAGGAGGCCGCCGTCCAGGCGCCCGCGGCCGGGGCGCTGCGCGCGCGGCCGGCTGGCTCCACGCGCACGGTCGCGAATGGCCCGATGTGCGGCGGAGTCGACGTCCACACCAGGCACGTCAACGAAGGGGTGGGCTGTGCGACCTGCCACCCCTGCGGAGCGGAGTTCGGCTTCGACGTTCCGTACACCTATCCGAAGGGCACCACCACCGCGGGAGGCACGTTCGTCCGGGCCGTCAACGGCAATCCGACGACCTGCACCGTGGCCTGCCACAGCCCGATGGGCGCGCCCCTGAAGCCCGTCGCCTGGACCGCGGGCCCGCGGGGCTGCACCGACTGCCACGTGACATCGGTGCTGCCTCCCACCCACGTGGTCATCGGGAACCCGAACCCGACCAGCGCGGACTGCACCGGCTGCCACACCAGCACCACCAACCACACCGGCGGGACGACCACGCTGGTCGGCCACGTCCCGGCCTGGTCGGACAGGACCAGCCCCGGCTTCCACGCCTACGAGGCCAACAAGGGTCTCGCGACGTGCCAGGGCTGCCATGGGACCGCGCTCACCGGCCTCTCCACCGCCGTCTCCTGCGGCCAGTGCCACGACGCGGCCCTACCCTCGGGCGTCGCCAGCTGGAAGGTGAACTGCGTGATGTGCCACGGAGGCAGCGGCAACCAGACCGGCGCGCCACCCAAGGCCACCTGGGGCAACTTGGCCGACACCACCCGCGTCGGCGCCCATGCCACCCACGTCACCGGAACCGCCACCGCGCCCGCCGTCACCTGCAACGTCTGCCACGTGAACCCGGCCGATGCGCTCGCCGCCGGGCACATCGACGCCACCCCCACCGCCGAGGTGACCTGGAGCGGCCTCGCCGTCGCCCGCGGAGCGGCCCCCACCTGGACCCGCGGCACCGCCACCTGCTCCAACACCTACTGCCACGGCCAGTTCACCAACGGGAACATCGCGAATGCGCTCGTCTGGACCCAGGTGGGCACCGGCAAGGCGGCCTGCGGCACCTGCCACGGCCTGCCTCCCGGCGGTTCCCACCCGGTGGTGTCAGCGGCCCTGACCGGCTGCTCCTCCTGCCACCCCCAGACCATGAACGCGTCCGGCCAGCTCATCGCGATCGCCTCCGGCGGCATGCACCTCGACGGCGCCGTCCAGGCCTCGGGAGGAATTCACCCGGCGGGCTGGACCGATACCGCGAGCCCGGCCTTCCATGCCTACTCGGCGAACAACGGCATCTCCTCCTGCCAGGGCTGCCACGGTGTGAACCTCGACGGCGTGGGCGGAACGGCCACGACCTCGTGCGCGACCTGCCACGGCGCGACGTGGAAGACGAGCTGCACGGGCTGCCACGGCGGCACGGCCAACGCGACCGGCGCGCCGCCCCAGGGAACCTGGGGATTCCGCACCGACGCGAACCGCATCGGGGCGCACACGAAGCACGTGGTCGCGGGAGCGGTCGCGCCGGCGTTTGCCTGCTCGGCCTGCCATGTCAACCCCGCGAGCGCGCTCTCGGCCGGCCACCTGGACGGGTCGAGGGCGACGGTGACGTGGAGCGGTGTGGCGTCCGCAGGTGGGCTCACTCCGTCCTGGAACGCGACCACGCTCACCTGCTCCAGCACCCACTGCCACGGCGGGTACTCGGGGACCTACAATGCGATCGACCCGCTGACTGGCTATCCCCTCGCGCCGACGTTGTACGCCGGCAAGAACGCGAGCCCCACGTGGACAGGGGCGCAGCTGACCTGCACTTCCTGCCACGAGACGTCCCGGGCGCTCCTGGCGGGCGTCTGGCACGGTGGCCGCCACGGAGGATCGACCCGGGCCTCGCGCAACGACTGCAACGTTTGTCACCCGGGTGTGGACGCGCTGGGAACGGCCTTCACGAGCACCGCGAAGCACGTGAACGGCGTCATCGACGTGGTGAGTCCCGCGAGCTGCGCCAGCGACTGCCACTGAAGAACTTCCGGAGGGGCGGCCCCCCTTCAGCGGGCCAAGGATTCCAGGGCCGCCAGCTCGGCGGTCACCCGGGGGTCGTGATCCCCCAGGCCGAGCAGGGCGGCCACGGCCGCGCGCGCTGGCTCGGGACGGTCGGCTGCGATCGCCAGCAGGGCGAAGGTGCGGCAGCTCCAGCCGTCCCCCGGATCCCTCCGGCAGGACGCCGCGAGCGCCCGGATCGCGTCGCGATCGACGAGGGCTCCGTCGAGGGCGGTGCGCAGCCAGTGGCGCGACTCCGCGTCGGAGGGGTTCCGCCTCGAGAGCGGGGCCAGGACGCCGAGCGACTCCACAGGCCGCCCGGCGCGGAGGAGCGCGATTCCCACGTCGATCTGGAGGATGTGGTCGTGGCGAAGCCGGTCCGACGCCAAGGCCTCGGGAAGCGCCTCGGCGTGGCGACCGGTCCCCAGCAGCCAGAGGCAGCGCGCGGCGTGGCGCGTGGCCGGATCGCCGGCCCGCTCCGCCAGGGCGGCGAGCGCGGCGTTCGCCTCGGCGGGCCGTCCGCGCTTCTTCAGCTCGACGCTGTGCATCCAGGCGGCGTGGAGGCTCCCGGGCGCATCGCGCTCGGCCGTCTCCCACAGCGTGAAGTCGTCGGCGAAGGCGTGCGCCCGGGCGAACGTCGTGGCGCCCAGGCCGAGGACGATCACGACCGAGGCCCCGGTGGCGAACGCCCGCCAGCGGCTCCCGGGCGGTCGCGCCAGCGCGAAGGCGACGAGCGCGACCGGGCCGGGCAGGGCCAAGTACTGCAGGTGATTCGCGACCGGGCTCCACATGAAGAAGGCGATGCCCACGAGCCCCAGGACGGGAAGGAGCATCACCCCCTGGTACCCGAGCGCGAGGAGGATCGGGCCGCCCGCGCTCCGCCTGTACCTCCAGAGAATGACGGCGCCCAGCGCAAGGGCGGCCGCGGGTAGCGCAAACCACGGAGACGTCGGCGACACTGGCCACGGCGGGTAGAGGAAGGCGAGGCCGACCGGGACGTAGGCCGTCCAGACGTACGCGCAGAAGGCCCATGCCGGTGCGAAGACCCGCTCGAAGATCGACCTCGCGTCGGACGTCCCCGACATCGCCCGGTTCCACTGGAACCAGAGGGTGACCGCGCCGAGCAGGAGGGAGAGGGCGAAGAACGGGGCCAGCCCGGCCAGCTCGCGCCGCCGGGGTGGGCCGCGCCTCCGGAGCACGTCCCACCCCAGGAGGACGACGGGCAGCATCACCGTGGAGGTCTTCGCGAGCAGCGCGAGGAGGAACGAGGCGAGCGCCAAGACGTACCATCTTCTTCCGCCGTGCAGGCGGTGGCGGATCCAGGCAGCGCTCGTGGACAGGAAGAGGAGCCCCGAGAGCACGTTCTTCAGCTCGGATATCCACGCGACCGACTCCACGGCAACCGGGTGGAGGCCGAAGAGCAATCCTCCGAGCCACGCGCCGGGGAGACCGAGGAGGGCGAGCACGTGCCAGACGAGCAGGGCATTGACGGCGTGAAGGGCCACGTTGACGACGTGGTAGCCGAGGGGCCGGTCTCCCCAGGCCCGCCACTGGAGCCACAGGACCGTGTAGCTGAGCGGCCAGTAGTCGGAGGATCTGGCAGTCGTCCAGAGATCCGAGAGCGGTACGCGAACGGTCTCGGCTTGGTCGACGAGCGCGTGGTCGTCGAAGACGAACTCACCCCGGACCGCCGGCGCGTAGGAGGCGAAGACGGCCAGGACGAGGAAGAGCGCGCGCCAGCGCGGTGCCGGGCGCCGGGCCCACCAGGCCTGGGACGACGCGGTCATGGATGGCATGGTGCAAGGGTCCAGACGTGGACCCGCAGGCAAGTCATAACGCTTCCAGCCCGGGGTTGTCGATCAGGGTCATGTCACCAGCGAGCCTACATCCACGCACGCGCCCGAAAGATGAGCGCCATCCTGGCGTCGTCCTGGTGCACGGCATACACTATCAGCAACTACCATGCTCTCGCTTTCCGCCTCCATGATCGCCGCCGTGCTGGTCGCCGCTCCCGTCGTCGATCCGGAAGTGAACCCGTCGGACAGGCAAGCGACACGGAGGCATTGTGGCCTCGAGGGCGGCGAGGGCGCACGGGTCACCGACCGGGACTGCATCGCCTGCCACGAAGCCGGCTCGCACCGCACGCACCCGGTGGACGTGGACTACGGCGATGCGAGGGCGAGGCGGGTCTCAGCGAGATCCCTCCCGGGCGACGCCAGGTCGCCTCTCAAGGATGTCGCCAGCGTGACGAGGAGCGGTCTGAAGCTCGCCGGGGGGAAGGTGACGTGCCTGACTTGCCACGATGCGGGCTCCGGCAACCACATGCACCTGGTCATTCCTGGCGCCGCAACGGACGCCACCTCGCTGTGCAAGACTTGTCACGCGGTGGGCGACGAGGACAGGCCGGTCGCTCGGCGCTGAGCTGAGGACCGATCACCCGGAGCTCGTTCCTCCGGCGTGGGTCCCGTCCTGGCACGGGACCGCTCCGGCACGGTCGTCCGCGACGGGGGGACGAACTTTGCGTCCATCGCAACCGATCGCGCAAGAGGTGCATGCGATCCCCTTCGAACGCTTGTAACTCTCGGGAGATCAATCGGTTGTGCGGCAGGCAAGGCGGTATGCTGCATGCATGGCCGAAGGCCTCGTCCCTGAGGAATGCCCATGCTCTGGAGTGTCTGTGCCGTCCTGCTCGCCGCCGCGCCCGTCGATCCCATCGTCGCCCGGGTCGGAGACGAAGTCATCACCGCCACCGAAGTGAAGGCACGCGCCGTGAGCGGTCGTGCCACGCCACAGGTGGCGCTCGACGATCTCATCGCGGAGATCGTGCTCGCCGGCGAGGCGAAGAAGCTGGGCATCAAGCCCCCCGCCGCGGCACGGCCCGCCATCGAGGCTGCCCGCCGGCGTGCCGCGGTCCAGAGGTACCTGGAGGTCGTCGTTTATCCGGGCATCCAGGTCCCGGAGGCCGAAGTCCGGGAGCGGTTCCACCAGCGCGGGGATCAGGTGCGGCTCCTGCTCGTCGCGCGCGCGACCGAGGCCGAGGCCCGGGCGACGCTCGACCGGATCCTCAAGGGGAGCAGCTTCGCGGAGGAGGCCAAGACCTCGACTGACCCGGCCTCGAAGGCGAAGGGTGGCGACCTGGGCTGGATGATGCGCTCGGCGCTGGCTCCGGCGCTGACGAAGGAGGTCTTCCAGGCGCCGCTCAAAAGGCCGCTCGGGCCCGTGTCCGTGGACGGCGGCTTCGCCGTCTTCCTGGTCCAGGACCGTCGGCTTCCGGACGAGGCGGCCTACGCCGTGGTCAACGACCAGCTCCGGCGGGACCTCGAGCTGAACGCGCGTTCGGCGGCGACCGAGACGCACGTCGCCGGGCTCGTCAAGGAGCGGAAGGGGGGCGTGGACGAGAAGGCCATCGCGGCGACCGGCGACTCCCTCGATGTCTCGGGGAAGCGCGGGGCGAAGGTCGTGGCCAAGGCCGGGAAGGTCCAGGTCACCTACGCCCAGGTGGTCAGGGAACTGGGCGGCGGCCACGGTGGTGCCCGCCAGGGACCTCCGCGCGCCTCTCCGGAGGTCAAGACGACGCTCGCGCTCGACCTGCTGGGCAAGGCGCTTCTGGACGAGGCGGCCTGGAAGCGCTTCTCGAAGGACCCGGCGGTCGCGCGTGCGGCGGCCAAGGCCGAGAGGGCGGCGGTGGCGGCGGCCTACGCCGACCGGCTCCGCATGGAGGCTCCGGAGCCCTCCAGCGCGGAAGTGGAGGGAAGGTACCAGGCCCGCAAGGGCGAATTCATGACGCCAGGCGGCCGGCGGTGCTTCCAGCTCGTGGCTGCCACCGAGGAGGGCGCGCGCAAGCTGGCGGCTCGCGTCGCGTCCGGGGAGGACTTCGCCCAAGTCGCGCGCGAGAGCACGGACCAGCGAACCGCCAGGCAGGGCGGCCTCATCGGGTTCGTGACCGACGCGGAGCTGGAGCGGGTCAGGCAGCCCGACGGCGACCCGGCGCTGGCCGCGGTCGTGGCGAGCGTTCCGCCCGGCGAGCTGAGCGCACCGATCAAGACCCAGGCCGGCTACCGGGTCATCCGATGCGAGGCCCACGTGGCCGAGAAGGGCGCCACGCTCGATCAGGTTCGCCACCGTCTCTCCATGGAACTCAAGGCCGAGCGCGGCGCCGGGGCGCTCCGCCACAAGGCCGACGCGCTGCGGGCCGGGGCCAAGGTGCAGGTCGACGAAGCCGCGCTCGCGGCGCTGTCCCGGGCCGCGAAGTGATCCAACGGTGTGCGGTGCGTCAGCTTCAGGAGATTGACCTCGAGGCCCCCATGAACGACTTCTCTCGCGCGAACCTTCATCCTGGCCACGGGGGCGCCGCACGTGGCAGCCGCAGGACCACGCTGCCCTACCTGGGGGCGCTCGCCGCCCTCGCGCTGGTCGTGGCGGGCAATGCATACGGGGCAGACGTTCGCCCCGCTCCCAAGGCCGCGAGGAAGACCGCCCCGGCCAAGCCCTGCATCGCCTGCCACGAGAAGGTGCTCAAGCAGGAGAGCCGCAAGGTCGTCCACAAGCCCTTCCGCGACTCGGACCAGTGCGAGGTCTGCCACCGCCGCCACGGCATCGTCGGCGTGAACGTCCTGCAGAAGGAGGAGCCGGACCTGTGCTTCTCCTGCCACGAGAAGGAGAAGCGGTCCTTCGCCGAGGGGGTCGTCCACAAGGCGATCCAGGGGTCGGGCAAGGGCAAGTGCACCGTCTGCCACGCTGCCCACTCGTCCGACTTCCCCGCCCTGATGCGGGTGGCCACCAACAAGGCGTGCGCCACCTGTCACAAGAACGCGCAGACCCAGGGAGTCAAGGTCCACGCGCCGGCTGCCAAGGACTGCAGCGAATGCCATGCCTCCCACTCCAGCCCGCACAAGAGCCTGCTGGTGAGCGACGAGAAGGCGCTCTGCGGAAAGTGCCACGACGCCGGAGGCGCCAAGCTGAAGGCGGCCCACGGCGGCTACCCGGTCGAAGGCCAAAGGTGCGTCAAGTGCCACTCGCCGCACTCGTCCGCCGACGCCAAGGGGCTCCTCGCGAGCGTCCACCCCGTGGGCGCCGACTGCTCGGGTTGCCATGCCCCTGCCGGCTCGGTGCAGGGCAAGCCCTTCGCCGTCGCCAAGGCGGTTCCCGGGCTCTGCCTCGACTGCCACGGAGACCAGGCCGCCGACCTCAAGAGGAAGGTCGTCCACCCTCCGGCCGAGGGATGCACGGACTGCCATTCGCCCCATTCGGGCAAGGGGGCCAAGCTCCTCGTCCAGACCGAACGGGAGACCTGTGCCGCCTGCCATGCGGACGTCGAGGCGAAGCTGGCGAAGAAGGCCCACAAGCCGGCCGGTGAGGGGCACTGCGCCTCCTGCCACGCGCCGCACGGCTCCGACAACAAGAAGCTCCTCAAGGCCGCCGCGCCGGCGCTCTGCGTCCAGTGTCACCCGGCCGTTACCGACTGGCTGAAGGCCAAGACCGTCCACGCGCCGGCCAGCTCGGGCGACTGCGCGGGGTGCCACGACCCGCACGGCTCGGCCGAGCCACGCCTGCTGGTCAAGGACGCGGCCACGCTCTGCTACGGTTGCCACGAGAGGGAGAAGAAGGCCTTCAGCGGGGAGAACGTGCACCGCCCGGTCCGCGAGGGACGCTGCGCGGAGTGTCACCAGCCGCACGGCTCCGCCCAGGCCAAGCTCCTCACCGTTCCGGCGGGCCAGCTCTGCGAGAAGTGCCACGGCTTCAAGAAGAAGTACGAGAAGGCCAAGCTCCACGCGCCCGTGGCGAGCGGCGATTGCGCCACCTGCCACGCCGCGCACGCCTCCACCGCGCCGAAGCTCCTCGACGGCCCGGTGGGTGCGCTCTGCATCGGGTGCCACGCCGGCGTCCCGACGGCGCTCGATGCCAAGGGAGTCCGCTCCAGCCACGCCCCGGTCCGCAACCGCGAGTGCACCGCCTGCCACGAGCCGCACGGCTCCAAGGACAGTGCGTTCCTGAAGAAGGACCGGATCGAGCTCTGCGGCGACTGCCACGGCGCATTGACGAAGAGGCTGGCCCGCGCCACCGCCCCGAGCCACATGCCGGCGAAGCAGGGATCGTGCGATGCCTGCCACGCGGGCCACGCTTCCAAGGAGCCCTCGCTGCTCCTCAAGGCCGGGCGCGAGCTGTGCCTCGACTGCCACGACGCCAAGGACGCGGCCATCGTCAAGAGCCACTCCGGGTTCGCCATCGAGGGCAGCGCCTGCCTCGGCTGCCACGACCCGCACTTCGGCGACAAGAAGGACCTCGTCCGCCGCGTGGGCCACGCCCCCTTCATCAACCGGGACTGCACCTCCTGCCACGTGGCGCCCAAGCCTGGCGCCAACCAGCCGAAGACCATGACGAAGGGGCGGGCGCTGTGCGAGACCTGCCACGGCGACACCCGCCAGACCTTCGCGAAGAAGCACGTCCACACCGCCGTCAAGCAGGAGCGCTGCGGGGGCTGTCACGCCCCGCACGCCTCCACGGCCGACAAGCTGCTCGTCCGGACGGGCGGGGCCCTCTGCTTCGGGTGCCACGACCCGAAGGCCTTCGCGAGCAAGGAGACGCACGCCCCGGTGAAGGCGGGCGACTGCCTGAAGTGCCACGATCCGCACGCCTCCGACACGAAGGGCAACCTGGTTCGCGCCGGCAACGACCTGTGCCTGGGCTGCCACGAGAAGCAGAAGAAGCAGATCGGATCGAAGCACGTTCACGCCGTCGTGCAGAGGGGGTCCTGCACCGACTGTCACGACCCGCACGGCTCGGCGAACCAGGCCATGCTGGTCGCGCCGCGGGAGAAGCTCTGCCTGAAGTGCCACGACACGCGGAAGCCGGCGATGCAGACGGCCCACCAGCGGTTCCCGCTGGCCGGGGTCGATTGCGCCTCCTGCCACAACCCGCACGGCTCCGACCAGCCCCATCTCATCCGCTCCAACACGCACAAGGTCTTCGGCGCGTGCGCGCGCTGCCACGCCGGAACCGGCGCGAAGCCGCAGGCCCTCCTGGCGAAGAGCCCTTCGCTCTGCTTCCGCTGCCACGGCGACAAGAAGACCGAGGTCTCGGCGAAGACGGGGGTCCACGCCGCGGCACAGGGCGACTGCACCGACTGCCACACCCCGCACGCCTCCGACGAGAAGGGGCTGGTGAAAGGCAACAACGAGCGCGCCGTCTGCCTCGGGTGTCACGACGCCGTGAAGGACACGCTCGCCAGGTCCAAGTCCATCCACCCGCTCAAGGCCTCGGGCGGCCGCTGCACGGCCTGCCATCAGCCCCACTCCTCGGCGCAGCCGGCCCTTCTCACACAGCCGAAGGACGACCTGTGCCTGGGATGCCACAAGACCCACACCCAGTTCAGCCACCCCATCGGCAAGGGCGTCACCGACCCCAACACCGGGGGAAACATGACCTGCCTCTCCTGCCACGGGGCGCACGGCACCGGCCACGAGAAGACCCTCCTCGGCAACCCGGCCCGCGGACTCTGCATCCGCTGCCACGAGGGCGGCGAGAACCCGAGGGAGCTCCGCAAGCCCGAGCGCAAGGGCACCTAGATGCGGCTCGCCCCGCTCCTCGCCTGCGCCTTCGCGCTGGCCGGCGCATCGGCGGGCCCAGTCCGGGCCGCCGACGACCCCAGCGCGCTCGCCGTCGAGGAGCTCGAGCCGGTCGTGGTCACCTACGGCCACTTCTACGAGGGGCGCTTCCAGGGCGTGTCGGGGGTGACGTGCGACGCACGGAGCGGCGAGATGTACGTCGCGGATACCGGGCGCGGGCTGATCGGCATCTTCGACGCGCGCGGGGCGCCGATCTTCTCGTTCGGAGACCCGGGCCGCATCGGTGCTCCCATCAAGGCCGTGCCCGACTCCAAGGGGCGCATCCTCGTCCTCGACTCCAACGACCGGCTGCAGATCCGGCGCTACAGCTACCGGGGGGACTTCATCGACTTCCTGCCGCTGGAGGGCATGGAGACCCAGCCGGGTACGTTCTTCACTGCCTTCGCCCTCGACGACGACGACAACCTCTACCTCGGCGACTCGGGCAACGGAGAGGTGCTGGTCTTCGACGCCAGGGGCCGGCTCAAGTTTCGTTTCGGGAACAAGGGCGCGGGAAAGGGCGAGTTCTCCTCCATCATGGGCATCGCTCCGACCCGTGACGCCATCTACGTCTCCGACAGCGTGGGGCTCGGCATCCAGGTGTTCGACCGTCGCGGGCGATACGTGCGTGCGTGGGGCCGTCACGAGGCGGGAAGGGAGAACGTGTCCTTCCCCCATGGCGTGGCGGTGGACGTCAAGGGCCGGATCGCGCTCGCAGACTCGTTGCGCCACGAGATCAAGCTCTACAAGCCCGATGGGAAGCTCATCGGGCAGTTCGGCGGCGCCGGAAATGGCCCCGGGGAAGTGCTCTACCCGGCGGACGTGTCGTTCGACGGTCAGGGTCGGCTCTGCGTCGCCGACCGCGGCAACAACCGGGTCCAGATCCTGAAGCCGCGTGAACCCGCCAGGCCGGCGGGGAAGCTCGACTAGCGGCGGCCTGGCCCCCCGCGGGGACCGACCTGGGTGGGGGAACCCGCGCAGGGGTGGGGCAAAGGACCCAACGCCACCACCCGGGATATGGGTAACCCCCCGCAAGATCTAGGGGGTCATCTTGGCATTCCCCGTGCTTTACGCCACGCCAGCCCAGCCGCTTTCAGGTCGGATGTTCCGAGAAGCCACCACCGAAGTTCCCAAGCACGGAGGGAGATACACCCCATGATGAAGAAGATCCTGTTCCTCGCGATGACCGCCTTCGCCACCACGGCGCTCGCCGGCGAGTACCACGTGTACACGACGCTGGTCTGCAGCGACTGCCACACGATGCACGCCAGCCGCCAGCACAGCTTCGGCCAGAACACCCAGAACTCGGCCGACGCCTTCGTCTTTGGCTCCGGAGACACGGGCGGCCACGAGTTCCTGCTCCTCGCCGCCGACGTGAACCGGACCTGCATGGTGTGCCACGACGGTGGCCGCGGCGCTCCCGACGTCTTCGGCACGAACCAGGGCTCCACGAACGGTCTCGCCCGCGCTGGCGGCGCCCTCAACAGCGCCGACACCTACACGGCCGTCCCGAACGAGGGCGGCTACGGGTCCTACATGGGCCACTCCCTCGGGTCGACCGCTCTTCCCCCCGGCCTGAACCCGACCGTCTACCCGTCCTACCCGGCGGACATGGAGTGCAACCGGTGCCACAGCGTCCACGGCCGGAGCACCTACCGCAACCTCCGCGACCGCGGCGCCGATGCGGTCGTCCGCGAGCCGAGCTACGTCATCAACGCGGGCACCACGCCGAACTTCGGCTTCGACGTCAACATCTTCACCGGCGGCGACGGGTACAACGCCAACAACATCGTCTACACGGCGGCCGTCGGCGCCGCTTCTGGCACGAACAAGATGACCGCCTTCTGCGGCATGTGCCACGGCAACTTCCACGACGACGTGGGTTCCTCGGCGACGTTCTTCAAGCGCCACCCGACCGACCAGGTGTCCTTCACGCGGCGCCAGCTCTTCACCGGTGAGGGCACCGTGAACGCGACCACCGGCGCGATCACCAGCGTCCCCACCAACGTCAGCATCAAGGTGACCTACATCGCCGGCGCCGCCTGGCAGTGGGGCACCGAGGCCGGCAACGTCAACCCCGGTGTTGACACGGAGATGACCGTCGGCTGCATGACCTGCCACAAGGGGCACGGCAACAAGAACTCGTTCGGCCTGTTCCTCCCGGGGAACTACGTCTCCCAGAACGAAGGCCAGCTCCCGACGCTGATCCACAATGCCGACGCGAACAAGGAAGAGGGCAACGGCACCACCATCCGGAACCTCTGCAACACCTGCCACGGCCAGGGCCGCACCAACAGCAACCTGACCGGCACGGGCGCCCGCTTCCAGTAGGAATCTGGCGAGTTGAGTGAGCGGCGTGGGGAGGGGAAGAATCCCTCCCCACGCTTCTTCATTTTTGAGGTATTGGAGGAGATGTGCGACCCAGGGTGCCCTCCAGGTTTTCAGGCGAGCCCCGGGCCGGGTGGCTGCTGGTCCTGACGGTCGTCCTGGCCGCACCCCTCCTCGTCGGAGGTACCTGGCACCAGTACGACCGGCTGGTGTGCAGCGACTGCCACACCATGCACAACAGCGCCGGCGGTCAGGCGATGCGCTACGACCTGGACGGCCTGCCTGCCCCCCATCTCCTGAGAAGCGGAAGTGCCGACTCCCTCTGCCTCCACTGTCACGGTCCGGTGCCCGCCTCCGGTGCACCCGGTGTGGCCCAGGTCGAGGGCGCGGTGCCTCCCCACGACTCCGCGGCCGGCTTCTTCACCCAGTCGAGCAGCGCAGGCCAGCCCGTGGCCGGCCTGGGACACCTGATCGGGGTCGCACCGGTCGATGCGCCGGCGACCTACCTGGCGTCGTCGGCCATGACGCTCGGCTGCCTGAGCTGCCACGACCAGCACGGGAATGGCCATTACCGGAACCTCCGCCCCGGCCCGTCGGGCCGTGGCAGCACCGCGTCGCCACTCGTGACCGAACGAGTCCTGGCGGGAGCAGGCTCCCCGGAGACCGTCTACGCCTCCTCGAACGTGCGCTACCTGTCCGGCTTCACGCAGTGGTGCCAGGACTGCCACGACCAGTACAGCCACTACCATGTGGACGTCACCTTCGAGCGCCGCCCCGAGTACTACGTGAACTACGCCGCCAATGCCCTCTCCGCATCGGGCAATCCTCTCCCACGCCCGCGAGTCCAGACACCACTCGTCGAGACCGTCCCCGACGCCACCAACCAGATCTTCTGCCTCTCCTGCCACAAGGCCCACGGCGGAGCCATGCCACACGGGGTCGTCTACCCCGACCCCACCGATTCGAGCTCCCTCTGTGCCCGGTGCCACATGGCGCCCGCGGCCACCCAGCCATGACCCCGCTCCTCGCCCGACGGCTCCTCTTCCCGCTGACCGCTGCCCTCCTCGCGGCCGTGCCGGGGCCGGCCCACCCGGAACTCGATGCGTTCAGGACCTCGAAGCACGGCAACCCGACCTCCGGCGCCTTCCGCGACCAGAAGTACCGTCCCGGGACCTGCCTCCAGTGCCACGGAACCCTGGAGAGCACGGCCGGGCGCGGTCCGTCCAACGCGATGGCGCTCTTCGCCGCGAACGACGACGGACTCTGCCTGTCCTGCCACAAGACGCCGCTGGGGCTCTTTCCCGAGCGCTCGCGCCTGAGCCGGTCGACCCACGGCGAGTCGTCACAGGTGGTCTGGCCGGGTCCGAAGCCCAAGGCCCGGCGCCGGGCCGACGCCGGACGCTGCGTGAACTGCCACGACCCGCACGGGACGAAGGACGCGAAGGGCCCCATCCCCGGGATGCTCCTCCTCCGCGGCGACGACCTCTGTCTCGCCTGCCACCGCGCGGCCGGGGGCGGACAGGACATCGCGACCGAGGTCACCAAGGTGAGCCGCCATCCCAGGCCGGGGGGCGTCGAGGTGGTGGGGGCCATGCCCGGACCCGGGTGCACCGATTGCCACAATCCACACCTGGCGCGGCGCGAGCCCAGCCTTTCGATGAGTGGCGTCTCCGGACTGCTCGACGGCGTCCGCCGTGTGCGCCCGGTCAACGGCGCACCGGGCTCCATTCCCCGGCTCGCAGCGGTTGGCCCGGAGGACCGCACCCCGACCCGGGAGTACGAGGTGTGCTTCCGCTGCCACGCGGGGACGCCCGACGGGCCTGCAGGCACGGCGGTGTCGGTGGCGTCGGGCGCGGTCGCGCGGAGCCAGGTCGCGTCCGCCTTCAACCCCGCCAACCCGTCGTACCACCCGGTCGAGGCCCCGGGCCGCGACACCGGCATCGACCTGGCCGCCTTCGCACCGGGTTGGCGCGCCGATCGACTGGTCACGTGCAGCGATTGCCACGGCTCCGTCGGGGGCCAGACCCGGGGTCCGCACGGCTCGAGCCTTCCCTCCATGCTCCGAAAGCGCTACCTGGCGTCGGCCGCTCCCGGCCGGGTGGAGGAAACGGACCTCTGCTTCGACTGCCACGCCTGGGGTGCATACGGGAGCGTCGGTGCGGGACCGTCCGCGCGGGGGACCCGCTACGCCGGGCACGCCCTGCACTCCGCCCGCGGGGTCTCGTGCCACGCGTGCCATGATCCACATGGAAGCTCCACCCAGCCCGCGCTGCTCGTGCTCCGGACACCCGGGCTCGTCTCCTACCGGCGCGACGTGGGCGGAGGAAGCTGCACGGTGAGCTGCCATACCCGGACCCCGCCCGTCTCAGAATACCGCCTCGTCTACCCCCGCTAGGTTTCCCCCTGTGCGCGACCAGAGAACCACCTGCAAGCGCGCCCTCTGGTTCCTGGCCCTGTTGGCGCTGGTGGCGGGACCCGCCCAGGCGCGGGGCGAGGGGGACTGGCGCGGACTGGCCGAGCTCTCCTACAACCGGGTCGAGAACCCGGCGCTTTCCTCGGACATCCTCGGCCAGCGCTACTTTCTCTCCTACGGCCACACGGTCACGAGCCCGATCCAGTACCTGCTCAAGTTCCTGTACCTGGACGACACCCTGAACGTGTTCACCCAGGGTTTGCGCAGCGGCCAGAGGTCCGCACAGCCCGGATTCCGGCTCGTCTACACGCAGCCCGGCTTCGTCGCGGAGGGCCTGTACGAGTTCCAGTGGCTGGATCGGTGGGTCCGGGACGGGGGTTCGAGCGACTCGATGTCCCACCGGGCCGCGCTCGCGCTCACCCTCACGCCCGTCACCGGGCTCGACCTCTCGGCCTGGGCGGAGTGGGTGGGCCAGCGGGTGGGCCAGCCGCCGCCCCAGCCGGAGCTCGAGACCAACCAGTACCGGGCCACCCTCACCGCCCTCTACAAGCTGGGAGGGCTCAGCCTCACGGCAGGTCCCGGGATGGAGTACTACGAGAACGCGACCACCGGATACGAGCGGCTCACGCTCACGCCCTACGGTCGGGTCGACTACATCGGGACCGCGTTCGGCTCGGCGCTTTCCTTCGGGGTGTACGGCGCCGCGGCCCACAACCGCATCGAGGAGACGCTCCGGTCGTCCACGCCGGTGATCGAGCCGCGCGAGATCATGGCGCAGTCCGCGTACTACGTCGTCACCTCCACTCCCAACGACACGAGCACCACGCCCTCGACCCCGATCCCGGCGCTGATCGACCGCAACTTCACCGCCAGCACCGGCATCTCGCTCGGGCCCGACGGTCTCTCCAACCAGAACCTGGCGCTCGACATGGGGCGCATCGAGACGCTGGACGAGATGCGCGTCTTCGTCCGGGACGCCCTCGGGAATCTCATCGCGTGGGGCGGACCGATCAGCTGGTCGGTCTTCGTCAGCACCGACGGGGTGAGCTGGATCCTGGTCCCGATCACCTCCTTCTTCTACGACGCCGGGATCGGCGCCTGGTCCATCTCCTTCCAGCCGAGCAGCTACCGCTACTTCAAGGTGGTCAACTTCGGCGTGAACGTCCTTCCCACCCTGGTGACCGAGCTGACGATCTACGAGCACCGGACCTTCTTGCCCGACCAGACGCGCCTGTCGACCAACTCCAATCAGATGGGAGGGGTGAACGCCACGGCGCAGATCGCCCCGAAGCTCTCGCTGAGCTTCTCCGGAAGCGTTGGCGCCACGCAGACCCAGCGTTCCAGCGAGCCCGAACGGACATCCCTCCTCGGCTTCGGCGTGGCCAGCATCTCCGCGGGCCCCTGGGCCGACGTGACCCTGAACGGGTCCTTTTCCCGTCAGAACATGAGCCAGACAGGCAGCCCGGAGCTCAGGGTCGACACCGCGTCCCTGGGACTCTCCTACAACCCGAGCCTGGTCTTCTCGGCCAGCCTGAGCGGATCGCTCCTCCTCCAGGACTACGGGGACCTCCAGCTCCGGACCGGGTCGGCGACGGTCTCCGCGGGTGTGCGCCCCCTCCCGGAGGTCCTGAGCTTCGGCGTCTTCGGGTCCCTGTCGAAGTCGATCAGCCTCGGGACCGGGCTGGAGCAGACGGTGCTGAGTACGGGAGGAAACGCCATCGCCAAGCTCCTCCGTGATCTCGAGCTCTGGCTCGGCGCCAACGCCCAGCGGACGATCTCCGGGCAGAACCTGGTCCCCGAGGGAGTGCCCATCGCGCCGACCTTCCTCCAGAGCAACTACTTCGCGAGGATCTGGTGGCGGCCCAGCCCCCAGCTCGACGTCAGCGCCCAGCTCGGCTACACGGTGAGCCAGACGATCAGCGGACTGGTCCAGAACTACCGGCTGTACTGGAACCCCTTCCTGAGCGGAGCGTTCACCCTCTCGGTGAACTTCCAGCAGGACGTGCAGCCCCTCGGGAGTTCGATGCAGAGCCGGCTGAGCGTGATCCCGAGGTGGGTCATCAGCCGCCACGCCGCGCTCGGGGCGACGCTCTTCCGCCAGTGGGGCACCGGTCCGCAGAGCATCGCGCTGGAGACGTACCTTGTTACCCTCTCCTTCTACCTGTGATAGCAATACTTCTTTGCCCGCGGCGTCGAACATGAACCACTTCCCTTCCCTCCGTGCACTGCTCCTGGGCGCGCTCATGCTCTCGGTCTCCGCCTGCTCGAGCTCGAGGCAGTTCGTCCACGCCAGCGCCGACCTCTCGACCATCCGCGAGGTTGCGGTCCTGCCCTTCGACGACGTGGCAGGGGACAAGCTCGGTGGCGAGCGCGTCCAGCGAATCTTCCTGACCGAACTCCTCGCCCTGGGGGTGTTCGATCCGGTCGAGCCGGGCCAGGTGCTCCGCGCCATGAGGACCCAGCGAGTGGAACCAAGCTCGCTCACCCCGGAGGACATCCAGAAGATCGGCAAGGAACTGAAGGTGCAGGGAATCTTCGTGGGGACGCTCGTCGAGTACGAGGAGGGGCGCGGTTCGCAGGGCGCGCAGGTCACGCTCCACCTGCGGCTCCTGGACGTGGAGTCGGGCAAGACGGTCTGGTCCACGTCCCGGTCCGGAAGCGGCTCGACCGTCAGCGGCCGGCTCTTCGGGATGGGGTCGCGCACCGCCGCCGAGGTCGCGCAGGCCCTCATTCGCGAGGAGCTGGAACTCCTCGTCCGGTGACCCGTGAGCATCTGGGCAGCGGTGACTCTGGCGATTCTCGTGGCTCTCCCGGACGACGTCGCGGGCGGCGTCCGACGCCTGGGCCTCCTTCCGTTCAACGGGAAGGTGGGCCCGGACGCCCGCTCCGCCGTGATGACGGCGATGGAGCTCGAACTAGCCCGAAAGGGCTACGAGGTCGTCACCGGAGACCGGATCGAGCCGTTCCTGGAAGAGCACCGGGTCCGCTACCTGGACTCCATGACGGTCGCGCAGGTCGGTGACCTCGCCAAGGAACTGGGTGTCGAGGGACTGGTCATGGGATCCTTCCTCGCCGCGGGCGACGAGCGGGAACCGGGAGCGGGGCTCGCAGTCCGGCTGGTCGAGGCGGATGGCAGCCTGGGCTGGACCGCGACCGCGGCCAAGGGTCCGGAGCGTCGGTCGACGCAAGGACCTCCCGTACCGGCCGCACCAGGGGAACTGGCCCGGAAGGCCGCTCTCGAGATCCTCTCCGGCTTCCCGGACCCAGAGAGGCCCCGGCCGATCCGGGTCCAGCCGGGCGGCCGGTGCGTATTGCCGAAGGCCGCCGGAGCGCCCGACCTCGAGCGCCGGCCACAGCGCGTCTGTCTCCTCCCGTTCACCAACCACAGTCCTGCGCCCGACGCGGCCCGGGCTGTGGAAGTCCTCTTCGCCCGGGCCCTGGGCGAGCGGCCCGAGTTCGAGGTGGTGGAGCCGGCCGAGTTGCGGCGCGCCTTCCTCGACGAGGGGATCTGGAGTCCGCGTCTGCTTTCCCGGGACCAGATGAGCCGTCTCGAGGCGCGGGTCGGGGGCTGTCTCTTCCTGCAGGGTGACATATTGTCCTACGAGGAGATCCCCGATCAGGTGGCAGGCAAGACACCCAGGGTCGAGGTTCACGCGAGCCTGACCAAGGCCACGACCGGTCGCCTCGTCTGGTCGGCGCGGCGACTCCGCCGCGGCCAGCAGTACGAGGGATTGCTCCTGCTGGGCGCACTAACCGGCCAGTTCGAGGTGGGCGAGCGGGTCGTGCAGGATCTGGTCAAGGAACTTTGCGCAAACTGAGGCGCCCGTGCGCCTGGAGTGACTCCCCGATGAAACACTCGCTGCTCGCCGCCGTCCTCATCTCCGCCACCGCCTCCGCCGGCTGCGCCGCTCCTCGATACCTGGCCAGGGTCAACGAGGAGGAGATCACCGGTCAGGACCTCAAGCGTGAGTTCGGGCGGCGCCACCGCTCGTTCGAGAAGTACCTCGCCGCCGAGACCGAGGTACGGATGGTGCTGGACGCCATCATCGACCGGAAGCTCTTCCTCCAGGAGGCCCGTCAAGCGGGGATCCAGGACGATCCGGCCCTGCGCGAGGAACTCAGGGAGCTGCGCGAGCGGAAGATGATCGAGCTCCTGGTGAAGCGCGAGATCGATGAGCCGTCCAAGGCGACCGAACAGGAGATGCAGGCGGCCTACGAGAAGATCGGGGAGGCGGGCCTGGCCCGGGAGGTGGTGACCGTCACCCGGGCCGAGGCGGAGGAGGTGCGGACCCGGGCGCTCGTCGGTGAGGACGTCGAGACGCTTGCAAGGGAACGGTCGATCGCGCCCAGCCGGCTGAACGGCGGGCTGTTCGTGCTCCGGTGGGGGGATCTCCAGCAGGTGCGCGAGGAGGCCGGCTTCGCCCTCCAGGCCGGTGACATCAGCCCCGTCTTCGAGACGAACGTGGGATGGACCGTCCTGAAGCTGGAGGAACGCAAGCCGGTCGAGCGGCCGCCGCTCGCCAAGGTTTCCATGCGTCTTCGGGGGGTCATCGAGCGGCGCAAGGTCGAGGCCCTGGACAGGGAGTTCATCGCGCGGCTGCGCGCCAAGTACGCGGTCGAGATGCTTCCGTGCGACCTGTCGCTCGCCTCCCTGGAGAAGGCCCGGTCGAGCAAGGACGAGACTATCTGCGCCACCTGGACGGGAGGTAGCTTCACGCTATCCGACCTGGCGTCGCGGGTGAAGCTGGACCGCCTGCGGGCCGTCCCCGCCGTTCGCCAGGACGCGGAGATCCAGGTCGGGGTGGGCGACGTCATCGCCGAGCGGCTTCTCCTGGCGGAGGCCACGGCTCGCGGCCTCGGGGAGGACCCTTCGATCGTGGAAGCCCTCCTGTCGCAGGAAGAGAACATGCTCGTCGATCTGTACCTCGAGCGGTATGTCACCCAGGAGGTGACGGTCTCCGACGAGGAGATCGACGAGCAGTACGAGGCGCGAAAGGCCGAGTTCGTCGTCCCGGAGTCGCGCCTCCTGGCCCAGACCATCGTGGGCGATCCCGAGGCCCTCGCCGAAGTGCAGCGAAGGCTGGCAGCCGGGGAGAGCTTCGAGGCGGTTGCGTCGGACACCTCGAAGAACGAGTCGCAGCGAAGGCAGGGCGGGATGGTCGGCTGGACGGAGAGGAAGGACGTCCCCGAGAGCTTCGGGCCGGTGTTCACTGCCCGGACGGGCGAGGTGCTGGACCCCCTCACCGCTCCTGACGGCATCCACGTGATCAAGGTCCTCGACATCCGGCCTGCGAAGCCGATCGAGCGCCCCGAGGCCGAGAAGGAGATCAAGGACGAGCTGCTCACGAAGCGCCGCATGGAACGGTTCAGGCGGTTCCTCGGGGAATTGCGGAGCCACGCCGACATCGAGGTGAGCGACGCGGCCATCCGGAAGTACCTGCGGGACAACCCCCTTCCCGTCGTGAAGCCAGCGCCGGTGATGGAGGGGTCCGGCGACGCACCGGGGGGGCACGGAGGTGCCGGAGGTGGAATGGGCGGGCACGGTGGTTCGCCCCCGGCCGGTCACGGTGGCGCAGCAGGACCGCCGCCGGCCGCTCCCGCGCCCCCCAAGCCCTGACCGGGGATGGTGACCACGACCGGAGCGAGAGCGGCGGCGCTGCTCGCCGCCCTCCTGATCGTCACGGGGATCGCGTACTCGAGCTCGCTCGACGGCGGGCTCCTCTTCGACGACGTCGCGCAGATCTCGCAGAACCGGGCGGTCAAGGACCTGGCCGGATTCGCGGGGAAGGAGCTGGGCGAGAGGCTCGGCACCGGTACCCGGGTCCTCCCCGACCTGACCTTCGCGGCGAACTACGCGTGGTCCGGGCTCGATCCGCGCGCCTTCCACCTGACCAGCCTGGCGTTCCACCTCCTCGCGGTCCTGGGGACCTACTTCCTCGGGCGCAGGCTGCTCGCGGGCGTCGGCTGGCCCGAGCCCCGGGGCCCGGCGCTGGCTGCCGCGGCGATCTGGGCGCTCCACCCGCTCAACAGCCAGGCGGTGAACTACGTCGTCCAGCGGTCCGAGGTGATGGCTTCGCTGTTCTACCTGCTGGCGCTGCTGCTCGTGCTGGTCGCCGCGGAGCGTGGGCGGACCGGGGCGGGCGTGGCCGCCTACCTCGGGGCGCTCGGAGCGGCCCTGGCCGGTTTCGACTCCAAGCCGATCGTGGTGACGCTCCCCGCGACGATCGTGGCCGCGCTGGTGCTGGTCCACCTTCCCGGGGGGCCGCGCGGCCGGGCCTGGGTCGTCCGCCTCGGGATGGCCGCGCCCTTCGCGCTCCTGGCCGCGCGCATCGGCCTCCGGACGGTTCGTTCGGTGGAGGGCAGCGGCGACGCCGGCTTCGACATCCCTGGGCTCACGCCCTGGGACTACGCTCTCAGCCAGCCGGGAGTGCTGGTGCGGTACCTGCGACTTCTGGCGTGGCCCGCAGGGCTCAACCTCGACCACGACGTGGCGCCCAGCCACTCCCTCCTGGAGCCCGGGGTCCTGGCGTCGGGCGCCTTGCTCCTGGGACTCTGCGCCGGGGTCGGAGCACTGGCCTGGTGGGCGAGCCGGCCGGGCCGGAACCCGGGGTTGGCGCGGGCGTCGCGGCTGGCGGCGTTCGGGGTCGCCTGGTTCTTCATCGTCGTCTCACCGACCTCCAGCATCGTCCCCCTGGTGGACCTCATGTTCGAGCACCGGGTCTACCTCGCGTCCTGGGGCCTGGTGCTGGCCGCCGTCGCGCTGGCATCGGTGGCGCTGGAGCGAAGGGTCCACCCTCCGGCCCGGGCGGCGATGGCGGGCCTCTTGCTGACGCTCCTCGTCTGCGCGGTCCTGGGCGTCGCGCTCCACCGGCGCAATGCCGTGTGGGCCGACCCCGGAACCGTCTGGGCCGACGCGGCGGCGAAGGCGCCCGGGAACTGGAGGGCCTACCAGAACCAGGCCCAGGTGGTCGCCAGCCGCGGCGACTTCCAGCGAGCCCTGCAACTCCGGGAGCGCGCCCTCGCCCTGGCCAGCCGGCCCGAGGATCGCGCCGAGGTGCTCCGCAACATGGGAGCGAACCTCATCGACCTAGGACAGCTGGGCCGCGCGACCGCCGTGCTGGTGGAGGCCGAGAAGCTCCTGCCGCGGGACGCGGGCGTGCAGAACAACCTCGCCATCTGCTTCGAGGCCCAGGGACTGCTGGACGAGGCCGAGCGCCGGGCCCGGCGATCCATCCAGCTCGACGCCGACCAGCCGAATGGCTACACGACGCTCGGCCAGATCCTGGCGCGCCGGGGCGACCTCCCGGGAGCCCTCTCGGCCTTCCGGCAGGCCTCGGTCGCCAGCCCCGACGACCCGACGCCGCTCTACAACGTGGCGCAGGCGCAGGAACTTCTCGGGATGCAGCGGGAGGCCTGCGCGACCTGGCGGCGCTACGGGCAGCTGCCCGGAGGCGGCGGACGCCAGGAATCCGATGTCCGCCGAGGGCGGCTCCGCTGCGGCGTGATCGGGGAATGAGACCGTGTCTAGCGGAGGCCAGCCGCCGTTTGCGCCAGCTCGTCCCGTTCGACCGCCGTGACCAGGCCGAGCAGGGCGAGCGGCCAGAGCTGCAGCCACAGACGTGGGGCCGCGGTGTCCAGGTGCCAGCCCAGGTCCCTCGGCGTGATCAGGAAGGCGAGGAAGTAGACGGCGGACATGGCGACGGAGAGCAGGAAGGGGACGGACCGCAGGAGCGCTCGTGGTGTGAGCCCGTGCAAGGCCACCGCGATCAGGGCGACGGCCGGGTACCAGGTCGAGATGCCGGGGAACAATCTCCCGACTCCCAGTACGACCTCCCGCCAGCGCCCTGGGTCGATGAGCTTGTCCAGGGTCCCCAGGTTTGCCGCCGGCTCGAAGTCGAGGATGACGTGTGGCGTCACGAAGAGGTGGAAGGCGATCCAGGCTCCCGCGGGAAGGGCTCCGCCGAGGAGGACGCGGGAGGCCCAGCTCCGGGCGGCGCCCGGATCCGACCGACGCATGACCAGCCAGAACGTGCACGCCGCGACCACGGCGGCGACGACTCCCTCGTTCTTCGTCCAGCCAGCGAACCCGAGACAGAGCCCCGCCACGACGACCCGGCGCGACGGCACGCCGAGGAGGGCGCCGCACCCCGCGACCAGGTACGCAGCCAGCGGGACGTCGGCGAGCTGGAAGGCCGAGACGTAAGCCATGCGCGGGGTCCCGATCACGAGGAGGCCGACCAGCGCTCCGGCCGTCGGGCCGGCCACCCGCCGGCCGTGCCAGGCCGCGAGGGCCGGCAGGGCCAGCCCGAAGCTCGAGGCGATCAGCGCGGGAGCGAGCGGTCCCTCGCTCCCGTAGGCCCAGAGCCGGGCGACGGAAAGCGGAAGGAGGAGCGGATATTCGGGATGGTGAAGTGCGAAGCTGCCGGTGACGAAGGTGGACTTCCAGTCCGCACCGGAACGGAACAGGAAGGCAGCCCGGACGTTCCAGATGCCCCAGGCGTCCCAGTCGCCATGGGGGCTCGCTCCGGTGATGCGATGGAAGTTCCACGACAGGGCGACGAGCCCGAGGACCAGCAGGGCGAAGGGAAGGCCCTCTCCCGGTTTGCTTCTCGGAACGCGCGAGCCCCGGCCTCGAACGGCGAGCGCGATTCCGAGCCAGAGCACGACGTCGGCGGCGAGGAACCAGGGGCCAAACACCCCGCCGAGGAGCAGCCAGAGGAAGGTCCAGACGGACGCGACGCCGATCCCGACGATGAGCGCTGAAGCGGCGTGTCCGAGAAACCAGAAGAGCCCCCGGTGCCCCGGGGGATCCCAGCGATCGATGACGCGCCAGGCAGCTGCGCAAGGCAATGCCAGGCCGGCGATCTCCGGGATCATCGTCCACCCAGCCGGAGGAGGACGAACCCTCGCGACTCGGCGACGAAGGTCGCGTCCAGGGTGCGAGCGAGGTGCGCTGCGGCGCCAGGGAGAGCGGCGTTCACGACCAGCACGTCAAACCTGCCCGGGTCGCACGCGGGGCCTGATCGGCACTGGTCGAACACGACGGCCTCGACCCGTGCCGGGGCCAGGGCGTACTGGGCCAGCATCCGATCTACGAGGTCGTCGTAGGAAGCGGCGGGGTCGACTCCCACGACGAATCCCACCCGGGCGTGGGAGGAAAGGTGCGCACGCAGCGGCGCCATGGCATCCAGCACGGGCGTGATGGTGTCGGGCGCCCGCGGACTCTGCGGCCCGACCTGGATCCAGGCGGCCCCGGCCACGGCGACGGCCATCGCGCCAACCCGACGCACGGTTCTGGGTGGAACGGAAGTCATCCGGTCTCCTGTCCGCGCTCGCGCCCGGGCTCACTTCCGCTCGATGTACCCATCCTTCGTCAGGAGCTCGGCAGTGAGCACTGCACCGCCTGCGGCGCCGCGGACGGTGTTGTGGGAGAGAGCGACGAAGCGCCAGTCGAAGAGCACGTCCGGGCGCAGCCGGCCGATGGTCACGCCCATGCCTCCGCCGGCATCCCGGTCGAGCCGGGTCTGGGGCCGGTTCTCCTCCTCGAAGTAGGTGAGGAACGGCTTCGGCGCGCTGGGGAGGCCGAGCGTCTGCGGCTTGCCCTCGAAGGTGCGCCAGAGGTCGACGATCTCCTCCTTCGAGGCCTTCTTCTCGAGCTGGAGGAAGACCGCGGCCATGTGGCCGTCGGAGGCAGGGACGCGGATGCACTGTGCGGAGATGACCGGCTCGGTCGCCGCGACGATCTTGCCGTCCTTCTGGGAGCCCCAGATCTTCATGGGCTCCTTCTCCGACTTCTCCTCCTCCCCCTTGATGAACGGGATGAGGTTGTCGACCATCTCCGGCCAGGTCTCGAAGGTCTTTCCGGCGCCGCTGATGGCCTGGTAGGTGCACACCGCGATGCGCTTCGGCCCGAACTTCATGAGCGGGTGGATGGCCGGCACGTAGCTCTGCAGCGAGCAGTTGGGCTTCACGGCCACGAAGCCGCGCTTCGTCCCGAGCCGCCTGCGCTGCGCGTCGATCACCGTGGCGTGCTCCGGGTTCACCTCGGGGACCATCATGGGGACGTCGGGCGTGGCCCGGTGGGCCGAGTTGTTGGACACCACCGGGGTCTCGGCGCGGGCGTAGTCCTCCTCGAGCTTCGCCGTCTCCTCCTTCGTCATGTCGACGGCGCAGAAGACGAAGTCGACCTGGTCGGCGATCTTGGCCACGTCGGAGGCGTTGTGGACCGTGAGGCCCGCGTACCTCGCCGGCGCTGGCCTGGCGAGCGCCCAGCGCCCCTTCACGGCGTCGGCGTACTTCTGGCCGGCCGAGTTGGCGCTGGCGGCGAGGACGGAGACCTCGTACCAGGGGTGGTCCTCGAGAAGGGACAGGAAGCGCTGACCGACCATGCCGGTGGCGCCCAGGACGCCGACGCGGAACTTCTTCGTGCTCATGTTCTCTCCGGAATCGTGACGCCCGACCCACGCGGCCGGGCCGGAAAAAGTACCACATCCTGGGGGCATGGGAGCCGGCATGGTGAAGGGCACCCGGCCGGGAGTGAGCGGGGTCGAGGCCGATCGTCGGCGCCTCTGTAGAGTGGATTCCCATCTCCGGGGGGGGCACATGACGCGCATCGGTCTCGTCGCAGGGCTCGTGGCGCTCGCGGCATGCCTCCCGGGCGCGGCATTCCCGGAAACCACGCCGGGAAGGAAGCGCCGGCCCCTTCCGCCCGAGTTCGGGCGTGTGGTGCTGGACCGGCGGTCGGAGAAGGCGGGGCTGGCCCGGTGGTGTTCGACCACTGGCGTCACCGCTCCCGGTACACCTGCCGCCTCTGCCACGTGGACATCGGGTTCGCCATGACGGCGAACGGTACCGGCATCCGGGCCGCCGACAACGCGGCCGGCTACCACTGCGGCGCCTGCCACGACCTGGGCGATCCCGTGACGCGACGGCAGGACTTCGAGGCCTTCGCCGGAAAGATGCCCCGGGGCGAGCAGACCGGCGAGATCGACTGGGATGCGGCCGAGGCAGCGAGGCTCGTCCGTCCGGTGGACGAACTGCCCGGCATGTCCATCCCGCGCAAGCCCCTCGCCATGGACATGGACGTCACCATCAAGTCGATGGGGCGGGCGTCGAACGTGATCTTCTCCGACAGGAAGCACGCCGTCTGGAACGGGTGCGAGGTCTGCCACCCCGACATCTACCCGAACCAGTAGGACGAGGCCCACGCAACACGCTGGAGCAGGAGGAACGAGCCGTGACGACCCTGATCATGGTCATCGGCATCATCGCCCTGGCGGCGACCCTCCGGGCTGCGCAGGCGATCCGGGCGGCGTCCCCGGTGCCGGTGCGGCGCCCCGTGCGCCAGCTGCTACGAAGGGCCTGAAATCTCGCAGTGCCGGTTTCGTCCCCCCAGGGCGCGCCGGTCGCAGTGGGAGGGAGTTCCGGTGGACGGCCGGGGCTCTCTCCCGTTTTCACTTCCCCGCGCAGGCGGGCAACGTCTGAGGGGAGAACCTCAGGTCCATGCCCTGCGCAGCCACGCGGAAGCAGCGGTCGGCCTTGGTGAAGTTCTTGGAAAGCCGGATGGTGGCGTGCGGCGTGGTCGCGATCCTTCGTCCGATCGGTCCCTTCGGCGAGGCACCGCCCCCCTTCTCGTCCCCCTCCCAGAACACCACGTAGACGACCCCCTTCTCCGGCGACGGGTCCCACGTGAACACGATCTCGTCGTCCCCCTCCGCTCTCGCCTGGAGGTTGGTCGGCGCGACGATCGCGCCGGCCTCGGCGGTCCTGGAGCAGGCCTCGGGGCTCTCGCCGGAACGGTTTCCGGCCACGTCTACTGCGCGGACGGTGAAGCAGTGCCGCGTCTCGGGGGAGAGGGGCGCCACCGTGACCCGAGGCCTGCCGTCCCGTGCCACCACCGCCCCGTCCCGCAGGACCTCGTAGCCCTCCACCGCCACGTTGTCCCTGGACGGGATCCAGGTGACGAAGACTTGGTTTCCGGAGACGGCCACGGACCGGACGCCGGTGGGCACGCTGGGTGGGGTCCGGTCCGGAAGCGTGGTGCAAGCGGGAAGGGTCACGGCGGAGGCGTTGCCGGCCCTGTCGAAGGCCTTGACCGTGTAGCAGAGGAAGGTTCCCTCGGGGAGACCAGCTTCGGCGATCGTCAGCCCGTCCGTGGTTTCAACCAGCTTGCCCTCGCGCCGCACCTCGTAGCGCGCCACGCCGACGTTGTCGGTGGATGCCCCCCAGCGGACGCGCACCTCCGAGCGGGCCCCCTCCGCCGCGACGACCGACCCGGGCATCGAGGGAGGGGCGAGGTCGAGCGTGGTGACGCAGGCCTCGGGGGAAAAGGGGCCCCGGTTGCCGGCGGCGTCGAGCGCCCGCACGCGATAGCAGTGGGTGGTCCCTGCCGCGAGGCCGGTGTCGCCGGCGCTCGTGCCGGGCGCCCGGATCGCGACCGCGTCGCCCCGGGCCACTTCGTATCCGGTCACGCCCACGTCGTCCGTGGCCGCTCCCCACGACAGCACCACGTCGGTCTCGGACGGCGACGTGGCCCGGAGGGCGCCCGGCGCGGATGGCGGCGTCAAGTCGGGGAGCGTGGCACAGGCAGGGGCCGACGGCGCCGAGCGGTTTCCCGCCGCGTCGAGGGCGACGACGACGTAGCAATGGGCCACGGCGGCCTTCAGATCGGACTCGGTCGCAGCGGTCGCCTGGGTGGCGGTGACCAGGGCACCTCCACGGAGCACCTCGTATCCGGCCACGCCGACGTCGTCGGTGGCGGCGGACCAGTGGAGATCGACCCGAGCTGCGTTCGCCTCGGCCACCAGCTCGGTCGGCGCCGTGGGCGGCGTGACGTCCGGCACGGCCGCGCAGGCCGGTGCCGACGGAAGGGAGCGGTTGCCGGCAGCGTCCAGTGCACTGACGGTGAAGCAGTGCTCGCGCCCCGAGGGGAGCCCTCCGACGCGGGCGCTGGCAGCAGGCCCGAGGGCGACCACGGCGCCGTCCGCGGTCACCTCATATCGGGTCACGCCGTCGTTCTCGGGGGCGGGCTTCCAGGACAGCTCGACCTCGGTGGGGCCGGGGCCGGACCTGGCGACGATGCCCCTCGGGGTGACGGGGCGCGCGGTGCGGACTTCCGGACGCCCGGGATCGGCGGAGGGCGGGGCCGGGAGCGAGGGTGGCGCAGGGAGTCGATCGGGCTCCTGTGGACTGGTCGCCTCCGGACCGGGAACGGACGCCGGAGGCCGGGGGACGGACGCCTTCTCCGGCTCCGTCCGCTTGCAGGAGGGGAGGAAGGATAGCGCCAGCACCGCTGCCGCCAGGATCTGGATGGCCTTGCCGCTCGTCATGTCTCGAATCTCGACTGGGGTGGGAATCCTAGCATCCCTGCTCCCATCCTGGGGCGTGAAAGCGATCGCCAGGTGCACCCGCGCCGCCAGCAGGTCCCTCCACCGGATCGGACGCTTTCTGTGCCAGAATCCACGCGGCCGGGCGCGCCGGAAGGGGAGGTCACGGGCGACGTGAGCGACGCGAGGAAGATCCGGGGCGCAAGGACGCGGGCCAGCTTCCGCGGTTGCCTGCTCGGCGGCGCGGTCGGCGACGCGCTGGGCGCCTCCATCGAGTTCAAGACCCTCGCCGAGATCCGGGCCGAGTTCGGGCCGGCCGGGCTGCGCGACTACGGCATGGCCTACAGGCGCCTGGGCGCGGTCACCGACGACACCCAGATGACCCTCTTCACCGCCGAGGCCCTCCTGCGGGCCGAGCACCTCCGCCACCGCATCCCGGAGGCCAAGGTCGGGGAGGTGGCCTGGCACGCCTACCTGCGCTGGCTGGAGACCCAGGGCGACGTGGTCCAGCGCCGCGGCATCCCCGACGAGGAGGGCTGGCTGGTCCGCATGCGCGACCTGCACGCCGTGAGGGGGCCTGGCGAGACCTGCCTCTCGGCGCTGCGCAAGGGGCGCATGGGAACGCCCGAGGTCGCCATCAACGACAGCAAGGGCTGCGGCGGCGTGATGCGCATCGCCCCGGTGGGCTTCGCCCCCGGCCAGCCCTTCCGGGTCGGCTGCGAGCTCGCCGCCATCACCCACGGTCACCCGACCGGGTGGCTCTCGGCCGGCTACCTGGCGCAGCTCGTCCACGACGTGGCCGACGGCGCCAGCCTCGACGAGGGGGCGGTGCGCGCCCTCGACGTGCTGCGCCGCCACCCCGGCCACGAGGAGACGGCCAGCGCGGTGGAGAGGGCGCTCTGGCTCTCGCGGGCGCCGCGCGGCTCGGCCGCCGACGTCGAGTCGCTGGGGGAGGGCTGGGTGGCCGAGGAGGCGCTGGCCATCGGACTCTACGCGGCGCTGGCCGCCGAGAGCTTCGAGCACGGGGTTCTCCTCGCGGTGAACCACGGCGGCGACAGCGACTCCACCGGCTCCATCGCCGGGAGCCTTCTCGGCGTGGCGCTGGGCGAGCTCTCCATCCCGCGCCGCTGGCTGGAGCGGCTCGAGCTGCGCGACGTGATCGAGCAGGTGGCCGACGACCTGCACCGCCACTACGGCGCGGGCAGCCTCCCCTGCGACGGCGGGCAGTGCGGATCCTGGGCCCGCTACCCCCCCAGCTGACGCAACCCGAAAAGTAACAGCCCGGCCCGGCCCGTCCGGCTATGCTCTCCCCCCACTCAACCGCCCCTGGAGGCACGATGAACCGCAAGCTCTTCCTCTCCCTGGCCGCCCTCGGCTTGGCGCTGTCCCCCGCCGTCATCCTCGCCGCCGACGAGGCCGCGAAGCCCCTCACCGTCGAAAAGTCCACCCAGAAGGGCATGGTCTCCGGCGGCCGCGTCGAGCAGGTCACCGCCACCGTCACGGCCGTCGACGCCGCCAACCGGCTCGTGACGCTGAAGGGCAAGAAGGAGACCGACACCATCAAGATGGGTCCCGAGGTGAAGAACTTCGACCAGATCAAGGTCGGCGACGTCGTCAGGGTCACCGTCAGCCAGGGCGTGGTCCTCTCGCTCCAGGCGCCCGGCGCCAAGCCCGTCGAGCCCACCGTCACCGCCTCCGGCCAAGCCGCCCCCATCGGCGCCAGGCCGGCCGGCGACGTCAAGGTCGGCATCAAGGGCACGGTCACGGTCACCAAGATCGACATGAAGACCCGCATGGTCACGATGACCGGCCCCGAGGGGCGCGCCTTCAAGGTGAAGGCCGCCAAGGACGTCCAGATCGACAAGCTGAAGGTCGGAGACAAGGTCATGGCCGAGTACACCGAGTCCGTCGGCATCGCCGTCGAGCCGGCTCCCGCCAAGAAGGCCAAGAAGTAGAGCGCGAAGTAGCCCCTTCGCTGTATCTTGCGCGCGTGGCGCGCCGGCTCCCTTCCTCACTCGTTGCCGCACTCCTCGCCGGCGCCCTCCTCGGAGCGGCGCCGGCGTTTGCATCCGCGCCCGAACCCGGCGTCGCGGCGGCCCCGGACACCCCGCCTCCCCCCGGTCACGAGAAGGCGCCCGACCTCGAGACCGCCTTCCCGCCGGCGGCCCGCCCCGGTCCGGTGGAGGAGCCCCCCGACATCGACCCCGCCGAGGCCTCGATGGACCTCCCCGAGGCCATCATGCGCGGCCTCGGGCTTCACGAGGAGAAGACCCCCGAGCAGCTGGCCGAGGAGCGGAAGAAGCAGTTCCACTGGAACGCCGTCCCCTTCATCCTCACCAGCCCCCTCATCGGATTCGGCTTCGGAGTGGCCGGGGCCGGCGTCTTCCGCTTCGACGACGACGTGGCCAAGCTCTCCAAGTTCGCCACCAACGTCCTCTACACGGTGAAGAACCAGGTCTCCATCCCGCTCCGGACCAGCATCTTCTTCGGCAGCGGCAACTGGAGCCTCGTCGGCTACGCCAACTGGCAGATCTTCCCGGCGCCCACCTGGGGCCTGGGGGGAAACACGCCCCCCGGAAACGAGGTCATCGTCGACAAGAGCCTCCTGCGCCTGTGGGAGACGGCCTACCGCAGGGTCTTCTCCGATCTCTACGTCGGCGCCGGCCTCTACTTCGACCGCTACTACTCGGTGAGCGACCGCGGCGCGGAGCCGGGCGTGGTGAACCCGTTCACGGCCTATGCCTACGGCACGAGCGGGCCGTACAACAACGTGGGGATCTCCGCCGACCTGCTCTGGGAGAGCCGGGACAATCCCGTCAACGCCACGCACGGCTACTACGCCACCGCGACCTACCGGGCCTTCCCGCGCTTCATGGGCAGCGACTTCGACTGGCAGTCACTCTACGTGACCGGGCGCGCCTACTTCCCGGTGTCGCGCCACAGCGTGCTCGCCCTCTGGGCCTACGGCTGGTTCTCGTTCGGGAACACGCCCTACCTCGACCTGCCCTCCATCGGCTCCGACCCCGACGCCCGGTCCGGGCGCGGCTACATCGAGGGGCGCCACATCGGCAAGTCGCTGCTCTACGCCGAGGCCGAGTACCGCTTCCGGATCTGGGACTTCGTGGGGGGGGTGGTGGGACTGAACGTCCACTCGGCCAGCCAGCAGCGCGTGGCGGGAGAGCCGCAGAACGCGCCCCTCTACCAGTACTGGTACCCGGCGGCCACCGCGGGAATCCGCGTGCTCGTGAACAAGCCCACCCGCACCAACGGGCTCGTCGAGGTGGGCGTGGGGCTCGACGGCTCCTACGGCATCTACCTCAACATCAACGAGAACTTCTGAACGCGAAAGAGCCCAGCCGCCGGGCTGGGCTCTCGCCACTTCAGGTGTCGTGAAGTGGATCTAGACGGGGCGGACGTTTGCAGCCTGGAGCCCCTTCGGCCCCTTGTTCACGTCGAACTCCACCTTCTGGCCCTCGGCGAGGGTGCGGAACCCATCGGCCTGGATCGCGGTGTGGTGGACGAAAACGTCCTCGCCGCCGCCGTCCTGCGTGATGAACCCGAAGCCCTTCGCGTCGTTGAACCACTTCACGGTGCCGGTACCCATCGCTTCTTGCTCGTTTCTTCTCCGAAATCCGTCCGACAGAAAGTGCCGGGCGGCTCCACCCCAGAGAGGGATCGGAACGAGTTTTCTAGCCCTCCGCCAGGCAATTGTCGAGCAAAAACAATGAAGGCGAGCCGGCCTGCGGCTAGGGTCATGCCCTGGAGGATCCCCGTGCCCCTGTCCCGGATGATTCCCGTCGCGCTCGCACTGCTGGTCCTCTCGCCCCCCTCGCCCGCGCGCGGGGAGGGTGCTCCGCCCGTCGAGGTCGAGGAAACCACCGTGGCGGACCTCCGGGAGGCGATGGTCGCGGGACGGACCACCTCGCGCGCCATCGTGCAGGCCTACCTCGACCGGATCGCCCGGATCGACCCGCCGCTGCGCTCGATCCTGGCGCTGAACCCGGACGCGCTCTCGATCGCCGAGGGGCTGGACCGGGAGCGCGCCCAGGGAAGAGTGCGCGGTCCGCTCCACGGGATCCCGATCCTCCTCAAGGACAACGTCTCCACCGGCGACCGGATGGAGACGACCGCGGGCTCGCTGGCGCTCGCCGGAAGCCAGGCGCCCCGCGACGCCTTCCTGGTCGAGCGCCTCCGCGCCGCCGGCGCGGTGATCCTCGGGAAGACGAACCTCTCGGAGTGGGCCAACATCCGCAGCACCCACTCCTCCTCGGGCTGGAGCGCGCGGGGCGGGCAGACCCGCAACCCGTACGCGCTGGACAGGAGCCCGTGCGGTTCCTCGTCCGGCACCGCGGCGGCCGTGGCGGCGAGCCTCGCCACGGTGGGCGTGGGCACCGAGACCGACGGGTCGATCGTGTGCCCGTCCGCAGCCACGGGGCTCGTCGGGCTGAAGCCCACGGTGGGCCTGGTGAGCCGCAGCGGGATCGTTCCCATCTCCGCGACCCAGGACACCGCCGGTCCCATGGCCCGGACCGTCGCCGACGCGGCCGCGCTGCTCGGAGCGCTCGTCGGCGTGGACCCGGCCGACCCTGCGTCGCCAAGGTCGGCCGGAAAGGCGGCGCCGGACTACGGGCGCTTCCTCGACCCGGAGGGGCTCCGCGGAGCCCGGATCGGCGTCGTCCGCAAGGGCGTCTACGGGGCCTCGCCGCCGGCCGACCGGATCTTCGACGAGGCGGTCGCCGAGATGCGCCGCCGCGGCGCCGTGATCGTGGACCCGGCCGACATCCCGCACCTCGGCGCGTACGACGACGCCGAGCTCGAGGTGCTGCTCTACGAGCTCAAGGCCGGGCTCGACGCCTTCCTGCCCGAATGGGCGCCCGGCGCGAAGGTCCGGAGCCTGGCCGACGTCATCGCCTTCAACGAGGCCCACGCCGCCGAGGAGATGCCCTACTTCGGGCAGGAGCTCTTCCTGAAGGCGCAGGCGAAGGGGCCGCTCACCGATGCCGCCTACCGGAAGGCGCTGGCGCGGTGCCGCCGCCTCGCCCGCGAGAAGGGGCTCGACCCCGTGTTCGCGAAGCACCGGCTCGACGCGCTCGTGGCTCCCACCGGGGGTCCGGCCTGGACCATCGACCTCGTGACCGGCGACCACTTCGTGCAGAGCAGCTCGACGCCCGCGGCGGTGGCCGGCTACCCCTCCGTCACGGTCCCGGCCGGCCTGGCCTTCGGCCTGCCGGTCGGGGTGAGCTTCATCGGAAGGCCCTGGAGCGAGGGGAGGCTGCTCGAACTCGCCCACGCCTTCGAGCAGGCCACCCGGGCGCGACGCCCCCCTGCCTACCGGCCCACGGCGGACCTCTCGGCCCGATGAGGCGGCCGGCCGGTCAGGCCGGCTCCGCCTTCGAGCCGGTGCGGACCGGCGCCTTCCTCTTGCCCACCCGGATGGTGACCTCCCGCTCCGGGAGGTTCACCGACACGCCCACGTAGGAGAGCATGGCGAGCAGCGTGGCCAGCATGAGCAGCCCGGCCGCGATCTGGTAGGCGAGCTGGTAGGACCCGGTCGCGTCGGCGATGCGCCCGGCCAGGATCGGGCCGAAGACCCCGCCCACTCCCCAGGCGGTGAAGAGGATGCCGTAGTTGAGCCCCAGGTTCTTCGTTCCCCAGCGGTCCGCAGCGGTGGCCGGGAAGAGCGAGAGGCAGGCGCCGTAGCTGAAGCCCACCACCGCCGAGCCGGTCACGAAGCCGGTGAAGGTCGAGAAGCCCGAGAAGAAGACCATGTTCGAGGCCTGGAGCAGGAACACCGAGACCAGCGTCACGGTGCGTCCGATCCGGTCGGAGACCACTCCGGCCACGATGCGCCCGGCCGCGTTGAAGACGGCGAGCAGCGCCACGAAGACGAACCCGCTCTGGATGGCGTTGTTCGACTGGGCGGCCACGATCTTGGCCAGGTGGCCGATGATCATGAGGCCGGCGGTGGCGCCGAAGGCGTACTGGAGCCAGAGCAGCCAGAAGTCGGCGGTGCGGATCATCTCCCGCCAGGTGACGTCGGCCCCCGCCGCCTTCGCGGCCGCCGAGCCCGGGGCGGCCACGTTGAGCGGTTTCTCGGGGTTAACGATGAACTGGGAGAGGATCAGCGTCACGGCCAGGAACGCGATGCCCAGGACGCGGAAGGAGAAGGCCACGCCATGTGTGGCGAGCAGCCACTTCGAGAGCGGCGCGATGTAGACCGGGGCGAGCCCGAACCCGGCCACCACGAGGCCGGTGACGAGCCCCTTCCGCTGCGGCGGGAACCACTTCACGGCGGCCGGCGTCGCCGCCGCGTAGCCCAGGCCGAAACCGGTCCCGGCCAGGAGCCCGAACCCGATCACCGCCGGCCAGGATGCCGAAGGGGAGGCGAAGCTCGCGACCAGGAGCCCGATGCCGGTGAGCACGGCCCCGGTGGTGGCGATGACCCGCGGCCCGAGCCGGTCCTGCAGCCGGCCGGCCGGGACCATCATGAAGGCGAAGCAGGCGATGGCGATGGTGTACGGCATCGTGGCCTGGGTCCGCGTCCAGCCGAACCCCCCGCGCGCCAGGGGCTCGGTGAGCTGCTTCGAGAAGATCGACCAGGCATAGAGGATGCCGAGGGCGAGGTTCAGCCCGATTCCGGCCAGCGTGACCACCCAGCCCTTCCTCGACCAAGATCCCATCCGCACCCCTCCAAGGGTATCCGGCGACCATAGCCAAGCCGTTCTTCCCCGCCGTGACCGGGAGCAAGTCCTGTCGTCTCGTCCGGGCCTCGTCCGTTGGATGCAACCCGATCGGACCGGCCCCCGACGGGATAGATTGGCCCCTTGGGCCAGCCGCACCACATCCTCCTCGTTCCCGGATTTTTTGGATTCGCCAACCTCGGCGACTTCACCTACTTCGGCCACGTCCGGAACTTCCTCGCCGAGGAGGGGCCGTCGCTGGGGATCGACGGCGAGGTCCGGGTGGCCCGCACCGAGCCCACCGCCTCGCTCACCCGGCGCGCCGCGCTCATCTGCGAGGCCCTCTCCACGCTCCTCGACGAGTCCCCCGGCCACGTGAGCCTGGTGGGCCATTCCAGCGGTGGCCTGGACGCCCGCCTGCTCGTGACGCCCGGCGCCGTCCTCCCCACGCCCGCCGACGTGGTGCGCTGCACCCGCGCCATCCGCTCCGTGGTCACCGTCTCGACGCCGCACCGGGGCACGCCGCTGGCCCAGTTCTTCGGCGGGATGATCGGCCAGCAGTTCCTGCGGCTCCTCTCGCTGGTGTCGATCTACACGCTGCGTACGGGCAGGCTCCCCATCACCGTGGGCCTCAAGCTGGCCCGCCTGCTGCGCAACCCGCGCTCCCGCCCCATCGGGGCGGTGGACCAGATCTTCCTCGAGCTGCTCGGCGACTTCGAGGGGGAGCGGCGGCGTGCCGTCGAGCAGTTCCTGGAGGGCGTCCGAAGCGACCAGGGACTCGTCTCGCAGATCTCGCCGGCGGGCATGGAGGTCTTCAACGCCTCCACGCAGGACCGGCCCGGGCTGCGCTACGGCTCGGTGGTCACCCGGGCGCGTGCGCCGGGCCTCCGGTCCCTCTGGGGTGCCGGCCTCGACCCGTCACACCAGGTCACCCACGCCCTCTTCGTGGCGCTCTACCGGATGTCGGCCACCACCCCGAATGGGGTCATGCCGCCCATCAACCGGGAGCACGCCGGGGTCCTCCGGCGCGCCTACGGGCGGATCCCCGACGCCGGCGCGAACGACGGGATCGTGCCCACCCTCTCGCAGATCCACGGGGAATTGCTGGCGGCGGCCTGGGCCGACCACCACGACATCCTGGGGCACTACGACCAGCCCACCCACGTGCCGCCCCACTTCGACTGGATGTCCTCCGGAACGGGCTTCGACCAGGCCGGGTTCGAGCAGGCCTGGAGGCGGGTGGCGATCTTCATCGCAGGGGTCTAGGGTCGAGGAAGGTGCCCCATGCGCCCGCGTGTCGATGCCCACGTGGCCTCGGTGATCCTCGCGGAGGCCGGACCCGTCGCGGAGGAGGTCCTCGCCGGCACGGCATCCCTGCGCGCGCGAAAGGAAGGGGAGCGGCACGCCTGCGAGGCCGAGTTCACGGCGCACGCCCTCGCCCTCGCCGCCGCCGTTGACCTCCGGTGCCCTGCGGTCTTCCGGGCGCACGCGGCCTGGGCGGCACGGGTCCACGACGCCGCCGGCCTGCCGCACGAGACCGTCTGCGGGAGCCTGCGGGCTCTCGCCGTCCGGGTGGAGCGAATGCAGTTGCCGGAGGAGTGGCGGCGTTGCCTCGCGGAGTCCCTCGCGGCGGGGATCGCGGCCGCGACGGAGCAGGCGGACGACGCGCCCATCGAACGGTGGGACGCGACCTCGGCGGCGCTCCGTGGGAACCGGACCGCCTACCTTGCGGCCGTGGAAGCCTGGCGTTCGGAGCGGGGCGTCCGGGTGGCGCTGCTCGGGATCGCCGAGGTGCAGCGCCAGGTCGGCGAGGCCTGGATGCGTCACCAGGCCACCGTCGTGGAGGAGCACCGGGCCACGGCGCTGGCCTCGCTCGGGCTGGCCATGCTCGCTCCCGAGACCTGGGGATCCCCCGATCCGCGCCACCGCGGTCAGGCCGTGCTCGCCTCGGCCCCCGGCGAGTACCACACCGTGGGACTGCTCATCGCCGCGAACCTGCTCGAGCTGGAGGGGTACGCGGTGGAGGTGCTGGGCGCCGACACGCCGGCGGTCCAGCTCGCCGTGGCCTGCGTGGAGCGGAAGCCTGCGCTGGTGGGGATCGCCGTCTCCACCATCGACCACCTGCCGCCGGCGCGCGAGGCCATCGAGATGGTGCGCCACGCGGCGCCCCACTCCTGCATCGCCGCCGGTGGGTTCGCCGCCCGGGCCGCCGGCGCCCCGGCGCTGGGCGCGGACGTGCTCGTGCCCGAGCAGTTCGACGGGCGGCTGCCGACGAGCTGGGCCAGGCCGGACAACGGCGGGATGGCGGATGCGGTCAGGTAGGGTGCGACCTCCTCGCGCGCGCTCGGTGCACGTGGAGTGAACAGATCCATGTGCGCGTCGCCGTAAGCCTGGCGCGCGGCCTCGATGTTGTGGACCTTGCAGAGGACCCTGCAGTTCTCAACCGTCGATGGCCCGCCCTTCCCGCGCGGCACCACGTGGTCGATCTCCGTCCTCACCTCCGAACCGCACACGCCGCCCGAATCGAGCTTCCACTGGCACTTGCCCTCATCCCGCTTGCGGACCTCTCGCTTCACCTTCGCCGGCACGGAAGCCTTCCGCTTCCCCTGCTTCTCGATGAGCAGTTCCAGCGCCGCCGGGAGCACCTGCTCGTCGGTCGCGCGCGGCTGCACGTGCGACTGCCCCGCCCTGGCCTTCTTCAGCAAGGCCATGAATGCCGGCGACACCGTCACGTGCATCCGGGTCTCGTCCCGGGTGAGCGGCTCGACCACGGTCCTCCGCACCTCGGTGACGGGCCTCACGCCTTCGGGGTGGGTCAGATCGCGTTCAACCGGTTGAACGCGGGCTGTCGCCACGAACGGGACCTCCGTGACGACCGTCCTCCGAGGCACCACCTCCGCTGGAAGCATCTCCGCCACCACCTGCTTCGCCTCCTGCTTCGAGCAGTGGAAGAATTTCTGCATCACCGTGGCCCGGTTCTGCTCGGTCATCACCTTGGCGAGCTGCGGGACGTTCGAGATGCAAAGCCGTCCGTCTCGCAGTGGCTCCGCGATTTCCGGAAAGTCCTGCAGGAGCCGGGTCGCGACCTGTCGGTAGAAGGCCGAACCCCGGGACAGCCCGACCTCCCGGAGCAGGTACGCGAAGAGGTTCGGGAACCCGAGCTGCCGGTAGATGCCCAGCCATGTTCTCGCGACGTCCCGCCCGCTCAGCGCGATTCCGTCGAAAACGCGTCAAGCGACTGACAGTGAACGCCCCATCTGGCCGATGGTCCGCGCCGCGGACCTTCGATCGCCACCCCTTCCGCTCCCCAATACCTTGCGCGACCGCGACCTCCTCCATAGGTCTACCCCCCGAACCCCAGGAGGACACGATGCCCCGCACCCGCGCCTACGCCGCCCAGACCCCGAAGAGCCCGCTCGCCCCGTTCGAGATCGACCGCCGCGCCGTCGGCCCCCGCGACGTGGCCATCGACATCGAGTTCTGCGGCATCTGCCACTCCGACATCCACCAGGCCCGCGACGAGTGGGGCAACTCCATCTTCCCCATGGTCCCCGGCCACGAGATCGTCGGAAAGGTCACCCGCGTCGGGGCCGAGGTGAAGAGGTTCAAGGCCGGCGACCGCGTCGGCGTGGGCTGCATGGTGGACTCCTGCCGCACCTGCCCGTCCTGCCAGAAGGACCTGGAGCAGTTCTGCCAGAAGGGCTCGGCCTTCACCTACAACGGCACCGAGATGGACCGGAAGACCCCCACCTACGGCGGATACTCCACCGACGTGGTGGTGGACGAGAAGTTCGTCCTCTCCATCCCCGCCGGCCTCGACCCGGCCGGTGCGGCCCCGCTGCTCTGCGCCGGGATCACCACCTACTCCCCGCTGCGCCACTGGAAGGTGAAGAAGGGGGACAAGGTGGCGGTGGTCGGCCTGGGCGGGCTCGGCCACATGGGGGTGAAGCTCGCCGTGGCCATGGGAGCAGAGGTGACCATGCTCTCCACCTCGAAGGCCAAGGAGGCCGACGCACGCCGCCTGGGGGCCACCGGCTTCGCCCTCACCACCGACAAGGCCACGTTCAAGAAGCTGGCGGGAAGGTTCGACTTCATCCTCGACACCATCTCCGCGAACCACGACGTGGAGGCCTACATGGGGCTGCTCGCGCTGGACGGTGCGCTGGTCCTGGTGGGCGTCCCTCCCGAGCCGGCCAAGGTCCACGCCATGTCCTTCATCTTCGGGCGCAAGACCCTGGCCGGGTCGCTCATCGGCGGCATCGCCGAGACCCAGGAGATGCTCGACTTCTGCGGCAAGCACGGCATCACCTCCGACGTCGAGGTCATTCCGGTCGAGAAGGTGAACGAGGCCTACGAGCGAACCGTCAAGTCCGACGTCCGCTACCGCTTCGTCATCGACATCGCCAGCCTGCGCAAGGGCGGGTAGCATGCGGGGATGGCCCCACTCCAGGGTCTCGCCCACGTCCTCCGCGCCCATCCCGAACTCGCGATCTTCCTGACGCTCGCCGTCGGCTTCCAGCTCGGCAAGCTGCGCGTAGGAAACTTCACCGTCGGAAACGTGCTGGGGTGCCTGCTGGCCGGCGTGGCGGTCGGGCAGCTCGGCGTGGTGGTGGATCCCACCGTGAAGGTGGTCTTCTTCGACCTCTTCCTCTTCGGCACCGGCTACAAGGTCGGGCCGCAGTTCTTCCGCGGGCTGCGCCGGGACGCGCTCCCGCACCTCCTCCTCGCCGTGGTGGTCGCGGTCAGCTGCCTCCTCGTGGCGGTGGTGGTCTCGAAGTTCCTCGGCTACGACGCCGGGACGGCCGCCGGCCTGCTGGCGGGCGCCTTCACCGAGTCCACCATCATCGGGACGGCCAGCGAGGCCATCCGCGCCCTGCCGCTCCCCGAGGCGGAGCGGCTCCGCATGGTGAACCAGGTCCCGGTCGCCTACGCGGTGACCTACCTCGTCGGCACCACCACGCTGGTCTGGTACCTCTCCTCGCTCGCGCCCCGCCTCATGGGGATCGACCTCCGCAAGGAGGCCCGCGACCTCGAGCTGAAGCTGGCCGGAAAGGAGGCCGCAGAGCCCGGCGTCTCGTCCGCTTACGGGGAGTGGGACACCCGGGCCATCGTCGTCTCTGCGGCCGCAGCCGGGAAGACCCTCCGCGAGATCGAGGGCTCGGTTCCCGAGCGGCGCATCTTCGTCGAGCGGATGCGGCGGGAGGGCATCGTGAGCGACCCCGACCCGGAGACCCGCGTGCAGGCCGGGGACGTTCTCGCCGTCACCGCGCGCCGCACCGTGCTGGTGGAGCATCTCGCCCGGCTGGGCCAGGAGGTGGACGACCGCGGGCTCCTCGACTTCCCCTACGCCCACCTCGACGTGGTGGTGACCCGCAAGGAGGTGGCCGGCCAGACGCTGGGCCAGCTGGCCCAGGAGAAGGGGCACGGGATCGTGCTCCAGCGGCTGGTCCGGGCCGGGCAGGACGTCCCCTTCGACGGGAACACGCGCGTCGAGCGCGGCGACCTGCTCTCCCTGGAGGGAGATCTTCCCGACGTGGAGCGGGTGGCCCGGGACATCGGCTACGCCGACCGCCCCTCGCCCGCCACCGACATGGTCTTCGTGGGGATGGGGATCTTCCTGGGAGGGCTCTTCGGCCTCCTCGCCGTCACCGTCGGCGGGGTCTCCATCACCCTCACCTCCAGTGGAGGAGCCCTCATCAGCGGCCTGGTCTTCGGCTGGCTCCGCTCCACCCGGCCCACCTTCGGGCGCATCCCGGAGCCGGCCCTCTGGATCTTCGACACGGTGGGGCTGGCGGCCTTCATCGGCATCGTGGGGCTGGACGCCGGGCCGCAGTTCATCTCCGGCGTGCGCGAGACCGGGGTGGGGCTGGTCGGGGCGGCGCTGGTCGTGTCCATCGTCCCCCACACCATCGGGCTCCTCTTCGGCCGGTTCGTGCTCAAGCTGAACCCGGTCATCCTGCTGGGCGCCGAGGCCGGCTCGGGCACCACCACGGCCGCGCTCCGGGCCGTGCAGGACGCGGCCGGAAGCAAGCTCCCGGTCCTCGGGTACACGGTGCCCTACGCGGTGGGCAACATCCTGCTCACGGCCTGGGGGCCGGTGGTCGTGGCGCTCATGCGGTAGGTGAGGGACCACGCCCGATGAGCCAGCGACTCCGCTTCGAGCAGTGGGTCCCCGTTCCGCTCCCGCGGGTCTTCGCCTTCTTCTCCGACCCGCTCAACCTGCCCCGGATCATGCCGCGGGAACTGGGCGCGGAGCTCGTCCGGGTGGATCGGGTCTCCCCGCCCGGCGCGGCTCCCGGCAGCCCCGAGGCGGGGGTGGGCACCGTCATCGAGGTCTCGGTGAAGCTCTTCCCGCCCCTGCCGTTCCGCACCCCGTGGGTGGCGCGGATCGTGGAGTTCGAGCGGCTCCGGCACTTCGCCGACGTCCAGGATCGGGGGCCGTTCCGGGGCTGGGAGCACCGCCACGAGTTCGAGGCCCGCGAGGGGGGTGGGCGGGACGGCACGTTGGTCCGGGACGTTCTCGAATACGATGTGGGGATGGGCGTGCTCGGGGAGCTGGCGGAGCGATCGTTCGTCGGCCCCCGGATGGCACGTACCTTCGCCCACCGGCAGGCGACCCTCGAGGCGCTCCTCGCCTCCTCCTGAAAGGAACCCCGGGAACATGGACTTCCAGACCGCCACCGTCACCGGCGCCACCGGCCACCTCGGCAACGTGCTGGTGCGCGAACTCCTGCGGCGCGGGAAGAAGGTGCGGGCGCTGCTGGAGCCGGGCGACGAGGCCCGGGCGCTGCGCGGCCTCGACGTCGAGGTGGTCCGCGGCAACGTGCTCCGGCCCGAGACGCTTCCCTCCGCCCTCGAGGGGGTGGACGTGGTCTTCCACCTCGCCGGCGTGGTGAGCATCAGCTCGCTCGACATCGAGATCGTACGGACCGTGAACGTGGACGGGACGCGCAACGTGGTGGAGGCTGCGCGCCGGGCCGGTGTGCGGCGGCTGGTCTACACAAGCTCCGTCCACGCCCTCACCGAGCCGGCTCCGGGCGGGGTGCTCACCGAGGAGGCCGGTTACGACCCGGAGCGCGCCCCCGGCGACTACGGGAAGGCCAAGGCGGCGGCGTCCCGGATCGTCCTCGAAGCGGTGCGGGAGGGGCTGGACGCGGTGATCGTGAACCCGGTCTACGTGCTCGGCCCGTACGACTACCGGCTCTCGGAGATCGGGGAGGTCATCGTCCTGTTCTCCCGCTTCCCGGTGCCGGCCGGGATGGACGGGTGCTACGACTTCATCGACGTCCGCGACATCGCCACCGGCCACGTGATGGCCGCCGAGAAAGGGCGCAAGGGCGAGAGCTACCTCCTCTCCGGGGAGCGCATGACCGTCCGGGAGATGATGCGCATCCTGGCCAGGCTGGCCGGTCGGAGGCCGCCCCGGGTCTTCATCCCGCTCGGGATCGCCGCCGGGCTGGCCGCCTTCGCGCCGATCTTCGAGAAGGTCACCGGGCGACGCTCCCTCCTCACCCCCTACGCGGTGCACACGCTCGGTGTCGACTTCGAGATCCGGGACCGGAAGGCGCGCGACGAGCTCGGCCACGCCCCGCGCCCCGTGGAGCAGTCGCTGCGGGACGCATGGGCCTGGATGATGAACGACCCGGACAGCCCGAGGAACCGAACCATCCCGCCCAGCCGCCCCGGGCGGGCGCAGCGCGTCGAGACGTTGTAAAGTCGGGATCGTCTCCCACCCTCCCACCCCACCGGAGCCCCAAGGACATGGACTACATCTTCGACCCGGACGTCATCCACGAGTGCTCGATGCAGGGCATCGGCAAGCCCAAGCCGGAGATGTTCGACGCCATCGCGGACGCCTGGGAGGATGCCTACCCGGGCCGGATCGACCGCTCGCAGCCGTGGATGTACAGCATCGCCGGCGGCGCGATGATCCAGATGAAGCTCTACTTCGCGTCGTCCATGGAATACCTCATGATCTGGGGCACCCCCATCGGATCGGAGGGGCACTCGGGGCGCCACGCCGTCGGCTTCTGGGACACCGTCATCGACGGCGAGATGCACTACTTCGGCGAGGGGCAGTTCGAGAAGCGGATCTACAAGCCGGGCGACCGCGTCTGGGTGGGCCCGGGGCAGGCCCGCGCCATGAACTTCACCGACGGTGTCTGGGCCACCGAGTACATGCGCGGCCCCATCATGACCTCCATGCCGTTCGGCCTCGCCGACGAGATCCTCTCCACGCTCGACTTCGCCACCGCGGGGCAGACCGTGGGGATGTACATGGACCTCCTGGGCAAGGCCTGGAGCCAGCCGCTCCCCAACGGCGAGATCTCCCGCAACCCCCTGCGCAAGCTGGCGGCCACCAGCCTCGGGCTCATGGCGCCGCTGGTGAACCGGGTCTTCGCGACCAACCCGCCCGACGACGCCATCCCGGCCGGCCCCTCCGCGCGTCCGGCCAAGGTGCTCCCCGGGCGCCACGGACGGCCCCACATCGCCCCCGCGGCCGGCCGTCGCAGCGCCGGCGGCGAGTAGGCGAGGCGAGGCCCTGGTGGCCGCGCCTTACTTCTGCCGCTGCTTCCAGTAGGGCGACATCTCGAGCATCTTCCGGCGCACGATGGGCGTGGCCATGGGCACGAAGGCCTTCTTCCAGCCCAGGCACTTCGCGACGTCGCCGGTGATGTCGTCGAAGCTGCGCCGCTGGTAGCGGAGCAGCCGCTGCGACTCCGCGCTGTCCACCCAGTCGGTGGCGTACTCCGCGTCGCTGAAGGCCTCGTCGGGCAGCATCTCCATGCCCATGGCGCCGAGCATCCGCGTCAGGAACTCGCGGTAGGTGAGCTGGCAGGACGGGCCCCCGCCCACGAAGAGTGTCCGTCCCCAGACCTCCGCCGTGCGAAGCGCCCGGGCCAGCGCGGTGGCGGCGTCGTCCGCGTGGATCGACTCGATGCGGTTCTGCAGCCCGATCTCGAACATGATGGGGTGCGGGTCGCGCAGGCCGATGATGGGCACGTCGACGAAGCGGAAGATGCACCACTCCAGGCCGGAGTCGCGGACCAGGGCCTCGGCGTCGATCTTGCTCTCGGTGTACGGATCGGTCCCCACCACCGGGTCCTCGACCCGGCGCGGCGGGGGCTTCGACTGGGTGTGGCCGTGCACGTCGAAGGTGGAGGCGAGCAGCAGCCTGGGCTTGCGCGAGCGCTCCTGGCAGGCCTTCACCACGTTGCGGGTGCCCTCGACGTTCACCGCGCGCGTGGCGGCCGGATCCTCGTCCGAGCCCGGGGGGATGATCGCGGCGAGGTGCAGGACGGCGTCCATCCCCTCCACGGCGCGGGCCACGGCGCGGACGTCGCGGACGTCGCCCCAGACCGGCTCGACCTTCTTGCCGAGGTCCCTCGCCACCTTCCGGGTGGCCGGGTTGTCGAGGTCGAAGGCGCGGACCTGGTGCCCCTCGCGGAGCAGCTCGGGGATGGCGTGGGAGCCGATGTTTCCGAACGGGCCGGTGAGCAAGAGTTTCACTGTTCGTGCACCTAGAGCAGGAAGGGGAGGAGCGCCTTGCGGTCCCGCGGGTAGTCGGGGAAGCGCTCCCGGTACCAGCGGTGGTGGGTGATGGCGCGGGGGGCGAGGTTGGCGAAGGTGTAGAGGGCGAAGGCCAGGCCGGCCGGCGACCAGGTGGCGATGGCCCAGCCGGTCCACTCCACGATCTCCCCCAGGTAGTTGGGGGCGGTGACGTACTCGAAGGCGCCGCCGCGCGGGATCTTGTAGCCGGTCTCGCCGGGGGCGCGCAGGTTGCGCAGCGTCCGGTCGGAGGTGACGTTGAGTGCGAAGCCTCCCAGGAAGAGGGCCGAGCCGAGGAGGAACTGCCAGGAGAGGAACCAGTCCGCCGGGTAGGTTCCCACGGACGAGATCCAGCGCGCGTTCACCCAGTCGTTGAGCAGGTTGAAGGCGATTGCCATGGCCGGGATGGTGATCGGCATGCGGCGCCCCTCGGCCCGGATGAGGAACGGGAAGATGAGGGAGCGGTAGAGGTAGTGGAGCTGCCACATCGCCAGGAAGCAGAGCGGCACCGGCTGCATCGCATTCGGGCCGAGGAAGTAGACCCAGGCGAAGAACCAGACCGACGGCGACTCCATGACGATCCAGCCGATGCGTGCCGGGATGGTGGGCCCCCATCCGTCCCGCGCATGCCGCCCGTAGGGGGCCGCGACGAAGATGAGCGAGAGGAGGGTGGGGATCGCGAGGGCGATCTGCAGGACGACGAGCCAGCCGTATGAGTCGAGGCGCACGGGGGGGCAGGGTAACACCGTCCCCGGGTCGGTGGGACGGTCCGGCCCGTCTCGCCGCGCTCCCCGTATGGCGCCACTTCCTCCCGCGCCAGCGGGGCGTCGCCCGGGGATGAGCGGGTGAACAGGTCCATGTGCGCGTCGCCGTAGGTCTGGCGGGCGGCTTCGAGGTTATGGGACCGGCAAAGGACGCGGCAGTTCTCGACCGTTGATGGTCCCCCCTTCCCCCGTGGCTGAACGTGGTCGATCTCCAGCCTCGCGGTCGCTCCGCAGACCCCACCGTCGGCGAGTTTCCACTGGCACTTCCCCTCGTCTCGCTTCACGACCTCGCGCTTCACCCTGGCCGGCACGCAGGCCTTCCGCTTCGCCTGCTTCTCGATGAGCAACTCGAGCGCAGCGGTGAGGACCTGCTCGTCGGTTGCTCCTGGCTGCACGTGCGACTGCCCCGCCCTTGCCTTCTTCAGGAGCGCCAGGAACTCCCGGGAAACCGAGATGTGCATGCGGCTCGACGTCGCGGTCATCGGCTCCACGACCGTCCGCTCCACGACGGGCCGCTCCACCTCCGACCGGGGCGCCCAAAGTTCGCCTGGGCGAATTTCCGGAACCGTCCGTTCCACCCGGGTCACCACCGTCCGCGTCGGCACCACCGTCCGGGGCTTCAACTCCGCCGCCAGTTCCAGCGCCTCCTGCTTGGACAGGCCGTGGAATCGCGGAAGCACCTCGGCCAGGTTCTCCTCCGTCGCCACCGAGGCAAGGACCGCCGCGGTTGTGAAGCACAGCTTCCCCTCGCGGATCGGTTCCAGCACCTCGGGGAATCGCTGGACCAGCCAGGCGGCGGCGCGTCGGTGATGAGCCGCCGCGCGGGAGAGCTTCAGCCCCTTGTGGAGATACGCGAAGAGGTCCGCGTGGCCGAGGGTGCGGAAGAGCTTTCGACGGTCGAACTCCGCCAGGGCCTCGAGGAAAGCCCCCAGGGAGACGAACTCGGACCGGAGAAGATCGATGAGTCGGGAGTGGAAGGAGCGTGCCTCGAGAAGTGTGTCGTCGTTCATGAAAGGCAGTGTCTCACGCGATTTTCGGCCCTCCTGAGACGCACGAGGATCGTCGCCCCCACGTCCAATCACCGGGAGATCTCGAACCCCGCCAGGCGCGGCGAAGTCCCGCGGACGAGGCTCCTGCGCAGCGACAGGAGCCTTCCTTCGGCCACCGCTTCACGGGGGGCGAATCTCACGGAATCACTGTCAATAGGGGCGTTCATGCACGCCCCAACTTCCCGAAGGTCCGCGGAACGGACGGTCATCGGAAGGGACGATGGTATGGTCGGGCATGGACATCGGACCGGCGGCGGCCGGCGACCTTCCGGCGATTCGCGATCTCCTCCGGGGCTGCGCCCTCTCCCCCGACGACGTGGACGGAACGGGATCCCAGCGGCTCCTGGTCGCCCGCGAGGGCGGGGACCTTGCGGGATGCATCGGGCTCGAGGTGCACGGGGAGGCAGGGTTGCTCCGGTCGTTCGCGGTGGCCCCCGCGTTCCGGCGACGAGGCGTCGGGGCCACGCTGCACGACGCGGCCGTGGCGCTGGCCCGGGGGCTCGGGATCCGGGACCTGTACATCCTGACCACGACCGTGAGGGAGCGGGCGCTGCGCGACGGCTTCGAGGACGTGGAGCGGGGGAGCGTCCCTGCGGCCATTCGCGAGGGGAGCCAGTTCAAGGGGCAGTGCCCGGCCAGCGCGGCGTGCATGAGGATGAGGGTTCGGTGAAGGTTTGGTGAGGGTTCGGTGAAGGGGAGGGATTCGTGAGGAGGTTCCTGTCGCAGGTTGCGGTCGCTGCGCTTCTCGCAACCTGCTCCTGTAATGACTGGCGCTCCCGGGTCGATCCCGCCCGCGCCACCGCCGAGCCCGAGCAGGTCGCCCTGGTGGACGAGCCGGTCATCTCCTTCGAGGCCAAGGGGCACGAGGTCAGGCTCACGCCCCGCGCCAGCTACCGGATCACCGCCTACGCCGTGGACACCAGCCGCACGCTCCTCGACGAGTGGGACTTCGCCGTGCCCATGGACCTGGCGCTCGTCTGGGGGCCGGTCGCCGACCCGGCGGTCCTGAAGAAGATGAAGTTCCACCTCTCCGGCCGCTACGTGAGCTGGTGGTTCGAGGACGGCTCCCTCTCGCCCCAGGTCATCCAGGCCCACGTGGCGAACCACCACCTCGTCCCGGCCGGCGACGACGTGGCGAAGGAGATGAAGCGGGTCCGCCAGGGGGACCTGGTCACCCTGCGTGGAAAGCTCGTGGACGTCGAGATCCTCGACCGCAGCGGCGCGAGCAGGTTCCGCTCCCGCACCAGCCTCTCCCGCAGCGACGTCGGCTCGGGGGCCTGCGAGCAGCTCTGGGTCGAGGCGATCGAGGTGAATCCGCCCTGATGGCGCCGTCCGCCGCGGCTATCCGCGCAGGAGGTCGTCGAGCCGCTGCACGAACTGGCCGCGGGTCAGCACCTCGTCCACGCCGGCCCGCCGCGCCGCGTCCATGAGGTCCTCCTGGAGGTGCCCCAGGAAGCCCACCACCCGGGTGGCGCCAGCCCCCTTGGCCGCGGGGATCTGATCCACGACACCCGGCTCGCCGAGGTCCACGATGAGCGTCCCGGGACCGTGGTCGCGGGCGGCCTGGTCGAGCGGGGTGAAGCGCGCCGCGATCTTCACGGGCGTGCCGAGCCGCTCGGCGGCGGCCAGGATCTTGGAGCGGAAGACGAGGTCGCGGACGGCCAGGATGACGGGCATGCCCGGGTCTAGCCGCGCCAGGGGCTCGGCGCCACGCCGGGGTTCGCTTCAGGCGAGGAACTGGAGGATCCGTGCCGCACCCCGCGACGCGCCCTCCAGGTCGGGAGGGGGAGGCACCGGCCGGGCCAGGACCCTTCGAACCGGTCCCTCGATGCGGCCCGCCAGCAGATCGGCGTTCGGCACGTGCTCGCTGGCGAGCAATGGCGCCATCTCCCGGACCAGGATCGGGTACTCCGGGAAGTCGCCGCGCTCGGTGTAGACGAGCCGCGTCCCGGCGGCGATGGCGTCGGTGACGATGCCGTACCCGGGCTTCGAGACCACCACGTCCACGGCATGGACGACGTCCGGGTAGGTGAGCCCGAGCTCGACGAGGCGGCCGTCCACGTCGGAGGGAAGGAGCCAGCGGAACTCCGCCGAGGCGGGGGCCGAGAGATCCGGGGTCCCCGCGCCTCCGAAGGAGAGCAGCACCGCCGGGCGCCCGTCGAGGCCCAGCCTCCGGCGTGCCTCCTCCCGGGCCAGGCGGGGTCGCCGGGCCACCAGGCCGATCTGTTCACGATGGGTGAATGAGGAGAGGTCGCCGGCGAAGGGGAGCTCGAGGAGCAGCGCGGCGCGGGCGTGGGCCGCGGCGGCCCGCCCGGCCGAGGCGGCCAGGGAGGGCTGTCGTGCAGCGAGGTGCCGGTAGATCCAGTCCCAGGAGAAGTTGCCCAGCCCGACCGAGGGGATTCCGGCCCGGTGGGCGGCCTCGAAGGCCAGCGGCGGGATGTCGGCCAGGACGAGCCGGACCCCGGACTCCCGGAGGAAGTCGGCCTCCGCGTCGGCCCGCCCGTCCCAGGTGGCCTCGAAGGCGGCGCAGGCCGTGGCGGTCGCCCCCTCGTCGATGTGCAGTGCATCCCGCTGCACGAGCCCGACGTCGCAGGCGGTCCGCCGGAAGAGCAGGTCCCCCGGGATGGCGCGCCGGACCAGCGCCTCCGGGACGGAGCCCGCCACCGCGAGCGGGACGCCCGGCGCCCGCCGCCGCACCTCGGCCAGCACCTCGCAGGCGCGGGTCATGTGGCCGAAGCCGTGGCCGGAGAGGTAGAGGGCGATCATGCGGGCGGCGCGTTCAGCCGCCCCGCGCCTTCGTGAAGGCGGCGTGGAACTCGCCCAGCCTCTGCACCACGGTGGCGATCTGGTCCTCGGGGGGCAGGATGGTGGTGCGGAAGTGCCAGGTCCCCGGAATCTGTCCGAAGCCCGACCCCGGCACGACGCAGATTCCCGTCTCCTCGAGGAGCGCCAGGCAGTACTGCGCGTCGGTGGTCCCCGGCGGCAGCGTGATGCGCGGGAAGGCGTACATGGCGCCGGTGAGCGCGTTGCACTGGATCCCCGGGATCCCGTTCAACCCCTTCTCCAGAAGCGCCGCGCGACGCCGGAGCGAGTCGAGCACCTCGCGCCGCTCCCGGTCGAAGAGGGGAAACGACGGGTCGCCGGCCCGGGGAGGCCGGACCATGATCCAGGTGACGAACTGCCCCGCCGAGTTGGCGCAGAGCGCCACCGACTGGATCTTCTCCACCTCGGCCATGACGTCGGCCGGCACGTTCCGGCATTCCAGGTAGCCGCCCCGGTGGCCGCACTCGCCCAGGTAGCCCTTTGACACGGAGTGGAAGCTCCAGAGCGGGACGTCGGTGAGCCCGAGGCGCACGAGCACCGAGGCGAAGGAGACGAAGCGGTCCTCCGGCCGGTAGACGTTCTCCTGGTAGACCTCGTCGGCGAGCACCGAGAGGGAATGGCGCCGGGCGAAGGCGAGAACCATCTCGACGTTGGACGGGTCGAGCACCGCGCCGGTGGGATTGCCCGGGTTGATGACGGCGATGGCGCGCACCCGGATGCCCCGGGCCGTGGCCTCGGCGTGGGCGGTCTCGAGCGCCGCCAGCGATAGGCTCCAGTCCCTCTTCTCGTCGAGGAAGTAGGAGACCTGGGTGCCGCCGAGCAGCGTGATGGAGGCCGAGTAGAGCGGGTACTGCGGGATGGGGATCATCACCCCGTCCTTCGGTCCGTCCACGAGGAGGCGCAGCACCGACTGGACCCCCTTGCTGGCGCCGTCGGTGAGGAAGACGTGCTCCGGGTCGGTGGAGATGCCGTCCCGCTGGTGGATGAAGTCGGCCACCGCCTGCCGGACGAAGAGGTAGCCCTTGCTCTCGGTGTAGGCGCCCAGGCCGTGCGGGCTCTTCTTCAGGGCGAGGAGCGCCGCCGCCCGCGCGTCCTCCGGGAAGGCCGCCGCCGCGGGCCCGTCGAGCAGTTCGGGGTACTCGGCCAGCGCCAGCACCTGGCGCACGAAGGTGAGCGGCCTCTGCCCGAGCGACTGGGGGTTGCCGATGTTGCAGTAGATGATCGGCTGGCCCTGGCGCTCCAGCTCGGCGGCGCGAGCCACGATGGCGCCGCGGACCGCGTACTGGGTCTCCCGGACCGCGTGGCTGACGTCATCGAGCGTGAGGGACATGTGGGGGCCTTTCGGGTGAAGGAAGGGGCGGATGTTACCAGACGGGCGGCCGGGCGCCGACCCCGGTGCTACTCCTTCTCGAGCTGCGCCCGCGCCAGCGCGAGCTCCTCCCGCTTGGAGTCGGGCACCTTGGGGAAGGCCAGGTCGAGCCCCTCCAGCGTCTCCACGATGGCCGCCGCGACCACGAGCCGGGTGAACCACTTCTCGTCCGCCGGGACCACGAACCAGGGGGCGTGCTCGGTGGCGGTGCCGCGGATGGCCTCCTCGTAGGCCTCCATGTAGCCCTTCCAGTGGGCCCGTTCCCGCACGTCGGAGGGGGAGAACTTCCAGTGCTTCTCCGGCTCGTCGAGCCGCTCCAGGAAGCGGCGCTTCTGCTCCTTCTTCGAGACGTTCAGGAAGAACTTGAGGATGGCGAAGCCGTTGCGGGCCAGGTACCGCTCGTAGCCGGCGATGTCCTCGAGCCGCTCGTCCCAGACCTTCTTCCCCACGAACCGCGCCGGGAGGCGCTGGCCGGCCAGGATCTGCGGGTGGACCCGCACCACCAGGACCTCCTCGTAGTAGGAGCGGTTGAAGATTCCGATGCGTCCGCGCTCGGGGGCGGCCCGCTGGGTGCGCCAGAGGAAGTCGTGGTCGAGCTCCTCGGTGGAGGGCTGCTTGAAGGAGTGGACCTGGCAGCCTTGCGGGTTCACGCCGGAGAGGACGTGCTTGATGGTGCCGTCCTTGCCGGCCGCGTCCATGGCCTGGAAGACCAGAAGCATCCCCCACTGGTCGCTGGCGTAGAGCCTCTCTTGAAGCTCGGCCATCCGCTCCACGCCGCTGGCCAGCATCCTCTTCGCCTCCGGCTTGTCCTCGGAGTCGAGGCCGCCGGTGTCGCCGGGGTCGTGGTCCTTCAGCCGGAAGTCCTTCCCGCTGGTGATCCGGTATGGGTCGAGGAAGCGCGAGATCTTGCGAGAGGTCGTCTCCTTCATCCCGCCACGGTAGGGAGATCGGGCCCCGGCGCGCAAGGCCCGGAAAGGAGGCCCCCCTCTACGGGCCCCAGGCGGCCCGGACGGCGGCCTCGCCGTGGGCCCGCTCCAGTCGCCTCACCGTGAAGTGGGCCCAGGCGGTTCGCTGGTAGTGGTTCATGAAGGTCAGGTTGATCGCCACGCCCCCGGCAGCCCCGAGCAGCGGCACGAGCTGGGCGGCGGCCTTCTCCGAGACCGCCATCCCGAAGCGGCGGGCCACCGCGGCGAGCAGCCGGGCCAGCGCCGGCGCGCTCCGGTCGGCGGCGGCGCGGGAGGCACCCTTGGTGGCCAGCCACTCGGCGGCCTCGGAGATGGAGCGGGCCAGGGCCGCGCGGACGGCGAAGTAGCCGGCGTCGGCGGCGTCGTCGGCGGCGCGCGGCGACCCGTAGGCGAAGACCGCCAGGCACTGCAGGCGCGGCTCGGGGCGGGAGAGGTCCTCCCCCTGGGCCCGGGCGTGGTCGGCGATGGCCCGCAGCATGAGGGTGGTGGAGACGGGGAGTTCCACCGCAAGCCCTGCCAGGCCGAAGGCGCCGCCCCCCGCGCCGGCGGCCCCCGCCGCCAGCCGGTGGACCCAGTCGGAGGGAGGATCGGGGTCGGCGTCCATGGTGCGCAGCGCCACCGAGAGCGCCCGATCGAGTGCGGCGCCGGTGGCGCGGTGGATGAGGCGCGAGGCCGAGGCGGGCAGGGCCGCCACCGCCATCTCCACCGGCCTGCCCAGGAGGTCGGTGAGGCGGATGGCGATGCCCGGCTTCTCGAGGACCGCCCGCGCGCGCGCGAGGGCCTCGGCGTCGGTGCGATTCACTTCGCCCGGCCCGTCATCCCGGTTGGCCGCCCATCGATGCCATCCACTCCTCCATGCCCTTCTTCATCTGCTTCGGCGTGAGGTCGGCCTTGTGGGTGGCGATGGACCAGCGGTGGCCGAACGGGTCGGTGACCGACCCGTACCGGTCCCCCCAGAACATGTCGGCGGGAGGCATGACCGGCTTCGCGCCCGCGGCCACCGCCCGCGCGAACATCGCGTCCACGTCCTTCGTGTAGAACATGAGCCCGACCGGTGAACCGTTCAGGGTCTGCGGGGAGGGGGCTCCCATCTCCGGGGCCTCCTCGCCCAGCATGACGATGCTGTCCCCGATCCGGATCTCGGCGTGCATGAGCTTCCCGTCCGGCCCGGGCATGCGCGACAGCTCCTTCGCGCCGAACGCCTTCACGTAGAAGGCGATGGCGTCGGTGGCGCCGCGGATGGCGAGGGCGGGTGTGACCGACCCGTACGCCTTCGGGACCGCCTCCACCTTCTTCCGGGTGGGCTTGCGGACCGCCTTCCGAGCGGGCTTCTTCTTCGCGACCTTCTTCTTGGCCATGGGATCCCTCGCTTTCCGGCCCCCGCGGGCCGTGCGGCGTTTCCATAGCCTGCCGCGCGCGCGTCGCAACCGGCGATCGACCGGAACGGCTACGATGGACCCATGTCCGAACTCGCCAGGATCTTCGACAGGGACCGCTTCGCCACTGGCATCGGGGTCGAGCTTCTGGAGGTGGCCGAGGGGCGCGCCGTGGCCCGGATGGCGGTGGGCCCCCAGCACATGAACGCGGCCGGCGTGGTGCAGGGCGGGGCCGTCTTCACGCTGGCCGACTTCGCCTTCGCGGTGGCCTCCAACTCCCGGGGAAACGTGGCGCTCGCCATCGAGGCCCACGTCACCTTCCTGCGCCCCGTCCGGACCGGCGTCCTCACCGCCGAGGCGCGGGAGGAGGGAGGCTCGCGCCGCCTCTCCACCTGCACCGTGCGGGTCACCGACGAGGCGGGGACGCTCGTCGCCCTCTTCACCGGGACGGCCTTCCGGAAGGACGACCCGCTGCCGCCGCCGTAGGGACGCTCAGGCCTCGAGGGGCAGGCTGCGCTGCCGCTTCCCGGTCAGGGCGAAGAGGGCGTTCGCCACCGCCGGGGCGATGGGGGGAAGGCCCGGCTCCCCGATGCCGCCGGGCGCAGCGGTGCTCGGCACGATGTGGGTCTCCACCCGCGGCATCTCGGAGATGTGGAGGGGATCCTGGTCGGGGAAGTTGGTCTGCTGGGCGGCCCCCTTCGCGAAGGTGATGGCGCCGCGGAGCGCGGCCGAGAGGCCGTAGACCACCGACCCCTCCATCTGGTGGGCCACGCTGTCCGGATTGAGTGCCGTTCCGCAGGAGACCGCCACCACGACGCGATGGACGCGGATGGCCCCCTTCGTCACCGACACCTCGGCCACCTGGGCAACGTGGCTTCCGAAGGAGGAGTGGCAGGCGATCCCCCGGGCGACGCCCTTGGGGAGCTTCTTTCCCCAGCCCGACTTCTCGCCGGCCAGCGCCAGCACCACCTGGAGCGGGTGCGCGGGGGGCAGGAGCCCCTGCCGGAAGGCCAGCGGGTCCTTGCCCGCCGCGTGGGCCAGCTCGTCGACGAAGCACTCCTCCGGGAAGGCGTTCTGCGACGCGTAGACCGAGCGCCACCAGCCGAGGCGCACGCCCACCGTGGGGATGGCCGCCTCGATCCGGACGGAGCCGGACCGGTACGGGAAGGCGATGGCCCCCTCCAGGATGTCGGGGCTGCCCGGCCTCCCGCCGAAGTTCTGGCGCGAGATGGACGGGCTGCGCACCAGGTGGTGCCATCCGACCAGGTTGCCCTTCGCGTCGAGCCCGGCGCGGAGCTCGTTCTTGCCACAGGGGCGGAAGTAGTCGCCCAGGAAGTCGTCCTCGCGGCTCCAGGTGACCTGGACCGGGACACCCGCCGCCTTCGCGACCAGCGCCGCCTCGACCGGGAAGTCGGGGAAGGAGCGACGTCCGAACCCGCCGCCCAGGAAGGTGGTGTGGACGGTGACCTTGTCGTCGGGGAGTCCCAGCGCCTTGGCCACGTCGCCGCGGGCCCAGAGGGGAGCCTGGGTGGGCACCCAGAGCTCCGCGCCGTTCCCGTCCACGCGAGCGGCGCAGTTCATGGGCTCCATGGGGGCGTGGGCCAGGAAGGGGAGGGTGTAGGTCGCCTGGAGCTTCTTCGCCGCTCCGGCGAGCGCCTTCTCGAGGTCTCCCTCGCTGCGCGCCGGGGTCGGCTCGGGCTGCGCCGAGTCGACCAGGCGGGCGATGGCCGCCGAGTCGAGCGCGCCGTTGGGGCCTCCGTCGAAGGTGGCGGAGAGCGCGTCGCGCCCCCGGAACGCAGCCCAGGTGGTGTCGGCGAGGACGGCGACTCCGGACGGGACCTCGACCACCTTGCGGACGCCGGGCATGGCCATCGCCCTGGCGGCGTCGAAGCGGATCACCTTCCCGCCCAGCGCCGGTGGCCGGGCCACCACGGCGTGGAGCATCCCGGGCACCCGCACGTCGATGCCGAACACCGCAGCGCCGCGGGTCTTCTGCGGGGTGTCGAGGCGCGGGACCGGCTTGCCGATGAGTGTGAAGTCCTTCGGGTCCTTCAGGCGGGGCTTCTCCGGGACCGGGAGCCTGGCCGCGGCGGCGGCGACCTCTCCGTATCCGATGCGGCGCCCGGAGGCGGCATGGATCACGGTTCCGCTCTCGGTGCGGCAGGAGGCCGGGTCGAGGCTCCATCCGGCGGCCGCCGCGGAGACCAGCATCTCCCTCGCCGCGGCGCCGGCCTTGCGGAGCGGTTCCCAGGACTGGCGGACGGAGGACGACCCGCCCGTGCTCATCCGGCCGTACTTCGGGTCGGCGTCGGCCTGCACGACGCGCACGCTCTTCCAGTCGGCGTCGAGCTCCTCGGCCACGAGCACGGCCATCCCGGTGTAGGTGCCCTGCCCCATCTCGGAGCGCCCCAGCCAGACCGTGACCAGCCCCTTCGGACTCACGTTGAGCCAGACGCTGGGCTGGAAGCCCGCGGCCGGCACGGCTTCCGGCCCCGCGGCGGCGACGCGCAGGGGGCTCGCCGCCAGCCACAGGCCTGTGCCGGCGGCGATCTCGAGGAAGGTGCGGCGTCCCATCTCCGAGCCGGTCATCGCGCGCCCTCCTTCGCCGCCCGGTGGATGGCGCGGCGGATCCGCTCGTAGGTCCCGCAGCGGCAGAGGATGCCGTCCATGGCGTCGTCGATGTCGGCGTCGGTGGGGCGGGGCTTCCGGGCCAGCAGGGCCGCCGCGGCCACGATCTGGCCGGACTGGCAGTAGCCGCACTGGGGGACCTCGTCGGCGATCCAGGCGCGCTGGACCGGGTGGTTTCCGTCCGGGGAGAGCCCCTCGATGGTGGTCACCTTGCGATTCTTCACCTCGGCGACGGTGACCTGGCAGCTCCGGACCGGGGCCCCGTCGAGAAGGACCGTGCAGGATCCGCACGAGCCGATCCCGCAGCCGAACTTGGTCCCGGTGAGCGCAAGCGTGTCGCGGAGCGCCCAGAGCAGCGGGGTGTCCGGCGAGACCTCCACCGATCGCGCCGTTCCGTTCACAAGCAGTGTGATCATCGCGTCCTCCCCGGGCCGGTCCCGCGGGGGAGCATAGCGGGACTCGGAGCGGGGGGCGAGCGGTCCCGGACGTGCTAGCGTCCTCCCGCCATGCCTCGCGCACGCCGCCTCCTCATCGCCCTCGCCGTGGTCCTCGTCGCACCCCCGGCCCGGGCCCAGTCCACCTTCTTCCTGCCCCCCAGCGCCGTCCTCACCAACTACGACCGGGTCCTCATCGGGCAGGAGGAGGCGCTCGAGGGGGGCGCCTTCGTGGCCCGCGTGGCCGACTCCACGGCGGGCTGGTACAACCCGGCCGGCCTGGCGCTGGTCCGGCGCAGCGTCATCGGCGCCAGCGCCACCGGCTACGAGCTCGAGATGATCGACCTCGGCCAGGTCCAGGCCGGCAGCGGAAAGGTCTCGCTGGCCCAGCTCCCCGGCTACTTCGGCGCCGTGCTGGGCGGGGACGTCATCTCCTCCGATCGCTGGCGCATCGGCTTCTCGGCCACCAAGCCCACCTCCTGGTCGGCGGCGCTGAACGGGGCCACCCTCGACGGCAACAAGGTCAACTACTCGTCGAGCGTGAGCATCTCCACGCTCGTCCCGGCCGTCTCCGCCGCCTGGGCGGTGCTGCCGTCGCTCCGGCTCGGGGCCGGCTTCGGGGTGGCCATCACGAGCATCTCCCAGACCCAGATCCTCTCGATGCGCTCCGATCCACAGATCGTGGACTCCGCCATCCTGCGCACGGCCGACGGGAAGGGCACGACGTGGGGCGGGCAAGGCACGTTCGGCGTCCAGTGGGACGTGACCGATCGCCTCGTGGCCGGGGCCTGCCTGCGCACGCCGACCTTCACCATCCTCCGCACCGGGTCCCTCTCCTTCCAGGACATGGAGACGGTCAACTCGGCCTCCGGCCCGGCGACCTACCAGTCCTACTTCGCCGACCCGAACGCCACCTTCAGCTACCACCTTCCGCTCACCGTGAACTTCGGCCTGGCCTGGCGGGAGCCGCGCTTCGACGTGGAGATCGACGTGCGGTACCACTCGTCCATCTCCGAGTACCTGCTGCTCGCCTCGAGCCAGATGGTGGAGAAGATCGCCACCTACCCGGACGGCACGCAGTCGCGGACCCAGGCGCCCTTCGCGGGGCTGACCTACGGGGCGACCACGGTGTGGAACTTCGCCGTCGGGGGGCGCTACACGCTCGACGAGTCGTGGAGCCTCCACGGCGGGTTCTACACCGACGCCGCGCCGAGCGCCCCCGGCACCTCCGGAGTCTTCCGGAGCGTGAATCTCTACGGGCTCACCGCCGGCGCCAAGCTGAAGGGCGAGAACCTCTCGGGCTCGCTGGGGCTGGGCGCCTCCTGGGGGAACTCGGACGACTTCCTGCTCGGCACCCCGGGAACGGGGGCCGTCACCACGCGCCTCTCCATCCTGACGGTGTCGCTGCTCTACGCCATCGCCTACCGGTTCTAGGACGCGGGAATGGCGCCAGGCCCCGGCGGGGTTAAGCAGACGTTGCCGGACGGAGAACCACCATGCCCCGCTTCAAGCCCGACCTTCGAGAGAGCGAAGCCACCCCCGAGAGGATCTACCTGCGCCGCAGGGACTTCCTGAGGCTGGGGGCGGCCGGGGCCATCGGCGCGGCCACTTCTGCCTTTCCGATCCCGGCGCTGGCGGGCCCCGAAGACCCGTCCGGCGAGGTCCTCCCCGTGGCGAGGAAGGCCGACATGGCCGGCGGCGAGAAGCCCACGCCCTGGAAGTCGGTCACGACGTACAACAACTTCTACGAGTTCGGCACCGACAAGGCCGATCCGGCCCAGCGTGCCGGCGGCCTGCGCACCCGCCCCTGGACGCTCGCCGTGGACGGCGAGGTGAAGAGGCCGCTCACCCTGGGCATCGAGGAGATCCTCAAGCTCTCCCCGCTGGAGGAGCGGATCTACCGCTTCCGCTGCGTCGAGGCCTGGTCGATGGTGGTGCCCTGGGTGGGGTTCCCGCTCGACGCGCTGGTGAAGCGGGCCGAGCCCACCTCGCGGGCGAAGTTCGTGGTCTTCCAGACGCTGCTCGATCCGGCGCAGATGCCGGGCCAGAAGAGCCGCATCCTCGATTGGCCCTACACCGAGGCGCTTCGCATCGACGAGGCGGTGAACCCGCTCACGCTGCTCGCCGTGGGGCTCTACGGGCGGGTGCTGCCCGCCCAGAACGGCGCCCCGCTGCGGGTCATCACCCCCTGGAAGTACGGCTTCAAGGGGGCCAAGTCGATCGTGCGCATGCGCTTCGTCGAGGAGCAGCCGCGCACCACCTGGGCGGTCATGGCCCCCACCGAGTACGGCTTCTACGGCAACGTGAACCCGGCGGTGGACCACCCGCGCTGGAGCCAGGGGAAGGAGCGGCGCCTGGGCGAGTTCTTCCGGCGCGACACGCTGCCGTTCAACGGATACGGGGCCGAGGTGGCGGGGCTCTACGCCGGCCTCGACCCGAGGAAGCTTTACTAAAAGTGAAGCGGTGGCTCAAGCCCGCCGCGGTGGCGGTGCTCCTCCTGCCCATCGGCAAGATCGGCTGGGACGCCGCCACCGGCGGTCTCTCCGCCAACCCCGTCGAGGCGGTGCAGAACCGGCTGGGCTTCTGGACCATCACCATCCTGGCCCTCTCGCTCGTCCCAACCCCGGCCGGGGAATACCTCGGCCTGGCCTGGCCGCAGCGGCTCCGGCGCGTGCTCGGGGTCACGGCCTTCGCCTACGCGCTCCTCCACTTCCTCTTCTACGTCGGCGTGGACAAGTTCTTCGACTGGCAGACCATCTCCCTGGACCTCACCCGGCGCCCGTTCCTCATGGTGGGATTCGCGGCCCTCCTCTGCCTGGCCCCGCTCGCCGTCACCTCCACCGACGGGTGGCTGCGGCGGCTCGGGTACCGGCGCTGGAAGCTCCTGCACCGGCTCGTCTACCTGGCCGCGGCGCTTTCGGTGGTCCACTTCGCCTGGCGGGTGAAGGCCGACATGAAGAGGCCGCTCCTCTTCGCGGGGATCTTCGCGGTGCTGCTCGCGCTGCGGATCCCGGGGTGGGTGCGTGCGGCACGTCGCGGGCGGAGGGAGGCATGATCGACGGGAAGCGGGTGTGCGTGGTCATGCCGGCCTACAAGGCCGAGAGGACCCTGGCCCGCACGTGCGCCGAGATCGACCGCTCCGTCGCCGACGACGTGCTGCTGGTGGACGACGCCAGCCCCGACGAGACCGTCCGGGTGGCACGGGAACTCGGGCTGCAGGTGGTGATCCACCAGCGGAACCTGGGGTACGGGGGCAACCAGAAGACCTGCTACCGCGAGGCGCTGGCCCGCGGCGCCGACATCGTGGTGATGATCCACCCGGACTACCAGTACTCGCCGCGGCTCCTCCCGGCCATGGCGGGCATGGTGGCGAGCGGCCACTTCGACTGCGTGCTGGGCTCGCGCATCCTGGGAGTGGGGGCCCGCAAGGGCGGCATGCCGCTCTGGAAGTACGTCGCCAACCGGGGGCTCACCTTGGTCGAGAACCTGCTGCTCGGCTACAAGCTCTCCGAGTACCACACCGGCTACCGCGCCTTCTCCCGGCGGCTCCTGGAGACCCTGCCGCTCGAGGAGAACTCGGACGACTTCGTCTTCGACAACCAGATGCTCGCGCAGGTGCTCTGGTTCGGCTTCGACGTGGGGGAGATCTCCTGCCCGACGCGCTACTTCGCCGAGGCGTCGTCGATCGGCTTCCGCCGCAGCGTGACCTACGGGTTCGGCGTGCTGGCCACGGCGCTCGAGTACCGGGCCGCCAGGATGGGGTTCACCCACCCGGCGCGGCTGTCGGCGACGGGGCGACGGCTGCTCCTCGCGCCGCCCGGTGGAGCTCCACCCAGCCCAGGCAGATGAGGCACAGGGCCCCCAGGATGTAGGCGGCGGCCTGGAGCGGGAAGCTGTCCCGCGCGGCCGGGAGCAGGTGAGGGCTCCCCAGCGCGCCCACCGCAGCCACCGCGGCCAGCATGCGCTCGGCGAGGGAGCGGCCTCCGCCGTCCTCTCCCGGGCCGGAGGGGCGCAGCAGCCAGAGGGCCAGCGGCGTGAAGAGCAGGTAGTAGTGGAGCCACACGAGCTGCAGGGGCCACAGGGAGATGGCGAAGGCGAGCGATCCGGCCGCCATTCCCAGCCTCCCCGCGTCGGCGGGTCCGGTGGCGCCGCGGCGGGCCGACCAGAGGACGGCCGCCGTGACGGCGAGCAGGACCGCGGCCAGGATCGTCGAGGGGGACGGCACCCCCCATCCCGACAGCACCTGCGCCGCGGCCAGGTTGTAGCTGGCCAGCGTGACGTCGGCGTCCCGCTCGAGCGAGCGCAGCGCCATCGCCCAGTCCCACCAGGTCCGCGCGGAGCCCCAGGCCATCGAGGTCGCCACGACCACGGCCGCTCCCGAGAGCGCCACGCCGGCCGCCTGGAGTGCCATCGACCGCCACCGGCGGGTGGCCCACCCCACGAGCACCAGCACGGCGAGCGCCGGTCCGAGCGTGGGCTTGAAGGCGAGGAGCAACCCCAGCAGGAGCCCGGCCGAGACCTGCCGCGCCGGGGACGGGGAGCGCTGCGCCCACATCCAGCCGGCCATGGCGAGCAGCTGGAGCCGGTTCACGTTGGCGACCCGGACGTCGCTCGCCATCGGCTCGCTCGCCAGCCCGAGCAGGAGGAAGGCGAGCAGGCCGCCGGTCCACCCGTAGCCCATCATGTGGGCGAGGAGGAGCACCGCCGCCGCCGCCGCCACGGTCCCGACCCGCTGGAAGACGGCCAGGTCCCGGTCGTAGTCGCCCCCCGCGATCCAGCCGAGCGACTGGTACAGGAAGGGCGTCGAGAAGGTCTCGAAGCGCTGCCGGTACGCAGCCGCCGCCCGGAGCCTGGGCGAGCGGGATTCAGCGGCCCGCGCGCCGGTCCAGGCGGCGAGACGCTCCCGCCCCCGGGGTGAGTAGACGTCCACGGTCCCGTCGCCCCGGGCGGCCTGCCCCACCGCCCAGAACTGCACGAAGTCCACCCCGGCGAAGCGCGGCACGGCCGGGGGCCAGATCTGGGCCCACAGGAGCCAGGCGGCGAGCGCCGACGCGAGCGCGAGCCCGACGCGGGAGCGGGAACGGTCGTCCGGCGTCACGGGGCGGGCTTGCGGGAAGCGGGACATGCCGGATTCTACGTCCGGGAGGGCGGCCGGGAAGGACTTGACCCGGACGGAGCATGCTGATAATGATTCTCAAGATTGAATCAGCGGCCGGGGCTCCCGGCCGGAGGGCGCAATGATCGTCTGCTCCTGCCGTGTCGTGTCCGATCGCGAGCTGCGCATGGCCGCCGAGGCCGGGCGCTCGCTCAAGGAGATCGTCCGGTCCACCGGCGCGGGCACCGACTGTGGTTGCTGCGCGGAGTCGGTCGAGCGTATCGTGGCCGCCGCCCGCCCGTGCCGTCCCACTCCCTGCACGGGCTGCCCCAGCAACGGCCTGGCCGCCTAGCCGCCGAGGAGAGACGACATGAAGGGTGACGCCAAGGTCATCGCGCTGCTCAACGAGGTGCTCGTCAACGAGCTCACCGCCATCAACCAGTACTTCCTGCACGCCCGGCTCTGCGAGAACTGGGGCTACGAGCGGCTCTGGAAGAAGGTCCGCGCCGAGTCGATCGAGGAGATGCAGCACGCCGATCAGGTGATCCAGCGCATCCTCTACCTGGACGGCATGCCCAACCTCCAGAAGCTGGGCAAGCTCGAGATCGGCGAGACCGTGCTCGAGCAGCTGCAGAGCGACCTCGCCCTCGAGAAGCGGGCCATCCCGGTGCTCAACGCCGGGGTCGAGTTCTGCCGCGGAAAGGGCGACAACGGCACCGCCGAGCTCCTCGAGGAGATCCTCGTCGACGAGGAGGAGCACGCCGACTGGCTTGAGGCGCAGCTGACCCTGGTCGAGCAGGTGGGGATCCAGAACTACCTGGCCCAGCAGGTGAAGGCCGAGGGGTAGCGCCGCCCGGCGCCACCGCGGATCACTTCGCCAGCTCTCCGGGCCAGGCGGTGACCGACTTGAAATCGTAGAGCTTCGAGAAGCCGGCCTTCTGGAGGGCGTCCGAGGCGATGCCGCTGCGGCGACCGGTGCGGCAGTAGAGCACCACCGGGGTGGAGGTCGGCCCGATCTCGGCGGCGCGGCGGGGCAGCTCGTCGAAGGGGATGTTGACGGCCCCCGGGACGTGGCCCGAGGCGAACTCCCCGGGCGTCCGGACGTCCACCACCTTCGCGCCGGAGGCGGCGAGCAGCTTCGCGGTTGCCCCGTCCACCACCCCGGGCTTGACGGAAGCGACGGCCCCGGACGGGGCCAGGGCGGACTCGGCGAGAGCCGGGAAGGCCATGGCGAGGAGGAGGGCGGCGAACGTGATCTTCATGGGGAACGGTCCTTTCGCGCGACGCGGGAACCCTCGATCTAGCGGGAACCTCCCGGCCTGGCACGGGTAGGAGCCCCGCCGTCGCCAAAGGATTCGCCCGGGCTGCGCTACCGCGGCCGTCCCGGGAACGGCTTCCCCTGGATCGACGCGTCGAGGATCTCGATGGGGTGCGCGGCCTGGACCGACGCCCCCTTCTCGCGCAGCACCCTCTGGACCTGCAACGTGCACCCCGGGTTGGCGCTGGCGAGATACGGCGCGCCCGTGGCCAGCACGTTGGCCGCCTTGCGCGCCCCCAGCTCGTCGGAGGCCTCGACCTGCACCAGGTTGTAGATGCCGGCGCTGCCGCAGCACTGGTCTCCCTCGGCGACCTCGACGAGCTCGAGCCCGGGGATGGCGCGGAGCAGCGCCCGCGGCGGGTCCTGGATGCCCTGGGCGTGCCCCAGGTGGCAGGGGGAGTGGTAGGCGACCTTCCCCGGGATGGGGTGGCGCGCCGCCCGGGGGGCCACCGCGGCCAGGAACTCGGTGACGTCCTTCACCTTCCGTGAAAACTGCACGGCCCGGTCCCGCCAGGCCGGGTCGCTCCGGAAGAGATGCCCCAGGTCCTTCAGGTGCGATCCGCAGCCGGCGGCGTTGACCAGGAAGGTGCCGGCGCCCGAGGCCTCGAGCCGCTCCACCAGGGCGCGGGTCATGGCGCGGGCCTCCTCGTCCCGCCCGGCGTGGACGGAGAGCGCGCCGCAGCAGCCCTGCCCCAGGGGGACCACGACGTCGTAGCCCTCGGCCGAGAGCACCCGCAGCGTGGCCTCGTTCACCCCGGGGAAGAAGACCCGCTGCACGCAGCCTCCCACCAGCGCCACCCGCCCGCGGCTCGTCCCCGCCGCCCGGGCGCCGGCCGGGAGGCTCGACGTCACCTCTCCGAACCCCAGGTCGGGCGCCAGCGCGTCGAGGCGGCCGATGAAGGGCAGGAGCCGGGTGAGGCCCAGGGCCCTGGTGAGCCAGCGCAGGCCGGTGACCCGCCAGAGCCAGAGGAAGACCGCCGCCACCCGCAACCGGCCCGGGTGGGGGAAGAGGGAGAAGATGGCCGAGCGGCGGCCGGCGTCGGCCGGGGTCCGCACTCCCGAGGCCTCGACCCGGGAGCGGGCCTCCTCGATGACCGCGTCGTAGCGCACGCCGGATGGGCAGGCGGCCAGGCAGGCCATGCAGCCCAGGCAGGAGTCGAGGTGGGAGACCATCTCGGCGGTGGGCGTCGCGCCGTCGAGCATGGCCCGGGCGATCTCGATGCGGCCGCGCGGCGAGTCGGGCTCGCGCCCCCAGACGGTCCAGGTGGGGCAGACCGGCAGGCAGAAGCCGCAGTGGACGCAGTCGAGCGCGGGGTGGCGACCGGCCCCGGACATCAGATGCCCCCCACGAAGCGTCCGGGCGCGAGCCGCCGGTCGGGGTCGAAGCGTTCCTTGAGCGCGCGCATGAGATCGATGGACGGCGGCGGCGGCCCCCACGGATCGACGGCGGGCCGGATGGCCGGGGGGGCCTCCCCGATGGTGAGCGAGCCCCCCGCGGCGACGATGGCGGCGCGGGCGTCCCGGATCCCCGCCACCAGCCCCGCCGCCGAGGCCGGCTCGCCCGAGGCGAAGGCCAGACCCAGCGTGGGGTAGAGGGCGGCCGCGCCCGGGGAGAGCTCGCCGAGGAGCGGCGGCAGCCAGGACCGGGCCATCTCGCCGAGGCGGGAGGGCGGCGCGGAGAGCTTCACGCGGAGCGAACCCCGCTCGCGGACCGCGTCGTGCCGGGCCCAGAAGCCGGCCGCGCCGGGAGCCGGGAGCCGCTCGCCGGGGAGCCCGGCCTTGGCGGCGAGCGCGAGGAGCCGCCCCACCTGGTCTGCCACGCCGGCCTCGAACCCCTCGAAGCGGACCCCCAGGTCGAGCCGGTCGGAGGCGAAGAGGGCCACCGCCGACACCGGCTCGAGCTGCGCCGCGCGCCAGGCGGCGGAGAGCGACCGGACCTGGTCGACGTCGAGCCCGGGGAAGAGGACGGTGCCCTCGGTCTCGGGGAGCGGGTGCACCCGGAAGGTGACGCGGGTGAGGAGCGCCAGCGTCCCCAGCGAGCCCACCATGAGGCGCGGCAGGTCGAAGCCGGCCACGTTCTTCACCACCTTGGCGCCGCCCCGCGCCGCCACCCCGTCGGCGCGCACCACCGAGACGCCCAGCACGAGATCGCGCGCGGCCCCGAAGCGGGCCCGCCGCGGGCCGAAGGCGTTGGCGGCCACCACGCCGCCCACCGTGGCCCTCCCCGGGAACGGGGCGTCGAGGGCGAGCCGCTGCCGGTGCCCGGCCAGCACCCCGGAGAGCGCCGCCAGCGTCATGCCGGCCTCGGCGGTGACCACCTGGTCGGCCGGGGCGTGGTCCACCAGGCGCGCGAGCCCGCCGGTCCGGAGGACGGCGTCGAGCCGGGCCGGGCGGGCGCCCAGTCCCAGGTCGGTGCCGCCGCCCACGAAGGCCACCGCGAGCTTCTCGGCGGCGGCGCGGGCCATGGCCTCGGCCGCCTCCTCGACCGTGGAGGGCTCGAGGACGAGCCGCGGCACCGCGCCCTGCACGGCGTCGTCGGCGGTCCCGGGGCGCTCGCGCGTCACCATCGCTGCACCTCGCCCGACTTCACGGCGGGGTGCTCCAGGCCGCCTGGCCCGGGCTTCTCGCCGCAGAGCCGCAGCTTCGGGAAGACCTTGCCCGGGTTCATGGCCTCCTCCGGGTCGAAGGCGGAGCGGATCCACTGCATGGTCTCGAGGTCGGACTCGCCGTACATGTCGGCCATGTAGGCGGCCTTCTCGGCTCCCACCCCGTGCTCCCCGGTGATGGAGCCGCCGCGCCGCACGCACATCCGCAGGATGTCGCCGCCCAGGGTCTCGGCCCGCTCCTCCTCGCCGCCGTTGCGGGCGTCGTAGAGCACGAGCGGGTGGAGGTTGCCGTCGCCGGCGTGGAAGACGTTGGCGACCCGCAGGCCGTTGTCCTTGGCCATGGACTCGATCTCGCGCAGCACCGGCGCGATCTCGGAGCGGGGGATGGTGCCGTCCTCCACCAGGTAGTTGGGGGAGATGCGCCCCACCGCGGCGAAGGCGCTCTTGCGCCCCTTCCACATGAGCTGCCGCTCGGCCTCGCTCCTGGGGAGCCGCAGCTCGAGCGCGCCCACCTCGCGGGCGATCTTCACCGCGCGTGCGGAGAGGTCCTCCACCTCGGCGGCCGGGCCGTCGGCGTCCATGAGCAGCGCCGCGCCCACGTCGGGCCAGTCGAGCCCGGTGGCGGCCTTGGCCGCCTCGATGGCCAGCCGGTCCATCATCTCGATGGCGGCCGGCAGGATCCCGGCGGCGATGATGCGCGAGACCGCCTCGCCCCCCTCGTCGGTCGAGGGGAAGGTGGCGAAGAAGGTCCGGGTGGCCTCGGGCTTGCGCAGGAGCCGCAGGGTCACCTCGGTGACGATGCCCAGCATGCCCTCGCTCCCCACCAGCGCGGCCAGCAGGTCGTGGCCGGGGGCGTCGAGGGCCGGTCCGCCGATGTCCACCACCTTGCCGTCGTGGAGCACCAGGCGGGCGCCCAGCACGTGGTTCACCGTGAAGCCGTACTTGAGGCAGTGGGCCCCGCCCGAGTTCTCGGCGACGTTCCCGCCGATGGAGCAGATGCTCTGCGAGGAGGGGTCGGGCGCGTAGTAGTGGCCCGCGGCCGAGACGTGCTTCGTGACGTCGAGGTTGAGCACCCCCGGCTCGACCCGGATCCAGCCGTCCTCCAGGTTCACCTCGAGGATGCGGCGCATGCGGGAGAGGGCCACCACCACGCAGCCGGGGACCGGGCGGGCGCCACCGGAGAGGCCGGTGCCCGAGCCGCGCGGCACGATGGGCCGGCCCGAGGCCCGGGCCAGGCGCATCACCTCGACCACCTCGGCGGTGGAGCCGGGCAGCACCACCAGGTCGGGACGGGTTCGACCATGGGTCAACCCGTCGCACTCGTAGGTGAGGAGGTCGGGTCCGGCCGAGAAGCAGTTGCGCGCGCCCACCACCGCCGCCATGCGGCTGGCCAGCTCGGGGAGGGAGGCGGGTCCGCTCATGGGGGGAGGTTCACCCGGCGTCGTAGGCGCGCAGCGCGGCCGAGGCGGCGGTCCCGGGGGCGACCGCCTTGCCCTGCTTGCGCATGCCCTGCTCGATGGCCGAGAGGACGGCCAGCACGTTGGTCTGGCTGGAGCCGTAGCCCATGAGGCCGATGCGCCAGAGCTTGCCGGCCAGCGGCCCGAGCCCGCCGCCGATCTCGATGTCGTGCTCGGCGAGGACGTACTTGCGCACGGCGGCCTCGTCCACGCCCTCCGGAGGGGTCACGGCGTTGAGCGAGGGGAGCCGCTGCCCGTCGGCGGAGAGCGGCTTCGCCCCCAGCGCGGCGAAGCCGGCGATGAGGGCCGCGGCGTTGCGGCGGTGGCGTGCGAAGCGGGGCTCGAGCCCCTCCTCGCAGACCAGCCGCAGGGCCTCGCGCAGCGCGTAGACCATGGTGATGGGGGCGGTGTGGTGGTAGACGCGCTTCCCCTCCGCCCAGTAGTCCGCGACCATCCCGGCGTCGAGGTACCAGGACTGCACCTTGGTCTTGCGGGCCCGCACCGCGTCGAGCGCGCGGGGCGAGAGGGTGAAGGGGGCCAGCCCGGGCGGGCAGGAGAGGCACTTCTGCGTTCCCGAGTAGACGGCGTCGGCCTCCCAGCCGTCCACCTCGACGGGCACGCCGCCCAGCGAGGTGACCGTGTCCACCACGAGCAGCGCGCCGTGGGCGTGGCAGAGCTTGCCGAGCCCTTCCATGGGCTGCTGCGCGCCGGTGGAGGTCTCGGCGTGGACGATGCCCACCGCCTTCACCGGGGCGTGCTGCTTCAGGGCCTCCTCGATGGCGGCGTGGGGGAAGACCTGCCCCCAGGGAACCTCGAGCTTCACCAGCTTCCCGCCGCAGCGGCCGACGATGTCGGCCATGCGGTTGCCGAAGACGCCGGCGGCGCAGATGATCACCGTGTCGCCCGGCTCGATCACGTTGACGAGCGCGGCCTCCATCCCGGCCGAGCCCGTCCCGGAGACGGCGATGGTGAAGGGGTTGGCGGTCTGGAAGGCGAAGCGCAGCTGGGCCTGCACCTCGTTCATGATGACCAGGAACTGGGGGTCGAGGTGGCCGAGCTGCGGCGTGGTCATGGCCCGGTAGACGCGCGGGTGGACCGGGCTCGGGCCGGGGCCGAGCAGCAGGCGGACGGCGGGGGCGAGCTCTCCGACGGTGGGGGCGGGGATGGGCATGGCCCGGGATGATACTGGCTACGCGGCGGGCTCGTCGAGGAGATGTCGAGCGGCCTCGATGAAGGGCGCGGCGGCCTGATGGTAGAGGGCCCGGCGGGCCCGCAGGTCGTTCACGAGTTCCAGCCCGGTGCGGTCGCAGGGGGAGAGTTCAAGGTCGCTCGTCCCGAGCGGCGTGGTGCGCTGGCCCCAGCGGACGACGTGGGCGCACCAGGTGAGCCCTGCCCCGAAGGCGGGGAGCAGCAGCGTCGCCCCGGGCTTCACGCGCCCCTCCTCCAGGGCCTCGACGAGCGCCACCGGCACGGTGGCTGCCGACATGTTCCCGTACCGGTGCACGTTCACGAAGACCTTGGCCGGGTCGATGCCCACCCGCTTCCCCACCGCGTCGATGATGCGGCGGTTGGCCTGGTGGGGGATCATGAGGTCCACGTCGCCGATGGCGAGCCCGCGCTTCGCCAGCGCCTCCTGGCTGGCCAGGGTCATGCCGATGACGGCCTTCTTGAAGATCTCCTGGCCGTCGAAGCTCCAGGACGAGTACCCGCCGGGGATGCCCTGATTGGCGTAGCGGGCGCCGACCCCCCGGATGTCGAGGATGGAGCGTGCGTCGCCGTAGCAGCCCAGCCGTTCGGCGAGCAGCCCCTCCTCGCGTCCCGAGGCCTGCAGCACCACCGCGCCGCACCCGTCGCCGAAGAGCACGGCGGTGTTGCGGTCGTCCCAGTCCATGAAGGGCGACGGGGCCTCGGCCCCCACCACGAGCGCCGTCCGGATGACCCCGGTGCGGATGAGGGCGGTGGCCGAGGACAGGCCGTAGAGGAAGCTCGTGCAGGCGGTGTTCACGTCCATGACGGCGGCGTTGCGGGCCTGGAGCCGCTTCTGGGTGCCGGAGGAGACGTTGGGGCAGATCTCGTCGCCCAGCGTGCTGCCCACCACGATGAGGTCGAGCTCCGAGGGCTCCATCCCGGCGCAGGCCAGCGCCCGGGACGCGGCCACGTGGATGACCTCGGAGAGCGGGACGTGGGAGATGCGCCGCTCCCGCATGCCGGTGCGCGAGGCGATCCACTCGTCGTCGGTCTCGATGAACGAGGCCAGGTCGGCGTTGGTGAGCACCGCGGGGGGCAGGCACTTCCCCCAGCCCACGATGGCCGCGTGGAGCCCTTCCTTGCGCGTCACTGGTAGATCTCCCGGATGAGGGGCGCGAACTTCTCGTAGATGGTCTTGCGGCGGACCTTCATGGTCGCGGTGACCTCGTTGTCGTCGTGGTCCAGCTCCTTCTCGAGGAGCCGGAACTTGCGGACCTGCTCCACGGGCGCGAGCCCCTGGTTGGCCCGGTCCACCTCCCGGTCCATGAGCTCGCGCACCTCGGGGAGGAGGGTCAGGCTGCGGAAGTTCGTATAGGCCAGCTTCCGCTCCGTCGCCCACTGTCCGACGTTCTCGAAGTCGATCTGGACCAGCGCCGACACGAACTTCTCCCCCTCGCCGAGGACCACCGCCTCCTTGATGTACGGCGAGACCTTGAGGGTGTTCTCCACCAGGGAGGGCGAGACGTTCTTGCCCCCCGAGGTGACGAAGATGGCCTTCTTGCGGTCCACGATGCGCAGGTGGCCGTCCGGGTCGAGGACGGCCACGTCGCCGGTGTGGAGCCAGCCTCCCTCGAGCACCTCGGCGGTGGCCTTCTCGTCCCGGTAGTAGCCGAGGAAGATGGTCTCGCCGCGCTTGAGGAGCTCCCCGTCGTCGGCCAGCCGGAACGCGAGCCCGTCGAGCGGGCGCCCCACCGTCCCCAGCCGGACCTCCCCCTCGCGCTGCACGAAGGAGAAGCCGGTGCACTCGGTCATCCCGTACCCCTCGCGCACCGGGATGCCCATGGCGTGGAAGAAGAGCAGCACCTCGGGGGAGATGGCGGCGGCGGCCGAGAAGGTGGCCCGGGTCCGCCGCAGGCCGACGTAGTTCTGCAGCGCGCGGAGCACGAGCAGGTGGTCGAGCGCCGCGGCGAGCCGCTCGAGCGCCCCGGCCGGCTTTCCGGCCAGGCGGCGCAGGGCGCGCTTCCGTCCCCGCTCCATGGCCCCCTCGAAGAGGGCGCGGCGCAGCGGCCCGGTCTCCTGGATCTTCACCTGGATGCCGGCCTGCATCTTCTCCCAGATGCGCGGCACGCCCAGGAACACCGTGGGTGCGATCTCGCGCAGGTCCTCCTGGATGGTGCGGATGCCCTCGGCGAAGCTCACCGTCATGCCCAGCTGGAGCGGCAGGTAGGCCGAGAAGATCTGCTCGGCCACGTGGCAGAGGGGCAGGTAGGAGACCACCGAGTCGGCGCCGCCGATCCCGGTGGCGAGCGCGGCGGCCCGGGCCTGCCCGAGCACGTTGCGGTGGGAGATCATGGCCCCCTTGGGGAAGCCGGTGGTGCCCGAGGTGTAGATGAGGAAGGCCACGTCGTCGGGGCGGGTGGCCAGGACCAGCTCCTCGAACCGTCCCGGCCGCTCCCCGGAGAGCCGCTCGCCCCGCTCCTCCAGCTCGTCCCAGGAGAGGATGCGGGGGTCCGCGTAGCTGCGCAGCCCCTTGGTCTCGGGGACCACGATGTGGCGGACGTCCGGCAGCCGGTCGCCCACCTCGAGGATCTTGTCGACCTGCTCCTGGTCCTCGGCCACCACGATGGTGGCGCCCGAGTGGGCCAGGACGTACTGCACCTCGTTGGACGGACTGGTCGGGTAGACCCCCACGCCCACCGCGCCGGCCGCCATGGCGCCCAGCTCGGCGAAGAGCCACTCGCGCCGGTTCTCGGAGAGGATGGCGACCTTGTCGCCCTGGGTGAGGCCGAGCGCCACGAAGCCCATGCAGGCCCGCCGCACGTGGTCGAGGTAGCCCTGCCAGGTCACCCGCTGCCAGATGCCGTACTCCTTCTCGCGCAGGGCCACCGCCTCCGGGTGGAGGGCGGCCCGCGCCGCGAGGAGCTTGGGCAGGGTGTCGGCGGCGGCGCCGCCGGGGGCGCTCAGGAGAGCCAACGCTTCCTCCGCTTGTAGTGCTTCACCTGGCGGTAGCTCACCCGCCCGGAGCCGGCGCTGCCCAGGTAGAACTCCTGGACGTCGCGGTCCTCGCGGAGCTTGTCCGACGGGCCGTCGAGCACCACCTTCCCGCTCTCCAGGATGTAGGCGTGGCTGGAGATGGCCAGCGCCATGCGGGCGTTCTGCTCGACCAGCAGGATGGAGACCTTCTCGTCCCGGTTGATGGCCTGGATGATGCGGAAGATCTCCTGGACCAGGAGCGGCGAGAGCCCCAGCGACGGCTCGTCGAGGAGCAGCAGGGAGGGACCGGCCACCAGCGCCCGGCCGATGGCGAGCATCTGCTGCTCCCCGCCGGAGAGGTAGCCGCCCAGCTGCTTGCGCCGCTCCCGCAGGCGCGGGAAGTAGGTGAAGACCTTCTTGAGCGCCTCGCCCAGGTCCACGCCGCCCTTCCTGGCGTAGGTGGCGGCCTCGAGGTTGTCCTCCACCGTGAGGTGCTGGAAGATGCGCCGCCCCTCCATCACCTGGAAGAGCCCGTCCTGCGCGATGCGGTGGGGCAGGTTCCCGGCGATGGAGGCTCCACGGAAGGCAATCTCCCCGTCGACGATCTCCCCGTTCTCGAGGGGGAGGAGCCCGGAGATGGCCTTCAGGGTGGTGGTCTTCCCGGCCCCGTTCGACCCGAGGAGCGCCACGATGGCGCCCTCGGGGACGGAGAGGGAGAGCCCCTTCAGCACCTGGATGGTGTGTTGGTACACCACCTCCAGGTTGTTGACGTGGAGGAGCGGCGGATTCACTTCGAGTAGATCCAGTCGGAAGCCGGCTCGAAGATGCCCTTGGCGGCGTTGGCCCTGTAGACGCGCCCCACGCCGGCCTTGTGGTTCACGAAGGTCACCTTGCCGGTGACCCCGCCGGTGTCCCAGTCCTTGATGGTGTCGATGACGGCGGCCAGGTTCTCGCCGGTGACCGGCTTGCCCGCGGCCACCACGCGCCGCACCGCCTCCACGTAGACCATGCCGGTGAACCAGCCCTGGACGTAGGAGTTGGGCTGGTACTTCACCTCGGGGTGGAGCCTCTGGTTGTAGGCCCGCATGGCGGCGATCCCGGGGGCCGACTCCTCGTAGAAGTAGGCGTAGGGCATGACGCCCATGTAGCCCTCGGCGTCCTGCCCGAGCTTCTCGATGATGCCCTTGTCCATGGACCAGAACGTGCCCATGAACCGGGTCTTCATGCCGAAGTCCTTGGTGGCGCGGATGACCTCGATGATGGGGGAGAGGATGTAGCCCTGGAAGATGACGTAGTCGGGGCTGGTCTTCTTGAGCTGGAGGACCTCGCTCGTCACGTCCACGGCGCCGGCCTTGGTGACGATCTCGTTCACCACGTCGATTCCCAGCTCGGCGGCGCGCTTCCTCGCGAAGGGGATGGGGTCCTTGCCGAACTCGGTGTCGCTGTAGAAGAAGGCCACCTTGGGCCTGGCCTCCCCCTTGTTGCGGGCGATGTACTCGAGCAGCACGCCGAACATGTCCGAGTAGGTGGGGCCGGAGATGAAGGAGAAGGGGTGGTTCTTGGGATCCGCCAGCTCGCTGGAGAAGGAGGCCGAGGCGTAGAGCACCTTGTAGCGGGAGTTCAGCTCGGGCGCGATGGCCTTCCCCAGGCCGGTGGACTCGCCGTACATGATGACCGGGGAGTGCTTGGCCATGATCTGCTTGAAGCAGGCCACCGCCTTCTCCACGTCGTACCCGGAGTCCTCGTAGACGTAGTTGAACTTCTTGCCCGGAACCAGCTTCTTCTCGTTGGCCAGGTTCAGGTAGTCCTGGAGCCCGGCGTTGATGGCGATGCCGGCGAAGGCGAATCGTCCGGTGATGGGCTGGCAGGCGCCGACGGTGACGACGTCGTCGGCGGCGCGGGCGGCGGGCGCGAGCCCGACGGAGACGGCGAGGAGCAGTGCGGCGAATCGGATCTGGGGCTTCATGCGGGGTTCCTCCTTCGTTTCACTTCTCGAACGGCCACAGCGAGAAGAAGCGTTTCACGCGGTTCCACACCTCGGCGAGCCCGTGGGGCTCGAAGATCAAGAAGACGACGATGAGCAGGCCGAAGACCACGTCGCGCAGCGGGAAGAGGTACGACTGCGCGTTGGGCCAGACGACGCGGGCCAGGCCGGTCCCGGCCTTGAGCACCTCCGGGAGCAGCGTCATGAAGACGGTTCCGTAGACCGTCCCCTTGATCGAGCCCAGCCCGCCCACGATGACGATGGCCAGGAACTGGATGGAGAGGGAGAGCGGGAAGGACTCCGGCGTGATCACCTTGGTGAAGTAGACCCACAGGCCGCCGGCGATCCCGGCGTAGTAGGACGACACCATGAAGGACAGGATCTTGGTGCGGAAGAGGTTCACGCCCACGATCTCGGCGGCCACGTCCCGGTCGCGCACCGCCACGAAGGCCCGACCCCAGCGCGAGCGGCGCAGGTTCGAGGCGAGCAGGAAGTGGACCACCGTCACCCCGAGGATGAGGAAGTAGATCCGCTCGTCGGTGTCGAGCCGGAAGCCGGCGATCGAGGCCGGCGCCACGTTGAGCCCCCGGATGCCGCCGGTCACCGAGGTCCAGTTGGTGAAGACCCACTCGAAGATGACCTGGGCCGAGAGGGTGGCGATGGCCAGGTAGAGCCCCTTGATGCGGAGCGACGGCGCCCCCACCACCATGCCGGCGCCGGTGGCCAGCGCTCCGCCGGCCGGGATGGAGATCCAGAAGGGGAGGCCGAAGCGGGAGGCCAGGATGGCCGTGGCGTAGGCGCCCACCCCCATGAAGGCGGCGTGGCCCAGCGAGATCTGCCCGGTGAATCCGATGAGGATGTTGAGCCCCAGCGCGGAGAGCGCCAGCACCAGCATCAGATTCGCCAGGTAGAGCAGGTAGTCGCCGGCCAGGAAGGGGAAGACGAGCGCGGCGATCGCGGCGGCGCCCATCCAGGCGCGGGTGGCCGGGGTCCGGAAGATGGCCTCGTCCGAGGCGTAGCTCTCCTTGTAGTTTCCGATGATCACGGGGTCCAGGAGGGCGGTCAGAGCCGCTCCACCTCCCGCGTGCCGAAGAGGCCGTAGGGGCGCACCATGAGCGTGAAGACCAGCACCACGAAGGGAACGACCTCCTTCAGGGAGGCGCCGTCGAGGAGCGGGTCCACGTAGCCGCCGGCCAGGTTCTCGAGCACCCCGATGATCACCCCGCCCACCAGGGCGCCGCCGATGCTGTCGAGCCCGCCCAGGATGACCACCGGGAAGGTACGCAGGCCGATGGCGCCCAGCTGCGGGCTGATGCCGCCGATGATGCCCACCACGATCCCGGCCACCGCCGCGGTCATGGCGGCCAGGCTCCAGGAGAGGGAGAAGACGCGCCGGATGTCGATCCCCATTCCGAAGGCGGCCATCTGGTCGTCGGCGGTGGCCCGCATGGCCACGCCGGTCCGGGTGAAGCGGAAGCCCAGCCCCACCAGGGCGATGGCCACCACGGCGATGAGGAACGGGTAGAACTGGCGGGAGGGGATCAGGATGGGGCCGAGCTCGATGGGCGCCCGCGGGAAGATGGACGGGTAGGTGCGGTAGTCCCCCGACCAGGCGATCTGGGCCAGCCCCTTGAAGATGGCGGCCAGCCCGATGGTCACCATGATGACCGAGATGGTGCGCTGGCCGAGCAGGGGGCGGAGCACGACCCGCTCGGTGGCCATGCCGAGGAGCGCCGAGGCGGCCACCGCCGCGAGCAGCGCCACCACGAAGGGGGCCTGCAGCGCGCCCATGGCGGTCCAGGCGAAGAAGGCGCCCAGCATCATGAACTCGCCGGTGGCGAAGTTGATGACCCGGGTGGCCTTGTAGACCACGACGAAGCCCATGGCGACGAGCGCGTAGATGCCCCCGGTCACCACGCCGGAGACCAGCAGCTGCACCAGGTGGACGAGCCCCTCGCTCATGGATCCGTCACGCCGCTTCCTCGCCCAGGTAGGCGCGGATCACCTCGGGGTCGCGCCGGATCTCGTCGGGGGTGCCGGCGGCGATGCGCTCGCCGAAGGAGAGCACGGCGATGCGGTCGCACAGGTCCATGACCACGCCCATGTCGTGCTCGATGAGGACGATGGTCACGCCCCGCTCCTCCTGGACGTCGAGGATGAAGCGGGCCATGTCCTCGGTCTCCTCCTCGTTCATGCCGGCCACCGGCTCGTCGAGGAGCAGGATCCGCGGCCGCATGGCCAGGGCGCGCGCCAGGTCGACCCGCTTCTGCAGGCCGTAGGCCAGGCTGCCCACCGTGCGGTTGCGCAGGTGCTCGATCTCCAGGAAGTCGAAGACCTCGTTCTCCACCTGCTCGCGCAGCTGGAGCTCCTCGCGCCGTGCACCAGGAGTGAATGCCATGGTGGAGAGGATCCCCGAGGAGAGCCGCGCGTGGGCCCCCAGCTTCACGTTGTCGAGGACGCTCATGCCCTCGAAGAGGGCCACGTTCTGGAAGGTCCGTCCGATGCCCAGCGCGGCGCGGCGGTCCGGGGCCACGCGGGTGACGTCCTTGCCGTCGAAGGTCACCCGTCCCCGCTGCGGGTGGTAGAAGCCGGAGATGCAGTTGAGGAGGCTCGTCTTCCCCGCGCCGTTGGGGCCGATGATCCCGGTGATCGAGCCCTGCCGGACCGAGAGGTCCACGTCGGCCAGGGCGGCCAGTCCCCCGAAGGAGAGCGAAAGCCCCTCGACCGACAGGATGTCCCGGCCCTCGCTCTCGACGACCGGTGATCCCGTCATGCGCTCCCTGCCCCAGGTGACTCCGCGGAGCAGGCATCCTAGTGATCCGATCAACCCCGATCACGGCGCGATGCGTCATCGGCGCGCGCAGGATCGCGCCGGAAGACCTTGCCGGTCTGGCCCGGGCTTGCCACAATCCGCTTCCTTTTTTTCGCGCCCCAGCGCTCCCCGCGGTCGGAGGTCCCGAGCCCATGTCCAAGCGCCCCGTCAAGCCGACCCTGCAGAACCCTCTCGACCCTCCCGAGAAGGTGGACTTCAACATCCCCGGCGAGATCGCCCGGGCCACAGGCCCCTACGAGGAGGCCATGAAGGAGGGCTGGGACCTCATCCAGCGCCCCATCCGGTCGGTCGCCATCGACCAGATCGAGAAGCAGCACGCCAAGAAGCGCATGACCGTCTGGGAGCGCATGCGGGTGCTCTCCGACAAGAACCCCCTGGTCCTCTTCCAGAACTGGGGCAAGAACCTCGACGGCGCCTCGCTGGTCACCGCGGTGGTGGACATCGGCGGGCGCGACGTGGCGGTCTACGGGCACGATTTCACGGTCCGTGCAGGGTCGATGGACGCCACCAACGGCACCAAGCTGGCCAAGCTCTTCCGCCTGGCCGGCGAGCGCGGCATCCCGCTCATCGGCATGAACGACTCGGCCGGCGCCTTCGTGCCCGCCGGGGTGGGCGGTCTCGACGGATACGCCGAGGCCTTCACGGCGCTGCGCAAGATCAGCGGCGTGGTCCCCTCCATCATGTGCATGTTCGGCTTCAACGCCGGCGGCGGCTCGTACCTGCCGCGCCAGGGCAGCTTCGTCATCCAGCCCAACGACACCTTCTTCGGCCTGACCGGGCCGGGCGTGGTGAAGTCGGTGCTGGGCGAGGACATCACGCCAGAGGACCTGGGCGGCCCCAAGGTGCACGGCAACTCGGGCGTGGCCGACCTCACGGTGCAGGACGAGCTGGCGGCGCTGCGCCAGGCGGTGCGGCTCCTCGCCTACATCCCCGACAACAACGGCGTGCTGGCGCCCTTCCAGGAGACCACCGACCCGCTCGACCGCAAGACCTGGGAGATCAACACCCTCCTCAAGAAGGCCTTCAACTCGCCGACCGGCTTCAACACGCCCTTCGACGTCTCGATCATCATCCAGCAGGTCTGCGACTACGGCGACTACTTCGAGCTGCAGCCGGAGCGGGCCAAGGAGGCGGTCACCGCCTTCGGCCGCCTGGGCGGCCACGTGGTGGGGTTCGTGGCCAACAACAGCGCGGTCTCCTCCGGCCAGATCGACTGCGACTCGGCGCTGAAGATCGCGAGGTTCGTGCGCTTCTGCAACATCTACAACATCCCCATCATCTTCATGGAGGACACCACCGGCTTCCTGCCGGGGCGCGAGCAGGAGGCCCGCGGCATCGTCGGGGCCGGCCGCTCCATGCTCGACTCCATCGTGGACGTGCGCACCCCGCGCATCCTGCTCATCCTGCGCAACGCCTTCGGCGGCGCCTACGCCTCCTACAACAACTACCCCACCGGCGCCGACCTGGTGCTGGCGCTCCCCACCACCCGCCTCGCGGTCATGGGGCCGGCCGGGAAGGAGTTCGTCTACAAGGACGAGGTCCGGAAGATCCGCGCCGGCGCCGCCGACATGGTGAAGAAGGGCGTGGCCGCCCGCACCGCCGCCGGAATGGAGGGGCCTCCGGCCAAGAAGGACGCCGAGAGGGAGGCCGCCGAGTGGCTGAAGCAGCAGGAGGCGGCGCTCAACAAGCGCTACGAGAAGGAGCTCATGAACCCGAAGGAGGGGCTGGCGCTCGGCTCCATCTCCTCGCTGGTCATGCCCACCGACCTCCGCGAGGCCCTGGGCAAGAACCTCCACTTCATGCTCCGCCACTACAAGCCGTCGCCGATGGGCGGCCCGCAGCGCGAGTTCCACTGACGTCCGGCCACCACCCCCGACCTCGACTCCGGAGACCTCCACGATGGCCGACACCGCCGACCTCTACCGCAACAACCCCCTCATCCACCGCGACCGGCGGCTCGGGCTGTCGCCCTCGCCCTGGGTGCGCTCCTTCGCGTGCGAGGACCTGAAGCCGCTCATCGTCTGCCGCGGCCCCATCCGCAAGGAGGCCATGGACGTCTTCGAGGAGATGGGGATCGCCCACTACGGGATCCTGCTCTCCGAGAAGGACTCGATCGTCTACCCCAACGCGCTCGCCCCCGAACTGCGCCAGCTCAGCGACAACCGCCGCGTCCACCGGGTGCCCGACTACTCCGGCGCCTCCAAGGAGGAGCGGGTCGAGCGCATGCAGCAGATCGTGCAGATCGCCCGGGACAACGGCTACGACTCGGTCTTCGCCGGCTACGGCTTCATGGCCGAGGACGAGGAGTTCGTGGCCACCCTCGAGAAGGCGGGCCTGAAGTTCATCGGCCCCAACTCGGTGACCCAGGCCCGCGCCGGCAAGAAGGACGAGGCCAAGCGGACCGCGCTCGAGGTGAAGGTCTCGGTGACGCCGGGCGTGAACGACGTCGCTGCGCGCACGCTGCTCTCCCGCCACCCCACCCGCAAGCAGCTGCTGGCGCTGGCCGAGTCGGAGCAACTGGCGGTGGATCCCAAGGTGCTCGGGAACGAGAAGCTCCCCCTCGAGACCCTGGCCGACGCCGTGCTCATGGCCTCCTACGCCAAGGGCATCGACCTCTACACCGTCGACGAGCTGGGCGAGCAGGTCCGCAAGGAAGTCGTGGACATGTTCACCAAGCACCCGCAGAGCCGGGTGCGCATCAAGGCCATCGGCGGCGGCGGCGGCAAGGGGCAGCGCATCCTGGGCGGGGCGCTGCTCATCCGGAAGGACGCGGACTCGAAGGCCATCGCCGAGGCCGCGGCCGAGGCGCCGGCCATGGTGCGCGAGGTCCTGAACGAGGTGAAGGCCAACGGCGTCGGCGACAACAAGAACGTCCTCGTCGAGCTCAACATCGAGCAGACCCGCCACAACGAGATCCAGCTGCTCGGCAACGGCAAGTGGTGCGTTCCCATGGGCGGGCGCGACTGCTCCCTGCAGATGCACGAGCAGAAGCTGCTCGAGATCTCGGTGACCCAGGAGGGGCTCGCCGCGGCCATCGCGTCGGCGAGCAAGGCCGGTCGCGCCGCCGAGGCCAAGGCGCTGGCCACGGATCTGGAGATCCTGAAGCGCATGGAGGACGACGCGGCCCGCTTCGGCGAGGCGGTGGGCCTCGACTCCGCGTCCACCTTCGAGTGCATCGTGGACCGGGACCGCTACTACTTCATGGAGGTGAACACCCGCATCCAGGTGGAGCACCGGGTCACCGAGCTCTGCTACAGCCTGCGCTTCACCAACCCCGACGACCCCAAGGACTCCTTCGTCGTCGAGTCGCTGGTGGAGGCCATGGCGCTCCTGGCCCGGCACAAGGCGCGGCTGCCCAGGCCCACCCGCATCCCCCGATTCGGCGCCTCCGCCGAGGCCCGCCTGAACGCCACCGACGCCTCGCTCTCGCCGCACGCCGGCGGTGTCATCCGCTTCTGGTCGAAGCCCATCCCGGGCGAGATCCGGGACGACCAGGGAATCAGCCTGGTGAACCCCGACACCGGCATGTTCATGCGCTACCGGGTGGCCGGCGCATACGACTCCAACATCGCGCTGCTCCTCACCGAGGGGAAGGACCGGCTGGAGAGCTACCAGAGGCTCTCCCAGGTCATCTCCCGCACCAGCCTGCGCGGCGTCGGCCTCGCCACCAACCTCGAGTTCCACTACGGGCTGGTGAACTGGTTCATCGGGCAGAACGTGATGGCGAAGCCCACCACCCGGTTCGTGGTGCCCTACCTGACGCTGGTGGGGCAGCTCAAGGACGAGTCCAACAAGCTCGACGTGGCCTTCGCCTTCGCCGAGATGAAGAAGAGCTACGCGAAGAAGGCCGTCGCCGAGTTTCCCGACGACCCGGCCGCGCTCAAGGCCGTCGCCGACGTGCTCGACCGGAAGGGCACGCTCCTCACCCGTCCCATGGAGCGGCTGCTCGAAGACCCGCACCTCTTCTCGGGCTGGCTCGCGCTGAACCGCAAGAACTACGAGATCCGCAACGGCAAGCTCTTCTGGCTGCGCAACCCGCTGGGCGTGCTCAACGACACCTACGACTACCTGAACATGGCCTTCGACCCGAAGGCGCCGGCGGCCGAGGTGATCTGGCAGCACGACCACGAGCTGCTGCAGAAGTCGATCCGCTTCTACCAGGAGCTGCGCAAGACCTTCGGCCTCGACAAGCAGGAGTTCTGGAAGCTGGCCGAGATCCTGGAGAACGAGGCCCCGCAGGGCGGCTACGGCGCCGACGTCTGGAGCCGCATCCGCTCGGCCCACCTGGGCTACGAGGCGGGCAACGAGCTGCTCGGGCTCCTCTTCATGCTGGCCGAGCAGGTGAAGTTCTTCGACTTCCGGGTCGAGGAGAACCTCGACGTCACCATCCCCGGCTACCTGGCCGACCCCGATCTCCAGGCCCGGATGAAGAAGATCCTGGTGCCGCCGCCCTCCACCAAGGCCGACGAGATCGTGGCCATGTGCGGCGGCATGTACTACGGCCAGGAGGGCCCGGGGAAGCCGCCCTTCGTCCACGAGGGCATGCACTTCGAGAAGGGGCAGGCGCTCTACATCATCGAGGTGATGAAGATGTTCAACACCGTCCGGGCGCCGTTCTCCGGCACGGTGGAGAAGATCATCCTCACCGGCCCGGACGGGACCATCGTCCAGAAGGGGCAGCCCCTCTTCAAGATCGCGCCCGACGAGAAGTTCGTCGCCGTCGATCCGAAGGAGATCGAGCGGGAGCGGCGCGCCCGGACGACCGAGTACCTGAAGGCCATCCTGGGATAGGTCCGAAACGCACCACCGGACGCCCCCACTGGGGCGGGCCCTGTCCCCTGGACAAGGGTCGATGTCCCAATTACGCTTGACCCCGGTCCATCGAAACAGGCCGCTAACCCGTGGGAGACGGGTACGGCGCCACCGGGAGAGATGAAGATGATGGAACTCTGGCACGCCTGGGCGTGTCCCTATTGCATGCGCGTGCGGGGAGCGCTTGCCGAGAAGGGAGTGCCCTACCGTTCCCGCCAGCTCGACCCCGGGTCGAAGCCGCCCGACCTGCTGGGGCTCAATCCAAAGGGTGCCGTCCCGGTGCTGGTGGACGGCGACGACGTGGTGGTCGGGTCGCTCGCGATCCTCGAGCACCTCTGCAGGCGATGGCCGTACCCGCCGCTCTTCCCGGCCCGGCCGGGCCGGGAGGCCGTCGTGAAGGCCTACGAGCGCGTGGATGCCCTCTTCGCGCCCCACCTGGCGAAGATCGCCCGCGGCACCCCCGAGGAGCGGGTCCAGGCGCTGGCCGCCACCCGGCAGGCCATGGCCGAGCTCGACGCCGAGGTCCCGGAGGAAGGGTTCCTGCTCGGCGAGCTCTCCGTCGCCGACCTGGCGCTGGCCTCCTTCATGGCCAAGCTGCCGCTCGACTGGCGCCCCACCCCGCTCGGCCTGGCGCGGCTGGCGCGGTGGGAGCGGGCCGTGATGCGCCGCCCCACGGTGCGCGACCAGATGGGGCCGTCGCTGGCGATGGTCGGCTAGGGCGCATCCCCGTTCACTCGGGCCTGGAAAGCGTCAGCCCGGCGATCTACAAGGCGGGATGCCCGAGTCGAATCCGTACAAGGACGAGATCATCATCTCGTGGGTCGAGCTGCACCGCGACGCGCGCTACCTCTCGCAGGTGCTGCACGACATGGGCGAGTGGAAGGGCATCATCGCCATCGCGCGCGGCGGCCTCGTGCCGGCGGCGCTGGTGGCCCGCGAGCTCGACATCCGGCTCGTCGACACGGTCTGCGTGGTCAGCTACGGCACCACCGATCCCGGCGTCGAGGCCAAGACCCAGGGGAAGCTCAAGTGGCTCAAGACCGTCGAGGGAGACGGCGAGGGCTGGCTCCTCATCGACGACCTGGTGGACACCGGCGGAACGGCCCGGGCGGTGCGGGAGCGGCTGCCCAGGGCCCACTTCGCCTGCCTCTACGCGAAGCCCATGGGGCGCCCGGTGGTGGACACCTTCGTGAAGGAGTTCAAGCAGGAGAAGTGGATCTACTTCCCCTGGGACATCGACTACCGGTTCGTCTCCCCCATCAAGGCGCAGCGCAGCGGCAAGTGACCGGGCCGGACCGTTCGTGACACCCCCCCGCCTGCAGCTCGCCCACGTGACGAAGCGCTTCGGCGCGCTCGTCGCCAACGACGACGTGGCGCTCTCCGTGCAGCCGGGGGAGATCCACGCGGTCCTCGGGGAGAACGGGGCCGGCAAGTCCACCCTGGTGAAGATCGTCTACGGCGCCCTGCGCCCCGACGAGGGGGAGATCACCTGGGACGGCCGGCCGGTCTCCGTCCGGAACCCCCACGAGGCCCGTGCGCTGGGCATCGCCATGGTGTTCCAGCACTTCTCCCTGTTCGACTCGCTCTCCGTCGCCGAGAACGTCTGGCTGGGCATGGATGGCAAGGTCTCGCTCGACGAGGTGACCCGCGGCATCCAGGCCAAGGCGGCCGAGTACGGGCTCGACCTCGATCCGGGAAAGCCCGTCCACGTGCTCTCGGTGGGGGAGCGGCAGCGGGTGGAGATCGTGCGGGCGCTCCTCGCCGAGCCCCGGCTCCTCATCCTCGACGAGCCCACCTCGGTGCTCACCCCGCAGGCGGTGGGAAAGCTCTTCGTCACCCTCCGCAGGCTCGCCGCCACGGGATGCTCCATCCTCTACATCAGCCACAAGCTCGACGAGATCCGCGCCCTCTGCACCGCCTGCACGGTGCTCCGCGGGGGGCGCGTGGTGGGGACCTGCGACCCCTCGCGCGAGACCACCGGCAGCCTCTCCCGGATGATGATCGGGGCCGAGCCGCCGGTGCTGGTGCACCGCCCGCCCCGCCCCGGCGCTGTTGCACTCACGGTGAACGAACTCTCGCTCGAGCGCTGGGACCGCTACAGCGTCCCCCTCGACCGCGTCTCGCTCGAGGTGCGCGAGGGGGAGATCGTGGGGGTCGCCGGGATCTCCGGCAACGGCCAGCAGGAGCTGCTCGCCACCCTCTCCGGGGAGGACCCCCGCGCCCAGGCCGGGATGGTGCGGCTCTTCGGGACGTCCATCGGGCGCAAGGGGCCGGCGGCGCGGCGCAAGCTCGGGCTGCACTTCGTGCCCGAGGAGCGGCTCGGGCGCGGCGCCGTGCCGGCATTCTCGCTGGCGAACAACATGCTCCTCACCCGCAGGGAGGCGGTCGGGGCGGCCGGCTGGATCGACCGCCGCTTCCTGGGCCAGCAGACCCGCGGGATCATCGGGCGCTTCGCCGTCAAGGCGTCGGGGCCCGGCCAGGTGGCCAAGAGCCTCTCCGGCGGCAACCTCCAGAAGTACATCGTGGGTCGCGAGATCGACGCCGTCCCCAAGGTGCTGGTGGTGGCGCAGCCCACCTGGGGCGTCGACGTCGGCGCCTCGGCGCAGATCCGGGCCGAGCTCATCGCGCTGCGCGACGCCGGGTGCGCCGTGCTGGTGGTCTCGGAGGAGCTGGAGGAGCTCTTCGAGATCTCCGACCGGCTCCACGTCATCGCGCGCGGAAGGCTCTCCCCCTCCATCGACACCCCCCAGGCCACGGTCGAGCTCGTCGGCGAGTGGATGAGCGGGCTGTGGCCCGGCAACCAGGGCGCGGCCGAGGGGGCCGCGTGATCCGGCTCGAGGCCCGGCCGGCCCCGTCCCGGACATGGAGCGTCCTCTCGCCGGTGGTGGCCATCGCCATCACCGTGGTCGTGGCGGCGATCCTCTTCGCCCTCCTCGGGAAGGACCCGGTGCGCGGGCTCGAGGTCTTCCTGGTCAAGCCCTGGAGCGGCACGCGCGCGCTGACCGAGCTGGGGCTCAAGGCCACGCCGCTCATCCTCTGCGCGGTCGGGCTGGGGCTCGCCTTCCGGGCCAACGTCTGGAACATCGGCGCCGAGGGGCAGTTCCTGGTGGGCGGCATCCTGGGGGGCGGGCTCGCCCTCGTGGTCACCGCCAACCAGATCCCGGTGAACCGCTGGGCCTTCTTCCCGCTGCTCGTCCTGGCCGGCGCGCTGGGCGGGATGATCTGGGCGGGCATCGCCGCCTTCCTCCGGGACCGATTCAACGCCAACGAGATCCTGGTCAGCCTCATGCTGGTCTACGTGGCCGACCTCTTCCTCTCCTGGCTGGTGTTCGGTCCCTGGAAGGACCCGAAGGGCTTCAACTTCCCGCAGACCATGGGCTTCGCCGCGGAGACCGCCGTGCCCCGCCTGGTCCCGGGCATGCGGCTTCACTGGGGGTTCCTGCTGGCCCTGCTCGCCGCGGTGGGCATGTGGATCTTCGTCCACCGCACCTACCGGGGGATGCAGCTGCTCGTGGGCGGGCCGGCCCCGGCGGCGGCCCGCTACGCCGGCTTCTCCTCCCGCCAGGCCCTCTGGACCACGTTCCTCGTCTCCGGCGCGCTGGCCGGCGTGGCCGGTGCGCTGGAGGTGGCGGGGCCCATGGGGCAGCTCACCCCGCACGTCTCGCAGGGATACGGCTTCGCCGCCATCATCGTGGCCTTCGTGGGGCGTCTCGACCCGCTGGGCGCCGTGCTGGCCGCGCTGGTCCTCGCCACCTTCTCCATCGGCGGGGAGCTGGCCCAGTCGCGGCTCGGGCTGCCCTCGGCCATCACCGGGGTCTTCCAGGGCGTGCTCCTGCTCTCGCTGCTGGCCTGCGACACCCTCATCCAGTACCGGCCGCGATGGGGGCGAAGGTGAACGAGGTCGCGCTCCTCCTGGCCGCCACGCTGGCCGCCGGCACGCCGCTCGCGCTGGCCGGGCTGGGACTGCTCGTGAACGAGCGGGCCGGGGTGGTGAACCTGGGGGCCGAGGGGATGATGGCCATCGCCGCGGTCACCGGATTCGCGGCGGCCTTCCTCTCCGGCAACGAGTGGGTGGGCTTCGCGGCGGGTGCGGCGGCAGGCGCTGCGGCGGCCTCGATCTTCGGGTGGCTCTCCCTCTGGCTCTACACGAACCAGTACGCCACGGGGCTGGCCCTCTCCCTGTTCGGCGCAGGCTTCTCCGCCTTCGTGGGCTCGGGCTACGTGGGGAAGAACCTGGAGCGATCGGCGGTCGCCGGGATCCCCGGGCTTCGCGACCTGCCCTTCCTCGGTCCGGCCCTCTTCCGCCAGCACCCGCTCGTCTACCTGGCCATCGCGCTCATGGCGGCCATGGCCTGGTTCTTCTACCGGACCCGCGCAGGCCTGGTGCTGCGCTCGGTGGGGGAGTCGCCCGACTCGGCCCACGCGCTCGGCTATCCGGTGCGGCAGATCCGCATGGCCGCGGTGCTGGCCGGCGGGGCGCTCTGCGGCGTCTCGGGAGCCTACCTCTCCATCGTCTACGCCCCCATGTGGGTGGAGGGCATGATCGCCGGCCGGGGCTGGATCGCGCTGGCGCTCACCGTCTTCGCCACCTGGCGCCCGGCGCGCGTGCTCCTCGGCGCCTATCTCTTCGGCGGCGTGACCATGCTCCAGCTGCACCTGCAGGGCATGGGGGTCCAGGTCCCGCTCCAGTTCATGAGCATGCTCCCCTACCTCTCCACCGTCGTGGTCCTCGTCGTCATCTCCCGCGATCCGCTCTGGATCCGGCTCAACATGCCCGCCTCCCTGGGCAAGACCTTCCACCCCGGTTCCTGAAGCCGAACCACAACCAGCAAGGAGATCACCGATGCACGGTCGTACCTGGATGCAGAGCCTCACCCTCGCGGTCGTCCTGGCCGCGGGCCTCGCCGGCTGCGCCAAGAGCGAGCCCCCCAAGGCCGCCGCCCCCGCCCCGGCCCCGGCCGCGAAGCCCGAGCCCCTCAAGATCGGCTTCATCTACGTGGGCCCGGTGGCCGACGCCGGCTGGACCTTCGCCCACGACCTGGGGCGCAAGGCCGTGGAGGCGAAGTTCGGTGACAGGGTGAAGACCACCTTCATCGAGAGCGTCAAGGAGGGGCCGGACGCCGAGCGCGTCATCCGCGACCTGGTGGCCGAGGGCAACAAGCTCATCTTCGCCACCTCGTTCGGCTTCGGCGACTCGATGGAGAAGGTGGCCAAGGACCACCCCGAGGTCCTCTTCGAGCACGCCACCGGCTACAAGACCGCGCCCAACCTGCGCAACTACGAGGGGCGCTTCTACGAGAACGCCTACCTGTCCGGCGTGCTGGCCGGCATGGTGACCAAGAGCAACGTCATCGGCTTCGTGGGCTCGTTTCCCATCCCCGAGGTGCTCCGCAACATCAACGCCTTCACCCTCGGTGCACGGAGCACGAATCCCAAGGTCAAGACCAAGGTGGTCTGGATCAGCACCTGGGTCGACCCCCCCAAGGAGGCCGAGGCGGCGCAGTCGCTCATCAACCAGGGCGCCGACGTTCTCCTGCAGAACACCGACTCGACCGCCGTCCTGCAGACCGCCGAGAAGAACGGCAAGTTCGCCTTCGGCTGGGACTCGGACATGAGCGCCTTCGCGCCCAAGGCCCACCTGGGCTCCGGCGCCATCATCTGGGCCCCCTACTACCTCAAGGCCGTGAACGACGTGCTGGAGAAGACCTGGAAGGTCGAGAACACCAAGTGGGGAACCAAGGAGGGGCTCACCGAGCTCGTCAAGGTGCCCGACTCGGTGCCGGCGGCCGCCCGGGCCAAGGTCGAGGAGGCCAGGGCCTTCCTGATCGCGAACCCCGGCGCGGTCTTCCGAGGCCCCATCAAGGACAACACCGGCAAGGAAGTGCTCGCCGCCGGGGTGGTCGGCGACGACAAGTGGAAGGGCGAGATGGGCTTCTACGTGCAGGGCGTGGACGGAAAGGTCCCGGCCGGCAAGTAGGCCTGGCCGAAGGCGCCTTCATCCGGGCGGGGGGTCGCGCAGGCGGCTCCCCGTCCTTGCGTTTCACGGTGCGAGAAGTCCCGACGCGAGCGCGACGAAGCGCTCGAACCCCTCGCCGTAGCGGGGAAGATCGAGGAACTCGGTGACGAAGCGCCGGTCCCGCTGCGTGTAGTCCGGGCAGAGGAACGGGTGCTCGTGGACGCCCAGCGCGAGCTGCTCCACCCGCACGCCGGTGTCGCGGTGGAGCCCCTGCAGCGTGTTCAGCATGGCCGGGGCGGGGATGACCTCGTCGCCGCGGTTCCCGATGGCGAGCAGCCGGGGCGAGAGCTCGCGGAGCCGCGCCTCCAGCCGCGGGCGCTCGGTCTCGTCCCCGCAGAGCGCGCGGAACCAGCGCCCCAGCTCGTGGTCGCGCAACCAGTGGGTGAGCCGCGTGTTGGCGAGACGCCCGGTGAAGCGGACGTAGAGCTTCATCAGCGACACCTCGCAGGCGTGGTCGATGATGAAGCGGGAGGACATGTTGGTGGCCCGCAGCGCCGCCCCGCTCTCGAAGATCACCGCGCGGCTGTCCCGGAAGAGCCCTCCCTCGTCGATGAGCAGGAGCCCCAGCGCCAGGTAGCCGCCGATCGAGTACCCCAGCAGATCCACCCGGGCCTCGGGGTGGACGTGGGGGTGGCGCCCCTCGCGCACCTCCCGCACCAGGTCGAGGACGTCGCCGTAGGACTGGAGCCCACCCCAGAAGAACCGCTCCGGGTAGGCGTCGAGCCGCTCGCTGATCACGCAGTTGAAGGGGTGGACGTCCTCGTTGCGGGGCACGGCGCGGCGTCGGGCCAGGTGCCCCTCGATCTCCCCGCCCCAGCGGGGCAGCACCCGGTTCACGTGGAAGGAGAGGGGGTAGAGGGCCACCGCGGCGCCGGTGGAGCGCCAGAGCTGGTAGGCCCAGGGGATGTACTTGGTGAAGCTCCGCTCGTTCAGGCCGTGCAGGACGACGACCAGGTGACGGGACCGCTCGCCGCGCCCGGCGCCCTGCGCGCGGAGCAGGGGGTAGCGGTAGTCCAGGTTCTCGGCGATGTCGCAGTCGGCCGGAGCGTCGCCGATGGGCTCGCCGGGAAAGTCGAGGCCGTGCAGCGCGCAGCGGTAGCCGCCGTGGCCGAGCAGGTGATGGCCGTGGCGGGAGCGCGCGGCCAGGAAGAAGAGCTCCGCCCCCTGGTCGGGGAAGGGCATCGGCTCGCCGTTGCTCCAGGTGGAGCGCCGGCGGATGGCGTGGGCGATGGCCCGGTAGCTCGGGTGGTTCATGGCGGTCACCTACAGCCACTCCGGGCGGACCCGCGCGTGGCTGTCCTCGCCGTCGCGGCAGGCGGCCACCAGAGGGCCGATGCGGGGGAGCTCGAAGCGAAGCCAGTACCGGGCGGCGCAGAGCTTCCCCTCGAGCAGGTCGGGCCCGCCACGCCCCGTAGCCAGGCACTCCCGCGCCGCCGCGGCCTGGAGCATCCACATCCAGGCCACCACCACCGTGGAGAAGAGATCGAGGTAGTCGGAGGAGTGGAGGAGCAGGGCCTCGGGGCCCCCGGCCAGGCCGCGCCCGGCCAGTTCCACGGTGAGCGCGCCCACGTCGCCGGCGGCCTTCCGGAGGCCGGCCGTCCAGGAGGGGTCCACGCCGGCCTGGTCGGCCCGGACGCAGGCCGCCTCGATCTCCTCGCCCAGGATGGAGAGCGCCGCACCCCCCTCGGCCATGACCTTCCGCCCCAGGAGGTCCATTCCCTGGATGCCGCTCGTCCCCTCGTGGATGGAGTTGAGCTTCTGGTCGCGCAGCCAGGCCTCGACCGGGTACTCGCTCGAGTACCCATACCCTCCGTGGATCTGGACCGCCAGCGCGTTGGACTCGAACCCCTTCTCGGCCGGGAACGACTTGGCCACCGGGGTGAGCAGGTCGAGGAGCAGCCGGGCGCGGCGCCTCTCCTCCGGCGTGACGGCGTGGGCGGCCAGGTCGGACTGGAGCGCGGCATGGAGCACCAGCGCGAGCCCCCCCTCCACGATGGCCTTCTGCCGGAGCAGCATGCGCCGGACGTCGGCGTGCGCCACGATGGGGACCTGCGGCGAGAGCGGGTCGCGGTCGCCCGGGGGACGCCCCTGGGGGCGCTCCCGGGCGTAGGCCAGGGACTCCAGATAGGCCACCGAGGCGGTGGCCACCCCGTTCCCCCCCACCATGATGCGGGCCTCCTTCATCATCTGGAACATGTGGGGCAGCCCGCGCCCCGGCTCTCCCAGGAGCCAGCCGCGGCAGTCGCCCGCCTCGCCCAGCGAAAGGATGACGCTGGGGATCCCCCGCCAGCCGATCTTGTGGATGAGCCCGGGGACCCGGACGTCGTTCGGCTCGAGGCCGCCACCCTCGGTGGGGCGGAGCTTGGGGACGAGGAAGAGGCTCACCCCCTTCGTGCCCGGGGGGGCGCCGTCCACGCGCGCGAGCACCATGTGGACGACGTTCTCGGTCAGGTCCTGGTCGCCACCCGAGATGAAGATCTTCGACCCCGAGAGCAGGAAATGGTCGCCCGCCGGGGTGGCCCGGGTGCGGACGTCGGCCAGGCTCGAGCCGGCCTGCGGCTCGGTCAGCGCCATGGTCCCGGCGAAGCGCCCCTCGTGCATGGGGGCGAGCCAGCGCTGGCGCAGCGCCGCGGAGCCGAAGGCCTCGAGCAGATGGGCGGCGCCGCTGGTCAGGCCGGCGAAGCCGTAGGCCGAGAGGTTGCCGGCCATGAGGTAGAGGTTCGCTGCCAGTGCAATGGTGGCGGGGAGCTGCTGCCCCCCGGCCTCGAATGGGCGGGCCGCCGCGATGACCCCGAGCCCGCAGAGGCGTGGCCAGATCTCCCGCATCGCCGGGTGGACCCGGACCGCCCCGTCCCGCAGCACCGGGGGCTCCGCGTCGAGCGGGCGGTAGGACGGGTAGAGGACGTCGCGGGCGAAGCGCCGGCACAGGTCGATCCAGGCGTCGAAGGTCTCGCGGCCGTGGTCGGCGAAGTGGGGCAGCCGGGCCAGCGACCCGGCGTCCAGCACGTCGTGGAGGACGAAGGCGAGGCCACGGTCGTCGAGGAGCGGATTGGCCATGCGGGCGCGAAGATACCAGGGACAGCGGGCCTCCGCCCCGCTACAGCAATGAAATGGCCATCACCGCCCTCGCCCCCCTGGTCGCGATTGCACTCTCGGCGCAGGTCCCGGCGGGCAAGGAGGTGATGGTCCTCTCCCACATCCCCGGCAAGCTCGGACCGGTGCGGTTCACCCACGCCGACCACGCCAGCAAGTACAAGCGCCCGGACGGCAGCCAGATCCGCTGCAAGGACTGCCACCACACCCTGGCCGCCGAGGAGCCGGGTGAGCCCCTTCCCGACATGCGTTGCACCCTGTGCCACGTGCCGCTCGGGCAGCCGGAGAAGGAGGTCGGCGGGAAGCCGGCGCGGTCGCTGGCCGGACTGAAGCCGGACGGCGCCATCGACCTCCGCACCGTCCTGTTTCACGACCAGTGTCGCGGATGCCACGTCAAGATCCCGGCCGAGACCCTGAACCTGGGGACCTGCAAGGTCTGCCATCCCGCCGGGCTCAAGCCCGACGCCATCCACGGCCGGTACGACGCGAAGCCGTCGGGCGGCTGATGGCGGGGGTGGGGAAGAAGGTCAGCGGAGAGGGACCTGGGGGAGGGGGTCCGGTCCCATCTCCGCTGACGATCCGTCGGGGAGGGCACCCGACGGACCACCGGACGAAACATCCGGCAAGGCACTCACGACGGAGGATCATGTACCGCGTTCATGGTGAGCCGGCCGTGAGAAGACGATTAGGTTTCTCTCATCCGCTGCGGAACCCACAGGAGATGTTATTTCTCCCCGCCATGGCGATCCTGGTGGTGGAAGACGAGAAGCGGGTGCTGTCCTTCGTGGAGCGTGGCCTCACCGAGGAAGGCTACACGGTCCGTGCGGTCGGGGACGGCGAGGCGGCCGAGGCCGCCCTGGCGGCGGGAGGCATCGAGGTGGTCCTGCTCGACTGGACCCTTCCGGGTGCCTCGGGCCTGGACCTGCTCCGGCGCTGGCGCGACCGGGGCGACATCATCCCCATCGTCATGGTGACGGCGCGCGACGCCGTGGACGACCGGGTGGCCGCCCTCAACGCCGGCGCCGACGACTACGTGGTGAAGCCCTTCGCCTTCGACGAGCTGGTGGCCCGGCTCCGCGCGGTGCTGCGTCGCGCCGGAGGGCGGGCCAGCCCCATCCTCACCTGCGGCGACCTGATCCTCGACCCGGTGCAGCACAAGGTCACCCGCGCCGGTCAGCCCGTCCGGCTCACCGCCCGGGAGTTCGCGCTCCTCCAGTTCCTGCTCGAGCGGGTCGGGGAGCCGGTCTCGCGCACCCGGATCGTCGAGGCGGTCTGGGAGCACGACTACGACACCTTCTCCAACGTCGTCGAGGTCTACATCCGCTACCTCCGCAAGAAGGTGGACGAGCCCTTCTCCTACCCGCTCATCCACACCGTCCGTGGAGTGGGCTACGAGCTGAGGCCCGGCCCGTGAACTGGCTGAGGACCCTGCGGGGACGGCTGGCGGCCGCCTTCGCCGCGGCGGTCCTCGGCACCGTCCTCTTCTTCGGGACCGCGACGGCCATCGCGATCCTCGTCCACGATCACAACGAGCGGGTCAGCTTCACCGGGGACGAGACCCAGGCCCAGGGCTGGGTGGGGGACGACCTCCACGACGCGAAGAAGCTGGGCATCGCCATGCTCATCGTCTCGCCCTTCGCCGTGCTGGGGGCGGGGCTCTTCGGATTCTGGCTGGCCGGCCGGGCGCTCACCCCCATGCACGAGGCCGCGGACCGGGCCAGGCGGGCGCTCAAGGGAGACGGCGAGCTCGAGCTCCCGGTGCGCGGGATCGGCGACGAGTGGGACGAGCTGGCGAGCGTGACGAACGAGCTCCTGCGCGCCCAGTCCCACGCGGCCACCCAGGCCAAGGCCTTCAGCGCCAACGCCGCCCACGAGCTGCGCACTCCCCTCACCGCCATGCTCGGCGAGGTGCAGGTGACGCTGCGGCGGGACCGCAACCCCGACGACTACCGGACCGCCCTCCGGGTCGTGGAGGAGGAGGCCCGCAGGCTCGGCCGGCTGGTCGAGGTGCTGCTCGCACTGGCCCGCGCCGACGCCGGAACGCTCAACCCGGCAACCATCCGCTTCGACATCACCCGCGCGGCGCGGCTGGCGGCGGACCGCGCCACCGTGGCCCACAAGGGCGCCGACCGGCGGCTCTCGCTCCGGCTCGAGCCGGCCACGGGGCTCGGCGACCCCCTGCTCACCGGCCGGGTCTTCGACAACCTGCTCGACAACGCGCTCCGGCACGGGGGCGAGCACGTGGAGATCGCGGTGGCCTCCTCGTCGGAATGGGTTCGCGTGACCGTGAGCGACGACGGGCCCGGGATCCCGGCCAGCATCCGCGACCGGGTCTTCGAGCGCTTCAGCCGGGAGGGGGCCCCCTCCAGCGGCTTCGGCCTGGGGCTCGCCATCGCCAAGGCCCTGGCCGAGGCCCAGGGGGGCCACCTGTCGCTCGAGGACGGACCGGGTGGGGCCCGGTTCGTCGTCGATTTCCCCACCGCGCCGGACTAGACGTACTGCCGGTAGACCGGCTCCCACATGGAGCCCTTCACCATCTCGAGCAGGTCCGGGGGGCGCGCCACGCCCGCCAGGCCATCCCGGTAGGCCACCTCCGCCACCGCCGCGCCGATGTGGGCCGAGACCTCCCGGATGCGGGTCAGCGACGGGTAGATCCTCCCGAGCTCCAGGTCGGAGGGGAGGACCAGGGAGGCCAGCGTCCGCGCCGCCGCGGAGAACATCCGGTCGGTGACCAGCCGGGCCCGGCAGGCCACCACGCCGAGCCCCACGCCCGGGAAGATGTACGCGTTGTTCCCCTGGCCGGACACGAAGAGCCGGTCGCCCAGGCGGCAGGGAGGGAAGGGGCTCCCGCTCGCGAAGATGGCCCGCCCGCCCGACCACCGGTAGGCCTCCTCGGCGGTGCACTCCGACTTGGACGTCGGGTTGGAGAGCGCGAAGACGATGGGGCGGTCGTTCATGCGGGACATGGTCTCGATGACCCGCTGGTCGAAGGCGCGCGGCACCGTCGAGACCCCCACGATGGCGGTGGGGCGGATGGCCTCGAGGGCGGAGTGGAGGTCCGGCGCCCCCGGGAGGTCGTGGGCGAAGCGCAGCTTGTGCGGGGCCAGGCCGGTCCGGCTCTTCACCACCAGTCCCTGGCTGTCCACGAAGGAGCAGGACCGGCGGGCCTCCTCGGAGGTGGCCCCCTCGTCGACCATGGCCGACACGATCAGCTCCCCGATTCCGATGCCGGCCTCGCCGGCGCCCAGGAAGAGCAGCTTCTGCTCCCGCAGGGTCTTCCCGGTCAGGCGCAGCGCCGAGTAGATCCCGGAGAGGGTCACCGCGGCGGTGCCCTGGATGTCGTCGTTGAAGGTGCAGACCTTCTCGCGCCACCGCTCCAGGAGCCGGAAGGCGTTCTGGTTGCCGAAGTCCTCGAACTGCAGGAGGGCGTCCGGGAAGACCCGCTGCACGGCCTCGACGAACTCGGCCACGAAGGCGTCGTAGGGCTCGGCCCGGATGCGCTTCTGGCGCAGCCCCAGGTAGAGCGGGTCGCGCAGGTAGCCCTCGTTCTCGGTGCCCACGTCGAGCATGAGGGGCAGCGTCCGGGCCGGGTCGATGCCGGCGCAGGCGGTGTAGAGGGAGAGCTTCCCGACCGGGATGCCCATGCCCCCCACGCCCTGGTCGCCGAGCCCCAGGATTCTCTCACCGTCGGTCACGACGATGACGCGCACGTCCGGCTGCGGCCAGTTGCGCAGCACCGACTCGACGCACCCCCGGTCCTCCCAGGAGACGTAGAGCCCGCGCGAGCGGCGGAAGAGGTGTCCCCACTGCTGGCAGGCCTGCCCCACCGTGGGGGTGTAGATGATGGGCATCATCTCCTCGATGTGGTCCACCACCACCCGGTAGAAGAGGGTCTCGTTGCGGTCCTGCAGGCTGACCAGGTGGATGTAGCGTTCCAGGTCGGTCTGCTTGTTGCGGTGGTTGTCCATCACCCGGGCCACCTGCTCCTCGAGCCGGTGGACGTGGGGCGGGAGCAGCCCGGTGAGCCCGAGCGCGCTTCGCTCGGCGTGCGTGAAGGCGGTTCCCTTGTTGAGCAACGGGTCGTGGAGGAGCGCCTCCCCGTGGGGGACGGCGGTGGCGTCGCGCTTCGTGATGGCTGTCATGGATCGAAGCAAAGGCATGCCTCCCGGGAGGCGGCGACGGACAAACGGGTGTGGCGCGGGCGGTCCACAAGGGACGCCCCGAAGAATCCTGGCGGGCGTAAGCTCGCGCGACGGGGTGCCGTGCGCGGCGATCCGAAGGTCAGCCGCCCCGACGGGTGCAGCGGACGCCGCCCCGGTCCATCTCGGCGATGCACTCGTTGCAGGGGACGCATCCCGACACGGTGGCCTCGCCCCGCTGGAGCTTGCCGGGCAGCGCCGGATCGTGGAGGAGGGCGCGCCCCATCCCCAGGAGCTCGAAGCCGGCCCCGAGCGCGCGGTCGATGGTCTCCATCGACTTCACCCCGCCGAGCAGCACGAGGGGCAGCCGAACCGCCGCGCGCATGCGCATCGCCTCCTCGAGGAAGAACCCCTCGGTGTACGGGTAGGCCTGGACGAGCAGGCGACCGAAGAGGGTGAGCCCGAGGCGGGCGTGCCAGCGCTCCTGCGCCGCGGCCATCGGGCCCACCGGCACCTCGCCCCGAAGCATGAAGAGGGGCGTCCGGGAGACGAACCCCCCGGAGAGCACCAGGGCGGTGGCTCCCTCGGCCTCGAGGAGCCGGGCCACCTCGATGGACTCGTCGAGCTCGAGCCCGCCCGCGAAGCCGTCGCGGAGGTTCACCTTGAGAAGAAGGGGAAAGGCCGGGCCGACCGCGGCGCGCGCGGCCCGCAGCACCTCCACCGCCAGCCGCGCCCGGTTCGCCAGGTCGCCGCCCCATCGGTCGGTGCGCCTGTTGGTGAACGGGGAGAGGAACTGGGAGACCAGGTAGCCGTGGCCGAAGTGGAGCTCGACCGCGTCCATGCCGGCGTCGCGGGCCAGGCGCGTGGCCGAGGCGAAGTCGGTCACCACCCGGGCCAGGTCCTCCTCGCTGGCCGGGCGGGCGAAGGTCAGGCCGTAGGCGTTGAAGAGGCGGGAGGCCGAGAGCGGCCGCCCGCCGATGACGCGCGGGTTGGAGAAGGAGCCGCAGTGCCCGACCTGGAGGGCGGCCGCCGCACCCTCCCGGTGGACGGCGTCGGCGAGCCGGGAGAGTCCGGGCGATGCCCCGGGGCCGACCAGCAGCTGGGTCGCGTAGCTCCGCCCGTCCGGGGAGATGGAGGCGTAGGCCACGGTGGTGAGGGCGGCGCCCCCCGCGGCCACCTCCCGGTGGTGCTCCACCAGTGCGTCCGAGACCAGGCCCCCGGGGCACATGCCCTCGAAGGTGGCCGGCTTCAGGATGCGGTTCCTGAGGCGGAGTCCGCCCAGGGTGAAGGGAGTGAAGGCGATGCCCACGCCGAGGTAGGATGGCACGGTGATCCCCGCCCTGGCCACCCGGATGCTCGCGCTCCTCGGGTGGCGCGTGGACGTCGTCGCCCCTCCCGGTCCGAAGGGGATCATCATCGTCTACCCCCACACCTCCAACTGGGACTTCCCCATCGGCTACCTGACCAAGATGGCGATGGGGCTCCCAATCGCCTTCGTGGGAAAGGACACGCTCTTCCGCTGGCCGGTGGGTTGGCTGCTCCGGCGCATGGGGGGCATCCCCGTGAACCGGCGGGAGCGGACCGGGCTCATCGGCCAGATGGTCGAGGAGTTCCGGAAACGGGACTGGATGTGGCTGGCCATCGCCCCAGAGGGGACGCGGTCCCACGTCGCCCACTGGAAGACCGGCTTCTACCGGCTGGCGCTCGAGGCCGGGGTGCCGGTGGGGCTCGCCTTCATCGACTATGGGAAGCGCGAGGTGGGGCTCCGCGACTACGTTCGCATGACCGGGGACCGGGAGGCCGACATGCAGCGCATCCGGGCGGCCTACGCCGGGAAGGTGGGGCTCCTCCCCGAGCGGGCCGGGGAGATCCGGCTCGAGCCTTGACGTGCTATGGCCGCAGCGCCCTCATCTCGACGTGAACCCGCCCCAGCCCCGACTGGAGCCGGAATTCGAGCCGGACCGTCGAGTCGCGGGTGGTCCAGCTGTGGTCGGCGAGCACGGTGTCGCCGCGGTCGGCCGCCCGGAGGTCCTCGTGGGGCCGGGGCGCCCCGCCGAAGGCGATGATGAGCAGGGCGGAGAGGTGCCGGTAGATGCTCTCGGCCACCATGCGCCCGGGGAGATGCATGTCGCCGGTGGCGAGATCGTAGCTGCGCGGGTACTCGACCTCGACGGTGGAGAGGCCAGGGGAGAAGGCGAAGAACAGCACCACCGGATACGGGTAGCCGACCAGGTGGGTCTCCACCGCGTAGGCCGAGCCCGGCTCCCGCCGTCCGCCGGGGAAGAGGGCCTCCACCGCGGCCTCGGATGTCCCCCATTCGAGCGAAGGGAACTGCTCGTCGAGGGCCTGCAGGATCCCCATGACCCCGGCACTATACACGAGATGCGGGCGTGTTCGCCTCGCCGTGCGCGCTCTCCACGGTCAGCGTGCCGTCATGGGCGGCGACGATGGCTGTCGTCCTTCACCTCCAGGACCGCCCGTCCCTCACCGTAGGTGAAGATGCGGATCATCACCTCACCACGCCGCCCCTCCGGAAACGCCAGGGCGGCGATGGTGACCAGGTAGCGAGGCCGGGATCCAGCGCCGACGGGATGGTCCGGACCCGCAGCCGGTGGTCACGCCAGGTCTCGGAGAGGACGGCGCCCGCGTCACCCGGGTGTGCGCATCCACCGTCTCGCGGTAGCTGCAGATGGAGGTGCCCGAGACGATGAGAAAGGAGGCGAGGAGCGCGAGGACCCCCGATCGCTGGCGGTTGCATACCTGCAAGAAGCCCCCTTCCCCCGATGGCAGCCCACGTGGAGCTTGCGCGAGGGGCCATCCGTGGGGTATCCGGCCCTCCCATGGGACGCATCTTCGAGACCCGCAAGGCCACCATGTTCGCCCGGTGGAACAAGATGGCGAAGGTCTTCACCCGCATCAGCAAGGACATCGCCATCGCGGTGAAGGTGGGGGGGCCCAACCCCAAGGACAACCCGGCGCTGCGCCGGGCCCTGCAGAACGCCCGCGGCGCCAACATGCCGAAGGACAAGGTCGAGGCCGCCATCAAGCGCGCCACCGGCCAGGACCAGCAGGCTTACGAGGTCGTCCTCTACGAGGGGTATGCGCCCCACGGGATCGCGGTGGTGGTCGAGACCGCCACCGACAACGTGGTCCGCACCGTCGCCAACGTCCGGGTGGGCTTCAAGAACCACGGCGGAAACCTGGGCACGACCGGCAGCGTGGCCTTCCAGTTCCAGCGGATGGGGGTCTTCCGGCTGTCGCCGGAGGGGCTCGACCAGGACGCGCTCGAGATGGAGCTCATCGACCACGGCCTCGAGGAGATGGGAGAGTCCACCGGCGAGAAGGGGGAGAAGCAGGTCGTCATCCGCTGCGCCTACGGCAACTTCGGGACGCTGGGTGCTGCGCTCGAGGAGCGGAAGCTCCCCGTCCTCTCCGCCGACCTGGAGTACGTGGCCCAGACGCCGGTCGAGCTCCCCGAGGACAAGGCCAAGGAGGTGCTCGAGATGATCGACGCGCTCGAGCAGGACGAGGACGTCCAGCGGGTGTTCCACAACCTTGCCTAGGGTTCCGCAGCTCCGCCCGGGGCGCTAGCTCCCGATGAGCCGGCGGAAGACCGGGAGCTCGATGTCCCAGGCGCGCGGCCAGTCGCCGGCGCGCCAGGAGGCCTCGATGCCCCCGTCGATGCAGATGAGCTGCCCCACCAGGAAGCGGGCCCGCTCCGAGAGCAGGAATCCGAAGAGCTCGGCCACGGCCCGGGGCGGGGGAAACTCGCCCAGGGGCCGGGGCATGCGCCGGAGGGCCGGACCCTTGCGCGGGTCGGCCAGGTCGCGCTCCAGGAGCGGCGTCATCACCGGTCCCGGGCAGACCCCGTTCATGGAGATCCCGGCCCCGGCCCAGGTGGCCGTGGGCGCCGACTCGCGGATCCAGCGGGCCACCGCGAGCTTGCTCACCTGGTAGGCCAGGGCGGGCTGGGCCTCGAGGAGGCGGACGGCGCGGATGGGGTTGCCGTCGAGGAGGGCCTGGACCGCGGCGAGGGGGATCCCCGGGGTGACCAGGATGGAGTTCCCGACGTTCACCGCCACCCGGGCGCGCCCGGCGGCGGCGAGCGCGGGCCGCAGCCGCCCGAGCAGGTCCACCACCCCTGCGTAGTTGAGCCCGAAGACCAGCTCCGGCCGGGGAAGGTCCACCCCGGCGTTGGCCGCCACCGCGTCGATCCGTCCGCCGCACGCGGCGAGCAGCGCCTCGGTGGCCGCGGTCCGGCCCGCGTCGGTGGAGAGGTCGCTCTCGACCTCCGCTCCCTGGCCGGGCAGGTCCACCCCCAGGACGCGCCAGCCGGAGGACTCGAGCTCGGTCCGGATGGCCCGACCCGTTTCGGACTGGGATCCCGTGACGACCGCGGTGGGCATGGACGCCAGGGTAGCGGCACGCGATGCCCGGGGGAGCGGCCCCGACGGGGCAATACCCGGATCAGCCAGAGTCCCATCGGGGGTGCGCTAGACTGTGCGCCCCATCCCGAGGTGACCGATGAAGGCCACGCAGAGACTCCACGACCTGGGCCAGAGCATCTGGCTCGACAACATCACCCGCGACCTGCTCACGTCGGGCACGCTGAAGCGCTACATCGACGAGCTATCGGTGACCGGGCTCACCTCCAACCCCTCCATCTTCGACCAGGCCCTGAAGAAGAGCGCCGCCTACGACGAGGCCATCCGGGCCGGCGTGAAGGCCGGACGCACCGGGGAGGACCTGTTCTTCGACCTGGCCCTCGACGACCTGACCCGCGCCGCCGACCTCTTCCTCCCGGTCCACGAGCGCACCGCCGGGGTGGACGGCTTCGTCTCCCTGGAGGTGTCGCCGCTGCTCGCCTACGACACCCGGAGCACCGTGAAGGTCGCCCAGGAACTCCACGCCCGGGCCGGCCGCCCCAACCTGCACATCAAGATCCCGGGAACGCGGGAGGGGCTCCCCGCCATCGAGGAGGTCACCTTCGCCGGCGTCCCGGTGAACGTGACGCTGCTCTTCTCGCGGGAGCAGTACCTGGCCGCCGCCGATGCCTGGCTGCGCGGGGTGGAGAGGCGCATCGCCGCCGGGCTCGATCCGGACGTCCGCTCGGTGGCCTCCGTCTTCGTGAGCCGCTGGGACGTCGCCGTGGCCTCGAAGGTCCCGGCCGACCTCCGGAACCGGCTGGGGAACGCCATCGCGCTCCGCACCCACGTCGCCGCGCGGGCCCTGCACGGCTCGGCGCGCTGGCTGCGGGCGCAGAACGCCGGAGCGAGGCCGCAGCGCGTCCTCTGGGCCAGCACCGGGACCAAGGATCCGGCGGCTCCCGATTCGCTCTACGTGAAGGCCCTGGCGGCCCCGTACACGGTGAACACCGTCCCGGAGGCGACGCTGCTCGCCTTCGCCGATCACGGCGAGGTGGGGGCGCCCATCCCCGCCGACGGCGGCGACGCCGAGGAGGTGATCGCGCGCCACGCCCGGGCCGGGGTGGACGTGGACGCGCTGGCCGCCCAGCTCCAGGCCGACGGGGCCAGGGCCTTCGTGAAGTCCTGGAACGACCTGCTCGAGGGGCTCGCCGGCAAGGCCGGTGCGGCCGGGCCGGCGTCGTGAAGCCGCTCCCGCTCCGGGAACGCCCGGCCTGGAAGGCGCTCTCCGCCCACCGCGACGCGGTGGGGGGCCTGCACCTGCGAAGGCTCTTCGCCGACGACCCGGGCCGGGGCGAGCGGCTCACGCTGGAAGCCGCCGGGATCTACCTCGACTACGCGAAGCAGCGCGTCACCGACGAGACGCTCCGGCTGCTCGTCTCCCTGGCCCACGAGTCGGGCTTGCGGGAGCGCATCGACGCCATGTTCCGGGGCGACCGGGTCAACGTGACCGAGGACCGGCCCGCCCTGCACGTGGCACTGCGCGCCCCGCGGGGCGCGTCGATCCTCGTGGACGGCGAGGACGTGGTGCCCCAGGTCCACGCCGTGCTCGACCGCATGGCCGCGTTCTGCGACCGGGTGCGGAGCGGCGCCTGGCTCGGCCACACGGGCAAGCCGATCCGCAGCGTGGTGAACGTGGGGATCGGCGGCTCGGACCTGGGTCCGGTGATGGCCTACGAGGCCCTGCGTCACCACGCCGACCGCTCGCTCACCTTCCGCTTCGTGTCCAACGTGGACGGCACCGACTTCGCCGAGGCCACCTGGGACCTGGATCCCGCCGAGACCCTCTTCGTCGTCTGCTCGAAGACCTTCACCACCCAGGAGACCATGACCAACGCGCACACCGCGCGGGAGTGGTCCCTGGCCGGGCTCTCGGGCGACACGCGGGCCGTGGCGCGCCACTTCGTGGCCGTCTCCACCAGCGCGCCCCGGGTGGCCGCGTTCGGCATCGACCTCGCAAACATGTTCGGGTTCTGGGACTGGGTGGGCGGGCGCTACTCGATGGGCTCGGCCATCGGCCTCTCCACCATGCTGGCGGTGGGGGCGGAGAACTTCCGCGCCATGCTGGGCGGCTTCCACGAGATGGACGAGCACTTCCGCACCGCCCCGTTCGAGCGGAACCTGCCGGTCCTGAAGGCGCTCCTCTCCCTCTGGAACAACGACTTCCTGGGCGCGGAGACCGTGGCGGTCCTGCCCTACGACCAGTACCTCAAGAGGTTCCCGGCCTACCTGCAGCAGCTCACCATGGAGTCGAACGGCAAGCGGGTCGGGCTGGACGGGCGGCCGGTCGAGGCCAGCACTGGCCCCATCTACTGGGGCGAGCCGGGAACCAACGGCCAGCACTCCTTCTACCAGCTCATCCACCAGGGCATGCGCCTCGTCCCGGCCGACCTCATCGCCTTCGCCCACTCGCTGAATCCCCTGGGGCCCCACCACGACATGCTCGTCGCCAACGTGCTGGCCCAGGCCGAGGCGCTGGCCTTCGGGAAGACCGCCGAGGAGGTGGCGGCCGAGGGCACGCCGGGCTGGCTCGTGCCCCACCGGGTCTTCGAGGGCAACCGTCCCACCAGCACGCTGCTCCTCGACCGGCTCACCCCGGCCGCGCTGGGGCGGCTGGTCGCGCTGTACGAGCACGACGTGTACACGCAGAGTGTCATCTGGGGGATCGACCCGTTCGACCAGTGGGGCGTCGAGCTGGGGAAGGTGCTGGCCCAGCGGATCCTCGGCGAGCTCGAGAGCCCGGCCGAGCCGGCCCCGTCGCACGACGGCTCCACCCGCGCGCTCATCCGGCGGTACCGTTCCATGAGGAGGAAATAGTGGCCATCTCCCCGCTGGCGGGAAAGCCCGCCCCCGCTTCGCTTCTGGTCGACCTGGAGCGCCTCACCGGGCAGTACTTCGACCGGGCTCCCGACCCTTCCGATCCGGTCCAGCTCGTGTCCTTCGGGACCAGCGGCCACCGCGGGTCGTCGCTGCGCGGGTCGTTCAACGAGGCCCACATCCTGGCCATGTCCCAGGCCATCTGCGAGTGGCGGCGCAGGGCCGGCACCGACGGGCCGCTCTACATGGGGAAGGACACCCACGCGCTGTCCGGACCGGCCCAGCGGACCGCGCTCGAGGTCCTGGCGGCGAACGGGGTGGAGACCGTGATCCAGGAGCGGGACGGCTTCACCCCCACGCCGGTCGTCTCCCGGGCCATCCTGGTCCACAACCGGGGGCGGACGGAGCGGCGCGCCGACGGCATCGTGGTGACCCCGTCGCACAACCCGCCCGAGGACGGCGGCTTCAAGTACAACCCGGAGAACGGCGGCCCGGCCGACACCGACGTGACCGGCTGGGTGCAGGACCGGGCCAACGAGCTGCTCCGCGGCGGCAACGCCGGCGTGCGGCGCATCCCGTACGAGCGGGCCATCTCCGCCCCCACCACGCGGCAGGAGGATCTGGTCCTCCCCTACGTCCGGGACCTCCCGAGCGTGGTGGACCTGGCCGCCGTCCGCGCCTCCGGGATCTCGCTGGGGGTCGATCCCCTGGGCGGGGCGGCCCGGCACTACTGGGAGGTCGTGAACGCCGTCCACGGACTGGACGTGAAGGTGGTGAACCCGGTCGTCGATCCCCGCTTCGGCTTCATGACGGTGGACCACGACGGCAAGATCCGCATGGACTGCTCGAGCCCGTGGGCCATGGCGGGCCTGGTCGGACTGAAGGACCGCTTCCGCGTGGCCTTCGCAAACGATCCGGACAGCGATCGGCACGGCATCGTGACGCCGTCGGCCGGGCTCATGAACCCGAACCACTTCCTGGCGGTGGCCATCCGTTACCTGCTCGGCCACCGGCCGCGCTGGCGCGCCGACGCCGCGGTGGGGAAGACGCTGGTCTCGTCGGGGATGATCGACCGGGTGGTGGCCGGGCTGGGGCGGCGGCTTTCCGAGGTGCCCGTCGGCTTCAAGTGGTTCGTCTCCGGGCTCTTCGACGGGTCCCTGTGCTTCGCGGGCGAGGAGAGCGCCGGCGCGAGCTTCCTGCGCATGGACGGGACGGTCTGGACCACCGACAAGGACGGCCCGGTCATGAACCTGCTGGCCGCCGAGATCGCGGCCACCACCGGCCGGGAGCCGGGCGAGCACTACCGGGAACTCACCGCGGCCTACGGCTCGCCCGTCTACACCCGCATCGACGCGGCCGCCACCCCGGAGGAGAAGGCGCGGCTCTCGAAGCTCTCGCCGGAGGCGGTGAAGGATGGAAGCCTCGCCGGCGAGCCCATCGAGGCCAAGCTGACCCGCGCCCCGGGCAACGGCGCTTCCATCGGCGGGCTCAAGGTGGTGGCCCGGAGCGGCTGGTTCGCGGCGCGGCCGTCGGGGACCGAGAACGTCTACAAGATCTACGCGGAGAGCTTCCGGGATGAGAGCCACCTCGCCGCGATCGTCGAGGAGGCGCGCGTGATCGTCGCCCGGGCGCTGGCCCCGTAAGGGCGGGGGCGGTCGCGCGGATCGCCTTCGTTCCAGCAGGCTGTCTGCCGCCGGCGCGTGGGCATCCCTCTCCGCGACGCTTGTCCTCAGGGTCGCTGTTTACTTAGGGTGAATGGCGCCGGGTCACGCCGGGCCAGAGCATCGCCCGTTCCCGGCGCCCCTTGCGGAGGCGCCGCTGCGAGGGACGCCCGCGCCGGCGAATGGCGCCCACCGGCTGGCCCGAGCCCTGCTGCGGCGCACGCTGCCTGCCTGCGCCGTGCAGACTCCTCCGTCCGCTGCTCGACGTGCCATCCTGGCACGCCTCCGCTGCTCCGTCGTCGTGTGCCCGGCTCGCCTACGGCATCGTGTGCCTCGCGACGGGCCCGGGCCAGCCAGGGGGCGCCTGGAAGCCCGGGCCGAAGGCGACGCGAACAGCGCGCTTCGAGGGGAGATCCGGGCGGCCACTCGCGCGCCGGCGATTCGCGGGCGACGCTTCACCCGCGGGCGCTGCTCGCGGGCGTCGCGGCGACGTCCTTCCACCAGGCGCCCGGGGTGGCCTCGTCGGGCGCCGCCTCCGCAGCGCCACAATCGAAGACGCCGAGATGGAGCGGCTTCGAGCCGGATGCTTCACCCTATCGCCGCGACCACGCATACCCCGGGGCGCGAGGTCAAGCGGCGCGGAGACGAGGCACACCCACGGGCGCCGGCCCCACGGAAGGACCTCACCCGCGCAGGCCCGCGCTCAGTCCCGCTCCCACAGCTTGACGCCCCCCAGGAGCCCCGCGACGTTGTCCACCAGCTTCACGTTGCTGGGCAGCTGGAACGCGACCATCCGGGCGTTGCCTCCGCCGAGGTAGAGGGCGCGGAAGTTGAAGGTGTCCTGGAGCTGCGCGACCGCCGCCTTGAGCGTCGCATTCCACTTCCTCTTGCCACGGCGCTTCAACGCCGCGTCCCCGAGCAGTTCCTCGTAGCTCCTGCCCATGCGGAAGGGGTGGTGGCCGAACTCGACGTTGGGCACGTAGTGGCCGTTCACGAAGAGGGAGAAGCCGAAGCCGGTGCCGAGGGTGACGCAGATCTCCGTCCCGAGCCCCTTCACGACCCCGTGCCCCTGGACGCCCGCGTCGTTCAAGACGCGGGTGGGGCGACCGGTCGATCGGAGGACCCAGGTTGCGAGCGCGAAGCCCTTCCAGGCCGGGTGGAGGTTGGGTGCGGTCCGGGTCACCCCGTCCACGACGACGCCGGGAAACCCGACCGACACCCGGTCGAACCGGGTGCGATCGGGGATGACCTGGAGAAGCGCTGCGCAGATGGCCCGGGGCGTGGCCGGGCGCGGCGTCACGATCCGCACCCGCTCGGAGAGGGGCTTGCCGCTGGCCGAGACGATCATCGTCTTCAGCCCCGTTCCTCCGATGTCGATGCAGAGGGTCCGCTGGGACCGCGCGCCGCCCTTCGCACTCTTCGTCATCCGTTCTCCCTCCGGTCCATCATCCCACGGTCCGCCGCCACCCCGGCGATCAACGGGACCTCTCGCGCTCGCGCTGCTCGAAGACGAGCTCGCGGTGGCGTGACGCCACGTCCGTCACCTTATCGCGCTGGGATTCGGGCAGCCCCTCCAGCGCCTTCAGGAAGGCCTGGGTGTCGAGGGCGTCGAGTTCCTGCTCGAGCTGCTCGGCCGGGCCGGGCCCGGTGGACGGCCGAGGGGTGGGCCGCCCCTTTCCGCCGGACGCGCCGCCGCCTGGGCCTCCGCTGGACGGACCTCCGGGCTTCCTTCCGGGTGGCCCCCCGGGCTGGCTCCCCGGCTGATCCCCGCCGGGCCCGCCATCCGGGTAGGCCCGCGCCGCCCGGGCGCTCTCCTGCTCGCGGGCGAGCCGCGCGTCGGCCTGCTCCAGGGTCTTCACCTGGTCGGGCGTGAGCTGGAGCGCGCCTCGCCGAGCGAGCACCGCGGCCAGGGACGATCGGTGCAGGACGGGCGCTGGCGCCGGATCGGCGGCCAGGGAGGGGAGGGCGAAGAGGAGCAGCCCGAAGAGGAGGGAACGGAGAGGTGCCGACTCGAGCATCGGCGAGACTCCTAGCACGAAGCCTGCGTCGCCGGCGCGGCCCGATCAGCGGCGGCCGCCGCCCCCGTGGCCACCACCGCCACCGCCACCGAAGCCGCCCGGGCGGGCGCCGCCACCGGAGAACCCGCCTCCCCCGTGGGCGGCTGGACGTCCGCCGCCGCCGGAGAAGCCTCCGCCGCCGAAGCCGCCCCCGCGCATCGCCGTCACGGCCGGTGCGCGCGCGGCCATTCCCGATCCACCTGAGGTGAAAGCGCGGGAGGGCGGGGCGTGTCCGCGCCCGGCGCCGAACGAGGAGGGAAGCGCGCCGGTCGGCCGACCCATGGAGCCGCCGTAGGTGCGCGCCGGGACCGCGCCGGTCCGTCCGGGGACCGCGGCAGGCGCCGCGCGGGGCGACGTTCCCATCCGTCCGGGCGAAGCGCCGTAGCGCCCCGGGACCGCCCCGGGTCCACCCGGCCTCCCGGCCGAAGGTGGTCCGCCCACGCTCGGACGAGGGGGAGCGTGCCCCCCGCCGCCCGGTGGCCGGTAGCCGGGGCCGACGCCGTTCCAGCGTCCACCGTGGAAGTAGCCGCCACCGTGCCATCCGGCGTGAGCGAAGGGGCGCGCGAAGCCGTGCCAGGTCCCGAAGCCGGAACCCCACCAGGCGAACCGGTTCCAGCCCGCGAACCCGAACCAGGGCATCGGCCCCCAGCCCCAGACCCAGGGTGCCATGACCCAGGACCAGCCGACGGCCGGGAAGAAGACGAACATGTTGGGGGTGGAGCCATTGGTCGGGAGGAAGGTGAACGAGTTCCCGTGGGGCATCCAGATCCACCCGTACTGGCTCGTGAAGACCCATTGCCCGGAGGGAACGGCCTGCTGGGCCACGAACTCCTCCCCACCGGCGAAGTTCACCTCGGTGGGCGGCGGCGGCGTCCAGGTCGGCGCCGGCTCGGTGGGCTCGACCCCCTGCGGCGTGTCGTCAGCCAGGGAAGTCCCGGGCCACAGGAGGAGCGCGGCGGACAGCACGACTGCGGAACCGAAGGTCTTCATGGCGTCACCCGCTGGAACGGACGCACCGGAACTGGATTCTCTTCACTCTACTCCCTTTCGGGGGGCAGGTCCCGTGCACAGGGGCGGCGTCCAACCTGCCGGATCGACTCCGGAAAGCAGACCGGAAGCCCTACCTGTTCACGTGGATCACCTTGGCCGGTGGAAAACCGTTGAAGGAGGTGGACGAGGCGTGGCTGTAGGCCCCGATGTTCCGGCTGTAGACCATGTCGCCGAGCTTGAGGTCGGACGGGAGCCGCTCGGTCATGGAGACCACGTCGAGGGCGTCGCAGGTCGGGCCGAAGACCGAGCAGGTCTCGATGGGCCCCTTCTTGAACGCCTCGAAGTGATACTGGCAGTGATCGAAGATGACCCCGGAGAAGGTGTGGTAGACGCCGTCGTCCACGTAGTAGCAGAGCTTGCCGTCGCGGACCGCCTTGCCGATGACGGTGCAGACCACGGTGCCGGCGGTGGCCACCATGAAGCGCCCCGGCTCGGCCAGGATCTGGATGTCCTTCGGGAAGAGCCGGTCGAGCTCGCGGTTGAGCGTCTTCGCCAGCTCCCGGAAGGGCTTCACCGAGTCGTCGTACGGGGCCGGGAAGCCGCCGCCGATGTCCACGAGGAACATCTTGCCGGCGCCGCGGGATTTGGCCTCGCGGAAGACGTTGGCGGCCAGGTTCAGCGCCTGGACGTAGTTGTCGAAGTTGGTGGTCTGGCTGCCCACGTGGAAGGAGATGCCCTCGACGGTGAGCCCCTCCTTCTCCGCGGCCAGGATGAGGTCCACCGCCTCGCCCGACGACGCCCCGAACTTGGAGGAGAGCTCCACCATGGCGCCGGTGTTGGGGACGCGCAGCCGCAGCGCGAGCCCGGCGCGGGGAGCGTACTTCTTGATCTTCTTGATCTCCTCCAGGTTGTCGTAGGTGACGAGCGGCTTGTAGCGGTCGAGCTGCCGGAGGGTCCCGTTGGCCTTGATGGGATTGGCGTAGATGATCTTGTCCCAGATCCAGGCCTGCCGCTCCTTCTCCGGCATCTCGCGGATCAGGTCGTGCACGATCATGAACTCGGGCATCGAGGCCACGTCGAAGCTGGCGCCGGCATCGAAGAGCGTCTTCACGATGGCCGGGTCGGGGTTGGCCTTGACCGCGTAGTAGGCCTGGACCCGGGGCAGGTACTTCCGGAAGGTGGCGTAGTTCTTCCGCAGCTCGTCGTGATCCACGACGAAGAGCGGCGTGCCGTGCTCCCGGGCCAGCTGCTGCAGGCGCTTCGTGGAGACCATGTGGTCCTCCCGCCGGATGTCAGTCGCCGTCGGTGATCAGGAAGTTCTTGAACTGCCAGGGGTCGGTGGTGTCCACCTGCGGGTTGTTGAAGCCCTCGAAGGAGTTGGTGTAGTGGGCGAGCGGTGTCCATGGCGAGGCCTTGGAGATCCACTTGCCCAGGTAGGGCCTGGCGATCTTGAGCACGAACTCGTGCGGCAGGTCGTCGGGCACCACCACGCCGCGGTCGGGGTTCTGCACCATCCAGAGCGTGGCCGCGACCACCGAGATGGCCACCTGCATGGTGGTGGCGTTCTGGTGCGGGACGAGCCGGCGCGACTCCTCGATGGAGAGGTCGCTGCCCACCCACCAGGAGTTGTAGGGGTGCCCCATGATGAGGGCGCCCAGGATGTCGGAGCCGCTGGTGATCTCGTCGTTCAGGATGCGGAGGTTGGGCTGCAGCTCGTAGTCGTAGCCGCGCAGCTCGTTCAGCGACGCGATGGCCGAGTCGCTCGGGCAGTAGGCGTAGTGGACGGTGGGGCGGTAGACCGCCTTTCCGCCCTCCCACACGGTGAGCTTGTCGCTGATCGAGAACGCCTCACCATGCCGGACCACCATGCCGTGGATGCAGTAGTTGGGGACCCAGGAGACCACCCAGGTGTTCATGCCCATGCGGGCCAGGCAGATCTGGTTCTTCGGGCCGCTCTCGTGCTCGACGGCGTAGGGAGGCAGCTCCTTCTCGTGGGTGCCCCAGCCCATCTCGGCGGTGGTGGTGCCCTCCTCGCGGAAGCCCTCGATGCTCCAGGTGTTCACGAACTCGTCCACCTTCTTGGGGACGTCGGTGATCTGCGTGTCCCTCTCGCTGCAGTGGATGACCTTCACGCCCAGCTTGCGGGACAGGTGGTTCCAGGCCTGGTCCTTCATGAGCTGCTGGATCTCCTCGGCGTCGCGCCCCTTGGCCTTGCCGTCCTTCAGCATCTTCTTGCCGATGTCGAGGAGCCCCTGCTTGGTGAAGTGGGAGATGAGGCCGGGGTTGGCGCCGTGCTCGAGCACCGCGGTGGGCCCCTTCTCTTGCCAGCCGGCGGTCATCCGGCGCAGGTTCATGTGACGCCAGTAGAGCGTGCGTTCGGTGGGGTGCTTGTTCTCGGCCCCTTCGTAGGGATCCCAGACCTCGACCGACGTGTTCACGTAGAGGACGCCGTGGTCGTGGCACCACTGGAGGATCTCGCAGGCGTCGATGTTCCAGGCCAGGTCCACCACCACGTCGCCCTCGCCGACGTGCTTGCCGAGCACCGAGGCCATGTTGGCCCGGGTGATCTTCTTCTGCACGAACCGGACGCCCTTCCGCGTCCACTGGGCGAGCGCCTCGCGCCGGTCCTCGAAGTCCATCACCGTGACGTTCTTCGGGCTCACCTTCATGTGCTTGAAGAGGATGGGCAGGGTGCACTGGGCCACCGCACCGTAACCGACGAAGAGGATCCGCTTTCCGAACTCGACCATTTTGACGCCACCTCGGCTGGGGAAGGAAACGATGCCGCACGGGCCTCGGCTCGCGCGGTGCGCTTTTATCTCAAATCGCCCCGTTGGTGTATCCGGGAAGCGACAGGCGGTCGCTCATTCCGGGACGACGACGGGAAGCTCGACGAAGCTCGCCTGGCCTGGCGCGTGGTGCACCCGCTGGGTGGCCTTGCGGTAGTCCGTGGGCTTCGCCCAGAAGATGCTCTCGACGAAGGTCTGGGGGTTCCGGTCGTAGAGCGGGAACCAGCTCGACTGGACCTGGACCATGATGCGGTGGCCCGGGCGGAAGACGTGGTTCACCGTGGGGAGGTCGAAACGGTAGGGGAGCGGCTTCCCGGGGGGGATGGGGGCCGGCTTCTCGAGGCTCTCGCGGTAGCGGCCGCGGAAGACGTCGGCCGCGACCATGAGCTGGTAGCCCCCCATGGCTGGATCGGCCGCCACCTCGTCGGGGTAGACGTCGATGAGCTTCACCACCCAGTCGGAGTCGGTGCCGCTGGTCGAGGCGACCAGGTTCACCACCGGCAGGCCGGAGGCCTGGAGCGGCGCGGCGAGCGGCTCGGAGACGAAGGTCGCCACGTCGGTGCGGCTGGCGGCGTTGCGCTGGTCGTCGACGAGCCAGCGGGCCCAGTTCTCCCAGTAGTGGCCGTCGTCGGTGGGACGGATGGGGCGGTTGCGGTACGGGACGGGCCTGGCCGGGTCGGAGACCCATTCCTCGAAGGGGGCGTCCCCGGCGCGAGGCGGCGCGAAGCCGGCCTTCTGGCCGGCGGTGAGATACAGCGGCGTGGGGCGCACCTTGCACCCGGAGTCACAGCCGGCAGGCCAGGCCGCGAGCTTGCGCCAGGTGTTGCTGCCGGTCACGAAGGCGGTGACCGGCGCCACGCCGGCCTGGGGGGCGCCCTCCTTCAGGTACTGGTCCAGGAAGGGACGGAGCACGTCGCGCCGGAACTGCAGCGCCGTGTCGGCGTGGAACTTGATGGCCCCGAGGCTGCTCCCCTCGCCGATCTGCTGGCCGTGGAACCAGGGGCCGATGACCAGGTAGACGAGGTCGTTCCGGGCGTCCTTCCGCTCCAGGGCCTGGTACAGGGCGATGGGGCCGTAGATGTCCTCTTGGTCCCAGAGGCCGTGCACGATCATCACCGGGACGGTGAGGGGCCGGGAGGCGAGCACCCGGTCCATGGCCTGGTCCTGCCAGAAGGCGTCGTAGGCCGGGTGCGCCAGGATCTTCCGCCAGAAGCCCAGCTGCTCCATGCCCCGCTGCCGCCCCAGCTCCCCGGCGGATCCGGCCCGGAGGTAGGTTTCGTAGTCGTCACGGTCGCTGGACCACCACTTCACCTCCGACTTCCGGGTCGCCTCCTGGTCGTAGATGTAGGGGAGGTTGACCTGGCGGAAGGCGCCGTTGTGGAACCAGTCGTCGCCCCGCCACCCGTCCACCATGGGGTTCATGGGCACCGCCACCTTGAGCGCGGGGTGCGGGTCGACGAGCGCCATGAGCGGGAGGAAGCCGTCGTAGGAGATGCCCAGGATCCCCACCCTGCCGTTCGACTCGGGGAGGTTCTTCACCAGCCAGTCGATGGTGTCGTAGGTGTCGGTGGCGTGGTCCACCGCGGTGGGATTCTGCGGACCTCGCAGGGGGCGGGTCATCACGTAGTCCCCCTCCGAGCGGAACTTGCCTCGGATGTCCTGCACCACCCGGATGTAGCCTCCCTCCACGATCACGTCGGTGGCGTTGTCGTAGCCCTGGAGCACCGGGCCGAGGTGAGAGCTCGCCGCATGGGAGGTGAGCTTGTCGGCCTCGTAGGGGGTGCGGGTGAGGAGCATCGCCGCCCCCTTCGCCCCCTTCGGAACCAGGATCACCGTGTGGAGCTTCACCCCGTCCCGCATCGGGATCATCACCTCGCGCCGGTCGTGGTCGAAGCCATGCTGGGTGGGGGTGAACGCGGCGGGGATCTCGGAGGGCAGGGCTGCCGGGGCAGCCGGAGGGACGGGAGGAGCGCCCAGGAGCAGTGCGCCGACGAGGGCGGTCGGGATCATGGCGCGGGATGTTGTCACGGCCGCCGCGGCCGGGACAAGGGACGCCCGGTGTCAGAGCACGTCGCCCCAGGCGGGCGAGGCTGCGAACGCTGCGCGGATGAGCCCGACGTGTGAGTAGGCCTGCGGGAAGTTGCCCCAGCGCTCGCCGCTCCGAGGGTCGAAGTCCTCGGAGAGGAGGCCGAGGGGGGTCCGGGCCGCCAGGGCGAGCTCCAGCGTGCGCCGGGCGTCGGCGCCGCGCCCCAGGACGGCCAGGGCCTCCACCAGCCAGAGCGTGCAGAGGACGAAGGCCACCTGGGGAGTATCCAGGCCATCGTCGTCGGCGTAGCGCCAGATCCACCCGTCGCGCCCCAGCCCCCGCGTCACGGCGTCGACCGTCGCGCCCAGGCGGGGGTCGTCCGCGGGGAGGAACCGGAGCGGCGCCATCTGCAGGAGCGACGCGTCGAGGTCCGACCCGCCGTAGGTCGCGGCGAAGGCGCCGGTCGTCCCGTTCCACGCCTGGTGAAGGATGTCGTCCCGGATCCGGGCCGCTCCCGCCGCGAACTCTGCTGCTCCGTCGGCCTTGCGGGCGTGAAGCACCACTGCGACGCGGTCCGCCGCGGCCCAGCTCATCAGGCTGGAGAAGGTCCGCGCGTGGACCGGCGCGCGAACCTCCCAGATGCCCGCATCGGGTGTGCCGGCGACCGCCACGGCCTTGCGGGCCAGGCGGGTGAGCAGGGCGAGCGCGGTCTCCCCGAAGATGTCGTTCTGGCGCTGCAAGGCGGCGCCGTTCCCCACCCGGACCGGCCCGTGGCCGCCGAACCCCGGCCAGCCGGGGACGAGCCGCTCCTCCAGGTCGGTGCGGCCGTCGACGCGGTAGAGGGGAGCCAGGTCCAGGTCGGGGCTTCCGCCCGCCACGTCGAAGAGCCACTGGATGAACCGCTCCCGCTCCTCGAAGTGCCCCAGCAGGTGGAATGCACCGGGGACGTAGTAGGCGTCGCGGAGCCAGCAGTACCGATAGTCCCAGGTCCTTCCGCTTCCTGGCGCCTCTGGAATCGAGGTCGTGGTGGCGGCGACGATGGCGCCGGTGTCCTCGAAGCAGTGGAGCTTCAAGGCCAGGGCCGAGCGGATGACCGCGTCCTGGAAGAGTACGGGCACCGCGCAGCCCTTCACCCGGAGTCGCCAGTGGCGAATCGTCTCCCCCAGGAAGCGGTCGGTGAGGGGCTGGAGCGGCTCCTCGATGGGTTGTCCCCAGGACAGCGCCAGGTGGCGCCGCCCGGTCAGGGCGAAGGGCTGGCCGGTGGCCAGGTAGGAGAGCGGTACGTCGGTGGTGAGGCGGAGAGGCGCGTCGAACCCCTCGTACCGGAGGTGGTTCGATCCCTGGAGCACCTGCGGCGGCTTTCGGCTCCAGCCCAGGCGCGGGTCGCAGACCACGCGGACGCGAGGCTGGCCACGAATTGGCTCGAGCACCCGGAAGAGCTGGGTGGGGCGAAAGGAGCGCTCGTGCTGCTCGAAGCGAGGGGCGAAGTCGATGAGCCGGAGGCATCGGTCCCGTCGTCGAAGAGGGTCTCGAGCACGTTGGTGTTGGGGATGTAGCGCTGGACCCCCGGGGCGCCGGAGGCCGGGCCGACCTGGAATCGGCCTCCGCCGGGCTCGTCGAGCAGCGAGCCGAAGATCGGCTCGGAGTCGAAGCGGGGAAGGCAGCACCAGACCACCGCGCCGTCCCGGTGGACGAGCGCCGCATACTGGCCATTGCCTATGAGGCCAAGGTCGTCGAGGCGCATCCCCTCCCCCTACCGCCGAATTGCGGGGATCGCCACCCTCCATTGACATAAGCTATCCCGGAAGGGACGTGCCATGCGATTCGCTTTTCGATTCCTGGTGCCGCTGTTGCTCCTCCTCGCGCTCATCGCGTGGGGAGCGTCGGCGGTTGCCGCCCGGAGCGCGCGCACCTGGGCGGAGCGGGATCTCAAGGCCCGGGCACGCCTCGTGCTTTCCGGCTCCCGCGAGACCCTGGCGCGCAACCTCGCCTCCGGCGACCGGAAGGGGAGCCGGGTGCTGCTCGAGGCCCTGGTCCGGGACGAGCGGCTCATCGCCGCTGCCGTGTGCGATCGCAGTCTTCGAACGCTCGCCGCCGTCGGCGACCTGCCCGCCCAGGCGCGCTGCGAGGGCAGGGCCGAGCCCGAGGGTGACCTGGCTGACGGCCTCGACGAGAACGTCCCCATGGCGGGCGGCGACGTCCATGTCAGCTGGGTTCCGGTGGACGATCAAGGCGCGGTGATCGGCCACCTGGTGCTCGTCCACGACCTTTCCTTCGTCGACCGCCGGGCGTCGACCACGCGCCAGGCGCTCTTCATCGCCTTCGGCCTGGTGGGATTCGCCGCCGCGATCGCCACGATCCTCACGGCCCGATTCTCTCGCCGCTCCTGGACCGCCGAGCTCAGGCAGATGCTCCCCGGGCTCCTCCGGGGGGGTGGGCTCCTGCCGAGGGCATCCCCGGCGGACTTCGGCCCGGTGCTCGCCGACGTCCGGGAACTGGTCGCATCGCTGGCAACGGAAGAAGCGACCCACGGTGGTCGCTGGACCGCCGAGCGCCTGCGGCGGGTGCTGGAGCGGAGCCTGGGAGGCGAGGGCGTGGTCGCGGTCGCCAACCGGGAGCCCTACATGCACGTGCGCGGGGACGACGGGCTGGTTCGCGTCATGCACCCGGCGAGCGGCCTGGTCACCGCGATCGAGCCGGTCATGCGGGCCTGCTCCGGCACCTGGATCGCGCACGGGAGCGGCTCGGCCGACCGGGACGTGGTGGACCGGAAGGACCGGATCCTCGTCCCTCCGGGCGAGGCCTCCTACACGCTGCGGCGGGTCTGGCTCGAGCCGGAGGTGGAGCGGGGCTACTACTACGGCTTCTCGAACGAGGGGCTCTGGCCCCTGTGCCACCTGGCCGACGCCCGGCCCGAGTTCCGGGCCGGGGACTGGAACCACTACCAGGAGGCCAACCGGCGCTTCGCCCAGGCGGTGGCCGACGAGGTGCAGGGCGACGGCCCGGTGGTGCTGGTCCAGGACTACCACTTCGCGATGCTCCCCCGCATGATCCACCGGCGCCTTCCCCGGGCCACGATCCTGACCTTCTGGCACATCCCCTGGCCGAGCGCGGAGCGCTTCGCCATCTGCCCGTGGGACAAGCAACTGCTCGAGGGTCTGCTGGGCTCGAGCATCCTGGGCTTCCACACGCAGGCCCACTGCAACAACTTCCTCGAGTCGGTGGACCGGACGCTGGAGGCCCGCATCGACCGGGAGCGGCAATCGGTGATCGTGGCCGGACGCGAGACCCTGATCCGCGCCTACCCCATCTCGGTGGAGTGGCCGAGCAGGTGGCTCGACCACGCGCCCCCGGTCGCCGAGTGCCGCGAGAGGATCCGGGCCGAGCTGGGGCTTCCCGCCGACGCCCGGATCGGTCTCGGGGTGGACCGCCTCGACTACACGAAGGGGATCGCCGAGCGGCTACTCGCCGTCGAACGTCTCCTCGAGCGGCGTCCGGACCTGGTCGGCAAGTTCTGGTTCGTGCAGGTGGCGGCGCCGAGCCGGACCCTCATCGAGCGTTACCGGCTTCTCGGCGAGGAGGTGGAGCGCCTCACCGCCCGGATCAACCTCCGGTTCGGGAGCAATGGACCCGGGCCGATCGTGCTCCTCCACTCGCACCACGATGCACCGGAGGTGTTCCGCCTCTACCGCGCCGCCGACCTCTGCTACGTCTCGAGCCTCCACGACGGGATGAACCTCGTGGCCAAGGAGTTCGTCTCGGCCCGCGACGACCTCCGGGGCGTCCTGGTGCTCTCCCGCTTCACCGGCGCCGCCCGGGAGCTGACCGAGGCGCTGCTCGTGAACCCGTACGACCTGGAGGCGGCCAGCGCGGCCCTGGGCGCGGCGCTCGACATGTCCGAGGCCGAGCAGGAGGAGCGCATGCGGTCGCTGCGCACGCTCGTCGCCGAGTTCAACGTGTTCCGGTGGGCGGGGCGAATGCTCCTCGACGCCACCCGCCTGCGCCGGCGGGACCGGCTCTCCACCCGCCTCTCCGGCGACGATCGGGCCAGCGCGGAGCACGGTCCGTGAAGGACGTCCTGGGCCGGCGCTCCCGGCCCCTGCTCCAGGAGCTGGCCGCCCACCGCACCCTGCTGGTCCTCGACTTCGACGGGACCCTGGCGCCCATCGTGGAGTCGCGCCACCACGCGCGCCTTCCCGCCGCCACCGTCCGGCTGCTGTGCGCGGTCGCGACGGCATGGCCCTGCGCGGTGATCTCGGGGAGATCGCGTGACGACGTCGCGGCCCGCCTGGGCGGGGTCCGGTTGCTCGCCGTGGTGGGGAACCACGGCGCGGAGGACCGGCCGGCCCTTCCCGGAGCAGCGGGATGGAGACGGCAGGTCCGGCGCTGGCGCCTTCGGCTCGAGGCCGAGCTGGCGGGGGTCCGCGGCGTCGACGTCGAGAACAAGGGGCTCTCGCTGGCGGTCCACGTCCGGGGTGCGGAGGCGCAGAGGGCCGCCGCGGCCGCCCTCGCCGGGCTCGAGGGCGCCCGCGTGGTCGGGGGGAAACGTGTCCGGAATGCCCTGGTCGACGGTGCCCCGGACAAGGGGGACGCGCTGGTGCGCCTGGTGCGCCGCGGGCGGTACGAGCGGGTGATCTTCGTGGGGGACGACGACACCGACGAGGACGTCTTCCGCCGCGCTTCGGAGGTGCCGCTGGTGGGGGTGGCGGTGGGCAGGCGCCGCCACAGCGCCGCCGCCTACTACCTGCGTCGGCAGGGGGACGTGGCGCGGCTCCTCTCCATCCTGGGGGCCCTGCGCCGGGGCGTCCGGGCGCCGGGTCAGCCCAGCCGTTCCCCGCAACGCTCGCAGTGACGGGTGTCCGCGTCGCGGAGGGGGTGGCCCTGAATCCCGTCGCCCGTCATGCGTCCGAGCCTGCACGGGACATCGCCGCTTCGTGCTACAGGATCGCCGAGGCCGCGTGCAGACCCGACCGCCCAGCCCGTATCGCAGGAGCCTCGTCCGGAGGTACGCGCTGCTCTTGCTCGCGGCGGCGGCCGTCCCCATGACCGTGGTTGGGGCCCTCTACGACTCCTACGCCCGCGGCCTCCTCGACGAGTTCACCGGCGAGCAGCTCGACGCCAGGCTGGCCGCCACATCGAGCCGCATCGGCTCCTTCCTCGAGGAGCGCACCTACCAGCTCGAGACGCTGGCGCGCTACCCGGCGGTCCGCGCCGTCGAGGACGCCGACGCGAGAAGGGGAGGGGAGACCGCCTCCCTGCTGCGCATCGGCGCCGATGCCCAGGACCTCTACGGCATCCTCTTCTTCTCCGAGGCCGGCGAGCTGACGCGGGCCATGGCCGGGGCCGCCGCCTCCGGCCCCCCCTACTGGCCCGAGGTCCCGTTCCAGGTGGCCGGGCTCCCGCGAACCCGGTTCCGGGAGGCGGAGCTGGTCGGGCCGTCGCCGCCCGCCCCGGGCCAGTCCGGCTGGTTCCTCCTCCAGGAGTCCCTGCCGGGAGGCGGAGCGATCGCGCTGCACGTCCGGCTCGCCTCCCTGACCGAGCTGCTCGGAGCCCCCTCGGACGCGGGCGTGGTGGTCCCGGCGCTCCGGACGCCAGGCGGCGACTTCGACGGCGTGGGGCGCCCGGTCGCCATCCAGGGCAGGCTCGTCGAGGGGCCGGAGGTGGCTCCCGGGTGGCGCCCGGTCCTGGTGGTGGACTCGGCCGGACTGCTGCGGCCGTTCGTGGCCGCCCGCCACGCGCTCATCGTGGCGGCCGCCGTGATCCTGGGGGCCATCGCCTGGCTCTCGGCGCGCATGGCGGGCCGCCTGCAGCGCCGCGTGGACATGCTGGCGCACGGCGCCGAGGTCATCGCTGGGGGCGACTTCTCCCACCGGGTCCCCGACGCCGGCGACGACGAACTCGGCTTCGTGGCCGTTGCGTTCAACCGGATGTCGGCCAAGCTGGGCGGCCTGGTGGACGGCGCGGTGCGCATGGAGCGGCTGGCCGTTCTCGGCAAGCTCTCCACGGGCGTGGCCCACGAGGTGCGCAACCCGCTGGCCACGCTCAAGACCACGGTCCAGGCGCTGGAACGGGCCGAGCAGGACCCCCCCCGCCTCCAGCTCCTGCGCGACATGGAGATGGAGATCGACCGCATGGCCCGCGCCATGGAGGAGCTGCTGGCCTTCGGCAGGCCACGCCCGCCGGAGCGGGTGGTGGTCCAGGTCCGCGAGGTGGCGCGCCGCCTCCACGCGCTGCTGGCCAACGAGGCGGAGCGGCGCCAGGTGAGACTGGAGGTGAAGGCGCCCCCCGACCTCCGGGCCGTCGCCGATTCCGACCACCTCCTGCAGATCCTGATGAACCTCACGCTCAACGCGCTGCACGCCACCCCCCCGGGCGGCAAGGTGACGCTCGACGCATACCCGGCCGGGCCGCAGGTGGTGATCGAGGTGGTGGACACCGGGTCGGGCATCACCAGCGTGACCCTGCAGCACGTCTTCGAGCCCTTCTTCACCACCAAGTCCGGCGGCACGGGGCTCGGCCTCTCCATCTCCCGGCAGCTGGCCGAACTGAACGACGGCCGGCTCACGCTGGAGAGCGTGCACGGCGCCGGCTCCACGGCGCGGGTCACGCTGGTGCGAAGCGAGGCATGACATGGCCGACATCCTGATCATCGACGACGAGGCCTCGCTGGTGAACTCGCTGGGCTTCGCGCTGCGGGCCGAGGGGCACGCGGTGTCGAGCGCCTCGACCGGCGAGGCCGGGCTCTCCGCCGCCCAGGCCGCGCCGCCCTCGCTCGTGCTCCTCGACCTCCGGCTCCCCGACGGGTCCGGGCTCGACTTCCTCGACCGGCTCCGCGTCGCGCTCCCCGACGTGCCGGTGGTGATGATCTCGGCCCACGGGGACACCCGCTCCGCCGTGCAGGCGGTGAAGCGGGGCGCCTTCGACTACCTGACCAAGCCCTTCGACCTCGACGATCTATTCGTCACCCTCCGTGCGGCCATGGAGCGGCAGCGCATGGCCCAGGAGATCGCCCGTTACCGCGAGACCGAGGTGGCGCGCGGCGAGATGGTGGGGGAGAGCGCACCCGTGGTGGCGCTCCTCGAGTCGGTGCGCCGCGTCGGCGCGTCGAGCGCGTCCCGGGTGCTGCTCCTGGGCGAGTCGGGGACCGGGAAGGCGCTCGTGGCCCGGGCCATCCACGCCCAGGGCGCCCGGGCCCGCGGGCCGTTCATCGAGGTGAACTGCGCGTCGCTGCCCGAGCACCTCATCGAGGCCGAGCTCTTCGGCGCCGAGAAGGGCTCGTACACCGGCGCCGACCAGAAGCGGGTGGGGCTCGCGACGCTCGCCGACGGCGGCACGCTCTTCCTCGACGAGGTGGGCGAGCTGCCGCTGCCGCTCCAGGCCAAGCTCCTCCACTTCCTGGAGGACGGGAGCTACCGCCCCATCGGCTCGGCCCGGACGCTCACCGCCGACGCACGGGTCGTCGCGGCGACCAACCGCGATCTGGCCGCCGAGGTCCGCGCCGGTGCCTTCCGCGAGGACCTCTACTACCGGCTCAACGTGGTCCAGGTGGTGCTGCCGCCGCTGCGCGAGCGGGGGGGCGACGCGCTGCTCCTGGCCCACCACTTCGCGGCCCGCTACGGGCGGGACGAGCGCTGCGCCCCGGTCCGCTTCACGCCCGAGGCCGAGGCCGTTCTCCTCGCCCACCGCTGGCCGGGCAACGTGCGGGAGCTGCGCAACCTGGTCGAGCGGCTCACCATCCTTGGACCGGGGAGGACCATCGCCCCGGAGGACCTGCCCCCGGAGATGCGGAGTCCCCCACGCCCGGCCGGGGCGGAGCGGCACGCCGCCGCGGGGCGCTCGATCGGCCACGAGCTGGCCGAGACCGAGAGGCTGCTCGTCGAGAAGGCGCTCCGCGAGGCCGATGGCCACCGCGGCCGGGCCGCCGAGATCCTGGGGATCTCCCGCCACGCGCTGAAGCGCCGCCTGCAGCGGCTCGGCTTCCCATGAGCGGCTTCCGCTCCACCGCGCGCGCACCGGAGCGGAATCCGCCCCACTCCCGGCATGACCCGGTGCGTCACGAACGGAGGGAACCCCCGAATCGCTGGCCGAACACCACCGGTCCAGGGCGAGCACCCCCGGCACGGTCCCTGCTCTCCGCAGGAGAGCCCCTTGCCCTGCCTCCGCGCCACGCTCGCCACCGTCACCCTGGCCCTCGCAGCCGCGGCGTCGCCCGCCGGCGCGCGGATCGAGCTCGGCGCCATGGCCGAGGAGGCCGAGGTCACCGTCGGCTGCATGTTCCCCATGTCCGGCCGCTCCGCCATCTACGGGAAGGACAGCGTGGGCGGCATCCGCGTCGCGCTGGAGCGCATCGCCGCCGAGACCGGCCCGGGGAGGCCACCGCGCCTCCGGGTCATCGTGGAGGACTACGGCTCCAAGGTCTCCAACGCCGTGCGCCTCGCCGAGGACTACATCCGGCGCGACCGGGTCCGGTTCCTCTGCGGCGTGGTGAGCTCCGGGGTGGGGCAGGCGGTGAGCCGGCTGGCCGCCCGGCGGGACGTGATCTTCGTGGGCACCGACCACGCCTCCTCGCGCCTCACCATCGAGGGGTTCCACGATCACTACTTCCGCGTCTCCAACGACACCTACGCCTCGATGGCCGCCGGCGCGCTCTACCTGGCAGACCTCCAGGGGCGCTCGCCCTGGAAGCGGCTGGCCTTCCTGGGATCCGACTACGACTACGGGCACGTCGCCCTGCGCGACCTGCGCGACGCGCTGGCGCGACAGGCGGTGACGTACGAGGCGGTCGGCGAGTTCTGGCCGAAGCTCTACGAGCCCGACTACTCGGGCTACATCCGCGCCATCCAGCAGTCCCGGCCCGACGTGCTGGTGGTGGCCCTCTGGGGCGCCGACTTCATCGCCTTCCTGAAGCAGGCCGCGGCCACCGACCTCCTGACCCATGTCCGGCTCGCCAACTTCGACACCGGCGGGAACTACGACGTGATGGTGGCGCTGGGGGACCGGCCGCCGCCCGGGCTCATCCTCTCGGCGCGCCACCACAACAACTGGCCCGACACGCCGCAGAACCGCGGCTTCGTGCAGGCCTTCCACCGGCTGGAGGGGCGCTACCCGACCTACGCCGCCGAGGGGGCCTACGCCGGGGTGGTGGCCATCGCCGAGGCGGTCCGCCGGGCCGGACCGGCCGCCCAGACTTCACTGTTAGTGAAGGCGCTGGAGGGGCTCTCGCTCGCCCTGCCCGAGGACCCCCCCGGCTTCACCTCCCGTATCGACCCGGAGACCCACCAGATCTCCCAGCACCAGGCCGTGGGCGAGGTGGTTCCCGACGCGGGCTTCCCGCCCGCCCGCGTCATGCTGGGGAACTGGATCGCCTACGAGCCGGAACGACTCAAGCCCCCGCCGGAGGAGGTCCGATCCCGGCGGGCGAAGGTGAAGGAAGCAACCCACGTCGTGCAGTAGCCCCCACCCGGAGGAACGAACGATGACGCAGACCCCGAAGAGCCGCTCCCGCATCGCCCGCCTGGCCGCAGTCGCGGCCGGGGCCGCGCTGCTCCTGCCCACCGCCACCCGCGCCGCCGACGAGCCCAGGTTCCGCATCGGCGTGGTCACCTTCCTCTCCGGCGCCGCCGCCGGCCCCTTCGGCGTCCCGGCCCGCAACGGCGCCGAGGTGCTGGCCGAGACCCTGAACGGCGGCAAGGTCCCCGCGCCCTACGCCAAGGCCGGCATCGGCGGCCGGCAGATCGAGCTGGTCTTCCTCGACGAGGCCGGCGGCACCACCAAGCAGGTGAGCGAGTTCCGCGACCTGGTGCAGCGCCAGAAGGTGGACGCCGTCATCGGCTACATCTCCTCCGGCGACTGCCTGGCCGTCGCGCCGGTGGCCGAGGAGCTGAAGGCCCTCACCATCTTCTTCGACTGCGGCACGCCGCGCATCTTCGAGGACGGCTCCTACAAGTACGTCTTCCGCACCTCCAGCCACGCCGCCATGGACAACGTGGCCGCCGCCCTCTACGTCACCGAGATGATGCCCAAGGCCAAGAAGATCGCCGGCATCAACCAGAACTACGCCTGGGGCCAGGATTCCTGGAACGACTTCGAGGCCTCGATGAAGGTGCTCCGACCCGGCGTCGAGGTGACCACCTCCCAGATGCCCAAGCTGCTCGCTGGCCAGTACGGCGCCGAGATCTCGGCCCTCATGGCGGGCAAGCCCGACGTCATCCACTCCAGCTTCTGGGGTGGCGACCTCGATGCCTTCGTGCTCCAGGCCGTTCCCCGCGGCGCGCTCAAGAACAGCAAGGCGGTGCTGACCTGCGGCGAGACCGCCACCCACAAGCTGGGCGACAAGATCCCCGACGGCACCATGATCGGCGCCCGCGGCCCGCACGGGGTGTACGCGCCGGACAACGAGCTGAACCGCTTCTACCGCGCCGCCTACCAGGACCGCTTCGTCCTCTCCCCCAACTACCCCGCCTACCACATGTCCCAGGCCATCCTCGGCCTCAAGTCGGCCTACGAGAAGGCCCAGGGCGCCGGCACGGCCGCGCCCACGCAGGACCAGATCATCGCCGCCTTCGAGGGGCTCACCTTCGAGACGCCCAGCGGAACCATCAAGATGGCGCTCGGCAAGGGGCACCAGGCCATCGAGGAGACGGTCTACGGCCAGGCCAAGATGGTGAAGGGCAAGCTCACCTTCGAGAAGGTGAAGCGCTACCCGGCCGACAAGGTGAACCCGCCCGAGGGCGTGAAGAGCGCCGACTGGATCAAGGCCGGCTTCAAGACCCCGTAGCCGTCCCCTCACCCCGGCAGGGAGGCCGCTCGACATGAGCACGATCCTGGCCGTCCTGGTGGACGGCGTGATCTACGCGTCGTGGCTGTTCGTCATCGCCGCTGGTCTCACGACCATCTACGGCGTGATGCGCATCCTCAACATGGCGCACGGCAGCCTGTACGCGCTGGGCGCCTACGCCGCGGCCTCCCTCGCCGGCGCCTGGCTGCGCGCCGGCTGGGCGCCGATGGGCAGCTACGCCATGCTGGTCCTGGCGGCGCTGCTCGTCGGCCTCGTGGTGGGCCCGCTCATCGAGCGGGGCCTGCTGCGCTTCTGCTACGGGCGGGACGAGGTGGTGCTGGTCCTCGTCACCTACGCCCTCTTCCTCGTCGTCGAGGACGTCATCAAGCTCGTCTGGGGCGTGGAGTCCTACTTCGTCTCGGAGCCCTACGGGCTGCTCGGCAACGTCGAGATGGGCGACCTCTCCTATCCGGTCTACAGCGCGGTCCTGGTCGGGGCCGCGGTGCTGGTCGGCGTGGGCTTGCGCTTCGGAATCTACGGCACCCGCTACGGGAAGCTCCTCACCGCCGTCATCCACGACCGCGAGGTGAGCGCGGCCATGGGGATCAACGTGAACCGCGTCTACCTCGTCACCTTCACGCTCGGCACCATGCTGGCCGCAATCGGCGGCGCGCTCACCGCGCCCACCGTCTCGGTGGTCCCCGGCATGGGCGTCGAGGTGATCGTGCTGGCCTTCGCCGTGGTGGTCATCGGCGGCCTGGGCTCGATGCAGGGCGCCATGCTGGGCGCGCTCATCGTCGGCCTGGTCCGCTCGGCCGCCGTCCACTTCTTCCCACAGGTGGAGCTCTTCAGCATCTATCTCGTGATGGCGCTGGTCCTCGCCGTACGCCCCCGCGGGCTCTTCGTCGCGGCCGAGGCCCGAAAGATATGACCTCCTCCCGACGCACCACGCTGGGGCTGGGCATCGCGCTGCTCGTCCTGGGGCTGCTCGCGCCCTTCCTGCCCAAGTGGGCCCTCTTCCTCGTCACCATCGCCATCGCCAAGGGGCTCGTGGCGCTGGGGCTGCTCCTGCTCATGCGCACCGGCCTGGTCTCCTTCGGGCAGGGGCTCTACTTCGCTGCCGGGGCCTACACCGCCGGGGTGACGGCCAACGTCCTCCAGGTGCGCGACGCAGTGCCCATGGTGCTGCTCGGCGGTCTGATGGCGGCGCTGGTGGCCGCGGTGCTGGGGGTCCTGCTGGCCCGGTACCGCGCCATCTTCTTCGCCATGCTCTCGCTGGCCTTCTCGATGATCCTCTACGGACTCCTGGTGAAGACCTCGGCGCTCGGCTCCACCGACGGGTTCAACGTCGCGCCCCGGACCGTCTTCGGGCTGCCGGCCACGAGCAGCCTGGGGCGCTACGGCGTGTACGCGATGGCCGCGCTCTGCGCCTTCGGCGCATCGGTGGGGCTCGACCGCTACCTCTCCACCTACCTGGGGCGGCTCGCCCCGGCGGTCCGCGACAACGAGCTGCGCGTCGAGTACATGGGCGCCTCGGTCCGCAACGTGGTCCACCTGAACCTGGTCATCGCCGCGGCGCTGGCCGGGGTGGGCGGGGCGCTCACGGCGCTCGCCGTCGGGCACGTGGACCCGGAGATGGCCTACTGGACCACCTCGGGCGAATTCGTCTTCGTGGCCATCCTCTCCGGCACCGCCAGCGTGGCCGCCCCCTTCGCCGGCGCCCTGCTCCTCGAGCTGCTGCGCAGCTTCGCCTACGAGCACGCCCCCAACACCTGGCAGCTGGTCATGGGGGGCGCCATGCTGGCGGTGATCCTCTTCCTGCCCGAGGGGCTCTGGTCCATCTTCAGGCGGCGCCGGAGGGCCGCGTCATGAGCCCGATCCTGGAGGCCACCGGCCTCACCAAGACCTTCGGCGCGGTGACGGCGGCGCGCGACATCAACCTCTCCATCGAGGAGGACACCGTGGTGGGGCTCATCGGCGGCAACGGCGCCGGCAAGACCACCTTCCTCAACCTGGTCACCGGCTACCTGAAGCCCACCTCCGGGACCGTCCGGTTCCAGGGCAGGGACGTCACCGGGATGGCCCCGCGCCGCATCACGCGCCTGGGCATCTGCCGGTCCTTCCAGATCCCACAGGTCTTCGACACCCTCACCGCCTACGAGAACCTGCTCGTCGGCCTGGGCATCGTCGCCATGGGACGAAAGGCCTTCGTGGGCAGCAACCTGGGGACGGCGCGCCCCGAGTCGGTGGCCGACGAGATGCTGGAGCGCTTCCACCTGCGCGCGTACCGCGACGAGCCGGCCTCGGTTCTTCCCGAGGGGGTGCGCAAGCTGCTCGACATCGCCATGGCGCTGGCGGTGAAGCCGGCCATCCTGCTGCTCGACGAGCCGACCAGCGGCGTCTCGGCCGACGAGAAGTTCTCGCTCATGGACCTGGTGCTCGGCGCCATCCGGGCCGAGAAGGTCACCGTGCTCTTCGTGGAGCACGACATGGACATCGTGCGCCGCTACACCCAGCGCATCGTGGCCTTCTACGACGGCAAGGTCATCGCCGACGCCGACTCGGCCGCCGTGCTCTCGAACCCCGAGGTGCGCCGGCTGGTGGTGGGCGAACAGGCGCCGGAGGAGGCCCCGCAATGCTGACGATCGAGTCGATCGACGTCTCCATCAAGTCGGTCCGCATCCTGCGCGGGGTGGGGCTCCACGTGGCCCCCGGTCAGCTGGTCGGGCTCATCGGCCGCAACGGCGCCGGCAAGACCACGCTCATGCGCGCCATCATGGGCATCCTCGAGCCCACCGCCGGGACCATCGCCTTCGACGGGGCGCCCATGAAGGGAGTCCCCTCCTACATGAGGGCCCGGGGCGGCATGGGCTACATGCCCGAGGACCGGCGCATCATCCCGCAGCTCTCCATCGAGGAGAACGTCTCCCTGCCGGCCTGGGCCGCGGGCCAGGCCCATCCGGAGGAGCGGCTCCGGCGCATCTACGAGATGATCCCGGAGGTGGGGCAGTGGAAGGAGCGCAAGGGTCTTCAGCTCTCCGGCGGGCAGCAGAAGCTGGCCGCGCTGGCCCGGGCCCTCATGAGCGGCTCGAAGCTCCTGCTCCTCGACGAGCCCTTCGAGGGGGTGGCGCCGGTGCTGGCCGGGCGCCTCGCCGAGGTGGTCTCCAGGCTGCGCACCGAGGGGCTCTCGGTGATCCTCTCCGAGTCCGATCTCTCCCACTCCCGCAAGCTCCTCGACGTCGTCTACGCCATCGACCGCGGCCAGGTGACCCGGGCCGCCGCCTGACCGCCGCGAAAGGAAGGGAACCATGAAGACCGTCGCCGCAGTGCTCCGCGCCGTCACCGACAGGCGCCCGTACCCGGAGTCGAAGCCGATGGTGCTGGAGGAGGTCGAGCTCGGCGCCCCGCGCGCCGGCGAGCTGCTGGTCCGCATCGAGGCCGCCGGGGTCTGCCACTCCGACATCTCGGTGGTGGACGGCTCGCGGGTCCGGCCGCTCCCCATGGCGCTGGGGCACGAGGCGGCCGGGGTGGTCGAGGAGGTCGGACCAGGAGTGAAGCAGGTCAAGGTCGGAGACCACGTGGTCCTGACCTTCGTCCCCAGCTGCGGCTCCTGCGCCGAGTGCTCCTCGGGACGCCCGGCCCTGTGCACGCCCGGCGCGCTGGCCAACGGGGCCGGGACCCTGCTCCACGGGGGCCCGCTGCTCACCGGCCAGGACGGCAAGCCCATCCACCACCACCTGGGGATCTCGGCCTTCTCCCGCCACGCCGTGGTGGCGCGCGAGTCGGCGGTGGTGGTCCCGAAGGACGTGCCGCTGCAGACCGCCGCCCTCTTCGGCTGCGCCGTGCTCACCGGGGCCGGAGCGGTCCTCAACACCGCGGCGGTGCGGCCGGGGCAGTCGGTGGCCATCTTCGGCCTGGGCGGCGTCGGGCTCGCCTCGGTGATCGGGGCGGTGGTCGCGAACGCCTGGCCCATCATCGCGGTGGACCCCGTCGCGGCCAAGCGCGCGCTGGCCCTCCAGCTCGGCGCCACCGCGGCGCTCTCGCCGGACGAGGCAGAGGCGGGGGTGAAGGAGCTCACCCACGGAGGGGCCGAGGTCACCTTCGAGGCGGCCGGCGTGCCCTCCGTCCTGGAGGCGGCCTTCCGGGCCACCCGCCGGGGCGGGACCACGGTCGCCATGGGGCTGCCCCATCCGACCAGGACCGTGTCGCTCCCCGCGCTCAACTTCGCCGGGATGGGGCAGTCCCTGGTTGGGTCCTACATGGGATCGGCCGCCCCGCAGCGGGACATCCCGCGGTACATCTCCCTCTGGAAGGCCGGGCGGATGCCGGTCGACCGGCTGCAGAGCGCGTCGATGCCGCTCGACCGGATCAACGAAGCCTTCGAGGCCCTCGCCGCCGGCCAGGCCGTGCGGCAGGTGCTCCTGCCGCACACCTGAGCCGAAAGGACGAAACCCAATGGCCATCGAATCCCTGAACCCGACCACCGGAGAGGTCCTCCGAACCTTCCCCGAGATGGGCAAGGACGAGGTCGACCGGATCCTCGACGCCGCCGCGAAGGCGCAGAGGGCCTGGGCGCGCGTGCCCATCGCCGAGCGGGCCGTCCCCATGCGCAAGGTCGCGGCGCTGCTCCGCGAGCGGGCCCCCGAGCTGGGCCGGCTGGCCGCCATCGAGATGGGAAAGCCCCTGAAGGACGGCGCGGCCGAGGCCACCAAGTGCGCCTGGGTCTGCGAGTACTACGCCGAGAACGCCGAGGTCTTCCTGGCCCCTCGCCCCGAGACCAGCGACGGGAGCCAGGCCTACGTCCGCTTCGATCCCATCGGCGTGATCCTGGCGGTGATGCCCTGGAACTTCCCCTACTGGCAGGTGTTCCGGTTCATCGCGCCCCACCTCATGGCCGGCAACGGAGGGCTGCTCAAGCACGCCTCCAACGTGCCCCAGTGCGCGCTGGCCATCGAGAAGCTGATGCACGACGCCGGCTTCCCGCCCGACCTCTTCCGCACGCTCCTCGTGGGCTCGAAGCCGGTCCGCGGCATCATCCTCGACCCGCGCATCGCCGCCGCCACGATCACGGGCAGTGAACCGGCCGGCCGGGCGGTGGCGGCCGCCTCGGGCGAGGCGCTCAAGCCCTCGGTCATGGAGCTGGGCGGCTCCGACCCGTTCATCGTGCTCGCCGACGCCGACCTCGACCAGGCCGCCAAGGTGGGCGCGCTGGCCCGCACCATCAACGCCGGGCAGAGCTGCATCTGCGCCAAGCGCTTCATCGTCGAGGGGGCGGTCTACGACGCCTTCCTCGAGAAGTTCACCGCCGCCATGAAGGCGGTCAAGGTGGGCGACCCCATGCAGCCGGGCACAGACATCGGGCCGCAGGCGCGCACCGACCTGCGCGACGAGATGCACGAGCTGGTGAAGCAGGCCATCGCCGAGGGAGCGCGCCCGGCCATGGGCTGCACCATCCCCGCCGGCCCGGGCGCCTTCTACCCGGTCTCCATCCTGGCCGACGTGAAGACCAGCAACGTGGCGGCGAAGGAGGAGCTCTTCGGGCCGGTGGCGGTGGTGATCCGCGCCGACTCGCCCGACCACGCCGTGGAGATCGCCAACGACTCGCGGTTCGGCCTGGGCGCCTCGCTGTGGACGACGGATCCGGCCAAGATCGAGCGGCTGGTGCCGCGCATCGAGGCGGGCGCCGTCTTCGTGAACGGGCTCGTGAAGAGCGACCCGCGCCTGCCCTTCGGCGGCGTGAAGACCTCGGGCTACGGCCGGGAACTGGGGCTCGAGGGGATCCGGGCCTTCGTCAACGTGAAGACGGTCTGGGTGAAGTAGCGGTCCGGAGCCGCCCGGGCCGATCGGTCAGGGCGGGACGGCGACCACCGTCCGGGCCACGCCCGAGCCGGCCGCCGACACGGGAAGTGAATCGAGGACCTCGCCGGTGCCGCCCGGGTAGGGCCAGTCGGGCGGGGAGGTCACGGGCGTGCCGGGGAGGCGCCACCAGCCGAAGAGCGGTCCGGAGATGGCCGGACCGGCTCCGGGCGCGGAGAGCGTGCCGAGATCGGTCCGGGCCCCGTTCGACCAGATGGCGGGCACGGCCAGCCTGCGCGAGGGGCTGGAAGGGTCGCCGGCGAGGCTCTCACCGGACACGTAGGCCCCCTCGAGGTAGATGGCGATGGACTCGCCCGCGCCGATGGGATTCGACGGGTCGGCGGCGGGGAGGAGGGACAGGACGGGCCCTGCCCAGATGGCGGGCTGCGGCGGTCCGCTCGTGGAGGCCGTTCGGACCCAGCCGCTCGAGTAGGGGACGAGTTCGACCATCGAGAGGCCGGTGGGCGAGGCCCAGGGGGCCGTCCCGAACTCCACCCCGAACCAGGGCACCGATACGTCGTCCGTCCAGACCACCGGCTTCGGCGCGGCGGCGGCGTTCCAGATGGCGGCCGCCGACCAGATCGTGGTCCCCTCGATCACCATCGAGACCCAGGAGCCGAAGCTCGCGCCGCCGGCGTCGGTCGGCAGGGGGAGGAATTCCCAGGTGGATGCGGTGAAGTCGAGGTCGAAGAGCCAGATGATCCCGGAGTAGGCCGGCGGAGAGCTCCCCGTGCGGTGGACGACGCCGGCGGCGAGCACGAACTGGTCCGTCGCCGCGATGCTGGTCACCACCCCCGCGTCGTGGCCGGGGGGCAGCAGGTCCGTCGGGTCCCATGCCACCACCGCGCCGTTCTTCCAGAACGTCGGGCGGGGTGAGGTCGTCCCCGTCGCGCCACCGATGAACCGGTCTGGGATGGCGATCCGCGTCGCTCCGGGGCGGGACACGACCGCGAGCGCCGTTCCCTGGGTGGCCCCCGCCGGCAGCGGGAGGGCCTGAACGGCGCCGCCGGGCCAGGCGACGGGGAGCATGGCGGGAATGCCTCCCGCGCAGGTCACCGAGATCCCCACGGCGAGGGGCTGGCCCACCTCGGCCACGAGAGCCTGGACCGAGCCCGACGCGGAGCAGTCGCCGCCGTCGAGGAGCGGGAGGGGCGAGGGGGTCGTGCTCCCCCACCACAGGACCGGGAGCGGATGGTCGCCCGCCACGGCCGGTGACCAGGACCACCCGCCCGCGCCCAGGAGCGGCGGCCTGGGGTTGTTCCCCGAGCAGGAGGCGGCGACGAACAGGGTCGCGGCGAGGGACGCGAGCAGGGCGACCGGGATCCGCATCCCGGCAGCATAGCGCCATCAGCCCGGCGCGGGGAGCGCGCGCGGCCGTGGCTGCGTTCGCGGCACGCGGACCAGGAACTCCGTCCCCTGGCCGACGGCGCTCGTCACGTTGAGGCTGCCGCCCAGGCTCTGGACCACGCGGCGCGTGATGGTGAGGCCGAGCCCCACGCCCTTCCCCGGCCCCTTCGTGGAGAAGAAGGGGGTGAAGAGCTTCTGGACCACCTCCGGGGGGATCCCCGGCCCATTGTCCTTCACAGAGATCAGAAGCTCGCCGTCCTCGACGCGCCCCCGCACCCGGACCCTCCCCGTCTCCTCGGGCACCGCCTCGATGGCGTTCTGGACCAGGTTGGAGAGGACCTGGCTGAACTCCTCGGGCACGCACTCGAGGGAGCCGTCCCCCTCGAGGTCGAGGTCCACCTTCACGTGGCGCCCGGTGGCCGGGAGCACGATCCCCACCACGGCGTGGGCCGCCGCCCAGGCGTCGTGCGGCACCATCTCCCGCTTGTAGCCGGCCCGCCCGTAGCGGCTCATCAGCTCGACGGTCGATCCGATGCGCTTCACGCCGGAGTCGGCCACCCCGAGCAGCTCGCGGATCCGCGCCGCCAGCCGGTCCACCTGGGCCTGTCCCGCAAGGTCGAGCGGCCGCTCGCGCGCTTCACCGCACAGCCCCAGCACCTTCTCGGCGTCGAGCCGGACCCGCCCCAGCGCGTTCTTGAGGTAGTTGAGCGGGTTGTTGATCTCGTGGGCCAGGCCGGCCGCCACCATCTCGAGCGACTCCATGCGCTGGGTCAGCACCAGATCGGCGGTCTGCTCCTTCGCCTTGACCAGCTCCCGCGCCGCGGTGAGAAGCTCCTTCGGCGAGAAGGGCTTGGTGAGGTAGGCGCTGACCCCCGTCTCGAGCCCCTTCACACGGTCGTCGAGCTCCCCCCGCGCCGTGAGCATGATGATGGGGATGTGGCGGGTGGACGGCTCCTCGCGAAGCCTGCGGGTGAGCGCCAGGCCGTCGATGCCCGGCATCATGAGGTCGGTGACCACCAGGTTCGGGCGCTCCCGGAGGACGAGGTCGAGCCCCTTCAGCCCGTCCGAGGCGGTCAGCACCTTGAACTGGCGTCGCAGCGACATGTGCACGAGCTGGATGATGTGGGGGTGGTCCTCGACCACCACCGCCGTGTACGGGCGGGCCTCCTCGTCGGTGTCCCGCTCGACGGCGCGCCGCTCGGTGGCCTCCTCGATGTCGAGCAGCCGGAACTCGGAGCGGGCGGCGAGCTGGACCGCCCAGTCGAGGCCGGGCTCTCCCCGCGCCCCCTCCCCGGCGTCCCGCGGTTCGGCGAGGGCTTCGGGGCGGAAGTGGCCGCGCCCCTTCGGGAGCTTGACGGTGAAGCGGGCGCCCGTCCGTCCGTCGCTCTCGGCGCGGATGGAGCCGCCGTGGAGCATCACCAGCTCGCGGGCCAGGGCGAGCCCGATCCCCGTGCCGCCGTGGGCGCGCCGGTCGGCCATGTCCACCTGGTAGAAGCGCTCGAAGATCTGCTCGGCCCGGTCGGGGGGGAAGCCCGGGCCGTCGTCGGTGACCACCACCTCGACGTCGTCGGGCTGTTCGCGCAGTTCCACCGTGACGTGTCCGTTCACGGGCGTGAACTTGATGGCGTTGGAGAGCAGGTTGACGAAGACCCGCTCCAGCCGCTCGGCGTCGCACCAGACGGTGCACGGCCTGTCCCCGCTGGAGAAGGAGAGCGTGATCAGCTTGCGGCGCGCCAGCACATCGGTCTGCTCGACGAGGCCGCGCAGCTGGGCGGCCAGGTCCTGCTCCTTCACGTCGATGCGGAGCCGGCTCTCCTCGAGCCGGGAGAGGTCGAGCAGGTCGTTGATGAGCTTCAGGAGCTTGAGCGCGCTCCGGTACATGGTGGCGAGCGAGCTGCGCTGGGGCTCGCTGAATGCGCCCATCTCCCCTTGCATCATCAGCTCGAGCGGGGTGACGACCATGGCGAGCGGCGTGCGCAGCTCGTGGGTCATGTTGGCGAAGAAGCGCGACTTGAACTCGTCGAGCTGCTGCAGCTTGGTGTGCGCCCGCTCCAGGTTGTGGGAGGTGACCTCGAGCCGGAGCCGCTGCTCGTGCTGCTCGCGCAGCGTGGTGAACTGCAGGACCTGGGCGACGCCGGCGATGAGGGCCGTCGCCGACAGGAACGTCATGTTGGATGCGGCGACGTGAAGATCCCCTCCGGCCCCGAGCGCCAGGTTGACGAGCGGGAAGGACGCCACCAGCCCGAGCAAGGTCACGAAGACCAGCACCGGAGGCCAGACGAAGAGCAGGCCGGCCGCCAGCACCACCAGGATGAGCCCGGCGTAGTAGGGCGACGCCAGGCCACCCATGTAGGCCGTCATGATGCTGATGCCCGCACCGGCGAGCCAGCCGCAGAGCACCGCCACGGCGTCCACCCAGCGGTCGAAGCGCGGGTTGCGCATGAGGAGGAGCAGGACCATGGCGAGCGAGACGATCCCGGCGCGCGTCCCCCAGAGCCAGGGCAGGGCCGAGGGCGGGGCCAGCGCCCAGTCGAGCAGGCCGAAGGCCGGGTACAGCGTGACCATGAAGAGGAGCCCGACCTTCAGGCCGCGGCGATTGCGCCCCAGCCGCCAGGCGGCCCAGCTCCTCTCGATCTCGAAGTCGGAGGTCGTCATCTACCCGCGGACGATCTCGAAGAACGGGTTGACCCCGCTCTCCTCCTCGAGGATGCGGACCCTCGCGCCCGGAACCGCTGCGTGGGCCATGTCCAGGAGCTCCTCCCGGGTCCGGTAGATGAGCGCCCAGTCGAGGTGTACCTGAAGCAGCGTGCGGGCCGGGTTGTCCACCATGTTGGCGATGAGGAGCTGCCCCCCGGGCGCCGTGGTCCCCGCCAGGTGACGGGTGAGCACCGTGCCGGTGCGCTGCTGGAGGTAGTCGAGCAGTCCGGCGGAGTAGACCAGGTCGAACTTCCCGAAGGGGGCGAAGAGCGAGCCGTCGCGCAGCAGCCGCTTGATGGAGTCGTGCAGGAAGAGGAGCCGGACGCGCCCCTGGAACCGCGCCTCCACCGTCGGCGTGAGCCGCCGGAAGGCGTGGGCCAGCGCGTTCTTGTCCTGCTCGAAGAGCACCACCTCGAGCGGCACCGGGAGGTCGTCCACCTCCTGGAAGAGCTCGTGCAGCTCCTGGGCCGGTCCGGCCCCGATGGAGAGCACCCGCACCGGCCCCGTTGACCCGGCCCGCCGGGAGAGGAGCGCCTTCAGCTGCCGCTTGACCAGGTCCTTGCGGAAGCGGACCGCCTTGGAGCAGAGCGCCTCCGAGAATCCCAGGCCGACCGAGCGGGCGAAGAGCGTAGAGCCCTCGTAGAAGCGCTCGTAGATGGCGTTCATCACCTCGTAGTCGCCCGGGTAGCCGAAGGGCTTCTCGTAGGCGCGGCGGAGTCCGGGAGACTCCATGAGGAACTCCTGGAGGTTGCGCATCGCCCACAGGCGGGCCTGCTCGTTGCGGTGGCCGCCGGGGAGGGTGCGGATCTCCGCGTCGATGGCCTCGGTGAGCCGCACGAACTCCGGGACGAAGCCCGCGCGGAGCGACCGCTCCAGGGCGGCCAGGACCGGGCTCAGCGGTCCGTGCAGGGCGTGCCAGGGGAGCTGCCGCTCGAGCGCGTCGAGCTGCTGCCGCCCGTCCTCGAGCAGCATGCGGAGCTCGGCGACACGGGCCTGGAAGCGCTCCCCGGAGGAAACGCCCCAGGGTCTGTCCTGGACACGGGCGCCCCCGGCGCCCGCCGCCCAGGCGCGCACCGTGCGCAGGGAGAGGACCTCCTCCACGTCGAGGAGGAAGTTGTCGAAGGAGAGCCCGACCACGGTGGAACCGTCGGCCTCGCGGACCGACCCGATGCGGACCTGGCCTTCGAAGGGCTGGTGGGCGTCGAAGCGGAGCACCGCCGGGACGAGCCTGCCCTTCCGGGCGGGCAGGCCGTGCGTCCAGGCCACCGCCACGCCGTTCTGGCTGACGTCGAGGACGGCGCACTCGCGCCGGACTCCGTCCACGTTGACCGTGACGACTCCGCGCAGGGGTTCGAGGTCGGCGGCGGAGTGGCGGTGGGGGCGGAAGAAGACGGCGCGCCCCTCCGCCCCTTCCAGCTCCTCGTAACGGTGGGGACGGGGCCCGAGCGGCAGGGGCGAGGAGGGGGCCTCCCCGGGGGGCTCGACTAGCTTGATGGTGGTCTTCTTTTCCATGGTGACGGGCGAGGTGTCTGCGCTGGACGAAGGCTCGAGGAGGATCAGGTGGGTGTGGCTGGAGGGCTCGACGGTGGGGTGTTCGGGAGGAGCAGCTCGAAGCGGGCGCCGCCGCCGGGCAGGTCCACGAGGCGGATGGAGCCCCCGTGGGACTCGACGATGAGGCGCGCCATGTAGAGCCCCATTCCCAGGCCGGGCGAGCCCTTGCCCGGGGCGAAGGGCTGGAAGAGGCGGGGCCGGAGCTCGGCATCGACGCCTGGTCCGTCGTCCTCCACGGCCAGTTCCACGCCGCCGTCGGCGGGCCGGGCGGCGATGCGCACGGTGGCGTCCTTGCCGGTGGCCTGGACCGCGTTCTGGATCAGGTTGACGAGCGCCTGCGACAGCTTGAGCCGGTCGGCCTGGAGGGGAGGGAGATCCGGGGCGACGTCCACGACGAGGCGCCGCAGGCGGAAGTGCAGGTCCATCCGGGAGATGGTCACGGCGTCCCGCACCACGTCGGCCGGGTCGGCCGGGGCGCGCGCGATCTCCAGCTTCCCGGCGTGGGCGAAATCCTGGAGCGTCTTCAAGGTGGAGAGGATCTTCTCGACGTGAGCGAGCCCCAGGGTGAAGGTCTCGCGCAGCTCGGGGGAGGCCGAGTGCTGGGAGAGCTGGTACTCGGCCTCGCGCAGGCTGGTCACCATGTTGCGCAGGTCGTGGGTGACGCCGGAGGCCAGCTTGCCCACTGTGCCGATCCGCTCCAGGTGGAGGAGGGCCTGCTGCTGCCGCTTCACCTCCTCGAAGGAGGCGCGGAGCATCTCGCCCCGCTCGGAGAGGAGGGAGACCAGCCGCTCGATGATGCGCCGCTGCGAGACCATGTTGCTGGCCTGCTGGATGGCCTCGAGGATGTCGGCTGGTTCCCAGGGCTTGCGCAGGAACCGGAAGGCCGCGGCCCGGTTGATGGCAGCCTCGAGGGCGTCCATGTCGGCGTAGCCGGTCAGCACGATGCCGGCCACGTCCGGACGAAGGCGCCGGAGCTTCTCGAGCAGGTCCACCCCGGTCATCCCCGGCATGCGGTGGTCGGTCACCACCACGTCGAGGGGCGTCCTCTCCGCGATGGCGAGCGCCTCCTCGCCCGAGGCCGCCGTGTGGACCTGCCAGCGCTCCTCGTCGTCGAGGAAACCGCGCAGGACGACCAGGTTGTTGGGCTCGTCGTCCACCAGCAGGAGGCCGCCGTTCAGCTGGTTGCCCATGCCGAAACGCGCCACCAGCGCGGCGATCTCCCGTTCGTTGATCACGGTCCCCCTGGGTCAGCCTGCCGAGATGGAAAATCAGGTCGAGTATAGGCGACCCGCCCCGGGTGGACATTTATTGACCCGGTCGGCCGATATCGGAAAGTGCGTCCCCCAGCACATTCCAGCGTCAAGGCGCGTCCTGGTCACCGGCCGAGAGGGAAGAATCGGACCACCAGGTAGAAGAGGGCAAGAGCGGTCGCCAGCGTCAGGGCAATCTTCACGTTGTTTTTCATCACGCCCCCGAACGGGCACACTAGTCCAACCCTGGAAAGCGCCTACGCCCCTGCGAGGTGTCGAGAATCCCGCCGGGTCGTGGGAATTCGTGACAAGGGGGCCCGGGCGCTGGATCCCGCCCGGATCACGGTTGGTTGACACCGATCCAGGCCGGATTTCGCGTCGGAATCCTCACCGACCAGATTCTCAACACTCCGAGGGGCGTCGGCCGGAGCACGTTCCAAGCATCCGCCACGAGGAGGTTTTTCCCGATGGGTGCTGCGACCCCGGATCTGGCCCACCTGTTGCGAAAGCACTCAACAGACGAAGCAAGGTCCACCGGGAGCAAACCGAACCACCAGCAGGAGCACGCCATGATCGCCGCCACCGCCTTCGCAGTCGTCGGACTCGTCGTCATCGCCTTCCTCAACCGCATCCCGTAGCACCACCCGCCGCCGCCACCACAGGGTCCGCCATGCACGGAAACGAATTCCTCACCGGATACTCCGCAAAGCTGGTCGAGTACGGACTGGCCGTCGCTTACCTCATCCTCTTCGTCGGATTCTGGCGCTTCATCCACGGCGGGCAGGAAGCCGCGAAGGCGGTGGTCGCCAAGGCGGCCGAGCTGCCCCGCGCCGTCACCGCCGGATGGTTCGAGGTCCCTGCCGACGTGGCGCTGCACCCGGGGCACACCTGGGCGCGCATGGAGGAGGACGGCACCGTCGCGGTCGGGCTCGACGACCTCGGACACCGGATGATCGGCGCCCTGGACGGGATCGACCTGCCCAGGACCGGCAGCATGGTGGAGCAGGGCGCGGCTGCCGTGAGGCTCGAGGCCGGCGGCAAGAGCGTGGGGCTGCTCTCCCCGGTGGACGGCGAGGTGGTGGCCGCGAACCCGGCCATGGCGCGCGACGGCTCGACGCCGTACGGCGACGGCTGGCTCTTCAAGGTGCGCCCCACCCGCTGGGCCAAGAACGCCGCCCAGTTGCTCACCGGCGACGCCGCCAGGAACTGGGTGGAGGAGCAGGGACGGAAGCTCACCATGCGGCTCGCGCCGGAGATGGCGCTCGCCCCGGCGATGCACGACGGCGGTGCGCCGCTCCACGGCATGGCACGCGAGCTGGACGCCGAGCACTGGGACGAGATCGCACGGGAGTTCTTCAGGACGCAGGAGTGAGGAGACCGCCATGACCGCCTTCATCGACACCCTGACCACCGTTGGAGTCTTCCTGGCCGGCCTGGCCACCCGCCTCGGCCTCGTGGTCGTCATCGCCCTCGTGCTGCTGGCGCCCGTGATGCTCGTGCTGGGCGCCGGGAAGGTCTTCGGCGCGGTGCGGATGTGGATGCAGGGCTACCGCTCGGCGGGCAGCCTGCGCTTCCGCGGTGGGCTCGCCTACTCCCCGGGCCACACCTGGGTGAAGTCGGAGGGCGGCTCCCTCAAGGTCGGGCTCGACGACCTGGCCCAGCGCATCCTCCCCTGGACCGTGGCCGTGGAGATGCCCCGGACCGGGCAGTTCGTGAAGGAAGGGGAGCCGGTGGCGACGCTCTCCTGCGGCGACCGCGAGGTGCAGGTGGCGGCGCCCGCCTCCGGGCGCATCGTGGCGGTGAACCCGGAGGTGCTCCGGGAGCCCACCCTGGCCAAGAGCGAGAACTACGGCAACGGGTGGCTCTTCGCCATCGAGCCGATCGGCCTGGAGTGGAAGTCCCTCCCGGCCGGGGAGCGGGCCCGCAGCTGGCTGCGCGCGGAGGGGGAGCGGCTGACGCGGTTCTACGAGGACCAGCTGGGCATGGCGGCCGCGGACGGCGGCGAGCTCGTCGGTTCACCGGACACGCTCCTCACCGACGCACAGTGGAAGGCCCTCTCGCGGAGCTTCCTCCGGACCTGATGGCAGTTGCGGTGAAATGACCGGGATCATGGGCGGCCTCTGCCGGGAACGGTAGAGGTCGCTGCATGCCCACCACCCAGGAGAACCTCGCCGTCGCGTTCGCCGGCGAGAGCCAGGCCAACCGCAAGTACCTCGCCTTCGCACAGGCCGCCGAGAAGGAGGGCTACGGGCAGATCGCCCGGCTCTTCCGCGCCGCGGCCGACGCCGAGACCATCCACGCCCACGCCCACCTGCGCAACATGGGCGGCGTGGGAACCACGCTCGAGAATTTGAAGGCCGCCGTGGCCGGAGAGACCTACGAGTACACCGAGATGTACCCGCCCATGGTGGAGCAGGCCAAGGCAGAGGGGCACCGGGCCAGGACCATGCTCGGGTTCGCCAACGAGGCGGAGAAGGTCCACGCCCGGCTCTTCGCCGAGGCGCTCGCGGCGCTCGAGTCCGGCAAGGACCTCTCGAGGATGGACGTCTACCTCTGCCCGGCCTGCGGCGACGTCGAGTTCGGGGAGCCGCCGGAGAAGTGCCCCATCTGCGGGGCGCCGCGGAGCAAGTACGTGAAGGTCGGGTAGCCGGCCTCCGCGCCCGGTCCTCCCGCGCTCAGCCGCGCGACAAATCCTTCACCATGCTCGCGGCCACCTCGCGGAGGCCGGTCGCGAGCATGGCCGCGCCCTTGCCGGTCGAGAGGGTTTCCCGCATCGACTCGGGCGCCATCCCGATGGCGAGGTTCAGCCAGATCATGACCGCAGAGACCGCCGGCGTGGAGGCGGCCGGCTTGACCCGGGAACGGCGGGTCTGGAGCCGCTTCGAGATCCGGTCGATCTGGGCCTCGGAGTCGGTCCGGGGGCCCCGCGTGTCCTCCAGGGCGGCGGCGAGCGCCGCGTGGAGCCCGGCCAGGATCTCCGGGTTCTGGAGCGCGCGCCCGAGCCGCTCGACGGCGATCTCCTCGTCCACGGCGAGCGAGTCGGCGTAGGTGGGGGCGAGCAGCCAGGCCAGCTCGCTGCGGGGGAAGACGTGCGGGATGCGGCGTGCGGTGTCGGTCACCGCCGGAGGATAGCGCGCCTGCGCTAGGATGTCGGTCCCATGACCGTGCCCGTCCTCCCCCTCTGGATCGGTGGCAAGGAAGTCCCCTCGCAGAGCGGCCGAAGCGGCGAGGTCTTCGACCCGTCCACCGGCCAGGTGACCCGGCGCGCCCCCTTCGCGAGCGTCGCCGAGGTCGGACTGGCGGTGGCGGCGGCCCGGGCGGCGCTCCCCGGCTGGCGCGACACCCCGCCGCTCCGGCGCGCCCGGATCCTGGCGCGCTTCCGCGAGCTGCTCGAGGCCAACCGGGACGAGCTGGCCCGCCTCGTGACCCAGGAGCACGGCAAGACGCTCCCCGACGCGGCCGGGTCGGTCCAGCGCGGCATCGAGGTGGTGGAGTTCGCGAGCGGGGCGCCCCACCTCCTCAAGGGAGAGTGGGCCGAGGACGTGGCGCGGGGGGTCGATTCACACTCCGTGTTGCAGCCGGTGGGCGTCTGCGCCGGCATCACCCCCTTCAACTTCCCGGCCATGGTGCCCCTCTGGATGTTCCCGGTGGCCATCGCCTGCGGCAACACCTTCGTGCTGAAGCCCTCGGAGAAGGTCCCGTCCACGGCGCTCGCCATGGCCCGCATCTTCCACGAGGCCGGGCTGCCGGAGGGCGTCCTCAACGTCGTGCCGGGCGACGCGGAGGCGGTCGGCGCCATCCTCGCCCACCCCGACGTGAACGCGGTCTCCTTCGTCGGCTCGACGCCCATCGCCAGGCACGTCTACGAGACGGCGGCGCGCACCGGGAAGCGGGTGCAGGCGCTGGGGGGCGCCAAGAACCACGCGGTGGTCCTCCCGGACGCCGAGCTGGAGTTCACGGCGGACGCGCTCATCGGCGCGGGCTACGGCTCGGCCGGCGAGCGTTGCATGGCCATCTCGGTGGTGGTCGCGGTGGGCGACGTCGCCGGGCCGCTCGTGGCCCGGCTGCGGGAGAAGGCGGCGGCGCTGCGCGTGGGACCGGGCACCCAGGCCGGCGTGGAGATGGGGCCGCTCGTCACCGCCGGGCACCGGGAGCGCATCCGCGGGATCGTCGCCGCGGGTGTGGCGGAGGGCGCCCAGGCCGTCCTCGACGGGCGCGCGCTGCGCGTGCCGGGCGGGGAGGGGGGCTTCTTCCTCGGCCCCACGCTGCTCGACCACGTCACCCCGGCGATGACCGTGTACCGGGAGGAGATCTTCGGTCCGGTTCTGGTGGTGGTGCGGGCGACCACCCTCGACGAGGCCATCGGGCTCGTGAACCGGAACCCGCACGGCAACGGGACGGCCATCTTCACCGGCTCGGGCGCCGCGGCCCAGCGCTTCGAGCACGAGGTCCAGGTGGGGATGGTGGGCGTGAACGTCGCCATCCCCGTGCCCATGGCCTTCTTCTCGTTCGGCGGCTGGAAGCAGTCGCTCTTCGGCGACCTTCATGTCCACGGCATGGAGGGCGTGAAGTTCTACACGCGCACCAAGGCGGTCACGAGCCGGTGGCCCTCGACCGGGGAGGGGAGCCGCCCCACGCTGGCCATGCCGACCAGCGGGTAGGCCGTCTCCCGGGCCTCTCAGCGGAAGCGGCGCGTGCGGGCCGCGTCCCGCACCTCGGCCACGATGAAGGAGACGAGAAGGACGCCGACTGCACCACCGGTGAAGATGAACATGGAGGTCATGGCCCGATGGATCCATGTCGCGATGGGCGCTGTCATGGCCCGCTGTGCGGCGCGGTGGGTGGGTGGAGCCAATGGTCGCCACGGCTCCGGGTCGTGGAGGGAACCGACTGAAGCGGGAAATTGCTTTGAAGTCCCCAAGATAGGGCCGACGATGCAGGTGCAGTTGCCCGAGTCCGGGGCGTGCACCAGCCGGGTCCGCGATGGCCGAGTTCCTCACATCCCAGCTCGACTTCGTCTACTTCGCCTACGGGCTCGCCCTCATCCTGCTGGGCTCGGTGGCGACCTCCATCTCGCGTTCCGATCCCGACCGTCTCCCCTGGGGCTGGTTTGCGGCATTCGCCTATGCCCACGGGATCGTCGAGTGGCTGCACCTCGCCGAGCTCTCGAGCGGGGACCGCCCGGCGCTCGCGTTCGTGGTGACGCTGCTCCTGCTCGGGAGCTACCTTCTGCTTTTCGAGTTCGCCCGGCGGGCCCACGCCCTGATCGCGGGATCCGGGCCGGGCCGCTGGCTCACCTGGGTGGCCGGAGCGTTGCCGGTCGGCGTCGCGCTCCTCTGGGGGATCGAGAACCTCGACGCGGCGACCCGGGTCTTCCTCGCCATCCCGGCGACCTTCTGGGCGGGGGCCACGCTGGCCAGGGCCTCCCGGCGCAAGGGGGCGTCCGGGAGCGAGGCCCGAGGTGCGCTGGCCTGGGCGGGATTCTGCATGGCCGGATACGGCATCGCGGCGGGCCTCGTGCTCCCGGCCGCGCCGCTCGTTCCCCACGGCTGGCCGACCGTCGACGCGTTCTTCAGGGTCACCGGTGTCCCGGTCCAGCTCCTGCGCGCCACGGCGGTCGGCGGAGCGGCGCTCGGCGTCTGGGCCTTCGCGACCTCGCTCGACACCCAGGGTCGCGTCGTCCGCAAGCGCTGGCGCTTCTTCTGGCTCGCTGCGGTCACGCTGATCATCGTCCTCGGGGGGGGCTGGGCCTTCACGAACGAGCTCGGGCGCCAGCACGACCTGGACCTGGCGGCCGACGCCGAGGCCGACGCCGCCCAGGTCCAGGATCACCTGGTCATGGAGATGGAGGCGACGGGCGACGCCGCCCGGACCGCCGTGAGGTTCATCGCCCGGTTCGATCTCGCCGGCGCCATCGCCCGGGGGGATTGCCCCGGCTCGACGACGTCGTGGACTCGGTCGCCGGTCCGACCGAGGAGCACGTCGCCTACCTGCTCGACACGACCGGGAAGACCGTGGCGGCGTCGAACCGCCGGCGTCCCGACTCCTTCCTGGGGCAGAGCTACGCGGCCCGCCCGTACTTCAGGGACGCGCTGGCCGGAACCCCGGGCCGGTTCGTCGGGAAGGGGCTGACGAGCGGGAAGGCGGGCTACTACGCGAGCGAGCCGGTGCGGGACGGGGAAGGGACGGTCGTGGGGGTCGCGGTGGTGAAGCACGTACTTTCCGTGAAGTCGTTCGGGCCGCTGGGGACCGGGACCTCCTTCCTGGTGGGCAACGACGGGCGGGTGCTCGTGGCCGGGGCCGGGGGGCTGGGGCGCCGGCCCTTGTGGCCGGGCGCCGGCCCGGCGGATGGACCGGCCGGGGCCGGCACGAGGCCGCTCCTCGCCCTGGAGCCGGCCGGGACCAGCTGGGTCCGCATCGACGGCGTGCGCCACGTGGCGGTGCGCCTGCCCCTGCCCTCCCTCGACTGGTCGGTCGTCGCCGTCAAGAAGGAGATGCTCCGGGGGACCAACCGGCTGCTCGGCATCCTCATCACGCTCCTCCTCAGCCTGGTGATCGTGGCCTCCTTCCTGATCCTGCAGCGGCAGCTGGGCGCCGAGTCGCAGCTCGCCGAGAAGCAGAAGGAGACCGAGGGCAGGGCCCGCGAGATGGCCAGGCGCGCCGACACCGACGCGCTGACCGGGATCGCGAACCGCCAGGGCTTCAACGAGGCGATCGCCCGCGAGTTCGCGCGGGCCCGGCGCTTCCGCCACCCGCTCGCCATGGTCCTCGTGGACCTCGACAACTTCAAGCGGGTGAACGATTGATTTGGCCACCAGGTGGGCGACAAGGTGCTCGTCGGGGCGGCACGCATGCTCTCGGCGCGGGTCCGCGAGTCGGACTTCGTGGCCCGCTGGGGCGGCGAGGAGTTCGCCGTGATCGCGTCGGTGACCGACGCCGCCGGCGCGACCCGTCTCGCCGAGAAGCTGCGGGCCCTCCTGGAGGTGACCCACCTCGGGCCGGTGGACGCCATCACGGCCAGCTTCGGCGTCGCCGAGATGCGCCCGGACGACACCGTGGAGAGCATGGTCCGGCGGGCCGACGAGGCGCTCTACCAGGCGAAGAGCGGAGGGCGCAACCGGGTGCGCTGCGCCGAGGCCTGGGTGGACATGGACGTGGTGGCTGCCGCGGAGGCGCAGGGGAAGGATGACGGCCGCGGCGACGGCAGGCCGCTCTACATGGACACCGGGTACGGGCCCATCGACGCCGAGCACCGGGAGCTCGCCGAGGCCCTCCGTTCGTTCGTCGAGCTCCTGCAGGGAGGGAACGCCGCGAAGGTGGTCCCGGTCATGGCCGGCCTGATCGAGGCCGTCGCCGCGCACTTCGAGCACGAGAACGCGCTCATGCGGAAGCGGGCCTACCCGTCCCGGGCCCGGCACGAGGAGGCCCACATCCTCTTCGTGGCGGACGCCAAGCGGTTCCAGGCGGAGCTGGAACGGAACGGGCTCACGTCAGGGTTCGTCCGGTGGGCGACCAGCCGGCTCCCGGAGTGGTTCCGCTACCACGTCCTGGCCCACGACGTGGCTCTCGGAAAGTACCTCCTCGGTCCATGACGGGGACGGCCTACCGCTTCACTCCGCGGAAGAGGGCGAAGGCGCTCGTGTAGCCGTGCAGGAAGGTGGTCCCGCCCACCGGGCCGATCTCCCCGTTGCAGAAGAAGCCGCCCAGCGCGGAGGGCCCCAGCACCTCCTCGAAGAGGCCGGTATCGTGGTCGGGCCGTCCGAAGAGCCCGGACCCCCGCCCGGTGCAGGAGAAGAGGAGCGCACCGTCCGGCCGGGGAGCGCCGGTGTCCCGGCGGACCTCGAGCATCCTGCGGAGTTCCCCTTCGGCCGACGCGGCGTCGCGCAGGACGAACTGGACGGCCTGGACCGGGTGCAGCTCCTCGCCCACCGAGAGGGCGCCGCTCTCCGGGTCGGCGCCGACGATGTTTCGGACGAGAAGCTCGCCGGGATCGTACTCGACCCGTTCCTCGCGCATGTCGAGCCCGAGGAAGAGGGAGTGGCGCATGAGCTCGCGGTCGCGCGGGTCGAGCTCGCCGTAGATCTCGGCAAGCACCTCGAGCGGCTTGCCGCGGTCGAGCTCGAGGAGCGTGCCGCCGCGGCAGCGGGTGACGAGCATGGGGCTGCCGATGGGCCGGCAGCCCTGGGCGATGAGGGTGTCCACCTCGAGATCTCCGGTGAAGGCCACGCCCACCGCGCCGCCCCGGTGGACCTCGTCGCCGAGAAGGAGCCGGTGCTCGCCGGGGGCCCGGCCGCCGCTGGCCAGCCCGCCGAACTTGGGCGCGCGCGGGAAGGCCCGGTCGAGTCCGCGCACCAGGACGTCGGAGTCGAGCGTGAAGGGATCGGCCAGCAGGAGGAACTTGGGCCGGGCGCGCGGTCCGACCCCGGCCAGGTCGTGCCAGGAGGCGGCGCCGGTGTCCGGGTCGGGGAGCGAGGTCACCTCCACGTGGAAGCCGTTGCAGGCGACGCCGGGGAGCCAGGCGCCGGTGAGGGAGAGCGCCGGGCCCTCCTCGGCCTCGCGGGCGCCTCCGATGACGCCGCTGCCGGTGCAGCCGACGAGGAGCGCCCCCGGGTGACGCGAGCCGGCCAGTGCGGGGAGGGCCTCGAGGTCCTGCGCGTGGTGGGGGGAGGCGAAGGCGAGGAGCAGGTCCGGGGGCCGGTCGCCCAGGCCGGCCTCCACCGCGGCGGATGCCTCGGCGAAGGCGCCGGCGAGGTCGGCTCGGCGGGAGAGGGCGGAGACCCAGCGCATGTCGGGGGATCGTTATCGCCGGGCCCGCCTCTCCGCACGCCCGATGACGCGCCCCCCGCGAACCGGCCTGCGCCTGGGCCGTGCGCAGGCTAGACAGGACGGGTGGGCGGCAGCCGGAGATCCTCGAGGGTCTCCGCGAGGGGCACGTCGCGCGCCAGCGTGGCGAGCCGCCGGTAGAGCAGGGCGTTCTCGCGGCCGGAGGCGAGGACGGAGGCCTTCTGCGCGGCGCCGCGGATCCCGGGCGGCCAGAGCGCCGGGTCCTCCGGTATTGACTCCAGGTGAATGTGGCGCGCCAGGAGCGCCGCCGCGGTCTTCTCGCCGAAGCCCGGCATGCCCGGGATCCCGTCGGCCGCGTCCCCCACCAGCGCCAGGAGGTCGGGGATGCTCTCCGGCCCGACGCCGCGCCGCGCCCGCAGGGCCTCCTCGTCGATCTCCCTCGCGCGGATCCGGTCCACCTGCACCACCCGGCGGCCGGAGATGCACTGGCCCAGGTCCTTGTCCGGCGTGAGGATGCGGACCTGATCCACCTGGTCGCGGAACCGGAAGGCGGCCGTCGCCAGCGCGTCGTCGGCCTCGAACTCCCGCATCGACCAGACCGTCACCCCGAGCGCGCGGACGGCATCCTCGACGGCGTCGAACTGGGCGAGGAGCTCGGGGGGAACGCCCTCCTCGGTCTTGTAGCCGGTGAAGAGGTCGTTGCGGAAGGAGCGGACGGGGTTGTCGAAGGCCACCGCGACGTGGGTGACCGCCTCGCCCGGGTCGCGGAGGAGCGCGCGCAGCGAGTCCACGAGCCCCAGGGTCGCCTTGACGTCCCGCCCGTCGTCCGAGAGCCGCGCGGGACGCTTCGAGAAGTGGGCCCGGAAGAGCTCGAAGGTCCCGTCCACGAGGTGCAGGCGCATGGCGCGGCCGACCCGCTATCCCGCGTACAGGGCGGAGAGTTCCGCGACGCGGGCCCTGAGCAATTCACGGACGTCGGGTGGCCCGGCCACCTCGGCCTGCCCGCCGTAGCCGAGCACCCAGCCGAGGAGGTAGTTCCCGGGCGCGAGCCGGGCCTTCACCGTCACCGAGCCGTCGGGGTTCTCCGTGGACCGCTCGGGCCACTGCTCCAGCGCGAGCGCGCCCCCCTCGCCGGAGAACCGCACCGAGACGTCCCGCTCGCCCCCCGACTGGAAGTAGAGGTGGCGGGCCCGGAACCGGTCGAGCGGGGGCCCCTTGTGATCCCCGAAGAAGCGCGTGCCCAGGGCGATCGAGGCGAACCGGTCGAGCCGGTAGAGGTGCTCCTCGCCCTTGGCCACGTTCCAGGCGGCCAGGTACCAGTGGCCGTCCCGGTGGAAGACGGCCCGCGGCTCGAGCGTGCGCCGGGCCACCGTCCCGGACGCCTCGGCGCGGTAGTCGACGGCGATCTCGAGCCGCCCCTCGATGGCCCGGCCGAGGGCGTCGGCCCACTCGCCGGGCGGATCGACCGGGTAGTCCATGGCCCGGGCCAGGGCCTCGACCGTCCTGCGGAAGGGCTCCGGGACGGCCCCCTTGAGCTTCCGCGCGGCGCTGGCCACCGCCTTGCCGGCGTTCTTCTCGAAGGGGCGGATCGCGGCCAGGAGCGCGGCCCCCTCGCGCAGCGAGAGCGGGGGCGGCGTCGAGAGGTGCAGGGCCCGGTCGGCGAAGACGCGCCCGTCCTCGATGGAGACGAGGAGCGCGGTGTCCGGGAGGGAAGGGCCGAACTCCATCTGGCCCAGCGCGCCGACGATCTGCTCGATCTCCTTCACGCTCCGGGCGCCGGTGACGCGGACCGCCTTCTCGAGCGGGAGCCCCTTCGTCCCGGCGCGCCAGGCCTCGGGCACGAGGAGCAGCATCTTGCGGACCTGTCCGACCGGGCTGGTCACGGGGCGGGATCCTTCCCCAGCCGCTCCGAGAGGGAAGCCAGGATGGAGCGCGCCATCTCGCGCCCCTCGACCGGCTCGAGCAGCTCGGCCTCCGGGCCCCAGGCCAGCGCCTGGCGCACCAGTCCGCGCAAGTTGCGGACCTCGAGCCGGGCGAGGCGCGAGCCGTCGGGCGCGCGGGTGAGCGTGGCGCGGGGGAGCAGCTTCGGAGCCAGCGGGGAGAGCGAGCCGCTGAAGCGCACCAGCGCGGCGCGCGGCGCGTGGTCGAAGTACTCCCAGGTCTCCTGGCGCGACCAGGCGCGGATGTCGAAGTCTGCAGGGACGGCGAAGTCGGGGCCCCGGGGCGTGGCCGGGGTGATCGTCATGGATCGGACCCGATCGAGGTAGAACATCCGGAGGCCGCCGCGCAGGTGGCAGTGCCCCACGAAGATCCAGTGGCCGCGGCGCCAGGCGTACCCGAGGACGTCCACGAGCCGCTCGGTGATCGACCCGTCGGTCTTGCGGTAGGCGAGGGAGATCCGCTTTCGCCGCTCCACCACGTCGGCGAGAAGGGCGAGCCACTTGCCGGGCTCGGCGGGCGGGGTCGCCCCCCAGTCGGCCTCGAGGAGCGCGGCCCGCGGCGGCAGCCCCTTCGCGCCCACGGCGAGCTTGCGGAGCGCCGTCTCCAGATCCGCGGCGAGCGGGTGGTCGTCGGTGCGCAGCGCCGCCTGCCCCGCGGTCCAGAGCACCGCCGCCTCGTCCGGGGTGAATTCCAGCTTCGGAAGCGTGCAGGAGCTCGTGTCGAGGAGGTAGGCGCCCTCCTTGCCCTGGTTCTCCTCGAAGATGAGCGGGATCCCGAGGCGGTGGAGGTCGTTCTTGTCGCGGGTCCACTTCTTCTCTCGCGCGGCGGGGCTGCCCACGTACTCGCCGGGGAAGGCCTCGTAGATCTCCTCGCGGGTCACCGGCGCGTCGCGCGCCACGAGCCAGGTCGCCAGCCCGAGGAGCCGCACTTCCGCCGCCGATTTCCGCCGCGCCGAGGCCAAGAGACGGGAAGTGTAGCCCAGGGAACTGGGGCCGGCGAGTCCGGCGGTCCGGTTCAGTCGACGAGCTCGAGGGAGACCACGCCGACCTGCTCGAGCAGGTCGGTGCCCACGATGGCCTGCACCCCGAGGAGCCGCATGGCCATCCAGACCGACACAGGGGGCTCGGCGAAGCCCACCGCGACCCCGCGCCTCCGGAAGAGCGCCGGCACGACCCGCAGGGGAACCTGGTAGTCCCCCCCCCCGTGGAAGAAGTCGCGCGCCCAACCGGACACCGGGACGCCCGCGGTGTGGTGGGTGGCCAGGTAGGAGACCGGAGCACCCGTGTCGAGGAGGGCCGGGGCGCGGAAGCCCCCGACCACGAGGTCCTCGATCAGGAAGCGGGTCCGCGTGGAGCAGCACGCCGTGCCCTCCCGCGGTGACGCCGGGGTGATGCGCACCTTCCGGGAGGGGAAGTCGAGGAGGACCTCGTTGCCCCAGAGCAGGTCGGTTCCGAGGAGGACGTCCACGTCGAAGTCCGGGGAGACTCCCGGGAGCTTCCGGATGTGCTCCGCGGCGGTCTCCACGGTGAAGCCCAGGAGGCCGGACGAGATGGGGTGGACGCCGCTGGGAAGGCTGAGCCTGTCCCCGCGCCCGAAGGTGGCAGGGGAGCCCGTGTCGAGGAGGACGCGGCGGCCGTCGATGGCAGCAACGACATGCCCTGCGACGAGGTCGAACGGAGCGAGGAGAGTTGCGGGCACTCATGGAGAAAGACGACCGGGGGCAACGGATGTGACATCCCCCCGCTGGTGCGCTCTAGGCCGAGGGCTGCTGCGGCGCGCCCCGGTCGAGCCGGTCGGCCTCGGTGACGCCGGCCGTCCAGGCATCGGCCTGCACCTTGTGCCAGATGGGGAGCTGGACCCCATCGACGGCCACGTACCAGCGCCCGTCCTGCATCCAGATCCGGAGCTCGTGCCTTCCCACCCGGAACGTCGTCACGGGGTTCTGGGTCACGGGGTGCTGACCTCCACCATGACCCGCCGCCCCAGGTCGTCCACCTGGGCGAGGAGGGCGCGGATCTCGGCGCAGTGTGCGGTCCGGATGCGGGCGGCGCGCATGAGGGCGCCCCGGACGTCGGAGAGGCTGGCGTCGAGCGCCATCAGATGGGTGAGACGCATGTCGATGACCGGCTCGTCGCGCATCGGCGGAGCATACGCCTTCTGCTATGAAAGGGATCCCCCGGAGGATTCGTGCCCCTTGATTCGGACCTGATCGAGCAGATTCGCCGTGTCCTGACCGCAGTCGAGCAGATCCTGCCCCGCCCCGTGCCGGACACCGACTGGACCGTCCACCACGCCGCGGCCTGGCGGCGGCGTCCGCTGGCCGGCTGGCTCGAGCCGCTCCGTTCCCAGGGTGGGCCCGGCCTCGAGGACCTCCTGGGCATCGACGAACAGAAGGCGGTGGTGGAGCTGAACGTTCGGCAGTTCCTGGCCGGCCTGCCCGCCAACAACGTGCTGCTCTGGGGGGTGCGCGGAACCGGAAAGTCGTCGCTGGTCCGGGCGCTTCTCGCCGCGTACGCGCGGGACGGCCTGCGCCTCGTGCAGGTGGACAAGGACGACCTGGTGATGCTGCACGACATCGTGGACGGCCTGCGCGACCAGCCCTACCGCTTCATCCTGTTCGCCGACGACGTCTCCTTCGAGCCCGGCGAGTCCAGCTACAAGGCGCTGAAGAGCACCCTCGACGGGTCGGTCTACGCCGTGCCCGAGAACGTGCTCATCCACGTGACCTCCAACCGGCGCCACCTCCTGCCCGAGTTCGAGACCGACAACCGCGGCGCGCTCCTCGTGAACGACGAGATCCACCACGGCGAGGCCATCGAGGAGAAGATCTCGCTCTCCGGCCGGTTCGGGCTCTGGGTGGGGTTCCACTCCTTCAGCACCGAGCAGTACCTGGCGGTGGTGCGGCAGTGGATCGATCGGCTGTGCGTGGCCCGCGGCACCTCGCTGCCCTGGGACGAGCGCGCCCGCGCCGCCGCCGTCGCCTGGACCCACAAGAAGGGGGACGCGAGCGGCCGGATCGCCTGGCAGTTCGCGGCCCACTGGGTGGGAAGCGAGCTGCTGGCCGGTGGTCACTCCATCTCGAAGGCCAGGTAGGTGAGACGCCCCTGGCGCTCCACCTGCAGGACCACCGGGTCGCCGGCCTTCACGGCCAGCACCGCCTGGCGCAGCCCCTCCACCGACTCGACCGGGTTCCCGTTCATGGCGTGGATGACGTCGCCGGGCTGGAGCCCGCTCCCCCTCGAGCCTCCCTCCGCGGTCCGGGCCGCCACCACCACACCGTAGCCGATGCGCAGCGGCGGGATGATGCCGCGGAGCTTCTCGCTCACGTCCACGCCCAGGATCCCCAGGCGGGAGACGAGCCCCCGGTCGGGGTTGGCCAGGTCGGCGAGCAGGTCGGTGGGCTGCTTGGCCTCCGGGGCGTTCACTATTAGCGAAAGTGGCTGGTCCCCGCGGATCAGTCCCAGGGTCACCGGCTCCCCGACCCGGTGGAGGAAGAGGGCCCCGGTGAGCGCCGGAAGGCTGTCCACCTGCAGTCCGTCGAAGGTGTCGATGACGTCGCCGGGGCGGACGCCGGCCGCCGCCGCAGCAGAGCCGGGGGAGACGTCGGCGACCACCACGCCCCAGTCGCGCGCGAGGCCCAGGCCGGCGGCCAGCGTGGGCGACACCGCCTGGGCGGTGATCCCGGCCTCGATCCGGCGCACGTGGCCGTACTTCCGGAGGTTGTCGTAGGCGAACCGGACCATGGGAGCGGGGATGGCGAACCCCAGCCCCTGGCTGCCTCCCGACTGGCTGACGATGAAGGTGTTGATCCCCACCAGCACTCCGTCGGCGTTCACCAGAGGCCCGCCGCTGTTGCCCGGGTTGATGGGCGCGTCGGTCTGGATGAGGAGCATCGGGGTGGGCAGCGGCGCCACCACGTCGAGCTGGCGCGCCGAGGAGGAGACGACACCCATGGTGACGGTGCTGGCGAGCCCCTGCGGGCTGCCGATGGCGAAGACCATCTCGCCCTGCCGGACCTTGGCGGAGGCGTCGATCGGCAGGGTGGGCAGCCCGGTCGCGTCGATGCGGAGCAGGGCCAGGTCGATGCTGGCCTGCGTCCCCACCACGCGCGCCTCGTAGATCCGCTGGCGCCCTCCCTTGGCCGCGGGCTTCTCGCCGTCCGGGGGCGCCGGCAGGACCACCTGGATGCGCTGGGCGCCGTGGATGACGTGCTCGTTCGTGAGCACGTATCCGGACGGGTCCACGATGACGCCCGAGGCGATGGTGCGCTGCCGCGAGACCACCGGACCCTCGCCGCCGGCGTCGCCGGCAGGGCCGTAGCCGGTCACCCGGATCTGCACCACCGCGGGCGAGATCCGGGCCACCAGCTGGGTCACCGCTGCGTTGAGCTCGCTGAGGATCGGCGAGGCGGCGGCTCCCTTCCCGGTCTGGGCACGGGAGGGACCGGCCAGGGAGAGCAGCGCCAGGGCCAGGGCGGCATGGCGGGCGAGAATCGATCTGTCGAGGCGATGCATCGGGGAAATCCTCCGGTACATGCCTAACATGGGGAGGCGCCATGGCCTCCCCCCGCAAGCTGCTCGGATTCGAGTTCACGAGCCTCTGCCTGATCGCCTTCCTGGCCATCGCGAACGGGACGGCCTACTACGACCTCTTCGGCCACCTGGCGTCGCTGGGCGTGCCGGCGGAGCTGCGCGGCCTCGTCGTCGGCGCCTACCCGCTCGTCGCCATGCTCCTCTACCTCCTGGCGAGCCCGTTCCTCGACGCCCGCCGGGCGCCCGGGGCCATGCTGGCCGGCATCGCCATCCTGGTCGTGGGAGGAGTCTCCTTCCTCGTCGTCCGGTCGTTCTGGGGGCTCTTCCTCCTGCGGGCCGCCTGCGGAGCGGGAGGGTTCCTCCTCGGCTCCGGGGCCATGGCGCTGCTCGTCACGGTGATCCCTCCGGACCGGAGCGGCGAGGCCTTCGGCATCTATTCGGTGGCGATCCTGGCCGCCTACGGCGTGGTCCCGGCCGCGATGGACGCATCGGTCCCGCGCTTCACGGGCGTGACGCAGGCCTACGCGCTGGCCGGCCTGGCCCTCCTGCCGGCGGTGGGGCTGGTCTTCGCGCTCCGCCGGCGCATCCGTCCGCCCCCGCCGGGCGCGGACGGGGAGCCGCACCTTCCCTCCTTCGCGGACATCCGGGAGACCCTGGGGAGCACCCGCCTCCGGCAGGTTCTCGCGCTCGGCGTCGCCTACTTCGCGAACTGGAGCAGCCTCTACTACCTGTTCAAGGGGTTCGCGACCGAGCGGGGCCTCGGGAACGTGGGAGTCTTCTTCTCGGTGCTCACCGCGGTGATGATCGGGATCCGGCTCGCCGGCGGCCGGCTCTTCGACCGCTTCGACAAGGCGCGGCTGGCCGCCTTCTCCTTCGGGATGATCGCGCTGGGCCATCTGGCGCTGGCGATCCTGCCCATCGGGGCGGCGCCGCTCCTCGGCGCGTTCTTCGGGCTCGGACTCGGGGCCGGCTACCCGGCGCTGAACGGGCTCGTCTTCGAGCTCTCCGAGCCGCGCTTCCGGCCCCTGAACGCGAATCTCATGATGTTCGCCGTGCAACTCGGGTCGTTCCTGGGGCCCGCGGTGGGCGGTGCGCTGGTGGCGCGCGCCGGGTACCCCGGCTACTTCGGGGGCAGCATCCTGCTCGGCCTGGGATCGGCGGCCGCGGCCTGGACCGTGCGGGCCAGGCGCTGAACCCGATTGGAGCGTGGGGGTCGGCCCGGGTAGGCTGAAGGGCGTGGAATCGCTCCTCACCCCCCCGTCGGAGACCGCACGCCGCCTCGCCATCCTCCGGGCGGGCCTCGCCGGGCAGGAACTCGACGGGGCGCTGCTCCTCCAGGCCGTGGACGTCCTCTGGGTCTCCGGAACCCGCCAGAACGCCGCGCTCTGGGTTCCGGTCGAGGGGGAACCGCTGCTCCTGGTACGCAAGAGCCTCGAGCGGGCGCGCGCCGAGAGTCCGCTCTCCCGGGTGGTCCCGTTCCCCGCCTCGAGGGACCTGGGCGGCCTCCTCGGGCCTGCGCGCCGCCTCGGCCTCACCCTCGACACCGTGCCGGTGGCGGTCCAGCAGTTCTGGTCGCGCGCGCTGCCCGGCGTGGAGTGGACCGACGTCGCGGGGCTGGTGCGTCAGTCACGGAGCGTGAAGTCTCCCTGGGAGCTCGAGCGGATGCGCGAGACGGCCCGCCTCCTCTCCGGGGTCTTCCGGGAGGTGCCCTCCTTCCTGCGCCCTGGGATGCGCGAGGTGGACCTTGCCGCCGAGATCGAGGTGCGCATGCGCCGGGCCGGGAACGAGGGGAGCCCGAGGGTCCGGGGGTTCAACCAGGAGTTCTTCATGGGGCTCGCCATCGCGGGCGGGGCCGCGGCCGCGGCGAGCTACTTCGACGGGCCGGTCACCGGCCGTGGCCTCTCGCCCTCCTCGCCCGTGGGCGCCTCGCTCGACGTCATCGGACCGCACGTGCCGGTGCTGCTCGACTACACGGCCATCAAGGGCGGGTACGTCACCGACATGAGCCGCATCGCGGTGTGCGGCAGGCTGGCCCCGGAGATCGAGCGGGCCTTCCGGGTCGCCCGCGACATCCAGGACGAGCTCGGCCCTGCGCTGGTCCCCGGCGCCGTTCCCAGCCAGCTCTTCGAGACCGCCCGCCGGAGGGCCGACCGGGCCGGGCTGGGCGACCGCTTCATGGGGCCGCCCGGGGCGCAGGCGCGCTTCGTCGGCCACGGGATCGGGCTCGAGCTCGACGAGTTCCCGGTGCTCGCCCCAGGATTCGACGCCCCCATGCTCCTCGGCCAGACCGTCGCCATCGAGCCCAAGTTCGTCTTCCCCGGGCGAGGTGCGGTGGGGATCGAGAACACCTGGGCCGTGGGAGAGCGGGGCGGGGAGCGCATCACCGGCCTTCCCGACGACCTGATCGTCGTCGATGGCTAGCCACCCGCGCCGGCGGGCGGGGCCTGGCGCGCCAGGTGCGCCTCCAGCTGGGCGTCGAGACGGTAGACGTCCTCGACGAAGTGCTCGGTCCCGTCGGGATCCACGGTGGCCGTGCCGTAGACGAACACCACCGGCACCGGCTCGCGCAGCCTCACCGAGGTCGACCGCTCCCGGGCGGTCGCCTCGGCGATCCGGGGCTCGTCCCAGCCCGGCTCGCCGACGAGGACCCATCGGGCGAGCGCGTTCGGGTCCTCCAGCCGGATGCAGCCGTGGCTGCGGTCCCGCTGCGGCAGCTCGAAGAGGCGTCCGTAGGGCGTCCCGTGCAGCGCGATGCACTGCGCGTCGGGCATGACGAACTTCACCGCGCCCAGGTCGTTCCTCGGGCCGGGGCGCTGGCGGAGGATGAGCTCCCGCCTCGCGACCCGGGAGAGCACCTCCTCGGTGGGCGCGAAGGTCTCGGCGTCCTCCCCGGGCCCGGACACGATCTCCATCCCGTGGGCGGCCAGCCACCCGGGACGGGCCCGGGCCCTGGGCAGGATCTCGTTCCTGAGGATCCCGGGCGGCGGCACCCAGTACGGGCGGAAGACCACCGCGGAGATGGAGGCCGCCAGCATGGGCGTGGCGTGGCTCCGCGACGCGCCCACCACCGTGCGCATGTGGAGGTCGGTGGTGCCCCGCTCCACGTCGATGGCCCACAGCTCGGCCCGGGGGAGCTCCACCACCACGACCCGGCGACCCGGGTCGGGGAGCCAGCGCCAGCGTTCCAGCGAGAGCTCCACCTGGCGCGCCCGACGGGCCGGCGGGACGTCCAGGGCGGCGACCGTCCTCCTGCCGATCACGCCGTCGGCGGCGAGGGCGTGCCGGTCCTGGAAGCGCCGGACCGCGGCCACCAGGGCGGGGTCGTGAAGGTCGGGGTCCACCGGTGGTGAAGCCTGTGGGGGAAGGTCACCCAGGTCGGCCAGCCGGGCGCGCACGGCCGGGATGCCGGCCCAGGAGGCTCCCGGCTCGACCTTGGCGAGGGGCAGCGGGACGGGCGACATCGGCTTCGCCGCGAGGGCCCGCTGCCGGGCCAGCGAGCCCTTCAGCCGGGCGTAGCCCGGGTGGCGCGGCTCGACGGAGGCCACCACGGCGGCCGGGTCGCCCCCGGCGCGGGTCTCGCGCACCAGGCGGGGGAGGTCCATCGGGCGGGCCGGAAGGTCGGAGCCGCGGCCGGCGTGGGGCGCCTCGACGCGCCCGCGGTGCGCCGCGGACAGGAACCGCATCCACTGCACCGAAAGTGCAACATCGAGGAGCGCGCGCTCCCGGCCGGAGGGAGCCCCGCCGCCCGCCGCCGCCCGCGCGGCCTCGGCGAGCCGGCCTGCGTCGAAGTCGGCCGGGTCGAGTCCGAGGGCGGCACCCTGGCCGATCACCTCCACCGTGGCCTCCAGGGCCGGGACCGGCCGCCCGTCCTCGAACCAGATCGGCTCGGTGGACCCCGCCGGGTAGAGGGCGCGAAGGTCCTCCGCGACGTCGCGGAGGTCGGTCCGCCGGAGCCACGGGTGGCGCGAGGCGCCGACGACCCCGGCGATGGCCGTGCGCGGGTCGGCGTCGGCAGCGTCCGTCACCCATGGTGAGATCGTCGCCGCCAGCAGGCAGGCGGCCAGCCACCCGGTTCCCCCACGCATCCTGCCGCTCCCCCCCTCCGAGGTTGCGCGAGAAGGCCACCTCGGTTACGAGATTGATACACCCCTCATGTCCTGGAAAGAGCCCCAGAACGGGCGGAACCGGCCCGGCGTCTCCCGGCGCGAATTCATCAAGGCCTGCGCCGCCCTGGCCGGGGCGGCGGCGATCGCGCCGGGTCGGGTCCTCGCCTCGCCGGTCCTCCACGGGGAGCGGGTGGTGTCCTTCTTCCACACCCACACGGGCGAGCACCTCACCTTGCCCTACTGGGGAGACGGGACCTACCTGCCCGGCAACCTGTCGCGGGTCGACTCCTTCCTCCGCGACTTCCGCACCGGCGAGCGCCACGTCATCGACCCGGCGCTCCTCGACCAGTTGCACGACCTCCGCCTGGTTACCGGCTCGTCCGCTCCCTTCCAGGTCATCAGCGGATACCGTTCGCCGCAGACCAATGCGGCCCTTCGCGCCGGAGGCGGGGGCCAGGCGAGCCGGAGCCTCCACATGCAGGGACGGGCCATCGACGTGCGGCTGGCCGACGTCCGGTCGTCCGTGCTCCGGGACGCGGCGCTCGAGCTCGGGCGCGGCGGCGTGGGCTACTACGCCGGACCGGACTTCGTCCACGTGGACACCGGTCCCGTCCGAAACTGGTAGTGAAGGGAGGCCGCGTGCCTACCCGCTGCCGAGAAGCCCCCGCTCGTCCTTGAGCCCCACCCCGGAGAGGCCGCGCCTCAGCGACTCCCCGACCAGCCAGGCGAGCAGCTCGGCGGCCGCGGCCACGGGCAGCCCGCCGGGCCGCACGTTGGAGACGCAGTTGCGCTCGGCGTCGGTCCGGCCGGGGCGGGGGCCGAGGACCAGGTAGGCGCCCACGCCGTCGGGGGAGCCGAGGCCGGGGCGCTCGCCCAGGAGGATGACCGCCGCCCGGGCCCGCAACGCCGCGCCGACCGGGTCCTCCACCGCGACGCGGGCCTGCCGCACCAGGGCGACCGGGCCCAGGAGGAAGCCGCGCTCCCGGAGCCGGCCGGCCAGGTCGATGGCCAGCGCGGCGCCGTGGGCCTGCACGCCGGTGGCGGAGAGGCCGTCACCGACGACGAGGGCCACGTCGCAGCCGTCTCCGGGTGCAGCGCCGGCGAGGCGCGCCACGCTGGCCTCGTCGAGCAGTCGCCCCAGGTCGGGGCGGCGCAGGTAGGTGGCCCGATCGGGCGCCCGCGTGGAGAGGCGCAGCACCGGCAGCCCGATCGGCGAGAGGTCGGACTCGAGCCGGTCGAGGTCGAGGGCGGTCCAGACCGCGTCGCGGGCCGCGGCGTGGGCCGCGGAGAAGTCGAGCACCTCCGCGGTGGGGAGCGACCCGCCCGCCCGGCCCAGCGCGATGCGCGCCGGGGTGAGCGACCGCAGGGCGCTCCAGGGATCGGCGACGATGCCCGGCCCGCCGCTCACCGCGCCACCCCCCGGAGCAGCCTGTGCCCGCGGGTCACCGGCAGGAGGCGCAGGGCCTCGTCCACGATCCCCATGCGCAGCAGCCAGGCCTCGAACTCCGGCGCCGGGCGCAGGCCCAGGACCTGGCGCAGGTACTGGACGTCGTGGAAGCTTGTTGACTGATAGTGAAGCATGACGTCGGCGGCCCCGGGCACCCCCATCACGAAGGAGCAGCCGGCGGCGCCGAGCAGGGTGAGGAGCGCGTCCATGTCGTCCTGGTCGGCCTCGGCGTGGTTCGTGTAGCAGACGTCCACGCCCATGGGCAGGCCGAGGAGCTTGCCGCAGAAGTGGTCCTCCAGGCCGGCGCGGAGGATCTGCTTGCCGTCGTAGAGGTACTCGGGGCCGATGAAGCCCACCACCGAGTTCACCAGCAGCGGGGAGAAGGCCCGGCAGACGGCGTGGGCGCGGGCCTCGCAGGTCTGCTGGTCCACGCCGTGGTGGGCGCCGGCCGACAGCGCCGACCCCTGCCCGGTCTCGAAGTACATGACGTTCCCGCCGGGTCCCGCGCGGCCGAGCGAGAGGGCCGCGTCGCGGGCCTCGGCGAGCAGCGGGAGCGAGACGCCGAAGCTCCGGTTCACGTCCTCGGTGCCGCCCACCGACTGGAAGACCAGGTCCACGGGTGCGCCACGCTCCATGACCCGGAGCGCGGTGGTGACGTGGGCCAGCACGCAGGTCTGGGTGGGGATCTCGAAGCGATCGACGAGCTCGGCCAGCTGACGGACCAGCCGCTCCATGGAGGCAGGAGAGTCGGTGGCGGGGTTCACGCCGATGCAGGCGTCGCCGCACCCCTGCAGCAGGCCGTCCACCACGCTGGCGGCGATGCCGGCCGGGTCGTCGGTGGGGTGGTTGGGCTGCAGCCGGACCGAGATCCGCCCCGGGAGCCCGATGGTGCCGCGGAAACGGGTGGTCACCCGGCACTTGCGGGCCGCCAGCACCAGGTCCTGGTTGCGCATGAGCTTCGAGACCGCCGCGACCATCTCCGGCGTGAGGCCGGGGGCCAGCGCGGTGAGGCGGGGCGCATCGGTCTCGTAGGAGAGCAGCCACTCCCGGAACTGGCCCACGGTGAGGTCCCGAACCGGCGCGAAGGCGGTGGCGTCGTGGCCGTCGACGACGAGACGGGTCACCTCGTCCTCGTCGTAGGGCACGAGCGGCTCCTCGAGGAAGCGCGAGAGCGGCAGGTCGGCAAGGACCAGGCGCGCCGCCACCCGCTCCTGGGCCGAGCGGGCCGAGATGCCGGCCAGATCGTCCCCGGACCGCGGCGGGGAGGCCCTGGCCATGACGTCCTTCAGGTCGGCGAAGACGTGGCGGGTGCGCCCCACGGTGGCGGAGAGGCCGGACATCCGGGGAGCCTATCAGCCCACCCGGAAAGCGGATCAGCCCGGCTCGACCGGCTGGGCCGCCGACGTTCGTCCCCGGACGAACCGGGCCAGGTCGTCGTCCCTTCCGGGCGAGCCCCGTCAGGGCCGGTCGTGTCGGCGGGATGCCGTCGTCCCGGTCCCGCTGACCTGGCCGCGGAGGAATCTCGCCATCTCGGCGTCGGCCCCGAGCAGGTGCTCCTCGAGCCACCGCTCCATCCAGCGCCCCAGGTCGAGGAGGAGGGATGCCCTCGACCGGCTCGCCGCGTACTCGCCCTTCCGACGTGCCAGCTCGGTCGCGAAGGAGAGGTGGAGGGACCAGTGGGCGTCGAGGCCGGGATAGCCGGCCCCCCACATGACGCGCTCCTCGGTGGCGAAGTGCTCGGCGGCGTAGCGCTCCAGGCAGCCGAGCACTCCCTCGGCCAGGCCCAGGTTTCCGGTGCGCGCCGCCTCACGGAGCGCGGAGACGTTGGCGAGGAGCTCCTCGTGCTGCAGGTCGATCTCGCGGATGCCGGTGGACAGGTCGGGGCGCCAGAAGAGCGCACCCATGCCCTTGGTGACATCGATGCGGGGCGCTGCGGGTTGGGCGAAGTGCATGACGGACCCCCTTGTGCTCGGGACAGTTCGAGTGTGCGGCCGTGCCGGGCGCGATTCAAGAACTCGATCGGGCAGGACATAAGTATGAGAATTGACTAAAGGTGTGACTTCCCCACATCGACGGGATTCCGGCCGCGCATGACGAAGACCAACCCCGCATGGACGTTGAGCATCCCCGCCGCCGCGGTGGCCGTGCTGGCACTCGCCGTCGTGCTCCCCCATCCGGTCGTGCGCGCTTTTGCCGCAGGCGTGCTCATGCTCGTCGTCGTCGCCGCCGTCATGATCACCGCCAACGGGATCGTCGGGCTCTGCCTGCTGGCCGGCGGGGTGCGCCACCACGAGCAGGGCTTCCAGGTGCGCGGCGCCAGCGCCGCGCTGGCCGTCCTCTGTGCACTGTCGGTGATGACGATGGTGGTGCTGCTCCCCGAGGCCGTGGCCCCGCTCCGTGCGGCGAGGAAGAACCAGCTGCAGAACAGCCCCAACCTGGGGCGGGGCACTAGGCCGGCGGCAGGTCCAGGCAGTAGTCGTGGGCCTCGAGCGCGGCCCGGTCCATCTTTCCGGCCCGCACGCGGCCGACGACCTCCTCGCGGGACAGGTCGAAGATGGCCTCGAGGATCTGCCCGTGGAGCGCCGGCTTGGCCTGCCCGACCACGAAGAGCACGCGCGCGCTGTGCTGCACGTAGCGGGGGGAGAGCAGCTGGCGCCGCAGCAGGTCCATGATCACCGGGGCCTTGCTGCGGTCGAAGCGTCCCGGTGCGCCGCCCCTGTCCTGCTCGGCGAAGAAGGCCGCCGTCCACTCGTCGTGGTAGGCGAAGACCTTGTCGAAGAGGGCCCGGTCGAGCCGGGTTCCGGCCTTGACCGGCTCGGCCAGCTTGCCGAGCACCACGCCGTCCCCGGTGAGCTCCTGCTGCAATAGATTACCGTCCTTCGTGACCGGCGCCTCGTGGTGGGCCAGCGACCAGAGCCACGACACGTAGATGCGGTAGGTGGCCAGGTCGTTCATGAAGCGCAGCTTCAGCTCGTAGTCGTCGATGGCGGCGGCGAAGTTTCCGTTCAGGATCTGGAAGCCGTAGTTGGCCGCCATGTAGAGCGAGTGCTGGACGTGCTCGATGGTCACGTCCCCCTTCGGAACCTGGTAGATGGCGTCCCAGAGCCCGGGCGACAGCAGCTTCTCCGGCGCGTCGATCGACTCGCGGGAGAGCGCCACCGGGGTGATCCGGCCGGCGGCGTCGAGGACCCCGCGCGACTGGAGCAGCTCCCGCTCGGCCGGGGAGAGGCCGGAGGGCACGGTGGGCACGGCGCGGCCGGCCACGTCGGCGGTCTCGAGCGGACGGTCCACCAGGGACTGCAGCTCTCCGAGCCTGGCCTGGAGCGGGCCGTTGCCGGCGGCGACGTACTCGACCTCGGGGCTCGCCACCCAGCTCTGCCGGTAGGCGTCGTAGAGACGCCCCGTCACCTTGCCGTCGAGGATCTCGGCCAGCGTGGGGCGCGCGCCGGCGGGGAGCGCCGCGTCGGGGACGAAGGTGAGGCCGAGGAGCCGCTCGCGCAGCTTGTCCACCACCATGGCGCGGAGCGCCAGCGGGTTGTAGCGGGCCCGGCCGTAGGGATCGCCCTGCTGGTAGATCATGACGGCCGCCATGCCGCCGATGGGAGAGGCGTTGGTGAGCGCGCCGTCCTTCATGCCCGCCATGGTCATGAGCAGCGCGTTGTAGCGCTGGTAGGCGATCATGTTGGGCGTGGCCATCCCCACCGACTGGGGATCGGGGAAGATGCCCCTGGGGTCGTCCTTCCACATCTCGATGAGGCTGCCCAGGTAGTCCCAGCGCCCCACGTTGGTGCCGAGCAGGCGGCGCCGGAAGGTCCAGGCGATGGCCGGCAGGTAGCGGCCGGCCATGCCCTCCTCGTAGAGCATCTTGGTCTTGATGGTGCCGGCGGGGACCCCCACGAGCTCCTCGATGCGGGCCAGGAGCCGCTCGACGATGAGCGCCTCGCGCGGCGTCTGCATCTTGGGGATGTAGAAGTAGGTGCCGCTGCCGGCGCGCTTCAGCGCGTCGAAGTTGTTGAGCACCCAGAGGACGGTGATGACCACGAGGCCGGGCGCCGGCTTGCCGTCGACGGTGACGTGGTCGTAGCGCAGGTGGATGCTGGGCGGGCGGGCCAGCCGCGTGGGCCACTGCGCCGGGGGCCGATCGATCCGGTAGCTGCGGGTCTTGCCCTTCTTCACCACCTCGTACGGCTTCGTGTCCCACTTGCCCGCGAAGATCTCCTTGGCGTTCTGCATGGCCGCGAAGACGCCCACCGGCTCGCTGGCCGGCGCGCTCTCCGGGTGGAAGTGCGGAGGCGAGGCGTCCTCGAAGTCCGGCATGTTCATGGGCGCGGGGCTGTTGAGCGCGTTGAACGCCATGTCGAGGGGGGCCCACGGGCCGGTCAGCTCCAGTCCGGCGATCTTCCCGGGGTGAACGTGGTCGGGGATGGCAACCTGGTCGTTCATCCGCCACCGCCAGGGGGTCTCGCGGCCGAGGAAGTTGTCCACCAGCCCCTGCACGATCTGCCGGTACGTCCAGGGCTTCCCGGAGATCGGGTCCTCGAAGCTCTCGTCCCAGGAGGGCCAGGCGTACTTCCCGGCCACGGGTGCGGGCGCCGCCAGGATGGCCCGGCGCGCGGCCAGCGCGTCCGCGATGGCAGGGTCGATCTCCCGTGAGAGGAGGGTGATGGTCTCGTCCACGTCGAGCACGCGCCCGTTGACGGTCTGCTTGCCGAAGATGGAGGGGAACTGCTGGAGGACGTCGGCGCGGATCATGTGTGTGGGCTCCCTTCAGGCGGCGATCAGGTTCTGGAGCGCGATCTTGTCGGCGGAGAGCAGCTCCTTCACCCGGTCCTGGGAGACGTCGGCGACGATGATCTCGCCGACCTCCTCGTTCACCAGGCCGAAGATCCCCTGGCGCTTCATGCCCTCGGCCTGCCGCTGGTTGTCCTCGGTCGGGGTCACGTAGTGCACCGAGTAGATCTTGTAGCGGTGCACCAGGAAGAGCTGGAGCAGGGTCATGAGCCGCTTCTTCCGGAGCGCCAGGTCGAAGTTGTTCTGGTCGCGCACCGAGAGGATGTTGCGCCCCTTGCGGTCCTGGATGACGGCGAAGACGACGTTGGCCCGGACCTTTCCGTCGGGGCCGAGCAGCGCGAGCTCGAGCAGGTCGGAGCCGGCGCTGCGGGGCTTCAGCGACACCTTGAGCTTCTCCGTGACGCCGTGGTGCTTGCGCCAGGCGTCCACCCAGTCCTCGAGGAGCTTGGGCGGAACCTCGGTCTGCACCAGGTGCTGGTGCTGGGTGGAGCCCTGCCCCATGGCCTTGGTGGTGGAGGTGCGGCCGGAGATGGACATGAGGCCGGCGTCGGCGCGCGGTCCGCCCACCAGGGTCTGCGGCGTGCGGTAGCCCGACTCGAGGAGCCGGAACTTCCGCTGCAGCCGGGCCAGGGCCAGCATGCCGTCCTGCCGGAGCGCGGTGGCGAACTCCTCCGAGGCCAGCCCGTCGATCTGGTGTCCACCGTAGGTGATGAAGTTGAAGACGAAGCCCATCTTGCCGAGCTCGATGGGGAAGGCGCGCATCTGCTCGTCGTTCATCCCGGTGGTGTCCCAGTTGAAGGACGGGGAGAGGTTGTAGGCCATCATCTTGTCGGGGAAGACTGCGTGGATGGCGTCGGCGAACCTCTTCGCGTCGTGGAGGTCGGCGGTCTTGGTCTCCATCCAGAGGATGTCGGCGAAGGGGGCCGCCGCCAGCGACTTGGCGATGGCGTAGTCGATGCCTCCGCGCACCTGGTAGTAGCCGTCCGGCGTCTTGGCGTGCTCGCAGTCCCAGGTGATGTCGACCCCGATCTGGCGGGCCTTCTCGCGGGCCTTGAAGAACGGCATGCTCCCGGCGTAGGCGAGCCACTGCTCCTTGGTCATGGAGGGCGGGTCGCCCTCGTGGTGCCGGAAGGCGATGACGTTGCCCACCGCCTCGGCGTAGGTGCAGATGCCGGCCTCCTGCTGCCAGGCGTCCACGAACCTGTCGAAGACCTTGTCGAGCGCGGCGTCGACGGTGATCTTCCCGGCCCTGCACTCGGCGGCGGCCGCGTCCACGGCCTTGGCGAACCCGCTCTTCGCCAGCCAGGCGTCGGCTGCGGCGTACTCCTCGTCGCAGAGGGCGTAGAGCAGGTGGCCGGACAGCTCCTCCACGCCAGCGGCGTGGAACTGGCGGAGCATGGCCAGGAAGGCCGCCTTGAAGGTGGGGATGGAGACGTTCACCGCGCCCAGGATGAAGGGCTGGTCCCGGTCGTCGCTGCGCCCGTCGAGGAGCGTGGCCGACTCGGCGTCCGTGCGGGCCACGATGATGCCCGCCACGCCCATGATGTCGAGCTGGAAGCGGGCCGCCGAGAGGCGCTTCACCTGCTCGTCCTCGGAGACCAGCACCTTGCCGCCCTGATGGCCGCACTTCTTCACGCCGGGCTTCTGGTCCTCGATGTGGTAGCCGGGGACGCCCACCTCGACGAAGCGGCGGACGAGGTTGCGCACGTGGGCGTCGCCGCCGTGGCCGGTGTCGGCGTCGGCGATGATGAAGGGGCGGAAGTCCACCTCGGGCGTGGCCCGGCGCTGCTCCTCGGTCATGCGGGCGCGGGCGAAGGCCTGGTTGCGGTCGGCGGTGAGGAGGGCGCGGACGATGGGCGCCGCCTCGTCCGGCACCTGGGAGAGCGGGTAGCTCGCCAGGTCGGGGCCCGGATCCTCGTGGGAGGAGCCCTTGGCGGAGGTGGCCCACCCGCCCAGGTAGATGCCCTCGATTCCCATCCTCTTCATGGCCACGGCCTGGCCCGGGGAGTACGGCCCGAAGGTGGTGATGGACTTCCTCTCCGAGAAGAGCTGGCGCAGCCTCGCGTGGAAGGCGTCCGCGGCGGCGCGGGCGACGGCGTAGTCGGGGCGGATGGTCCCGCGCTGCTCGGCCACCTCGCGCGCGGTGTGGACCCGCTTCAGCCCCGCGAAGCGGGGGCTCGCGAACCAGTCACGAAGATTGGCAACTTCCTTCTCGAAGTCCATGGGGCTCTCCTCGGTGGAGTAAAGGTTGTAAGAGGAAGGAGGTATCCTGTCCCGTTCTCGGAAGGGGCTTGTAGAAAAGGATCCAGCACCGACCCCCCGGTGAAAAGTAAACGGTGTAAATGCCCGCCCGGTCTGGGATGGCCACCCCTCTCCCCCGGCAGGGGGGCTCGCGCGCCGCCAGGTCCTGTGATTGCCTCGGGGGATGAAATGGTCCCGGATCCTCGTCCCCCTCGTGGTGGCGCTCTTCGCAATCCAGCTCATCCCGGTCGCCCGGACGAACCCGCCCGTGGTCTCGGCGGTCGCCGCGCCGGCGGAGGTGGCGAGCATCCTCAGGCGCGCCTGCTTCGACTGCCACTCGCACGAGACGATCTGGCCGCTGCAGGCCTACGTGGCCCCGCTCTCCTGGTACGTCGCGCACGACGTGAAGGAAGGGAGGGAGGAGTTCAACCTCTCCGACTGGGGACCGAAGCAGGCGGAGCGCGCCCGCAAGGAGCTCGCCAAGGAGATCGAGAAGGGGGCGATGCCGCCCTCGCTCTACGTCGCCGCCCACCCCGAGGCGAAGCTCAGCGGCGCCGACAAGGCGCTTCTCGCGGCCTGGGCCCGGGGGCTGTAGCGGTTCAGCTGCGGTCGGCGGAGCCCGGGGCCTGTCCCTGGGAGGCGACCTTCCAGACCGGCTTGCCCTTCGGGTCGCGGAACACGACGGTGTCCGAGCCGCGGGTCACCGCCTGGGCGATGAGGCCGTACTTGTCGCCGTAGGTGAACTTCGACCCCTTGACCGACACCTGGTCGCCGGCGCCGAACCGGGTCTTCTGCCCGTCCACGTAGGAATCCGGACCCAGCTGGACCGAGACCTGCTGCTCCCCAACCTTGATCACGAGCCGGACCGCCTTGGGCCCCTTGCCGGTGTCCACCCGCTGCTCGCCCAGGACCGTCCCCGCGATCGTCACGACGGTGGCCGGGTCGAACTTCGCCTTGGTGGCCTTCTTCCCCGACGTGGCCGCTGATTCGGCCTGGACGGAGGCGGGGGCGAGCACGGCGAGCAGCAGGACGAGGGAGAGGGTTCGCATCGGTGGATCCTCCGGACGGCAACGGGTCGATTGGCCGATCTAGACGGGATCGGGCTCGAGTGCAACCCTTCGGGGGCGATCCCGTCCCCGGGGTCAACCGGGCTTGAAGTCGTCCGACCGGAGCCCGTGCTTCTTGAGGAGCCGGTGCAGGCTCTCCCGCTCCACTCCGGCGCGGGCGGCGGCGCGGGTCACGTTGCCCTGGAACTCCGAAAGGAGCGCCACCAGGTACTCGCGCGACACCCGATCCTGCGCCTGCTCCAGCACCTCGCGGTAGGGCAGGGCGGCGAGGACCGGGGCGGGGGGCAGAACCGACGCAGGCGAGGAGAGCTCCACGGGGAGGTCGCGGGGCAGGAGCACGGACCCCGAGGCGATGGCCACCGCCCGCTCCACCGCGTTCTCCAGCTCGCGCACGTTGCCCGGCCAGGTGGAGGAGGCGAGCAGCCGAAGCGCCTCCGGGTCGAAGCCGGTGATGTCCCGCCGCATGGCACGGGCGTGCTTGGCGAGGAAGTGGGCGGCCAGCAGCGGCACGTCCTCGGCACGCTCCCGCAGCGGCGGCAGGCGCACCGGAAAGACGTTGAGCCGGTAGAAGAGGTCCTCGCGGAAGCGCCCGGCCCGGACCTCGGCCCGCAGGTCGCGGTGGGTGGCGGCGACGACCCGCACGTCCACCTTCGAGGCGGCGCTGTCCCCGACGCGCCGGATCTCCTTTTCCTGGAGGACCCGGTTCAGCTTCACCTGGGTGGGCAGCGGCAGCTCGCCGATCTCGTCGAGGAAGATGGTCCCGCCCTCGGCCTCCTCGAAGAGGCCGCTCCGGGCGGTGGCCGCGCCGGTGAAGGCGCCGCGGGCGTGGCCGAAGAGCTCGCTCTCCACCAGGTCGGGCGGCAGCGCCCCGCAGTTCACCGCCACGAAGCGCCGCTCCCGGCGCGACGAGTGGTGGTGGATGGCGCGCGCCGCCAGCTCCTTGCCGGTGCCGGTCTCGCCCCCGAGGAGCACGGTGATGTCGAGGCCGGCGGCCTGCTCGAGCAGCCGGTAGACGTCCCGCATGCGGCCGCTCTTGCCGACCAGGTTGTGGAAGGCGTGGATCCCCTGGAGCTCCCGGCGCAGGCTGGCGGCCTCGTCGCGCAGGCGCCGGCGCTCGGCGGCGCGGGCCACGGTGAGCGCCGCGGCGTCGGGGTCGAAGGGCTTCTCCAGGTAGTCGTAGGCGCCGAGCTTCATGGCCTGCACCGCGTCCCCCACGGTGGCGTAGCCGGTCATCATCACCACCTCGGTGGAGGGGGAGCGCGCCTTCACCGCGGCGAGGACCTCGAAGCCCCCGGCGCCGGGCATGCGGATGTCGGTGACCACCACGTCGAACGCGTCGGTGGCGAGGAGGGAGAGGGCGCGGGCCCCGTCGGAGGCGGTGGCGACCGTGTACCCCTCGGAGAGGATCTTCTCGAACAGCTTGAGGATGTTCTCCTTGTCGTCCACCACCAGCACCCGCACCGGAGCGGTCATGTGGCCTCCCCGGAGGCGCCGCGGGGGAGACGGAGGGTGAACCGCGCCCCGCCGCCCGGCACGGACTCCCCGGTGACGTCGCCGCCGTGGGCGCGGGCGATGGCCCGCGAGACCGCGAGCCCGAGCCCCGTTCCCCGCTCCTTGGTGGTGAAGAAGGGCTCGAAGATGCGGTCCCGGGCGGCCTCGGCGATCCCCGCGCCGGTGTCCTCCACCTCGACCCGGACCTGGTCCCCCGCCTCGACCACGCGCACGGTGACCCTGCCGCCCGGCCCGGCCGCCTCGGCGCCGTTGCGCACCAGGTTGGCGAGCACCTGGCGGAGCTTGGCCGGGACGCCCGGCGCGAAGCCGGCGCCCTCGATCTGGATGGCGGCCGCCCGGAGATCGGTGGCCTGGAGGAGCCGCCCCACCACCTCGTCGCAGATCTCGCGCAGGTCCACCCGGTCGCGCCCGGCCGGGAGCGGGCGCGAGAGGTCGAGCAGCCCCTGCACGATGTCGCGGGCGCGGACGGCCTCGTCCTCGATGATCCCGAGCTCGTCCCGGAGCGGCCCGTCGGCCCTCTTCCGGAGCAGGCGCGCGTAGCCCAGGATCACCGCCAGTGGATTGTTGATCTCGTGGGCCACGCCGGCGGCGAGCCGCCCGATGCCGGCCAGCTTCTCGCTCTGCACCAGCCGGTCCTGGTGCTCGGTGAGCGCGGCGGTCATGGTGTTGAACTGGCGGGCCAGCGCGCCGAACTCGTCGGGCGTGTCCACGTCGATGCGGGTGTCGAGCCGGCCGGCCGCCAGCCGCGCCGCCCCCTCCTGGAGCCGCGCGATGGGGCGGGCGATGGAGCGGCCGATGTAGAGGCTCACCGCCCCGCCGAGCAGGGGCGCGCCGAGGAGCAGGGCCAGGATCCATCCACGGGTGCGCTGCTCCACCGCCTCGACCTCGGCGCGGGCGGCGGCGATGGAGCCCTCCGAGCGGGCCACCAGGGTCTCGGCCAGGTCCTGGATGCGGGTCACGACCAGCTGGGCGCGGTCGTGCTCCCTCTGCACGAAGGACCGGTCGCCCCGGACCACGGCAGGGACGATCCCCTCCCGGAAGATGACGTCGAGTTCCCCGCTGGCCTGCTCGATGTCGTCGACCGCCGACAGGGCCTCGGGGGAGCTGGAGCTCCGGCGCAGCTGCCGGGTCAGCTCGAGCACGCGCCGCTGGGCCTCGGAGTAGAAGCCCAGGTGGCTCTCGTCCCCGATGATGATGGTGTGGGCCTGGTGGGCGTACTGGTCGCGCACCGCGCTCGCGAGCTGGAGGGCGACCCGGACGTCCTCCTCGGCCACCTTCATCTGGTCCACGGCGTGCTGCGTCTCCCGGAGCCCGGCCAGCGCGATGAAGGAGGCCAGGCCGAAGATGGCCACCATCGCCCCGAACCCGAGGAGGAGCCTGCGCGACGTGCCGGACCAGGTGGAGATCGTCAAATCGTAACCCTCGTGGTCACACTGTAATCCAGATGGTGACTCCGTGTCGCGTTCGCGTGCCCGACCAGCCAGCCCAACTTGCTGGATTTCCTTCCGGTTGAGGGAGGAGGGCGACCTGCCAGGCACGGCATGCTTGCTGCTCTCGTGCCGGGTACCCATGCTCGCCCTCCTCGCCTCGCTCGCCCTGGCGGCTCCCTCGCCCTCGCCCCTCGCATCCGATCCCGCGGTGGCGGCCCTCGTGCAGGAGGCGCTCTCGAACAGCCCCGAGGTCTCCCGCGCCGACGCGACCACCCGGGCCGAGATGGCCCGCGTGCCCCAGATTTCGTCGCTCCCCGATCCCACCCTGACGCTGGGCATCCAGAACGACGGCTTCCAGTCGATCCAGATCGGGACCATGGAGACCTCGTACTGGCAGGTGATGCTGACGCAGCCGGTTCCCTGGCCCGGCAAGCTCTCGGCGCGCGCGGCCACGGTGCGCGCCCAGGCGGGCGTCGCAGGCGGGGAGACGGCGAGGCTCCGGCTCGCCATCACGGCGGAGGTGGAGCGGGCCTACGTGGACCTGCTCGTCGTCCGTGGCCAGCTCGCGCTGCTCGCCAAGCTGGAGGTGCTCTGGGCCGAGGCCGAGGCGATGGCCCGGACCCGCTACGAGGTCGGCCAGGGGACGCAGTCCGATCTCCTGCGCGCCCAGCTCGAGCGAACCCGGCTCAGGCAGCGGCGCGTCGCCATCGAGGGGGAGGAGCGAACCCGGTTGCAGGCGCTGAACCGGCTCCGGGTGCGCCCGCTCGACGAGCCCGTGGCCACACCGCGGCCGCTGGCGTCGTTCACCGATCCGGTGCTCCGCAACGCCGCAGAGGCCGTGGCCGACGCCGAGCGGCGCAGCCCCGACCTGGCCATCGCCGGGCTCGCCGTGGTGGCCGCTGACCGGCGCGTCGACTCGGCGAGGAAGGACTGGTTCCCCGACCTCGCCGTCACGGCCGGCGTGATGCCGCGGGGGCAGATCGAGCCCATGTGGACGGTGCAGCTGGGGATCACGCTCCCGGTCTGGGGCGCGACCAAGCAGGCCCGCGGCGTGGAGGAGAGCCAGGCGCGCCGCGAGGCCGACCTGCGCGGCGAGGACGCGGTCCGCCAGCTGGTCCAGCTGCGCGCGCAGGAGCGCCGGGCGCTGCTCTCCGCGGCCCTGGAGACGCTCGACCTCTTCCGTGGCGGCATCCTCGTGCAGTCGGACGCAGCGGTCCTCTCCACCCTGGCCCAGTACCGGGTGGGCAAGGTGACCTTCCCGTCGGTGCTCGAGGTGCTGCGCGGCCTGGTCGTCGACGAGGGCGGCTACCTGGACGCGCTGGCGACGGCGCAGAGGATCGACATCGCCGATCGCGAGGTGAGCCTGGCCCCGCCGGCCGGTCCCTCCGGCGGCGCCGCCGGAGGCTCGATGCCGGGAGTCGCCGCGGCGGCCACCAGCGGACGCGCCGGCGCATCGGGCGCCTCCCCCCAGCCAGCCGCCGTGCCCGCCGCGACCGGCATGCCTTCCGGAATGTGACCTTCAGGAGAATCGACGATGAGTGACGTGAACCCGCTCGCCCCCCCCCGCCGCTTCGGCGCCGGGGCCCTCCTGCTGGTCCTGGCGCTGGGCCTCGGCGTGGGCGCCGGGGCCGCCTGGCTCCTCACGCGCCCCGCGCCGGGCGGAGACGCCGTGGCGGCGAAGGCCGGGCCGAAGGCCGTCTACACCTGCCCCATGCACCCCACCATCGTCTCCGACCACCCCGGAGACTGCCCCATCTGCGGCATGGCGCTCGTGAAGGCCGGCGCGCAGGAGGCCGGCGGGCACGCGCACGGCGGAGCCGCCACGGCGGAGGGGCTGGCCGAGGTGTCCATCGACCCGCAGCGGCAGCAGCTCATCGGCCTGCGCACCACCGAGGTGAGCCGCGGCCCGGTGGGGGAGAGCTGGCGCACGGTGGGCAAGGTGGCGGTGGACGAGACCAACGTGCACCACGTGAACATCAAGGTGGGCGGCTTCGTGGACACGGTCTACGTGGACTACGTCGGCAAGGCCGTTCGCCGCGGCGAGCGGCTCTTCTCCATCTACAGCCCCGACCTGCTCTCCGTGCAGCAGGAGTACCTGCTCGCGCTGCGCACCCGGAAGGCGCTCGCCGGGGGGGGGGTGGCCACCGGGGCAGGCGACGACCTGGTCGAGGCGGCGCGGGAGCGGCTGCGCCTCTGGGACGTTCCCGAGGCGGAGGTGGAGCGGCTCGAGAGGACCGGCAAGCCGGTGAAGAACCTCACCATGTTCGCACCCATGAGCGGAGTGGTGACGAAGAAGGACATCGTCATGGGGCACCGGCTCAACGAGGGGGACATGCCCTACGAGATCACGGACCTGTCGCGGGTCTGGGTGCTGGCAGACGCCTACGAGACCGACCTGGGGCGCGTCCGCACGGGCATGCCGGCCACCCTCTCCCTGCAGGCCTTTCCCGACCAGACGTTCAAGGGGCGCGTCATCTTCGTCGACCCCGTGCTCGACCCGAAGACCCGCACCGCCAAGGTCCGGCTCGAGTTCCCCAATCCCCGCGCGGAGCTCAAGCCGGAGATGTTCGGCGAGGTGACGCTGCGCACCGCGGCCCGGGACGGCCTGCGGATCCCCGCCGATGCGCTCATCGACTCGGGTACCAGGAAGGTGGTCTTCGTGGCGCTCGGCGAGGGCAAGTTCCAGCCCCGCGAGGTCGCGGTCGGCCCGGTCACCGGGGACCAGGTGGAGGTCCTCTCCGGCCTGGAGGAGGGGGAGAAGGTGGTCACCCGCGCCAACTTCCTGGTGGACTCGGAGTCGCGGCTGCGGGCCTCCCTGGCCACCATGGGCGGGAAGTAGCGATGATCCAGCGGATCATCCGCTTCTCCGCGGAGAACCGGTTCCTGGTCATCGCCGGGACCCTCGTGCTGCTGGCGTTCAGCGTCTACACGATGCGCCACATCCCCCTCGACGCGCTGCCCGATCTCTCCGACACCCAGGTGATCGTCTACTCCCGCTGGGACCGCAGCCCGGACATCATCGAGGACCAGGTCACCTACCCCATCACCACGGCGCTCCTCGGGGCACCCAAGGTGAAGGCGATCCGGGGCTTCTCCGACTTCGGGTACAGCTACGTCTACGTCATCTTCGAGGACGGCACCGACCCCTACTGGGCGCGGACCCGCGTCCTCGAGTACCTGTCCAAGATCACCGGTCAGCTTCCCGCCGGGGTGAAGACCGAGCTGGGGCCCGACGCCAGCAGCGTGGGCTGGGTCTTCCAGTACGCGCTGGTGGACCGGACCGGAACCCAGAGCTCCGACGAGCTGCGCTCCTACCAGGACTGGTTCCTGCGCTACGCGGTGCAGTCGGTGCCAGGGGTGGCGGAGGTGGCCACGGTGGGCGGCCAGGTCCGCCAGTACCAGATCACCGTGAACCCTACCCAGCTGGCCGCCTACAAGCTCCCGCTCGAGGCGGTGATCACCGCGGTGCGCAAGGGGAACAACGACGTGGGCGGGCGGCTCGTCGAGCTCTCCGGCCGCGAGTACATGGTGCGCGGCCGGGGCTACGTGAAGTCCATCGCCGACCTCGAGAAGCTCGTCCTCAAGGCCGAGGGGGGCACGCCCATCCAGGTGAAGGACGTCGCCACCGTGGCGCTCGGCCCGGAGATCCGCCGCGGCGTCGCCGACTTCAACGGGGAGGGGGACGTGGTGGGCGGCATCGTGGTGATGCGCCAGGGCGAGAACGCGCTCAACGTCATCGAGCGCGTGAAGACCAAGCTCACGGAGCTGAGGCCCTCGCTCCCGGTCGGGGTGGAGGTGGTGACCACCTACGACCGCTCCGAGCTCATCGGCCAGGCCATCGGAACGGTGAAGTCCAAGCTGATCGAGGAGATCGTGATCGTGTCGATCGTGATCCTGATCTTCCTCTGGCACATCCCCTCGGCGATCGTCCCCATCGTCACCATCCCGGTGTCGGTCGCGCTGGCCTTCATCCCCATGTACGCGATGGGGATGGGGGCAAATCTGATGTCGCTTGCCGGGATCGCCATCTCCATCGGCGTGCTGGTCGACGGCGCGATCGTGGAGGTCGAGAACGCCTACAACAAGATCCACCACTGGCAGGCGGGCGGCTCGAAGGGCGACTTCCACAAGGTGAGGCTCGATGCCCTGCTGGAGGTGGGCCCGACGGTCTTCTTCTCGCTGCTCATCATCGCCGTCGCCTTCCTGCCGGTCTTCACGCTGGTGGACCAGGAGGGGCGGCTCTTCCGGCCGCTCGCCATCTCCAAGAACCTGGCCATGGCCATCGCCGCGCTGCTGGCCATCACGCTCGACCCGGCCATGCGCATGCTCTTCGCGCGCATCGAGCCCTTCCGGTTCAAGCCGAAGGCGCTCGCCTGGCTCGCCACCCAGGCCGTCGTGGGTACGTACCACTCGGAGGAGCGCCACCCCATCAGCAGGGCGCTTCACCGGGTCTACGAGGGGCCCTGCCGGTTCGTCCTCCGCCACCCGCGGGCCACCATCGCGGCGAGCATCCTCCTCGTCGCCGCCACCGTGCCGGTCTACTTCCGGCTCGGCTCCGAGTTCATGCCGCCGCTCGACGAGGGAACCATCCTCTACATGCCGTCGGCGGTCCAGCCGGGGATGTCGGTGGCCGAGGCCCAGTCCGCGCTGCAGATCCAGGACAAGATCCTGCGCACCTTTCCGGAGGTGAAGAGCGTCTTCGGCAAGGCGGGGCGTGCCAATACCTCCACCGACCCGGCCCCCTTCTCGATGATGGAGACCACCATCGTCCTCAAGCCCGAGGCGGAGTGGCGGGAGAGGCCCCGCTGGTACTCCTCGTGGGCGCCGGAATGGGTGAAGTCCCCGCTCCGCTCCTTCTGGCGCGACCGCATCACCTCCGAGGAGCTCAAGGGAGAGATGGATGCCGCGCTCCAGCTGCCCGGGATCTCCAACGCCTGGACCATGCCCATCAAGGGGCGGCTCGACATGCTCTCCACCGGCATCCGCACCCCCATCGGGATCAAGGTGTCCGGGGCGAAGCTCCCGGAGATCGAGCGCATCGCGCTCGCGACCGAGGCCGCGCTGCGCAAGCTGCCCGACACCCGCAGCGTCTTCGCCGAGCGGGTGGCCGGCGGCTACTTCCTCGACTTCGTCCTGAAGCGCGACCAGCTGGCCCGGTACGGGCTCTCCATCGACGACGCCAACATGATGGTGATGACCGCGGTGGGGGGCGACGAGCAGGGGGTGACCGTGGAGGGGCGCGAGCGCTACTCCATCAACGTCCGCTACGCGCGCGACTACCGCGAGGACCTCGACGCCCTGAAGAGGGTGCTCCTGCCGCTGCCCCAGGGTGGCCAGATTCCCATGGAGGAGATCGCCGACGTCCTCCTCGTCTCCGGGCCGTCCATGATCCGCAACGAGAACGGGATGCTGGCGGGCTACGTCTACGTCGACTTCGACACCTCGAAGGTCGACATCGGCACCTACGTGGACGCAGCCAAGAAGGCGGTGGAGGGGGTGAAGGTCCCGACCGGCTACTCCCTCTCCTGGAGCGGGCAGTACGAGAACATGCTGCGGGTGCGGGAGCGGCTCAAGCTCGTGCTCCCCGTCACCATCCTCCTCATCTTCGGCCTCCTCTACATGAACACGAAGTCGGCGTTCAAGGCCGGGATCGTCATGCTGGCCGTCCCCTTCTCGGCCATCGGCGCGGTCTGGCTCATGTACGTGCTCGGCTACAACGTCTCGATCGCCGCCTGGGTGGGGATGATCGCGCTCATGGGGCTCGACGCCGAGACCGGGGTGTTCATGCTGCTCTTCCTCGACCTGTCCCTCGAGGACCGGGCCAGGCGCGGCCAGCTCCGGACCCGCGGCGACCTCGTCGAGGCCATCGTTCACGGCGCGGTGAAGCGGATCCGTCCCAAGGCCATGACCGTCTCGGCCGCCTTCATGGGACTGCTCCCCATCATGTGGTCCACCGGCACCGGCGCCGACGTCATGAAGCGCATCGCCGCGCCCATGGTGGGCGGGCTCGTGACCTCGTTCGCGCTCGAGCTGCTGGTCTACCCGGCGGTCTACCTGCTCTGGAAGGGGAAGGGGCTGCCGGAAGGTGCGGCGACGCCGGAGGAGGCCCTCGTCGCGCGAGGATGAATCCTTCCCGGCGCTCCGGGCTCCCACCGGGGCAAACTTCGAACCCTGGAGACTTCCGTGACCCTGGAACGCTACGTCCGCCTCTTCGCCGGTTCCTTCGTCCTCCTGTCGCTCGCACTGGGCGCGCCCGGAAGCCCCGTCTTCGTGAGCACGCACTGGCTCTGGTTCACCACCTTCGTGGGGGCAAATCTATTGCAGAGCTCCTTGACCGGGTTCTGCCCGCTGGTGAACATCCTCGAGGCGGTCGGGGTGAAGCGCGCCGCGGCGGTCGATCCTGGATAGCGCCCGGGCCGCCATGGGCGCGAGCTCGGGGTGGCGCTCGATGAGGACGGCGCGGGTGGCCTGCGGGTTCCGGGCCAGGGTCTCCCGGACGTGCAGGCCGAGCCCGCAGCCGAGGAACACGAGGGTGGCGGCGCCGCAGGGGGGCGGGACGTGGAGGACCGCCTCGGCCTCCGGATCGTACGAGGAGTGGAGGCCGTCCCAGCCCGCCAGCTGCGGGGCCAGCTCGTGCTCGAGCAGGTCGGCGAGCATCCCCACGGGCTACCACGATCCCGGGGGAGACGACCGGTCGCCCGAGACCTCGGCGCCGTGACCACCGAGCCACGCGTACAGGAAGCCGGCGATGAGCGCACCGATGACGGGAGCGACCCAGAAGAGCCAGAGCCGGTCCAGGGCCCACGCGCCCGCGAGCATGCGCGGGGCGTCGAACCAGCCCGGCTTCCCGCTGGCGATGAGGTAGAGGATCGCCCCACAGGCCGATCGAGACGGCCGGGTTCAGGTGGCAGCCGGAGATGTGACCGATGGCGAGGCCATCGTGATGAACTCCGCTGCGAGCTTCTTGGAGAGGGGCATGGCGTCAACTACTTGAAAGCGTTCGTTCGATGCGGTCGACCACGGTCGGATCCAGCTCCACCCCCGACGCCCGCGCGTTCTCCTCGACCTGCTCCGGCCGCGACGCCCCGATGATCGCCGACGAGACCTCCGGCCGGCGAAGCACCCAGGCGATCGCGAGCTGGGAGAGGGTGAGCCCGAGCTCGGCGGCCACGGGGTGGAGCCGCTGCACCCCCGCGAGCGTGGCAGGGTCGAGTCGCCGCTTCATGAACCCGCCCATCTCGGGGCTCGCGGCGCGGGAGCCTTCGGGCACGGGCTGCCCGGGCAGGTACTTTCCGGCGAGGATGCCCTGCGCGAGCGGGCTCCAGACGATCTGGCCGATGCCCTCCCGGGCGCAGAGGGGGAAGACCTCCGCCTCCGGCTCGCGCCAGAGAAGCGAGTACTGTGGCTGGCTCGAGATGAATCGCTCGCCCGTGAGCGCGAGGGCGTTCCGGATCTGGCCGGCGTTCCATTCCGAGAAGCCGATGTAGCGGGTCTTGCCCCCGCGGACCGCCCGGGTGAGCGCGGCCATCGTCTCCTCGAGCGGCGTGTGCGGATCGAAGCGGTGGCACTGGTAGAGGTCCACGTGGTCGGTGCGCAGCCGCCGCAGCGAGGCCTCGAGCTGCTTCTCGATCTGCGCGGCCGAGAGGCCGCGGTCGCCCGACGGCATGGGGAAGAAGACCTTGGTGGCGAGGACGTAGCTCTCCCGCGGACGGCCGGAGAGCACCTCCCCGAGGAAGGACTCGGCCGCGCCACCGGAGTAGACGTTGGCCGTGTCGATGAAGTTGATGCCGACGTCGAAGGCCCGCTGCACGCAGGCCTCGGCCCGCTCGCGGGAGACCCCTCCACCGTAGGTCAACCATGACCCGAGGCTCACCTCGGAGACCAGGAGGTCGCTCCCACCAAGCTTCCGGTACTTCATCGGGGCATCCCCTCTCAGCCCAGCTTCTTCACGAGCTCGGCCACGAGCGCCACGTAGCGGGTCCTGGCGTCGGCGCCCGCCATTCCCTTCCGGGAGGTCCAGGCGTCGAACTTGGCCCGCCCCTTCGGGTCGAGCATCCCGGGCCGGCTCCCCTTCGCGTCCCCCTCGGTGGCCTGCTTGAAGAGGCCGTAGAGGTCCAGGAGCTCGGGGTTGGAGGGGCGCTTCGAGAGCTTCTTCACGCGCTCCTGGGCGTCCAGGAAGGGGTCGTTGGCGGGCATGCGGGTCATTCTAGCGTGGCTCGCCGACAACCTGGCCCACGACATGGGGCTCTCGCAGTACCTGATCAAGTGGGGGGTCGCCTCGGCGGTTGCGTAGCGCGCGCCCGGAGGTACGCGCCGATGGCGCGGTCGCTCGTGCCGATGTGCTCGCGGAGCCAGCGCACCAGGAATCCGGAGACGGCCATGAGGAGCGACGAGGAGTCGCCTTCCGACTCCCAGTGGGGAACCAGCGTGGCCAGCCTGCGCCGGAACTCGGCGTGCTCCAGCGCATGGCTGGGAAGGCGCGGGTAGCCGGCCTCGAGCATGAGGCGCTCCTCCGCCTCGAAGTGCTCCTGGGCGTAGCGGGAGAGGAACGCGAAGAGCTCCTCGACCTCCCGGGCTGGCTGGCCCGAGCGGACGGCCGCGTCGAACCGGGCCGCCTGCTCGAAGAGAGCCCGGTGCTGGGCGTCGATCTCGGGCACGTCGATGGCGAGGGCGGGATCCCAGGTGAACATATGAATCTCCTCTTACCTCACCTCTTGATGAACGTCCCCTCCCGCAACTCCCGAAGCGCCAGGGCGATCTCGTCCTGGGTGTTCATGACGAAGGGGCCCCAGCGGACCGCGGGCTCCTGGAGGGGCTGCGCCGAGAGGAGCAGGAAGCGGGCCGGCCCGGCCGGGGCGCGCACGCGGACCACGTCGCCGTCCCCGAGGATGACGAGGCGCGGGGCAGTGATCGCGTCCGCCACACCGGAAGGCTGTCCACCCACCGCGACCTCCCCCTGGAAGGCGTAGAGGAGGGCGGTGTGTCCGCGGGGAACGGGCTGCTCGAAGCTGGCCCCGGCGGGGAGCGCCACGTCGAGGTAGGTTGGGCCGGCGAAGATCTCGCGAACCGCCCCGGCCGTGCCGTCCACGTCGCCGGCGATCACGCGGACCCGCGCCCCGTCGGGCCGCGCCACCTCGGGGATCCGCGCCGCCGCGACGTCCTGGTAGCGGGGCGCGGTCATCTTGAGCTTCCGGGGCAGGTTCACCCAGACCTGGAAGCCGTCGAGGCCGCGTGGCCCGACCCGCGGCATCTCCTCGTGGAGGATGCCGCTGCCCGCGGTCATCCACTGGACGTCGCCGGCGCCGATGACGCCCGAGTTCCCCATGCTGTCCTTGTGGGAGACGCTGCCGTCGAGCATGTAGGTGATGGTCTCGATGCCGCGGTGCGGGTGCATGGGAAAGCCCGCGATGTAGTCTTCGGCGTTCTCGGAGCCGAAGTGGTCGAAGAGGAAGAACGGATCCAGGTGATCCAGGGTCCGGGTGGCGATGCTGCGCTTGAGCCGCACCCCCGCACCGTCGCTGGCGACGACCGGGGTGACGACCTCCCTCACTTCGCGTTCGGTCATGGAGTCCTCCGGGATCCTGGCGCTCTCCTTAGCCGCGGACCGTCGTGCACGCACGGGCTGGCGTCCGGGCCGGTTGGTGCGATGACAGGCATCGTCTCGAGGGGGGACCGACTGACCGATTTCAGCGACTTCGTCGCCGAGTTGAGGCGCAGGCGCGTGATCCGCGCCTTGATCGGATGGGGCATCTTCGCCATCGCCGTCCTGCAGGTGGTGGAGCCGATCCTGCACGCCTACCACCTCCCGGACTGGTCGCTCACAGCGGTCGTCTCCATCCTGGGGGCGGGCTTTCCCGTCACCGTGGTCCTGGCCTGGGTCTTCGACCTCACCGCGAAGGGGATCACCCGCACCGTGCCGGCTGCGGGAGAGGCTCCCCCGGGCTCCGGCCTCACCGGGTCGCGACCGCGCCCGCCGAGGCGCCCAGGTCGGAAGGCCCTCCCTCCATCGCCGTGCTGGCCTTCGCCGATCTCAGCCCGGGCAAGGACCAGGAGTACTTCTCCGACGGCATCGCCGAGGAGATCCTGAACGCGCTGGCCCGCGTGAAGGGGCTCAAGGTCGCGGGGCGGACCTCTTCCTTCCACTTCAAGGGAAGGAACGAGGACCTGCACGCCATCGGGGCGGCCCTGGGCGTCGACAACGTGCTCGAGGGCTCGGTCCGCAAGCAGGGCAACAAGGTGCGCATCACCGCGCAGCTCATCAAGGCCAGGGACGGGTTTCACCTATGGTCGAAGACCTACGACGGCGACCTGACCGACGTCTTCGAGCTGCAGGAACGCATCGCCCGCGCCATCACCGCTGAGCTCCAGGTGGTCCTGCAGGGCGACCCGCAGGCCCGCCTGGTCCCGGTTGCCACCCGGAACCCCGAGGCCTACGCGCTCTATCTCCAGGCGACCGCCATCTTCAACCGGCGGGACGGGTCGCGCTTCGCCGACGCCGCCTCCCAGCTCGAGCAGGCCCTGGCCCTCGACCCGGCCTACGCCCGCGCCCACGCGCGCCTCGCTGCCCTCCACGCCATCACCCCGAGCTACTCCACCCGCGGCGTGAAAGCGGCGGTGGCGGCGTCCGAGAAGCACGCGCGCCAGGCCATCGAGCTCGACTCCGGCCTCGCCGAGCCCCACGCGGTACTGGGGCTCCTCCTCGGCCAGCAACGGCGCTGGGAGGAGGCGGGAGTCGCCTTCCGGCGCGCGTTCGTGGTCGACCCCGACGACATCACCGCCAACTTCTGGTCGGCGACCAATCTCGTCGTGGAGGGATACGCCCGGCAGGGCGCGGAGGTCCTCGACCGGGTGCTCGTGCTCGATCCCATCCTGCCGAACGCCCTCATGTGGCGCGGCACGCAGTTCTTCAACAACGGCGATCTCGACGGAGCGGAGCGCCTGCTGCGCCGCGCCAACGACCTCGGACTCTTCTACGTCGGCCTGGGGCTCTCCGCGGTGTCGGACGCGCGCGGCCGGAAGGAGGAGGCCGTCCAGCAGATCACTCCCGCACTCCGGGTCTTCCTGGGCGACTTCGCGCCGGACTCGGCCGAGGTGCTGGCCCGGGGGATCTTCGGCGATGCCGACGCGCGTGCCAAGGCCCTGGCGCTCGTCTTCGGCGTGCTCTGGGGGCCTTACGGACGCGCCGCCCGGGCGCTGCCGGCCTTTCCGGAGTTCGCCCGGAAGGTCGGGTTGGCCGCGTACTGGGATCGGCATGGCCCGCCCGACGGCTGTCGCCGCGTCGGGCCCATCGACTACCGGTGCGAGTGAAGCGGAACCTTCACGGGTAGAGCGGCGCCACCGCCTCGGCCCAGCGGCGGATCATCTCCCGCGACCCATCGGCGTCGGGGTGGAGCCCGTCGGTGAGGCGCGCCCGGTTGGTCTTGAACCACCCGTGGAGGTCGGGGCCGGGGAGGAGGCCGAGAGAGGTGGTCACCTCGTCCACCACCGCGTTGAGCCGGGCCGGGTAGTCCACCGGGCTGTCGGCCCGGAAGGGGATCCGCGCCACCACCGGGATGCGTCCGGCGGCGCGAACCTTGCGGATCACCTCGAGGAGGTCGGCCCGGAAGGCGACCGGGTCCCAGTCGTTGGAGCCGAAGGCCAGGGCGACCACCTTCGCGTCGGGGTTGAGCGCAAGGACCTCGTCGATGCGCCGCGCCGCGTCGGCGTGGTGCAGGCTCCCGAAGCCGGCGCCGATCACCGCGGGGTGGAAGCCCGGGTGGATGCGCGCGATGGTCTCCGCGAAGCTCGGCTGGTGCGACGGCGCCCGGTCGAAGACCTGGGAGGTGATGCTGTCGCCGAGGAAGACCCAGACGTCGTTGCCGCCGCGCGACAGGTCGTGCACGTCGATCTCGTCGAGGTAGAGCCCCCACTCGAAGACGTCGGGGGAGAGGCCGGTGACCACCATCCTGACCCAGCGCTGGCCGCCGAAGTCCACGGCGTGGGCCCGCGAGCGGACCGGGTTCCCGGTGACGGTGACGGCGGTGCGCCACTTCCCGTCGGAACCGTCGGTGGAATCGGCGGAGGTCTCGATGCGGTAGTCCACCGGCGCCCCGTATTTCCTGTCGGTGTAGTCGTGGTTGCCCGACGAGGTCCAGGAGACCAGGAGGCGCCGGGGGCCGGAGCCCACGTCGATGGCGACCCAGGAGGGCTTCGCCGGGGTGGGGCGGCCCCCGGCCCAGGAGGCGCTGGTGCGGTAGACCCCGTCCACCACCACCTTGCCGCCCCCCGGGCTCGACGCGACCCGCTTCCCGCGCGAGACGAGGGGCGCGGCCACGAGCGGACCGCCCCGGAGGTCGGGTGCCGCCACGGCGTCGCCGGCCAGCACGAGCGCGACCAGGGCCGCCGCCGTCCGGAGCCGGCTCATGCAGCCGCGCGCGCGCGCTGCGCCTTCCACCCGTCGTAACGCTCCGCCGCCGCCGAGGCCGCCCAGATGAGGACCGTCATGGCGACGACGCCGGCGAGCCCCGCGGAGGTTCCGAGCTGCTTGTGGAGGGGGCGGGAGAGCACGCCGTAGGGCAGCTCGATGGAGAGGAAGTAGCCGAGCAGGCTGTGCTTTCCCATGAGCCGGAGCCAGGCCAGCCAGCGGTCGGCAGAGGCCGGGACGAGTTGCAGCAGCCCGCTCGTGGCCACCACGCCGCCGAGCCGGATGGCCACCCAGGAGGGAGAGACGCGCCAGTAGTCCTGGTGCGCATAGAAGGTGGGGAGCCTGTCGCCGGCCCAGCCGGCGAGCGCCAGCCCCACCCCGATGCCGATCCAGGTGAAGGGGCTCGACTCCTTCATGGCCAGCCGCCCCAGCGCGCTCCCCGCGAAGCAGAATGCCGCCCAGGGGAAGAGGTGGAAGATGCCGCGCGGCCACTCCGAGTAGAGGTAGTCGAGGATGCGGCTCGGCGGGTGCTGCCAGCCCGCCACCACCGGAGCCAGGAGGGCCACGGCGGCCGTGGCCGCCACCGCGATCACCGCGTGGAGCCGGGGCTTGATACCCACGGTGAAGAGGGCCGACAGGAGCAGCGAGACGGCGATGACGTTCAGGACGTCCACCTTCAGGATCCCGTGCCACCCGTCCGGCACCCGCCAGGCACCGCCGGCCAGGAACCAGACCACCCGGAGCAGGTAGGCCACGCCGAGCAGCCAGAGCGCGCGCCGGATCGCTCCCAGGCGCCGGACGCCCACGGGAACGCCCTTGCGCTCCTGCGCGGCGTCGCCGAGGACCTGCGACATGCCCGCCATGTAGAGGAAGGACGGCGCGGCGAAGCCGCCCACCAGGCCGAGGAGATCGTGGACCGCGCCCGAGGCCGCGGAATCGTGGCGCCAGGAGTCCCAGGTGTGCCACTGGAGCATGTAGAGCACGGCCAGGCCGCGCTGCCAGTCGAGCCACATCTTGCGGCGCGGGGCTTCAGCCATGTCCGGGCCCTTTCACGGCCTCCAACCCCAGCCGGGGAGGTCGGCGTCGCCAATGGCCGGAAGCTCGCGCCCCAACCGTTCGAGGAACCTGCTCACGAAGCTGTTGGAGCTCGGGCCGCCCTCGAGCCGGTAGTCGCGGGTCCGGAACTCCTCGTTCAGCGCGTCCACGATGGTGCGGATGCGCGCCTCGGTGAGCCCCGCCTCGACAAAGGTCGCGATCTCCCGCGTCGGAAGGTCGCGGACGCCGGTCTCGCCCCACCACGCTCCGGCGGCACGGGTGAACTCGATCGCCGGGTCCTGGCAGGGGATGACGTAGCCCACCACGCGGGCGCGCCCCGGCAGCCAGCCCGGAACCGATTCCTTGCCGCCCTGCAGGATGAAGCCGCCGGGGCCGGCGGAGAGCCGGACGAGGAGCGCAGCGTGCGCCCGCTTCTCCGGGGGATCCCCGCGGCGCGAGCCGATGCTCCGCGCCGCCAGCGTGACCGACGGGAAACCCGGTTGCGGACGGGCAGCCGGGGCGCCCCCTGCCCCCTGCGCCCTCGACGGGGCCGGCAGGGCGGCCCAGGCGAGGAGGAAGGTGACGAGGACGCGGCGCACGCTACGCCGGGGGCGGCCCGCTTCCCTGGGCCGGCGGAGGCGACTCGATCGCCGGCGCCTCCTCCGTGGGGATGTACATCTCCCCGCTGGACTGGAGGTCGAGGGCCACCGCGAGCAGGTAGAGCACGAGCGCGAAGATGGCGATGCCCTGCCCGATGCTCATGGCGAGGACGAGGAGCAGCGGGTGCGGGAAGACGATCGACGAGGCCATGAAGATCATGGCGACGATGGTCCCGATCACCGAGAAGAGGACCATCTTCTTTGCCATCTCGTGCTTCATCGGACGACTCCCATCGCGGTCTTGGGCCTGCGGGAAAGCGCGAGCGGGTGGACCTCGTTGTGGCAGTCGATGCAGTTCATCTCGCCCGAGCGGATGGCCTCGGCCGAGTCGGCGTGGGTTTCCACCCACTTCTTGGCGGTCGCCGAGTGGCACTGCATGCAGGCCCCGCTCTTGAACGGCTTGTAGAGGTGGATGGGCGGGCCGCCCTCGCCGTCGGGGCCGGTGCTGGCGTACTCGGTGAGGTACTTGAAGAGGTGCTTCATGCCGTTCTGCTTCGTGGTGATGGCGCCGAACATCTGGTAGTCGGCGTGGCACGTGTAGCAGCTGTTCTCGCCGAACTTGTGGTTCCGGCTGTGCATCGCCGCGAGGCTGTTCGACTTCGGATCCTCGGCGTCGCGCAGGTAGGGGCCCATCACGTGGCAGGAGCCGCAGAACGGGCGCGACAGCGTGTACTCGAAGCTGGCGATGTTGCCGGTGAGGGACACGATGAGCGGGAAGGCGCCCAGCCCCAGAAGCAGCATGGACTTGGTGCCGCGGTTCAGGTGGGGACGGCGGATGATGTACCAGATCCCGATGAGGACGGAGAGCGCGGCGCTGGCCAGCGCGATCGCCTTGAGGAGTTGCTCGGTGGAGTGGATGTTGAGCACGGTCGTCCCTGTCGGCTACTTCACGACGACGGGGCCGGCGGTGATCTCCGGCGGCCCGGAGATGAATCCAGCGGCGTTGCCCTTCACCCACTCGGCGGCGACCCGATCGGACTGGAGGATGCCCTCGCGGGTCTCGAACAGGCTGAGCGACGCCCACCAGCCGTCGCCCTCGTCGATGGCGATGTAGGAGATGAAGCCGGGAACCTTCCGGACGACGTTGATGAAGGAGCCGTTCACCGCGTCGTTGAACTCCTTGGGCCTGGACAGCTTGTAACGCCGGATCGTCCCGTACATGCGCTTCCTCCGAACCGGCGCAGGGCCGGCGAATGGGCTGGGGCTGGAAAAGGACCGAGGCGGGAGATTACGTCAGGCCGGTATCCCGACACCACCCTTCCGGGTACGATTTCCGCCCGGGGAGATGACGTGCCGCGTCGAGACCCGGCATGTCCGGTAAGCTCCCACGTCAAGGTCCACCACACGGAGGTGTGACGCCATCGAGACTCCCTGGCACGCCCTGTCCGCCGACGAGGCCCTGGCCCGGACGGAGAGCGGCCCGGAAGGCCTGACCACTGCCGAGGCGGCGGTCAGGCTGGCCGCCCACGGTCCGAACCTGCTCGCCCGAACCGCCGGAGAGGGCGCCTGGCGCATCCTCTGGCGCCAGGTCGACTCCCCGCTCATCCTGGTCCTCCTGGCGGCTGCGGCTGCGGCCGCCCTGCTCGGCGAGGTCACCGACGCGGCGGTGGTGGGCGCCGTGGTGGTCGTCAACACGCTCATCGGATTCTTCCAGGAGTTCCGGGCCAGCCGCGCCATCGAGGCGCTGGCCGGCCTCGTTCCGGATGGGGCCACGGCCCTGCGCGACGGGGATCGACGCGCCGTGCCGCTCGCCGAGCTGGTCCCCGGCGACATCGTCGCCCTCGCCTCGGGGGACAAGGTCCCGGCCGATCTCCGCCTGCTCGCAGTGAAGGGGCTGCGGGTGGAGGAGGCGGCGCTCACCGGGGAATCCACCCCCGCCGAGAAGGGCACCGCCGCGGCGCCCGCAGAGGCGGAGCTCGGCGACCGTCGCTGCCTGTCCTTCGCGGGCACGCTCGTCGTCTCGGGGACAGGCATCGGGGTGGTGGTGGCCACCGGGGACGGCACCGAGCTGGGCAAGGTGTCGGGGCTCCTGCGCCAGGCCGACGTGCTGGCGACGCCGCTCACCCGGGCGCTCGCCCAGGTGGGCAAGACCATCACCATCGGGATCCTCGCGCTCACCGCGGTCATGATGGCGGTCGGCACCTGGCGCAGCGTGGGCCAGGGCGTGCCGATGGGCGAGGCCCTGCGGGAGATGCTCGTCTTCTCCATCTCGCTGGCGGTCGGCGCCATCCCGGAGGGGCTTCCGGCCATCGTCACCATCGCGCTGGCCATCGGCGTCCAGCGGATGGCGGCGCGGCACGCCATCGTCCGGAAGCTGCCCGCCGTGGAGACGCTCGGCTCCACCACCGTCATCTGCTCCGACAAGACCGGCACGCTCACCCGGAACGAGATGACGGTGCTCTCGCTCTGGACGCCCGCCGGGAAGCTCGATGTGGAGGGAAACGGCTGGGCGCCTCGGGGACGCTTCCTCTCCGGCGGCGTTCCGGTGACGCCGGATGCCGGGGCGATCGACCTGATGGGCGCGGGGGCGCTCTGCAACGACGCCAACGTGGAGCGCGCGGGCGCAGGGTTCGCGGTGACCGGCGATCCCACCGAGGCGGCGCTGGTGGTGGCGGCGGGGAAGGCCGGGCTGCAGGCCCAGGCGCTGCGGGGCGAGGCGCCGCGCCTCGACGTCCTGCCCTTCGAGTCGGAGCACCAGTACATGGCCACGCTGCACCGGTGGCCGGACGGGACCCGGAGACTCCTGGTGAAAGGGGCGCCCGAGGCGGTCCTGCGCCGCTGCTCGTCCCTGGCCGGTGGCGGTGCGCTCGACGCCCGCACCGTGCTGGCCGAGGTCGAGGCGATGGCGGGGCGGGGCATGCGGGTGCTGGCGATGGCGGCGCGCCCCTGGGACGCGGCTCTCGACGCCCTCTCCCCGGCCGACGCGGAGAGCGGGCTCCTCCTGCTCGGGCTGGTGGGGATGATCGATCCGCCGCGGCCCGAGGCCATCGCGGCCGTGACGGCCTGCCGCACAGCGGGCATCCACGTGAAGATGATCACCGGCGACCACCCGGGAACGGCCCAGGCCATCGGACGCCAGCTCGGGCTGCTGGGCGCGGACGAGGTCGCGATCGCGGGCAAGGAGCTCTCCGCCACCCGGGACGAGGACCTGGGAGCCCTGGCCGCGCGCGGCAGCGTCTTCGCCCGGGTCTCCCCGGAGCACAAGCTCCGGCTGGTCCGCGCGCTGCAGCGGGACGGCCAGGTGGTGGCCATGACCGGAGACGGCGTCAACGACGCGCCGGCGCTCCGGCAGGCGGACATCGGCGTGGCCATGGGGATCACCGGCACGGCGGTCTCCCGGGAGGCGGCCGACATGGTGCTCACCGACGACAACTTCGCCACCATCGTCGCGGCGGTGGAGGAGGGGAGGCGGGTCTACGACAACCTGGTCAAGGCCCTCGCGTTCGTCCTCCCCGCCAACCTGGGGCTGGCGCTCATCTTCGTCTGCGCCGTCTTCGCCTTCCCGTTCGACGCGGCGACGCAGGCGCTCCTCCTTCCGATGCGCCCCACCCAGCTCCTCTGGATCAACCTCGTCGCCGCGGTGACCCTGGCCCTTCCGCTGGCCTTCGAGGGCAAGGAGCGGGAGGTGATGAGTCGTCCCCCCCGCCCCGCCGGGGAGCCCATCCTCTCGGGGATGGTCCTGCGCCGGACCGCGCTCTCGGCGCTGCTCATGACGGGCGGGGCGGTGGGGCTCTTCCTCTGGGAGTGGCACCGGGAGCTGGCCGCCGGGGTGGCGCCGCCGCTGGCCCTCGCCGAGTCGCAGACGCTGACCGTCACCACCGTGATCTTCTTCCAGGTGTTCTACCTGCTCGAGTCCCGATCCTTCGACCGGTCGCTCTTCGCGAGGAGCCTCCGGGAGAACCCAACCGTGCTGCCGGGAGTGGCGGCCCTCCTGGGATTGCAGGCGCTCTTCGTCTACGCGCCCTTCATGCACCGGGTCTTCGGAACCGCACCCCTCGCGCTCGCCGACCTCGGCCGGGCCGCGCTGGTGGCGGTGGTGATCCTGCCGGCCATGGGGATGGAGAAGATCCTGACCCGGCGGCGTCGTCGATGAGCACCTCGCGCCGCCCGCTCGTCAGCGCCGTCGTGGCGGCCCACCAGGCCGCCCGTCACCTCGGGAGGGCGCTCTCCTCGCTGGCTGGCCAGACGCTCGACGACCTCGAGGTGATCGTGGTGGACGACGGCTCGACCGACGGGACCTCCGCCGTGGCCGAGGGGTTCGCACGGGCCGATCCGCGCTTCCAGCTGGTCCGGCTCGAACGGAACCGGGGCCAGGCCGCCGCGCTCAACGCCGGGCTGGATCGGGCCCGGGGGCGCTACCTCGCGGTCCTCGACGCCGACGACGAGGCCACCCCGGGGCGGCTCGCGCTCCAGATCCCGGCGTTCGAGCGCGATCCCGGCCTGGTGCTCCTGGGCGGCGCCGTCGTCACCTTGTGCGACCGCCACCTGGTCGAGGGCAGCGTGTGGCACTACGCGACCTCCGACGCGGCGGTGCGCGCCCGGACCCTCTTCAAGTCCGAGGTCATCTCCGGGGCCGTCACCTTCGACCGGGAGTGCATGGCACGCCACGCGGTGCGTTTCGACGAGCGGCTGCGGCTCGGCGTGGACTGGGCGCTCTCGGCTGCGGCGATGCGTCTGGGCCGGGTTGGAAACGTCGAGCCGGTGGTGATGCGCTACCGCATCCACACCGGCCAGATGACGGTGGAGATGGTGGACGACCTGGGTTCCGACAGCACCCGGATCCGGCGGGAGGTCCTGGCCTGGGCCGGCGTGCACCCCAGCGACGACGAGATGCGGACCCACCTGGCCGTGAGCCCGTGCAACTACTGGCCCTTCGGATCGCACCCGTTCTTCCGGGAGCGGGGGGAGGGCATCCTCGCGGACGCGGAGCGGTGGCTCGCGCGGCTCATCGAGCAGGCCGGGCGCGCGCAACGCATCCCGCTCCCTGCGCTGCGGGCCTATGCCGGCGAGATCCTCGGCAAGACGGTGCGCGCGCTGGCGGATCCGCGGGGCGCCGGGGATGGAGCCTCGTCCCGTTGCCCGGTTGCGGCGCCGTTGCCCTGCGTGAACGACGATCGGTGCCGCTAGATTGGTGGCCGGTTGCCCTCGCCGTACCCGGTGAGCTCGACGAACCCCTCGCCCGCCGGGGCGCCACCGCTCCCGATCACCCGGACCGCCCCTTCCCAGTAGTGCGGCGCCGATCCACCCCGGTTCTCCTGGTCGGCCACCTCGGGCTCGATGCGAAGGGAGAGCCCGGCCGAGGGGACCTCGACGGTCCAGCCCGAGGGGTACTCCGCCCGGGTGGAGGGGCTGCGCCAGCGGCCGGTGGAGCGAACGCGGAACTCGCCGGCCTCGAACCAGCGCGGCCGTCCGTCCGGACCGACGAGCGTTCCGCTCCCGAAGGAGACCGCACCGTCCTTGTCACGGAGCAGGTAGAGCATGAGGTCGCGCCCGTCGGCGAGGCGCAGCGCGAACCAGTCCCATCCGGCCTGGTCGGGCGCCAGCTGGCTCGACCCGAACTCCTTGTCCATCCAGCTCTCGCCCCGCACCGTCGCGCGCACCCCGCCCAGCTCCAGTTCACCCTCCGTCGAAAGGCGGGTCAGGCTGTAGTAGAGGCTCGCGAAGCCCTCACGGGAGGACTTCCGCGAGACCCCGCCCGGTCCCTGCAGGACCGGGCTCCGCTCCGGGCGCAGCCGCAGGCGCAGCGAGAGCCCCCTGGCCCGATCGGCAACCTCGATGGAGAACCCTTCGCCGTCCTGCCTGAGCTCCCAGCGGCGGTCGGTCCCGGGTGGTCCCAGCGCCCAGGCCAGGACCGGGTCGGGCGCCGCGCCGAACCCGGCCAGGAAGGGGGCCGTGCGGTAGAGAACCTCGGAGAAGACCCGCTCCCCGGACGCGAGGTCGATGACCGCGGCGTGCCCCATCAGGACGTCGGTCGCGCTCCACGCCGAGCCGGGCTGCGGCGTCGGCGAGACCCCGATCCGGAAGAAGGTGACCTGGTACCCGAACCGGCGGCCCTTCACGACGGGTGTGGCCGAAGAGACGAGGCTCCCGGTGAAGTACCACCACTCGTTGCGGTAGCCGGGGTGCGACCAGTGGTCGGCGGGGAACGACCAGGAGTGGCCGGGCGCGGCGGGCTTCCAGGCGGGGTCGGCGATGGAGAGCAGGAGCGCCAGGAGGGGGAGGCTAGAGGGCATCGCGGGAGAGCTCCGTGGCGGGGGCGTCGCTGGCGCGGGCGGCCGGGTAGATGCTC
>CAWHDZ010000026.1:0-113508 GCA_963828255.1 uncultured delta proteobacterium | reverse complement strand
GGGCATCTTACGCGACGGCGGGAGGCGGGCACAGTGCGGGGAGGTTTCTGTGTGGGTCCATCCCATCCCGGGGCCGCGGGAATTTCGATCGATTCCCCAAAGTCACCCGTGCAACGATGCGTGACCGGGCCCGTCGGGATGCTGGACCAACGGTTGGCTCGGAGAACTCCCCATGGGACGACGGACGCAGGCGCTGGCCTTCTCCTCACGGGTTGCGACAGCACCGCAGGCAACACCTGCACGGTGACCATGGCCACCTCGAGGTCGGTGACCACGACCTTCGTCCGGACCCTCTATACGCTCACGGTGTCGAAGGCCGGCGCCGGCTCGACCTTCTCGGGATGGGGGGGCGCCTGCACCGGCACCGGGCCCTGTCTCCTGAGCATGGGCGGCGCGAGAAACGTCACGGCCGCCTTCACGCCATGAGCCTGCAGGCGAGCTGATCTCTTCCTGAAGGCGTGCTTGCTCGAGGACGGCGCAGGTCTGCGCGGGAGCCGAGCCCCGGCTCCCGCCGCGGTACCGCGAGGCGTCCCTCTGGCAAGCTTCACTGCACGTCGATGATCCCGTTCACCGGGGCGGTCGTCCACTCTCGCCCCGGGTCGTTCTGGTCCACCCAGGTGACCGTGGCCTGGATGGGCACCTGGCGGGCGTTCGGGAACGCATCGCAGGCCGTCCAGGTGACCGCCAGGCTGCCCGGGATGTCGGTGACGGGAAGGAGCGGATCGGTGCACCGGATCCCGGGCCCGGTGAGCGATGCCGCGTTCACGGTGGCCCGCGCCTCCCCGGTCTTCGAGAGCAGCAGGGTGATCGAGAACGTGGCGTCGACGGGCACGGGGGCAGGCGTCGACGAGAGAAGGCCGGCAGTCACCACCGCCGCGACCTGGACCGTGGTCGAAGGCGACGTGGTGGCCTCGGCCACGAGCGGGTCCCCGGTCCCCGCCGCCGTGCCGCTCGCGCTCGCCGTGAACGTGAGCGTGCCCGCGCCCGACACCGCGCAGTCGAAGGCGTAGTCCTGGGTGGCACCGGCCGCGATCGCCGTCGCCCCCGGGGTGGCCGCACCGCAGGTCGCCGCGGCGGCGCCGGTCACGGTGGTGAACGTCGGCGCCACCGTCACGTCGCTCGCCGCCTCGCCGCCTGCCGGTGCGGTGTTCTGGACCCGGGCGGTGAGCGTGAGCACCTGGCCGGCGCTCACCGGCGACGGCGGCTGGGCCACGAAGGCCACCGAGAGCCCGGCCGCGGCCTGGACCGTGGTCGCAGGCGACGTGGTGGCCTCGGCACGAGCGGGGCCCGGTCCCCGCCGCCGTGCCGCTCGCGCTCGCCGTGAACGTTAGCGTGCCCGCGCCCGACACCGCGCAGTCGAAGGTGTACTCCTGGGCGGTCCCGGCCGCGATCGTCCGTAGCCCCCGGAGTGGCCGCACCGCAGCCCGCGGCGGCGTCGCCGGTCACGGTGGTGAACGTCGGCGCCACCGTCACGTCGCTCGCCGCCTCGCCGCCTGCCGGTGCGGTGTTCTGGACCCGGGCGGTGAGCGTGAGCACCTGGCCGGCGCTCACCGGCGACGGCGGCTGGGCCACGAAGGCCACCGAGAGCCCGGCCGCGGCCAGGACCGTGGTCGGTGGAGACGTGGTGGCCGCGGCGGCGAGCGGGGCATCGGTGCCCGCCGCCGTGCCGCCTGCACTTGCCGTGAACGTGAGCGTGCCCGCGCCCGACACCGTGCAGTCGAAGGTGTACTCCTGGGCGGTCCCGGCCGCGATGTCCGTAGCCCCCGGAGTGGCCGCACCGCAGCCCGCGGCGGCGTCGCCGGTCACGGTGGTGAACGTCGGCGCCACCGTCACCCCGATCGCCGCCGCGCCGCCGGCCGGGGCCGTGTTCGCCACGCGGGCGGTGAGCGTGAGCACCTGGCCGGCGCTCACCGGCGACGGCGGCTGGGCCACGAAGGCCACCGAGAGCCCGGCCGAGGCCAGGACCGTGGTCGGTGGAGACGTGGTGGCCGCGGCGGCGAGCGGGGCATCGGTGCCCGCCGCCGTGCCGCTTGCACTTGCCGTGAACGTGAGCGTGCCCGCGCCCGACACCGTGCAGTCGAAGGTGTACTCCTGGGCGGTCCCGGCCGCGATCGCCGTCGCCCCCGGGGCGGCCGGAAGGCAGGTGGCGTCGGCCGTGCCGCTCGCGTTCGCAGCCGAGGGCGCGACCGTCACCCCGTTCGCCGCCGCCCCGCCGGCCGGGGCTGTGTTCGCCACGCGGGCGGTGAGCGTGAGCACCTGGCCCGCGATCACCGCCGGCGGCGGCTGGGCCAGGAAGACCACCGAGAGCCCGGCCGCCGCCTGGACCACCACCGTGGCGAGGACCGTGTTCGTGGTCCTCGGGGTGAGCGGGACGTTCACGTCCACCCAGGTCGCGGAGGCGCCCAGGGTCAGGGTCTGGGGGCTCGAGGGCGCGGCGCAGCCGGACCAGGTGAGGGTGGTGGTGGGACCGGTGACGGCGACCGGCAGGACGGGCGGGGTGGCGCAGGTGATCCCGGTGAGGGTGGCGTCGGTGACGCTCGCGGCGGCGGCCCCGGTCTTGCCGAGCCCCAGGGTCACGGAGACGGGCTGTCCCACCACGACCGTCTCAGGCGTCGCCGAGAGGCCCGTCGCGGTCAACTCGGCGGGCGTCTCCACCGTGACGGCGGCGGTCGGCTCGGCGGAGATGGGCGTGCCGGAGAAGGCGTCCACGCCCCCTGCGGTCACCCGGAAGGAGAGGTGCCCGGTGGACGCACCCGCGGCCACCGCCGGGTCCACTGTCCAGGAGATCGTGGCGCTCTGCCCCGGCGACAGGACCGCAGGCGGCGACGGCGTGGGGCCGGCCGTGACGCGCGCGGTCGCGCCGTCGGTCGAGGTCACGACGGGCCCGGCGACGGTGAACCCGTTCACCGCGGCCAGCCCCGGGTTGGAGACGCTCAGGGTGAGTGCGAGCGGCTGGCCCACGTTGGTGATGGCCCGGGCGGCGGCGAGGGTGGCCTGGATGCCGGCCGCGCCGATGGTGAAGTCTCCCGAGGTGGCCGTCGCGGAGGTGACGGCGGTTCCCGAGTTGGCGTCGGACCCGCTGGCGGCGGCGGAGATCCGGACCGTACCGGGGGTCGTCCCGGCCACGAAGGTCCAGGTGAAGGTGGTGCTCGCGCCCGTCGCCAGGGAGGCGACGGAGGGCGGCACCGGCCCGGTGCCGTCCTTCAGCGCGGCGAGCCCCGCCGGGGCCAGCGTGGGCGTTCCGGGGACGACGTTCCTCGCCGCGGCCCCGCCCGTGTTGGCGACCGTCATCGAGACGGTGAACTCACGTCCGACGGCGGCGGAGCCCGAGACCGGCAGGGTGGCGGTGAGCGCGGCCGGGCGCTCCACCGTGACCCGGGCGGGAAGGGTCGGGGCGGTGGCGGCCGAGACGGTCGCTCCCGACGGCACGCTGCTGGCTGCGGCGCTGCCGGCGAAGGCGAGGGCGCCTGCGCCGGTGGTGGGGTAGGTCCAGGTGAAGCTGCCGGAAGCGCCGGGCGCCAGCGTGGCGAGCGAGGCAGGGGTCGGGCCGGCCGGGGTGCCCGTCGTGCCCGTGCCCGTGACCGAGGGCGCCCCGGGCACGACGCCGGTCAGCCCGGCCGTCCCGGTGTTCTGCACCAGGAGGGTGACCGTGATCGACTGGCCCACGGTGACCGTGGCCGGCGCGGCGGAGATCGCCGCCGTGAGGGCCCCGACGGGGGCGGCATCGACCGTGAAAGCGCCGGCCAGCTCACCGGAGGTGCCGTACGGCCCCTCCACGCGGAGCGTCCCCGGACCCACCGGCAATCCGGCCGGGACGGTGGCCGAGAGCGTCGCATCGTCCACGCGGCGCACCGCCTGGAGGGGGACGTCGCCGAGCCAGGCCCGGAAGGTCTCGTTCACGGCAGGGGCGCCGCCGGAGGCCGACTGGACCACCAGCGCGGAGAACCCGGAGCCCTGGATGACGACCGGGGTGGCCTGTCCGGCCGAGCCCCGGGCGGGCGTGACCGCGGCCGGAGCGGGGACGGGCAGGTCGGCGCCGCCGCAGCCGGAGAGGGCGGCGACGGACACGAGCAGGCCGATGGCGCGCCTAGCCGACATCGAACCTGTATCCCACGAAGCCGAGGATGGTGACCGCCGAACCGGTCACGGTGGAGAGGCCGGGATCGCCGATCCAGGATGCGCGGGCCTCCAGGAACAGGAAACCCGGCCCGAGGCGCGGCCCGGCGGAGAATGAGCCGCTCACCGCCGGCGCGAGCCCGCTCTCGCTCGAGACTTTCTGCCCGGAGAGCTCGACGCGGCTCGAGACGATCGCTCCCCCTCCCCCGCCCGTGAGCCACAGCGCCCAGGCGTCGGCGACGGGGATCCGCCACCCCAGCGAGAGCAGGACGGGGAAGTAGTCCTGGGAGGACCGGTAGGAGGACTCGACGCCCCCGGTGGTGGCCGTGACGGCGCCGGAGAGCATCCACCAGCCCCCCTCGAGCAAGAGCCCCAGCTGGGCGCTCCCGAGGACCGTCCACACCCCGGCCTCGAGCCCGACCGAGGGCCCCAGGCGCCCGCCCGCGGCGGCGACCCCAGCCTTCACCCCCAGCGAAACGGTCGGGCGGCGGATCAGAAGCGTGAGCTCCACCGATGCGGATGCGGCGCCGGCCTTGACCACGACGTGCTCGGTGGTGTCCGAGAGGACGAACGGGGGCCGGTACGGTACGGCCCAGAGCCCCGGCTCCACCAGCAGGGCTTCCCGGAACTCGCCCCGGCCTCCCGAGCCCACCGGGACGTCGTCGGCCGGACGGCCCGCCGCATCGACGACCGTGACCTCGAGGATCGCGAGCCCCTCGCCGCCAGAGCCGTCCACGAGGATGGCCGCCGGGGGGGCGATCCGGATCGCCGCCGCAGGCCCCGGTCCATCCGCGGCGGCCCGGGCCGCGACGGGACCACAGCCGAGCAGCAGGAGCCCGAGCCCCAGCCGCGTGACCGCGCGCACGATTGCGCCCTCCAGGACCAAGGCTCTCCCCCCCAGGCTCGTGAGTGTAGTCCCCGCCGGTCCTCCCCGATCCGGTCCAAAGGGGTCGCCCGGTGCGGGTGGCCCCCCGGGGCCGCCGCCGCTATGCTCCGTCCACTACAATGGAAGAGGTCCACGGCAACACCCTCGGGCTGAAGCAGAGCCAGCTGCACGCGCTGCGCCGCACCTACCGCCGCCGCGTCGACGCCGGCGAGGTCATCTCGCCCGAGCTGGCGCGCCACCTCACCGAGGTTTCGCGGGAGACGAACCGGCAGGTCGGCGTCCTCCTCGACCGGAAGGGGGACGTCCAGTGGGTGGTGGTCGGCGACGCCGGCAAGCTCACCCTGCCCGACGTGGGGCGGGCCCGCGCTGGCTCCCACCGTCTGCGCGGCCTCCGGCTCGTGCACACCCACCTGCGCGGCGAGCCGCTCACCCGCGACGACCACACCGACCTGGCGCTGCTCCGGCTCGATTCGGTGACCGCGCTCGAGGTGAGGGACGACGGCCTGCCCGGAAAGGTCCACCTGGCCCACCTCCTCCCCGAGAACCCCCAGGGGGCGCTCTGGAAGGACGAGGTCGCTCCGTCGGTCCACGAGCTGGACTACGACGCGGTGGAGGGACCCCTCGCCCTGGAGGAGGAGTTCGCCCGGGCCTCCGCGCTGCGCCGCACCGGAGGGCGAGAGCGGGCCATCCTGGTCGGCGTGGGCGGCAAGGGGAAGAGCCGCGGCGACGCCGAGTCGTCGCTCCTCGAGCTGCGCGAGCTGGCCCGCACCGCCGGCGTCGAGGTCATCGACGCGTCGGTGCAGATGCGCCGCGAACCCGACCCGCGCACGCTCATCGGCAAGGGCAAGCTCGAGGACATCCTGCTGCGCTCCATGCAGCTCATGGCCGATCTCATCATCTTCGACGCCGACCTGTCGCCCTCGCAGGCCATCCACATCGCCGACGCCACCGCCCTCAAGATCCTCGACCGCACCCAGCTCATCCTCGACATCTTCGCGCAGCGGGCCCAGTCGGCCGACGGCAAGCTGCAGGTCGAGCTGGCCCAGCTCCAGTACCTCTACCCGCGCCTGGTCGGGCGCGACGACTCGCTCTCGCGCCTCGCCGGCGGCATCGGCGGGCGCGGCCCGGGGGAGACCAAGCTGGAGATCGACCGGCGGCGGGTGCGCGACCGCATCACCCAGCTCACGCGGCGCACCGAGGCCCTCTCCGTGGACCGGCAGGTCCGGCGCAAGCGGCGCAACGAGCGCGGGCTCCCGGTGATCTCGATCGTCGGCTACACCAACGCCGGCAAGTCCACGCTGCTGAACGCGCTCACCGAGTCGAAGGTGCTGGCCGAGGACGTCCTCTTCGCCACCCTCGACCCGACCAGCCGGCGGCTGCGCTTCCCCCGCGACCGCGAGGTGATCATCACCGACACGGTGGGCTTCATCCGCGACCTTCCCGAGGACCTGATCGCCGCCTTCCGGGCCACGCTGGAGGAGCTCGACGACGCCGACCTCCTGCTCCACGTCGCCGACGCCGCCGACCCGGGCCTCGACGCCCACGTGGCCGCGGTCGAGAAGATCCTGGGCGGGCTGGGGCTCTCCGAGACCCCGCGCCTGCTCGTCCTCAACAAGGTGGACCGGCTGCCGCCCGGCGAGGGGGCGGCCATCGCCTCGGCCCGCGGGGGCGTGGCCATCTCGGCGTCGAAGCAGGCCGGGCTGCCGGAACTGCTCCACCGCTGCGACCGGATCCTCTGGTCGGACGGGCGGGTCTCGATGGCCGACGTCTCCCGCAGCGCCGACGACAGCCAGCCCGAGCCGGCGCGGATCCTCCCGGCGGCGCGCCTGCTCCGCGAGGGGACCTGACCGGTGCGCGGGGCGTCCCTCTCGCTGCTGCTCGCGCTCCTCGCCCCGCTCGGAGCCTGCAGCCGCGGGGGGACGGGCGGTGCCGTCACCGTCGGTGAAGTGAGGCCCCCGCCCCCCTTCGACTGGGAACGGCCGGCCGGGGCGCTGCGCCTCGACCCCGACGAGGTGGCGGCCCGCCTGGGCTCCTTCTCCTGGGAGGGCACCGCGGCCTGGTCCACGGCGAAGGGCGAGCGGAAGGTCGAGGTGGCGGAGCGCCACGCCGTCCGCCAGCTCGCCACCGGCGACTTCGCCGCCGACGGGACCGTGGACCCGGGGCGCGGCCCGGGCTCGGAGAGCGGCAAGCGGGTGATCTGGGCCAGGGGGATGAGCTACGCCCGTTCGCTCCATCCGGCCTCGGGCGAGTGGCGCGAGCGTCCCACCGACCACGGCCGCGGCGCCCGCCGCTTCCGCGACGAGAGCTTCCTCCTCGCCGGCGAGGTGGCCGGGCTGCTCGGTCCGGCGCTCGTCGCCTCCCCGGCCGGGACGGCCAGCGTGCTGGGGCGCCCGGCGCGACGCTTCGCCCTCTCCCTCGACCTGGCCCGCTTCACCCCGGGACCATCCCGCCTGTCGGACGAGCCTCCTCCAGGCGGCCCCGACGCGGCCACCAAGGCCCGCCTCGCGCTGCTGGACGGGCGCGAGCCCATCGACGCGTCCGGGGAACTGCTCCTCGACGCCGCGACCGGGGCGCCGCTCCAGGCCCGGATCTCGGCGGTCCTCGGCGTGAAAGGGGATCCGGAGGCGCGGGTCCGGGTCGAGGTGGACGGCCGCTTCACCGCGCTGGGCGGGAAGGTCGGGGCAGTCGAGCCACCCCGGAACGCGCTCCCGGACGAGCGGAAGCCGCGCGGCGTGGCGCGGGCCCTCGAGCAGGCCGGCCTGGGCAGGAAGAAGGGGGCCGAGGCCCCCCCGGCGGACGAGGGCGACGAGGACGTCGCCGAGGAGTAGCCTCGAGGGACGGTGCGGGAGCCCGAAAATTGGACAGGCCCCGGGACCTGCCTAGGATTTGGGCCATGAGGAAGAAGACCGCCCAGGCCACCGTCACCGAAGCCTCCGCCCAGGCCCTGCTCCGCCGCCGCGGGGCCAGCAGCCTCGCCGCCGTCGAGGAGAAGGTGCTTCGCATGCGGCTCGGCGCGGCCCTCCCTCGCAAGAGCGAGATCGAGTGGATGGGCACCGAGAGCGAGGAGCTCGCCATCGAGCTTCGCGCCCTGGAGATCGAGACCTACCTCAAGCTCCGCGCGCACCAGGCGCGCCGCGCGGCTCCGGCCGCCGCGCGGGCGACCTCCCGGACCAAGGAGAAGATCGTCCGGGCGCTTCGCCGCAAGGGCCCGAACCGCTAGCGCGCATCTCAGCCCCCCGCACCGAGAAGGGCCACGAGGGCCTCCGCCGCGCGAGCGAGCGGGGGCCTCTCCGCTCCAGGGCCCGGGCTGCCGGCGGCGACGCGGCCGGCCAGGGCCTCGGCCGTCCGGGGATTGCGCCAGTAGTCCTCGTCGAATCGCTCCCGGAGGTCGTGCCGGATGGCCGCCGCCCAGGCGGCGCCGGCCAGCGACGCCTGGTGGGCCAGGGCGTCCGCGTCGCGGGGCGCGAAGCCGACCGGCCAGCCCGCCTGCGCCGCCCGGGAGAGGGCCTCCCGGTGGGCCTCGTGCCAGGCTCGCCCGCCCGTGCCCCTTTCCACCTCGGCGGCCACCCGCAGCGCCGCGGCGCGGGCCCGCAGCTGGAAGAGCAGGCGCAGCGCCAGCCTTCGGATCACGTCGCGCGAGCGCTTGCGGTCGAGCCCCGTGGCCGATTCGAGGAAGCGCGGCTCGAGCAGCAGCCAGGACCCCAGCGCGCCGACCGTGGCAGGCAGGGACGGGTCGCGGGTGGAGGGATGGGAGGTCGCCGACGCCGCGGCCCTGCCCGCCGCGTCGGGCAGGTCGAGCCAGTCGGCGAGCCCACCCTGCCTCCGGAGCGACACGCGCCCCTCGAATGCGTGGGCGCCAGGCCACTTGCCCGCGCGGGCCGCGCCGTCGAGCCGGACGCGCCGGACGTCGATGCCGAGCCCGTCGAAGCCGTCGAGCGCCACCTGGGAGAGCGGCCCGGGGCGGAAGAGGCCGTCGTGGTCGCGGAAGGCGAGCAGGTGGAGGAGCTCGGTGCGGTCGAGGCCGCCGCGCGGCGGGAGCTCGAGCCCATCCTGCCGCGCGAACCAGGCGAGCACCTCCTGGTAGGCTCCCTCGGACGCGGCGAGCACGTCGTCGGCCTGGACCACGTCCTCCCATGCCGGGGTGAGGCCCAGGGACGAGCGGGCCGCGGCCCGTGCCTCCGCGGCAGCCTCGCGCCCCGACGCGGAGGCGAGCGCCGCCTCGGAGACGGCGCTCCCGAGGGCGCGGCGCCGGTCCCGATCGCGCTCGTGCAGGAGCGAGAGCGCGGCGTCGGAGATCCCCATCGGTCCGTCGGGGCCATGGCCGGTCGCCGTCGCCTCGGCGGCGCGCCAGGCCTCCTCCGGGGCCACGGCCGCCTGCTCGGCGACGAGACCGGCCACCCGCGCGGCGAGCTCCCCCTCCCCCGCCTCGCGCAGCATGGCCACCGTGTCGCGGTGGGCGGCGAGGCCGTGGGCGTCGAAGATCGCCGCGAGCCCGTGGGACGGCGCGATCCCGGCCACGTGGCGGAAACGCTCCTCGGAGAGCCCCCGGACGAGGGCGTCGAGCTCCCCCCGGACCTCCTCGATGCCGTCCGCGTCCACGCCCGTTCGCCTCAGCGTGAAGGGGCCGGCCGCGGCGCGGGACCGGCGTGCTGGTCGATCATCTGGTCGAGCGCGCCCCGGCAGGCGCTGCAGAACGGCACGTCGTTCCGCGAGAACATGATGCAGTCCACCTCGGAGCGATAGGCCCCCTTGGACTCGTAGTTCGCCCCCTCGAAGGCGCCCACCTGGCGCGCGTGCGGCTCGGCCGCGAGCTTCGCGGTCTCGACCTTCTTCTGCTCCATGAAGAGTGCGTCCATCTCCGACTCCGGCCCGTTGCGCTTGCGGATGGCCTTGCGCCTCTCCTGGAAGCCCTTGGCCCGCGCCTCGTAGTCGGCCTTGTCCCAGGGCGTGGGCGTGGGCGTACCCGGCGTCACCTCCCACTTCGGTCGCGTGGGATCGGGCAGGATGGTGACGTTCCGCTCCCAGGGCTCGACCCGCTCCCCCGGCAGGTAGACCGGGTCGGAGGTGAAGTACTCGTCGGCCAGCCCGGCGATGTGGTGCCCCAGCTCGTGGACGAACACGTAGGGGGCCCACATGCTGCCCGCCGCCACGGTGGCGTAGAGCCCCTGGATCCCGCCGCCGCCGTAGGTCTCGGCGTTGGCCAGGATGGCCACGAAGTCGTACGGGGCCTGGGAGGCCACCTCGCGGAAGCGCCGGTTGTCGAGGGCCAGGACGTAGCGCTCGGATCCGAAGGCGTCGTAGGCGGAGCCCACCGGGCTGTTCCGGTGGATGCCGGTGGACGGGCGGGAGACGCCGCTCTCCCGGGCCGGCGGGCAGAGCGCCCAGACGTTGAGATCCTCGCGCCGCGACCGGAAGGGCTCCACCGCGAGCAGGGCGTCGGTGAACCTCCGGGCCTGGGCCTCGAAGATCGAGCATTCACTTTCAGTGTATCCGTCGCCGAGGATCAGGAGGTCGAGCTTCCTCTCGGGCGGGCCGCCCCGCAGGATCTCGACCAGCGGGCCGGCCGGCGCGGGCCGCGAGGTGTCCACGTACATGTCCTTCGGGTCCACGGTGAGCGTCCAGATCTCCCGGAAGGCCTGGCGCCGGTCGCGCTTCCGGACCACGAGCTGCACCGGCCGCTCCGGCGCGGGGAAGCGGAACGACTCGTGGAAGGTGCGGTTCGCCTCCTTGGCCTCGGCGGTGGTCTCCCACTCGCCGAACACGGTGGCGTAGCCGCGCGAGTAGAGGAGCCGGTTCGAGGCCAGGTCGCGGACCTCGAAGAGGTACTTGCCCAGGTTGAGATCGTCCACGGGCCGGTCGGGGTTCCCCGGAAAGGGGAGCGGCTCCAGGACCAGGCGGTCGAGGGCGAAGCGCTCCTCGGTGGCGTTGCCGGTGTGGAAGGCGTCGACGCGGAAGGTGCGCGGGGTCGGAGCGGGCGCGGGCGGGGACGCGGCGGAGAGCGCGAGGGAGAGGAGCAGGGCGTGCATGGGGGCGGATTCTACGTCCCTTGACTCCCCCGCTGGCGGGATTACGTTCCACGCGCCATGCCCATCTACGAATACGACTGCCCGAAGTGCGGGCGCTTCGACACCCTCCAGCGGATGTCTGCGCCCCCGCTTCGCCGCCACGACGCCTGCGGCTCCCCGGTGAAGAAGGTGATGAGCGCGGGGGCCTTCTCGCTCAAGGGATCTGCAAAGTCCGCCGGGAGGCCCGCCTCCTGCAGCGCGCCCAAGGGCGCGGGCTGCGCCGGCTGCCCGTCGGCCGAGGCCTGATGTCCCGGGCCCACCCGTGAAGCGCCTCACCCTCGCCGCCGGACCCGCCGACGACGGCGAGCGGATCGACCGCTTCATCGCCGCCCGGGGCGGCATCTCCCGCGGCGAGGCCCGCCGGGTCCTGGAGCGGGGCGGGGTCTTCCTCGACGGCAAGCGCATCAAGGTCTCGGGGCGCATCCTGCACCGCGGCAACAAGGTCACGGTCAACCTGGAGGAGGCCGGGCGCGGGGCCGACGCCGCGCCACCGCTGGACCGTTCGCGCCTCCTCTTCGCCGACGACTGGGTCGCGGTGGTGGACAAGCCCGCCGGCGTGCCGTCGCAGCCCACCCTCACCTCCGACCGCGGCCACCTTCCCGAGCTCGTCACCGCGCTGCTGGGCTCCCCGGCCCGCCTCGTCCACCGGCTCGACCGGGAGACGAGCGGCGTCACCATCCTGGCCCGCACCGCCGACGCCGAGCGGGTCCTCGCCGCAGCCTTCCGCGACGGGACCCCGGAGAAGACCTACCTGGCGCTGTGCGCCCGAGCGCCCACGCCGGCCGACGGGCGCATCGACGCCCCCCTCGGGAAGGACCCGCTCCGGCCAGGGCGGCGCGCCGTCTCTCCCGGGGGCGACGCGGCGGCGACCCGCTACCGCACGCTCGCGGTCGGCCCGGGAGGCGCGGCGCTCGTCGAGGCCCGGCCCGAGACCGGGCGCACCCACCAGATCCGCGTCCACCTCGCCGCGCTGGGGGCGCCGCTCCTCGGGGACTCCCGCTACGGCGGCCCCCGCATGGTGGGAGATCTCCCCGTACCCCGGGTGATGCTCCACGCGCTGCGGCTCGAGGTGGACCACCCCGCCACCGGTGCGCGGACGGCCTTCGAGGCGCCGGTTCCCGCCGACCTGGCCGCCGTCCGGGACGCGCTGGTCGGGCCCGCCGGATCCTAGTGCCCCTGGGTCAGGGCACTCGACCCTCCCGGGTGGAATCCGGCCGGGAAACGTGCTTTCTTCCCGCCCCGTGGAGCGGCCTGCCGCCGTTCCCGGAGGGAGTCCCAGCCGATGAGCGACACCACTTCCGGCCCGGCCGGATTCAAGCCCTACATCTCCGCCGACCAGGTCATCCCCGAGTTCACCGTGAAGGCGGTGGTGACCGGCGCGCTGTTCGGCATCCTCTTCGGCGCTTCCACGGTCTACCTCGCGCTCAAGGCCGGCCTCACCGTCTCGGCCTCGATCCCCATCGCGGTCATCGCCATCTCGCTGGGGCGAAAGCTCCTCAAGACCACCATCCTCGAGAACAACATCATCCAGACCGCCGGCTCGGCAGGCGAGTCGATCGCGGCCGGCGTGGTCTTCACCCTCCCGGGATTCCTCTTCCTCTCCACGGGCCCGGACGGCATCTCGGTGGGGGCCGGCTACTTCAACTACGCCACGCTCTTCACGCTCTCGCTGGTGGGCGGCATCCTCGGCGTCCTCATGATGATCCCGCTGCGCCGCTCGCTCATCGTGAAGGAGCACGAGGAGCTCAAGTACCCGGAGGGCGCGGCCTGCGCGTCGGTGCTCATCGCCGGCGAGAAGGGCGGCGACTTCGCCAAGACCGCCTTCCAGGGCGTGGGCATCGCGGTCGCCTACGCCATCCTCCAGAAGGTCTTCCACGTCATCGCCGAGACCCCGGCCTGGGTCACCTCCCGCACCAACAAGTGGCTGCCCAACGCCACCGTGAACGGCGAGATCACCCCGGAGTACATGGGCGTGGGCTACATCATCGGCCCCAAGATCGCCGGCGTGCTGGTGGCCGGCGGCGTGCTCGCCTGGCTGGGACTCATCCCGCTCCTCGGCTTCCTGGTCCCGGGCGACATCGTCTACGCCCAGCTCGTCAAGGTGGGCAGCAACCCGGCCGGCTTCGGCTGGGATCCCGTCTCCCACACCTTCGGGAACACCGCCAACGCCATCTACCGGGCCTACGTCCGCCAGATCGGCGCAGGCGCCGTGGCCGCCGGCGGCTTCATCACGCTTGTGAAGACGCTGCCCACCATCTACACGTCGCTCCGCGACTCCATCCGCTCCCTCTCCGACAAGACCGCCGCCCACGAGACCAAGCGCACCGATCGCGACCTCTCCTTCGTCACCGTCATCGCCGGCAGCCTGGGGCTCGTGATCGTCCTCGTGGCGCTGCCCTTCGTCCCCGGCGAGACCATCCTCAACAAGATCCTGGTGGCGGTGCTGGTCATCGTCTTCGGCTTCATCTTCGTGACCGTCTCCTCGCGCATCGTCGGGCTCATCGGCTCGTCGTCGAACCCCATCTCCGGCATGACCATCGCCACGCTCATGGCCACCGCCATGGTCTTCGTGGGGCTGGGCTGGACCGGCTCGGCCTACGAGCCCATGGCGCTCGTGGTGGGCGGCATGGTGTGCATCGCCGCAGCCAACGCCGGGGCCACCTCCCAGGATCTCAAGACCGGCTACCTCATCGGCGCCACCCCGCGCGCCCAGCAGATCGCCCTCTTCGTGGGCGCCATCGCCTCGGCGGTCGTCATCGGACTCACGGTGAAGGTGCTCGACACCCCGAGCGCCGACCAGCTCGCCAAGGGCATCACCCACGCCATCGGCACCGAGAAGTTCCCCGCCCCGCAGGGAACCCTCATGGCGACGCTCATCAAGGGGCTGCTCTCCCTGAACCTCGACTGGGTCTTCGTGCTGGTGGGGGTCTTCTTCTCCATCACCATGGAGCTCTGCGGCGTGAAGGCCCTCTCCTTCGCCGTCGGCCTCTACCTGCCGCTCTCCACCACGCTCCCCATCTTCGCGGGCGGCGTGGTGAAGGGGCTCGCCGACTGGTCCACGAAGCGCAAGGGCGGGGAGGCCGAGGACTCCGAGCTGGGGGGCGGCTCGCTCATGGCCACCGGACTCGTCGCCGGCGGCGCCCTCACCGGCGTGGTGGTGGCGCTCCTCCAGGTGAACGAGAACGTGGAGCGCTTCCTCTCCTCCAACCTGAACATGGAGCCGGCCATCGCCCGGGTCATCGGCCACGGAGGCTTCACCCTGCTCGGGGTCGCCTGCTTCGCCGGGCTGGGGCTCCTGCTCTTCCGTGCCGGCAGGAAGTCGCAGCCAAAGCTCGACTGATCCCTGGGACTTCCCCCGGGGATGTCACAAACGGCCCGGACGCCCCTCCTCTCCTGCGGGGAAAGGGGAGAGGTCATGATGCTGGCCCGGGTCCGGCCGTTTCGCGATCCCGAACGGCTGCTTCGCTCGCTCTGCCGCTGCGACGGCCTGAAGGACGTGGCCGTCGTGGTGGCGCTCGTCGTCATCGCCGGGGCCCTGGCGGTGCGCCTGGGGCTGGTCCGGCTCGCCGTCACATCTTTTTCCTGACCCTTGCGGGACCCCGACCAGCGAAATTCCCGGCCCGTCCGTCCGTTCTACCTGCGTCGCGCCCTTCGACGTATGCTCGAGGTCTGCTCGAGGAGAGGCGGTGCCGTGATCGCCGGCGAGGAAGCCAAGCCATCGGGTGGTCCGAAGCCCGGGTCGATGTCCGCGCTCCTCGAGGAACTTGCGGAGGCCCCCGAGGTGCGCCCTGGCACCGGCATCGACCCGGGGACCGTGATCGGGGGGCGCTTCGAGGTGCTCCGCGAGCTGGGGAGGGGAGGCTTCGGCGTCGTCTTCGAGGCGCGGGACCGGGAGCTCGGCCGGCTCGTCGCCGTGAAGGTGGTCCGGGCCCGGCGCGGCGTGGACCCGGGCATTCTCCGCGCCGAGGCCGAGGCGGCGGCGGCGCTCCACCACCCCAACATCGTCACGGTCCACGACCTGGGCAGCGCCGGAGGCGAGGGCTGGCTCGTCCTGGAACTCCTGCGCGGCGAGACCCTGGAGGCGCGGCTGCACCGCGGCGCGCTCACCGGCCCCGAGGCGCTCCGGGTGGCCACCGAGATCGCCCGGGGCCTGGCCCACGCCCACCGCGCCGGCGTGCTCCACCGGGATCTCAAGCCCTCCAACGTCTTCCTCTGCGACGACGGGGCCGTGAAGATCCTCGACTTCGGCCTCTCCCGGGTCTTCGGGTCGGGCAGCGGCCCGGAGGGCGGGACGCCTGCGTACATGGCCCCGGAGCAGTGGAGGCGCGATGCGGAGGACGAGCGCACCGACGTCTTCGCCCTGGGCGTGATGCTCCACGAGATGCTCACCGGCAACCGCCCCTTCGCGGTCGAGTCGGGGCGGAGCACGGCGCTCGACGACGGCCCGGTGCCTGAGCTGCCGGCGGGCTCCGCTCCACGCAACGTGCGGATGCTGGTGCGGCGCTCGATGTCCCGCTCCCGGGACGACCGCCCCCGCGACGGCGCCGTGGTGCTCGAGTCCCTCCTCGAGCAGCGGACCGCCACCGAGGCGGGCCGGACCAGGAAGCGCGTGGTCCTGGCCGGGGCGCTGGTGGGGCTGGTCGCGCTCGTCGCCTTCCTGGCCTCCCGCGCCCTCCAGGTCAGGGATCTCGCTCCGGGCCAGCGCATCCCCGTGGCGGTGGCCGACTTCCAGAACGGCACCTCCGACCCGGAGCTGAACGGCCTGTCGGGGATGCTCACCACCTCCCTCGAGCAGTCGAAGCGGCTCACCGTGCTCACCCGGTCCCGCCTCGCCGACCTGGTCCGCCAGACGGGCAAGGAGGTCCCCGACCGCATCGACGAGTCCCTGGCGCGCGAGGTGGGGAAGGCGGCGGGGGTGAAGGCGCTGCTCCTCGCCACGGTCCACCGCTTCGACGACGTCTACGCCATCGAGATGCGGGCGCTCGACCCGGCCACCGACGAGTACCTCTTCACGCTCAAGGAGGACGGGAAGGGGAAGGGCAGCATCCCGGCCATGATCGACCGGCTCTCCTCCCGGGCGCGCGAGCAGCTGCGGGAGCGCCCCGCCGACGTGGCCGGCGGCCGGGGCGTCGCCGACGTGACCACGACGAACCTGGCCGCCTACGAGCACTACTTCAAGGGGCGCCAGGCGCTCGACCAGGCGCGCTTCGACGAGGCGCGGACCGAGCTCACGGCGGCGCTGAAGGTGGACCCGCAGTTCGCGCTGGCCCACTACCAGACTGCGGTCCTCGACGCCTGGACGGTGAAGCCGGGCTGGTCGGACGAGGCCTCGCTCCAGGGCGCGCAGCAGCACCTCGACACGGCGGTGCGGCTCGCCGACCGGCTCCCCGACAAGGAGCGGCTGGCCCTGCTCGCCTGGAAGGCCACCTGGGAGAAGCGGAACGGCGAGGCGCTGCGCCTGCGCGACGAGGCGGCGGAGCGCTGGCCCCAGGACAAGGAGGCGGTCTTCTGGGCGGGCGACATCCGCTTCCACACCGGCGACAGGCCGGCGGCGATCCCCTACTTCGAGCGGGCGCTCAAGCTCGACCCGGGGTACGCGCTGGCCGAGGAGCACACCCTCATCGCCTATGCCGCCCTCGACCGCCGGACCGATTTCCTCGCGCTGGCGCGCCGCTGGGCCGAGCGAACCCATTCCCCCGAGGCCTACCGCTCGGTGGGGCGCGGGCTCCTGGCCGTGGACCGGCGCGAGGAGGCTCTCCTGGCCTACGCGAAGGCCACCGAGAAGGACGGGCTCGTCGCCTACCCGCCGTTTCTGGCCCACTATCTCGCCTACCACGGGGGCGCCCACGAGGCCGAGGCGCACGTCCGCAGGGCGCTCGACACCCTGCCGCCGCCTGACCCGGGAGCCGCGGCGACGCCGAAGGAAGGGATCCCCCCGAAGGTCATGACCGTGGCGACGGAGCGGGTCGCCCTCCACAACACCCTCGTGGACCTGCTCGTCTACCAGGGCCGCCTGCGGGACGCGCGCAAGGTCATCCAGTCGATGGAAGCGGCAGGGATCGGTGGCCGCGAGCTCGCGAGCGGGGCGCTGGGGTTCGCCTTCGCGACCTGCTCGCCCTCGGACTACCGGGACGCGGCGAAGGCCGTGGACCGAGTCGGGGCGGAGACCCGCCCACAGTTCCTGCTCGACCTGGCCCTGGCCCGAGCGCTCTCCGGTGACCCGGCGGGAGCGGAAGCCATGGCGCCCGCGATCTTCTCGAGCCCCTACGCGTCGGAGTACCCAGCATACGTGCGCCCCCTGTTCGACGGAATCGTGGCCTGGAAGAAGGGGGACCTCGACGCCGCGGCCGATCGGCTCCGGATCGCGCCGGGGATCCCCTACGCCGACGCCCGCTTCAAGGCTCTCACCGTGCTCGGCGAGGTCGAGCTCGCCCGGGGACGGAACGAGGCCGCCATCGCCGCGCTCGAGCAGGCGCGCGCGATCGGTTTCACGCCCTTCGTGTCTTCCATGGCGACCCTCCGTGCGACCGGCCTGTACCTGCTGGCGGTGGCCTACGAGCGGATTGGGGACAGGGCACGGGCCCGCGAGCGGGTGGACGAGCTGCTCCGGCTCTGGCAGCGCGCCGACCCCGACCTGCCGCGCCTCGCCGAGGCCAAGGCCATGAAGAAGCGGCTCGCGCCCAAGACGGCACTGAGCCGGTGAGGCGCCATCAGGCCACGCAGCGGTAGTCGCGGATCTCCTCGAAGCCCCTGCGGCCGAGCTCGGCGCGGATGAGTTCCCGCGCCCCGGGCGCCCCGACGGCGACGAGGAGCGGGAGCCCGCGCGCCCGCTCCACCTCCTCGTAGGAGACCACCGGCGTCCCGAGCACGGTCCGGCCGATCTTCTTCCGGTCCACCTCGAGGAAGAGCACGACGCGGACGCCGTGCCCCGAGAGCGCGCGGGCGAAGGCCCGGCCGGTCTCGCCCGCGCCCCACATCGCCACCTCGCGGCGGTCGGAGAGCGGGCCCTCGGCCAGCCAGGCCGCCTTGAGCGCCACGTGGCGGGCGATGGCGTAGCGGCCGTCGGTCCGGGTGAGCCGGGAGGGCGACTCGCGCCAGTCGAGCAGGACCTCGGGGAGGTTCGAGAGCCGGTGTCCGGCGGCGGAGAGGCGCAGCCAGAGGTCGTAGTCCTCCGGGAAGTCGCCGTCGCGAAAGCCCCCTGCGTCGGCGAGCACCCGGCGACGGATGGCCGAGGCCGGGTGGACGAGGGGCGCCTCGACGAGCAGGTCCCGGGCCACGAGCTCCGGGGTCACGAGCCCGTTCAACCAGGCGGCGTAGCGGGTCATCCCCCCCGCCACGTCGCCCCGCGGGAAGAGCCGGACGCGGGACCCCACCGCGGCGAGCGACGGATCCGCCTCGAGGGCCGCGACCTGCCTTTCCACCCTTCGTGGATGAGCCACGTCGTCGGCGTCCATCCGCACCACCACCTCTGCGTCGCAGCGGGCCAGCCCCCGGTTCAGGGCGGAGGCGATCCCCTCCCCCGGCCCGTGGATCACCCGGACCCGCCGGTCGCGCCGGGAGAGCGCCTCGAGGATCTCGCCGGTGCCGTCGGTCGAGCCGTCGTCCACGGCCACGAGCGCGAGGTCGCGGAATCCCTGCCGCAGGATGGAGATGGCGGCCGCGCGCACGGTGGCCGCGGCGTCGCGGGCCGGCAGCAGGACGGCCGCCCGGGGCATCGGGCCCGCTATCCCTCGTAGTCGCCGCCGACGGGGGGCGGCGTCTCGTCGGCCTTGACGTCGTCCGGGGAGGCCTCGACCGGCTCCGCGTCGGCGTCGTACTCGCCGAGGACCGGGTCGGCGGCCTGGCTGCAGAGCCAGACCGCGGCGTAGTAGTAGCCGGCCGGGCCGAGCCCCACGATCTGCCCGCGGGTGGCCGGTGCGATGAGGTCCTGGCGCCGCCACTCCTCGCGGGCGTGGACGTTGGTGACGTGCACCTCGACCACCGGGAAGGAGATCGACTTCAGGCAGTCGTGCAGCGCGTAGCTCGAGTGGGTGAAGGCCCCGGGATTGACGATCAGGCCGCGGGCCTCCTTGCGGTGCTCCTGGACGAAATCGATGAGGGCGCCCTCGTGGTTCGACTGGTAGCACCGCACCTCGCGGCCGTAGGCCGCGCAGGTCTCGGTGACCATGCGCTCGATGTCACGGAGGGTGGTGGAGCCGTAGAGCACCGGCTCCCGCTCCCCGAGCAGGTTCAGGTTCGGTCCGTTCAACAGCAGGATCATCCCGCCCTCCCGATCTCCCGCGCCGCCTCCCGGACTGCAGCGGGGTCGGCGACGACGTCCCACTCTACCGCCCAGCCGCCGGGGCGGCGAATCGGCAGCACCCAGAGCAGCCCCGCCGCCGAGCGTTTCTTGTCGTGGGTCATGAGCAGTCGAGCCTTCCGCGCAGCGGAAGGGTCGACAGACACGGGAAGGCCCGCCCCACGCAAGACCGTTTCGACCATCTCGACCTCGGAAGTTCCCACCCTCCCGAGCACCCGCGCCAGCCGGAAGGCGAAGGCCATCCCGATGGCCACCGACTCCCCGTGCGTGAAGCGGCTGAACCCTCCGGCCGCCTCGACCCCGTGGCCGAAGGTGTGCCCCAGGTTGAGGAGCTTCCGCTCGCCCTTCTCCCGGGGGTCCCGCTCCACGATCTCGAGCTTCACCCCCGCACACGAGGCGATGGTGCGCTCCCCGGCCCGGCCGGCCCGGGCCTCGGCGGCGAGCCCCGGCAGGATCTCCGGCCGGAGGAATCCGTACTTCAGGACCTCCCCGAGACCGCTGCGCAGCTCCCGGGGAGGGAGGGTGGCGAGCGAGGCCGGGTCGGCGAGCACGCCCACCGGGGGGTGGAAGGCGCCCACCGCGTTCTTGGAGAGCGGCAGGTTCACCGCGGTCTTGCCCCCCAGCGCCGCGTCCACCATGGCGAGGACCGTGGTGGGGACGGCGAGCCAGTCGATCCCGCGCATGAAGACGGCCGCGAGGAAGCCGGCCGCGTCGGTGACCGCCCCCCCGCCCAGCCCCAGGAGGAGGCTGCGCCGGGTCAGGCCGGCGCGCATCAGCCTGGTGGCCGAGCGCTCCAGGACGGCCAGGGTCTTGCCGCGCTCCCCGTCGGGGAGGATCACGGTGACGGCGAGGGGGGCCGCCCGGGCCAGCGCGGCGGCGAACCGCTCCCCGTGCGGGGTGGCGAGCACGCGGGCGCAGGTGACGAGCGCGACCCGGTCTCGACCCTCCGTGAACCCGGCGATGCGCCGGGCCGCCGGCCCGACCGCCACCTGGTAGGCGTGCCCCTGCTGCCGGGCCTCGAGGATCGTGCTCACGGAGTCCCCATGAGCCCGGCCACGCGGCGGGCCACCGCGTCGGACGTCGCGCCATCGACCCGGACGGCGAGGGCGGCCCGGCGGTAGAGGGAAAGCCTCGCCCGCAGCAGCTCCTCCCATCGCCGCGCCAGCGGGCGGTCGTCCCCCTCGCCCATGCGCCGGGCCGCCTCGGCCCGGGAGACGTCGAGGAAGATCACCCTTCCCACCCGGACGAGGTGCTCGGCGTTGCCGGAATCGCAGAACGCGCCGCCCCCCAGCGCGACCACCAGCGGCCCGGAGAGACCGCGCACCACCTCCCGCTCCAGCGCCCGGAAGGCGGGCTCGCCGCGCTCGGCGAAGATCTGCGCAACCGTCCGGCGGGCGCGCCGCTCGACCTCCTGGTCGGTGTCGACGACGCGCCGGCCGAGCAGGCGGCCGAGCTCGCGGGCCACGGTGGACTTGCCCGATCCCATCATCCCCGCCAGGGAGACGGTCTCATCCGATCCGAGCGGCATAGGCCGTGACCGCCTTCTCGATGTCGGCGACGGCGTCCCCCCCGAACTTCTCGAGGAAGACGCAGGCGAGCTCCCAGCAGACCACCGCCTCCCCCACCACCGATGCGGCCGGGACGGCGCAGACGTCGCTGCGCTCGTAGCGGGCCATGGCCGGCTCGCGGGTGTCCAGGTCCACCGTGCCGAGCGGGGTGGTCATGGTGGGGATGGGTTTCATGAAGGCCCGGACGCAGACCGGCTCGCCGTTGGTCATGCCCCCCTCGATGCCGCCGGCCCGGTTGGTGGCGCGGTGGAACCCCCGCTCGGCCGAGTGCTGGATGGCGTCGTGGAACCGGTCGCCGGGGAGGTCCACCCGGGTCCCCTCTCCGAGCTCCACGGCGCGGATGGCCGGGATGGCGCAGAGCGCGCCGGCGAGCCGTCCGTCGAGGCGGCGATCCGGGTGGGCGTAGGTGCCGAGGCCGGGGGGGAGCCCGGTGGCCCAGATCTCGAAGGCGCCGCCGATGGAGCCACCCCGCGCCTTCTCCCGATCGACGATGGCGCGCCACTCCCCGGCGAGCGCGGGGTCGGCGGTGCGGACGTCGGAGGCCTCGATGGCGGTCTTCTCCTCCGCCGTGGGTGGTCCGTCGCCGCGGACGGAGCGCTCGCCGATGGCGGTCACGCGGGACGAGACCTCGATGCCGAAGCGGCCGAGGAGCTGGCGGGCCAGCGCCCCGAGCGCGACGGTCGCGGCCGTGGACCGGGCACTGGCCCGCTCCAGTGCATCCCGGGCGTCGTCGAAGCCGTACTTCTGGACGCCGGGCAGGTCGGCGTGGCCGGGGCGAGGCCGGGTGAAGCGCGGCCCGCCGCGCGCGTCCGGCGACATGAGGCTCTTCCAGTTCTCGTGGTCCTTGTTCCAGACCACGAGCGCGATGGGGGTCCCCATCGTCACCCCGCCCCGGATCCCGGAGAGGAACTGGGCCCGGTCGGTCTCGATCTGCATGCGGCCGCCGCGCCCGTACCCCTTCTGGCGGCGGGCCAGCTCCGCGTCCACGCGGGCGAGGTCGAGGTGGAGGCCGGCCGGGAAGCCCTCGGCGATGGCGCAGAGCGCCGGCCCGTGGGATTCACCCGCCGTGAGATAGCGCAACGCCATGGTCACCTCCCTCCGTGCCGCACGATGGCCTTCGCCATCACGTCCTCGGGCGCGGAGCGGCCGAGCCAGATCTTGAAGGCCAGCGCGCCCTGGCGCACCAGCACCTGCTCGCCGGTGACCAGCCGGGCCCCGCTGCCCCGGGCCGAGCGGGCGAAGGCGGTCTCCCCGTAGACGAAGTCGAGCGCCACCTGCCCGGTCTTCCAGGCCAGCGCGGGCAGCTCGCCGGCGTGGCTCGCCAGGCCGACCGTGGTGGCGTTCACGATGGCGTCGGACTGGATGGCCTCGGGCGCCACGCCCTCCCAGTCCACCGTGCGGATCGACCCCTCCGGCAGCTCCAGGGTGCGGGTCATGTCGCGGGCCAGGGCGTCGGCGCTCCCGGCGCGCCTCGCCGAGACCCGCACGTTCGCCCCCATGGCGACGAGCGCCCAGATGGCGGCCCGGGCCGCGCCGCCGGCTCCCAGCACCAGCGCCCGGGACTGGGGTCCGATCCCGGCGTCGGTGAGCAGCCCCCGCACCGCCGGTGCGTCGGTGTTGAAGCCGGCCCAGCCGCGGGCGTGGCGGGCCAGCACGTTCACCGCCCCGACCTGGGCCGCCACGTCGTCGAGGGAGGCGCAGAGGGGCACCACCGCCTCCTTGTGCGGGACGGTGACGTTCAGGCCGCCGAATCCGAGCGCCCGGGCGCCCTGGACCGCCTGCGCGAGCTCGCCGGCGGAGACCGGCAGGGCCACGTAGGCGCCGTCGAAGCCGATGGCCGCGAAGGCGGCGTTCTGCATGGCCGGGGAGAGGCTGTGGTCCACCGGCGAGCCGATGACCGCGAAGAGGGTGGTGCGCCCGGAGATCATCTGCCCTCCGAAAGCCGATCGAGGATCGGGAAGAAGGACGGGAAGCTGGTGTCCACGCAGGCCGCGTCGTCGAGGAGCACCTCGTCCCCGGCGGCGAAGAGCTGGGCCACCGCCATGCTCATGGCCACCCGGTGGTCCATGCGGGTCCGCACCGAGGTGCCGTGGAGCGGGGTGGGCCCGGTGATGGCGCAGCCGTCGTCGAAGAGCTCGATGCGGGCCCCGGCGGCGGCCAGCGCCTCCCCCATGACCAGCAGCCGGTCCGACTCCTTCACCCGCAGCTCCCGGGCGTCGCGGATGACGGTGCGCCCCTCGGCCTGGGTGGCGAGGACCATGATGACCGGCAGCTCGTCGATGAGGCGCGGCACGATGGCCCCCTCGATGGTCACCGCCTCGAGCCGGGATCCACGCACCGTGACGTCGGCGCGCGGCTCGCCGGCGCTCTCGCGCTCGTTCGCCACCTCGACGTCGGCGCCCATGGCGCGCAGGACGTCGAGCACCCCGGTGCGGGTGGGGTTGGTGCCCAGGCCGAGCGCGGTCACCTCCGAGCCGGGGAGGCCGGCCGCCGCGCAGAGGAAGAAGGCCGCAGAGGAGATGTCGCCGGGCACGTCCACCTCGCCCCCGCGCAGGCCGGAGGGGCGGATGGTCACCCGCAGCCCGTCCACGGTGATGTCGGCGCCCATGCGCCGGAGCATGCGCTCGGTGTGGTCGCGGGAGAGCGCCGGCTCCTCGACCACGGTCTCCCCCTCGGCGGAGAGCCCGGCCAGCAGGATGGCCGACTTCACCTGGGCGCTCGCCACCTGGAGCACGTGCCGCGTCCCACGGAGCCGCTGCCCCCGGATGACAAGCGGCGGGAGCCGGTCGCCGTCGCGGGCCTCCAGGATGCCGCCCATGCGCCGGAGCGGCTCCACCACCCGCTTCACCGGTCGGCGGCGCAGCGAGGCGTCGCCGGTCAGGACCGAGAGCCCCGGCACCCCGGCCAGCACCCCGGCCAGCAGCCTCAGGCTCGTGCCCGAGTTGCCGCAGTCGATGACGTCGTCGGGCTCGCCGAGCCGGGCCGGCGGCGTGACCACCACGAGATCCCCCTCCTCGCGCACCCGGGCGCCCAGGCGCTCCACCGCCTTCCACGTGGAGTGGACGTCCTCGGCGCGGAGCAGGCCACGCACCCGGGTCTCGCCCTCGGCCAGCGCGGCGAAGAGGAGCGACCGGTGCGAGACCGACTTGTCGCCGGGCACCTCGAAGGAGCCGCGGATCGGGCCGCGGCGGCGGCAGGTGACCGGGCCTTTCAAAAGAGCGCCTCCCGGGCCCCGCGGGCCTCCTCGAGCGCCTCCCGGGCAGCACCCGGGGAGTCGGCGATGGCGGACAGGATCCGCGTCAGGTGCCGCTCGAGCAGCCGCGCCGCCTCCGGGACGTGGGCGTTGCGGCGCGCCACCTCCCCCTGGATGTCGAAGGCGAAGCCGGCCAGCCGGGTCATGTCGTTCATCCCCGGCCCGGAGAGCAGGCGGGCCAGCGGCCCGGCCTCCTTGGCGGCCAGCGAGAGCGCGCTCGCGAGCAGGTAGGGAAGGTGGGAGACCAGGGCCACGGCGGCGTCGTGCTCGGCGGCGGTGCAAGGGGCGGTGCGCGCGCCCAGGGCCTCGTGCAGCGCGGTGATCCGCGCCACCGCGGAGGGGAGCGCACCGTCGGTGCAGATGGCCACCGTCCCTCCGTTCCAGCGGTCGGCCCTGGCCCCCTCGTAGCCGCCGCGACCGCCGAACATGGGGTGGGCCCCCACGAAGGAGACGCGCGGATCGCCGTCCCGGTGGGCCACCTCGAAGACCCGCTCCTTGGCGCCCCCCACGTCGGTGAGCACCGCTCCGTCGGGCATGGCCCGCGACACCGGTCCGATCAGTTCCTCGATGGCCGCCACCGGCGTGCAGAGCACCACGACCTCCCGATCGAAGAGCCAGGGGCCAGGCGACCCGTGCACCGCGTCCACCACCCCGTCGGCCACGGCGCGCCCCCGCACCTCGGCGCGGGACTCGGCCGCGGCCACGTGCACGGTGGGGTCGATGGCCTTGAGCCCCCGGGCGAGCGATCCGCCCATGAGGCCGAGCCCGACGATGCCCACCCTGCGGGGCAGCCTGGGGTCACCGGGCACGCCTCACCTCCCACCGGTCGCCGGCGGGACCTCCGGGTCGGCGAGGTCGGGACGGAGCACGCGGGCCCCGCGAAGGTAGACGTGACGCACCGGCCGGTCGATCGACTCGACGTGGAGCAGCACCCGGATGATCCGCGGCAGGGACCCGGGGACCGGGATCTCGCGCGAGCAGATCATGGGGACCTGGTGCCAGCCGTTGCGGACGCGGGCGGCGCGGGCCGGAAAGTCGGCGTCGAGGTCGTGGGTCACCGTGAAGATGGCCCAGCCGATGTCCTCGGGGCGGATGGCGTTCCGCTCGCAGAGCGCTGCGCAGAGCTCCGCCACGGCCTCTTCCATGGCCGGAACGGTGTTCTCCTCGATCTGGGTCGCGCCCCGGATGCCGCGCATCGACCGAGGAGCTTACTTCCAGACGCGCCGGTCGTCGATTCGCTTCGCCCCCGGCGGGATCGCGCCCGCCGCGGCGCCCCGGACGTCGCCCTTCACCTTGACCTCGTCGCGCAGCGCCTCGGCCAGGCGCGCCCCCAGCGCGCCGCCGGCGTCGGGGGCGGAGAGCTCGACCACGTACTCGAGCCGGTCGAGGTGGGCGTCCCGGGTCACCACCGCCTGCCAATTCGTCACCTCGGCGAAGCGCTTCATCACGCCGTCGATCTGCCCGGCGCGGATGAACATCCCCTTCACCTTGACCCCGTCCCCCACCCGGCCGAGCAGGCCGAGCAGCTTCTGCGTGGTGCGTCCGCAGCCGCAAGCCTCCTCCGGCCCCAGCGAGGAGAGGTCTCCGGTCCCGAAGCGGAGCAGCGGATAGGCCACGTCGAAGAGGGTCCCCACCACCTCGCCCGGCTGGCCGGGCCCGGCGGGCTTCCCGGTCTCGAGGTCGAGCACCTCGACGACGGCCTCGGGGTGCACGTGCCAGCCCCCCTTCTCCGGGCACTCGTAGGCCAGGCATCCCAGATCGGCCGTTCCGTAGCCCTGCAGGACCCGGACACCGAACCCGTCCTGGATCTCGCTGCGCAGCGACTCGGGCAGCATCTCGGCGATGACGAAGGCCGCCTCGAGCGCCAGCGGCGTTCCGAGCTCGCGTGCCTTCGTGAGCAGGGCGTGCAGGAAGCTGGGGAGGCCGAGGTAGGCGGTGGCCCGCACATGGGCCGCGACCTTTACTTGAAGTTCGGTCTGGCCGACGCCCGCTGGGATCACCGCGCAGCCCAGGGCCCGGGCGCCGGCGTCGAGCATGAAGCCGAGCGGGGTCAGGTGGTAGGAGGCCGAGTTGTGGGCCACGTCGCCGGCGCGGAATCCGGCCGAGGCGAGCGCGTGGCGGAAGCGCCAGAAGTCGTCGTGGGCGCCCTGCGGGTCGTAGATGGGGCCGGGCGACATGAAGATGCGGGCCAGCTGGCCCGGGTCCACCGCGGTGAGACCGGCGAAGGGCGGCTCCTCGGCCTGGGCGGCGGGGAGCGCATCCTTGCGGGTCACCGGGATGCGCAGGAGGTCGTCGAGGCCGTGGACGGAGGCCGGGTCGATGCCGGCGGCCTCGAGGGTGCGGCGCGCGCGGGGAGCGCGGGCGAAGGCGTGGGCCACGGTGCGGCGGAGCCGCTCGCCCTGCTGGGCGCGGCGGGCCTCGGGGGACTGGGACTCGACAGCGGGATCGTGGATGCGGGAAGGGCGGAGGGGGGGCATGCGATCCTTCCGGGGATGTGGAGGATTCGTGATGTGGTTCCTGCGCGGCCTGACGGCCTTGCTATGACAACCACCGCTTCCTTCGCTTGTAGAACTTGAGGTTCTTGTAGCTCTTCTTGCCGCCCTCGCCGCCGCCGCCCAGGTAGAACTCCTTCACGTCCTCGTTGGAGCGGAGCTTCGTCGGATCGCCGTCGAGGACCACCCGCCCGCTCTCCATGATGTAGCCGTAGTCGGCGATGGACAGCGCCAGGTTGGCGTTCTGCTCGACGAGCAGGATGGTGGTCTTCCGCTCCTCGTTGATGCGCTTGATGATCCGGAAGATCTCGGCGACCAGCAGGGGGGCGAGCCCCAGCGAGGGCTCGTCGAGCATCATGAGCTTGGGGCGCGCCATGAGGGCGCGGCTGATGGCGAGCATCTGCTGCTCGCCCCCGGAGAGGTAGCCGGCCAGCTTCTTCCGCCGCTCCTTGAGGCGGGGGAAGAACTCGTAGCAGGCCTCCTTGTCGGCCCTCAGGCCGGCCCGGTCGTTGCGGATGTAGCCCCCCATGTCGATGTTCTCCTCGACGGTGAGGTCCTCGAAGACCCGGCGTCCCTCCATGACCTGGAAGATCCCGCGCCGGACGACCGTCTCCGGGGGGAGCTCGTGCATCGGCTGCCCCTCGAAGAAGATGCCGCCGTCGGTGACCTCCCCCTCCTCGCTGCGCAGGAGGCCGGAGATGGCCTTCAGGGTGGTGGACTTGCCGGCGCCGTTCGAGCCGAGGAGCGCGACGATCTTCCCCTCCGGCACCGAGAGGGAGAGCCCCTTCAGCACCAGGATCACGTCGTCGTAGATGACCTCGACGTTCTTCAGCTCGAGCATTCTTCACCCCTTAGCAGCGGGCGGGACCGTTCGGTCCCGCCCGCAAGCTTCATCGATCGCCTACGTCACTCGTCTACAACCCCAGCCACTCCTTGGTGCGCGGCATGATGTAGTCGCCGATCTTCACCAGCTTGCCGCCCTGGACCTGGTAGATGCTCGTGGTCATGGTGGGGCGGTGGTCGGTGGGGGTGTAGGTCACCGACTGGGAGAGGCCGCCGGTGGAGAAGTCGGCCAGCGTCTCGGTGGCCGCCTTCACGCCCGGGCCGTTGAGCTGGCCAGCCTTGTCGGCGCGCTTGAGCGCCTCCGACCAGACCATCACGTAGGTGTAGCCGCGCACGTACAGTGCGTCGCCGATCTCGCCGGAGCGCAGCTTGTCGTGCATGGCGACCACGTTCGCCATCCCGGGAACCGGCGTCCCGTAGGGCGCGTGAGGCATGACGCCGGTGACGCCCTCGGCGAGCGGCCCCGCCAGCTTCACCAGCGACTCGGAGAAGCCGTAGGGGTTCGAGCCGAACTTGACGGTCATGCCGAGCTTCTTGGCGTCGCGGAGCACCAGTGACACGCCCGTGGTGGTCACGTTGATGTAGGCGTACTCCACCCCCTTCTGCTTCATGGTGAGCAGCTGGCTGGTGGCGTCCTGGAGGTTGCCGGGCAGGATGGCCTCGTCGACCACGTCGATGCCGATCTCGGCCGCGTACTTCCTTCCGGCGGCGATGGGGGACTTGCCGTAGGCGTTGTCGCCGTACATGAAGGCCACCTTGGCCTTCCCCTTGCCTCCCGCCTTGGCGTAGTCCTGCTTCACCCAGTCGAGCCAGGAGCGCAGCTGGTCGGAGTAGGTGGGGGCCACGAAGAAGTTGTAGGGGAACTTGGCCGGATCGGAGAGCGGGGCCGAGAAGGAGGCCGAGAAGTACGGCACCTTGTCCTGGCCCACGAAGTCCTTGAGCGCCTCGGTGTCGCCGGTGCCCCAGCCCTGGATCATGATGACCTTGTCGTCGTTGACGAGCTTCTTGTAGAGGGCGCGGGCCTGGTCGATCTTGTAGGCGTAGTCGGCGCCGATGAGCTTGATCTTCTTGCCGTTGATGCCGCCGTTGTCGTTCACCCAGGCCACGGCGTCCTGCACGCCCTGGGCGAAGGGCTTGCCGACGTCCGAGGTGACGCCGGTGAGGTCGAAGATCCCACCGACCTTGATCTCCTGCTGGGCGGAGGCCCAGGAGGGCGCGAGGGCGAGAAGGGCTGCGGCGACGATGGTTCCGAGGGTCTTGCGTGGGGTCATGTCATCTCCTGTGTCACTGACGGTCAACTGCGCGGGGCTCGCTGCCGGGCTGCTAGTACGAGAACGGATACAGCTTCCAGTACGCCTTGATGTGGTGCCACCGGGCGGCCATGCCGTCCGGCTCGAAGATCAGGAAGAGGATCACCACCAGGCCGAAGACGCCGGTCTTGATGGGGGCCACGATGACCATGAGCCCGGGCCAGTGGTTGCCGAGCGCGTCGGTGGCCAGGCGGAGGATCTCGGGCAGCAGCGTGATGAAGATGGCGCCGAAGATGGAGCCCAGCACCGAGCCCAGGCCGCCGATGATGATCATGCCCAGGTAGTCGATGGCCAGCGTGATGGGGAAGTTCTCCGGGCTGATGATGCGCCCCTGGTAGGCGAGCAGCGATCCGGCCACGCCGATGAGGAAGCTGGAGACCGCGAAGGCCAGCAGCTTGTAGCGGAAGACGTCCACCCCCATGACCTCCGCGGAGATGTCCTGGTCGCGGATGGCCACGAAGGCCTTGCCCACCTTGGTGCGGAAGAGGTTCTTCGTGAAGAAGAGCAGCCCGACCATGATCGGGAAGACCAGGTAGTAGATCCCCCGATCGTCCTTGAGCTCGATCCCGGCGAACTGCGCGGCCGGGATGGAGATGCCGTTCACCCCGCCGGTCATGTGCTCCCAGTGGGTGACGGTGAACTCGACCATGTAGTGGGCGGCCAGCGTGGCCACCGCGAGGTAGAGCCCCTTGAGCCGCAGGGACGGGATGCCGAAGACCAGTCCCACCGCGGCGGTGATGAGCCCGGAGAGCGGGATCACCACCACGAAGGGGAGGCCGGCCTTGCCGGCCATGGCCGCCGTGGCGTATCCGCCCACCGCCAGGAAGGCCGCGGTTCCCAGCGAGATGAGGCCGGTGAAGCCGGTGACCACGTTCAGCCCCATGGCCCCGATGATGGCGATGAAGATGCGGTTCAGGACGTCGAGCCAGTAGGTGGTGGCGAACTGCGGCAGCACCAGCAGGAAGAGCAGCAGGCCGGTGAGCAGGACCCGCGGCAACGGCGAGTCGAAGAGGGCCATGTCCTCGGCGTAGCTCTGGCGAAAGTCCCCACAGCGCATCCGTGCTCTCCTAGACCCGCTCGATCTTGACCTTGCCGAAGAGCCCGTATGGCTTGATGCTGAGGATGAGCACCAGGATGAAGAAGGGCGCGACCTCCTTGGCCCCGCCTCCCACCAGCGGATCCAGGTAGCCGCCCGCCAGGTTCTCCAGGATGCCCATGATGGGGCCGCCCACGATTGCGCCGGCGACGGAGTCGAGGCCGCCCAGGATCACCACCGGGATGACCTTGAGGCCGAAGAACGCCATGGCCCCGTCGAGGCCGCCCCGGATCCCGGCCAGCAGCACCCCGCCGATGGCCGAGACCACCGCGGCGATGGACCATGCCAGCGCGAAGATGCGCTTCACCGAGATGCCCATCGAGAGCGAAACTTGCTGGGAGAAGGCGGTGGCGCGCATGGCCACGCCGGCCCGGGTGAACTTGAAGAAGAGCGTGAAGATGACGAGCAGGATGATCACGCTCACCAGGCTGATGAGGTAGCCCTGCGAGACCGGCAGCGGGCCGATCTGCACCGGCTCGGCCGGGAAGATGTCGGGGAAGGGGCGCAGGTCGGTGCCCCAGATGCCCTGGATGATGGCCTTGAGGAGCGAGGAGAGCCCCAGCGTCACCATGATGAGCGAGATGACCGGCTCGCCGATCATGGGGCGCAGGATGAGACGCTCGGTGAGGATGCCGAGCAGCGCCGAGAAGACCAGCGTGATGAGGAAGGACCAGAAGAAGGGGACCTGGTGCTGCACCGTGAGGGTGAGGCAGACGTAGGCGCCCAGCACCAGGAACTCGCCCTGGGCGAAGTTGAGCACGCTGGTGGACTTGTAGATGACCACGAAGCCCAGGCCGACCAGGGAGTAGATGCTCCCCACCACGATCCCGTTGAGCACGAGCTGGAGGAAGAATTCCATCAGGCGGCCTTCCCGGCCGGCTCGCGCAGCCGGCGGACGAGGAGCGTGGTCTGGATGCGGGTGGTCTTGCCGTCCTGGAACTTGATGGTGGTGTCGATGTCCACCTCGCCGGCCTCGCCGTAGAGGGCGTCGATGACCACCTTGTAGCGCTCCTCGACGAAGCCGCGCCGCACCTTTCGGGTGCGGGTCAGCTCCTCGTCGTCGGCGTCGAGCTCCTTGTAGAGCAGCACGAACTTGCGGATGCTGGCCGCGGCCGGGAGCGTCTCGTTGACCTGGTCGACCTCCTTCTGCACCAGGTCGTAGACCTCGGGCTTGGCGGAGAGGTCGGTGTAGGTGGTGTAGGAGATCTTGTTCTTCTCGGCCCACTTCCCCACCACGCCCATGTCGATGTTGAGCATGGCGGTGAGGTAGGGGCGCCCCTTGCCCACCACCACCGCCTCCTTCACGAAGGGTGAGAACTTGAGCCGGTTCTCGATGAACTGGGGGGAGTACTGGGTGCCGTCGGCCAGCTGCATCACGTCCTTGATGCGGTCGATGACCACCAGGTGGCCGTTCTCGGCCAGGTAGCCGGCGTCGCCGGAGTGGAGCCAGCCGTCGGAGACGGTGGAGGCGGTGGCCTCGTCGTTCTTGTAGTAGCCGAGGAAGATGGCCTCGCTGCGGGAGAGGATCTCCCCCGTGCCGGAGATCTTCACCTCGGTGCCGGGAATGGGGACACCCACGGTGTGGAACTGGATGTCGTCGTCGCGGTGGATGCAGGAGATGCCGCTGATCTCGGTCTGCCCGTAGATCTGCTTGAGGGGCACGTCCATGGCGTGGAAGAAGCGGAAGACGTCGGGGCCCAGCGCCGCGCCGCCGGTGGAGGCGCTGCGCAGGTGGGTGAAGCCGAGCCGGTCCTTGAGGGCGCGGAAGAGCGCCCAGTGGCCGAGCCGGTGCAGGAAGGCCAGGCCGGCCGGGATGGGCTTCTTCTGGAAGCGCAGGTCGGCCACCCTGCGCCCCACCGGCATCCAGCGCTCGTACATGAAGCGCTTGAACGGGGTGGTGTCCATGATCTTCACCTGGACCGTGGAGGTCAGGTTCTCCCAGATGCGCGGGGGCGCGAACATCACGTGGGGACCGATCTCCCGGATGTTCTCCATCACCGTCTCGGGCTGCTCGGGGAAGTTCGTCGTGAAGCCCACCGCCAGCGCCGAGGAGAGCGACATCATCTGCTCGCCGATCCAGGCCAGCGGGAGGAAGGAGACGAACTCGTCCTCGGGGAGCTTGGGGTCCACCGAGTTGAGGGAGAGCGCCATGGAGAGCAGGTTCCGGAAGGAGAGCATCGCCCCCTTGGGAAACCCGGTGGTGCCCGAGGTGTAGCTGATGATGGCCACGTCCTCGACCCGGCCGCGCCGGACGTGCTCCTCCCAGGCGCCGGGGTGGTGCGCGAGGAACTCGCGCCCCTTCTCCTCGACCGACTCGAAGGAGAGGAGCTTCTCGTGCTCGTACTTCCGGAGGCCGCGCGGGTCGGTGTAGACGACGTTCCGCACCTTGGGCAGCTTGTCGAGCATGTCGAGGATCTTGTCGACCTGCTCCTGGTCCTCGGCCACCACGAAGGTGGCGTCGCAGTGGTCGATGACGAAGGCCACCTCGGTGAGGTTGGAGTCCTGGTAGAGCCCCACCGACGCGCCACCGGCGCCCTGGGCGGCCACCTCGGCCCACACCCACTCCGGCCGGTTGTCCCCGATGATGGCCACCTTGTCGCCGGGCTGCATGCCCAGGGCCACCAGCCCCATCGAGAAGTCGCGGACGTGCTCGTGGTATTCACCCCAGGTGAACGGCTGCCAGATCCCGAACTCCTTCTCGCGCATGGCCACCCTGTCGGGGTACAGCCCGGCGTTGCGGACCAGGAGCTTCGGGAAGGTGTCGTTGCCCAGGAGCTGATCGAGGATGTCGGCCACGCGTCGTCCCCTCGCCTATCCGTGCGCCTGGCCGAGGTAGGCTTCCTGGACGGCCGCATCGCCCTGGACCTCCTCGGGCGTCCCGTCGGCGATCTTCTCCCCGAAGGAGAGGACCGTGACCCGGTGCGAGACGTCCATCACCACGCCCATGTCGTGCTCGATCATGATCATGGTGGTCCCCCGGTCCTCGTTGATGTCGAGGATGAAGCGGGCCATGTCCTCCTTCTCCTCGGCGTTCATCCCGGCCATGGGCTCGTCGAGGAGCAGGAGGCGGGGCTCGAGGGCCAGCGCCCGGGCCAGCTCGACCCGCTTCTGCAGGCCGTAGGCCAGCGTGCCCACGGTCTTCTTGCGGATGTGCTGGATCTCGAGGAACTCGATGATGTCCTCGACGATCTCCCGGTTGGCGATCTCCTCCCGGCGGGCCGGCCCGTAGTAGGCCCCGCCGGCCAGCACGCCCTCCTTCTGGTGGACGTGGCGCCCGATGAGCAGGTTGTCGAGGACGGTCATTCCCCGGAAGAGGGCGATGTTCTGGAACGTCCGGGCGATCCCCAGCTTGGTCCGCGTGGCCGGGGAGAGCTTCGAGACGTCGGCGCCGTCGAAGGCGATGCTGCCGCGCTGGGGGCGGTAGACCCCGCTGATGCAGTTGAGGAGACTGGTCTTTCCGGCGCCGTTGGGGCCGATCACCGCGTGCAACGCACCGCGGCGAACCTCGAAGCTGACGTCCGAGAGGGCCGTCACCCCTCGGAAATGGAGTATCAGGTTGTTCACGCGCAGGAGCGGCATGGGACACCTGTGATCCCAGATGACCGCCCCCATCTTCAAGCCGCACCGCGGCACGAAATTCGGACCGGGGGGCCTTGACACCCCGGGCGCTAGCCAGGTGGCCAGAACATCGGTCGTCCGCCCATGCAATGCATGTGGACGTGGAAGATGAGCTGGCCTCCCTCCCGGTTCACGTTGACCACGCTGCGCCAGCCGGCCTCGGCGATGCCCCGATCCCGGGCGATGGTCGCGGAGATGCGGGCCAGCTTGCCGACCAGCGCGTCGTCGGCCGGAGTGAGGTCGTTCAGCGTCGGGATGTGCCGCCTGGGGACCACCAGCACGTGGACCGGGGCCTGCGGGTTGATGTCCTCGAAGGCCAGCGCGTCCTCGTCCTCGTAGAGGAGGCTGGCGGGGACCTCCTTGCGCGCGATCTTGCAGAAGAGGCAGTCGGCCACAGGTCACCTCGCTCGTGGGCGGCCGGTCGGGCCGCACGGTCGGTGAGAGGATACCGCGGACCGATCAGCGCCGCGAGTCGAGGAGCAGGGTCACCGGCCCGTCGTTGACGAGCTCCACCTCCATGTGGGCCCGGAAGACCCCGGTCGCGACCGTGAGGCCGCGGGCGCGCAGCAGTCCGGCCACCTGCTCGTAGAGGGCGTTCGCCGTCTCCGGCGGGGCGGCCCCGGTGAAGCTGGGGCGGTTGCCCTTGCGGGCGTCGCCGAGCAGCGTGAACTGGGAGACGAGGAGCACCGAGCCGCCCACGTCCCTGACCGACCGGTTCATCTTGCCGGCCTCGTCCTCGAAGATGCGCAGCTGGGCCAGCTTGTCGGCCGTCCAGCCGGCGTCCTCGGAGGAGTCCCCGTCCGCCACACCGAGGAGGACCACCAGGCCGCGCCCCACCTCGCCCACCACCTGCCGGTCCACCCGCACCACTCCCCGCGACACCCGCTGCACCACCGATCGCATGCGCCCTTCATGACACGCGCACCGGCCCGTGCCAATCTCCGGCCGTGCTCGTGCTCCGCGACGTCCGGAAGTCCGACCTGCCCCGGCTGAAGGCGCTGGCCCGGGTGCTCAACTCGGTGAACCTGCCGGCCGACGAGCGGGCGCTCTCGGGCATCATCGAGCGGTCGGTGCGGAGCTTCGCCGGGCGCATCGCCGACCCGCTGCGCCGCAGCTACGTCTTCGTGCTCGAGGACCCGCGCCGCGGCCGGGTGCTGGGCACCTCGATGGTGATCGCCCAGCACGGCACCCGCGCGTCCCCTTGCACCTTCCTCGATGTCACCGAGCGTGAGAGCTACTCCTCCACCCTGGACCGCCACTTCCGGCACCGGGTGCTCTCCATCGGCTTCCACTTCGACGGACCCACCGAGATCGGAGGCTTGGTCGTGGACCCACGGTCGCGGCGCGGCCCCGACCGGCCCGGAAAGCAGCTCTCGCTGGTGCGCTTCCTCTTCATGGCCATGTTCCCCGACCGCTTCCGGGACACGGTGCTCGCCGAGCTCATGCCGCCGCTCGCGAAGGACGGCCGAAGCGCCTTCTGGGAGAGCTTCGGCCGGCGCTTCACGGGGCTCGACTACCAGGACGCCGACAAGCTCTCGCGCCGCGGCAAGGAGTTCATCCAGCAGCTCTTCCCGGGGGGCGAGTTCTACGCGACCCTGCTCCCGCCCCGGGTCCAGAAGGCGCTCGGGAAGGTGGGGCGGAGCACCGAGGGGGCGCGCCGGATGCTGGCCCGCATCGGCTTCCGCCACGTGGACCGCATCGACCCCTTCGACGGCGGCCCGCACTACGAGGCGAAGCTGGCCGAGATCTCCCTGGTGCGCGCGCACCGCCGGCTCGAGCTGGCGGGGGAGCCGCTCGAGGCCTCGCGGCGCGATCCCGAGGTGCTCGCGGGGGTGGTGCGCTCCTCCGGGCCGGATCGCTTCCGGGCCGTGCGGACGCGGGCGCGGGTGGCGGGCGGGCGGGTGCGGATCCCCGGGGAGGCCGCCCGGCTCCTGGGCGTCTCGGCGGGGGACGCGGTGGACGTGGTGCCGTTCGCGTGAGGGGGGCGAGCAGCGACTCCACGAAGGCCCAGGTGCCGTACCAGGCGCCCGGCGCGCGCCGCCACGACTCGAGGGCCTACTTTCACGCAGGGTGAAATGGGGAGCCGGCGTTCGCCGCGTAGACGAGCACGTTGGTGTCGACGACGAACACCTACGGTTCCTCCATGGCGCGGTAGAGCGCGTCGCGCTCGGAGACGTCCACGAGTGGATAGCCGTACTGGTCGTATGGTTGTCCGTCAAGGACGTTTCCGGATCGACTTGTTCGCTATTTTCCCTTTTCTTTTCGATGTCTTTGCCCTCTTCGCCTTCGCCGTCCTCCGCGCCGCCTCGAGCGCAAGCCGTCCCCACGGTTCCATGTCCTCGGGCGACTCGTGGGCCTCGTCGGGCGGCCGGAAGTAGCTCGACCTCATCTCCTTGCCGCCGCCGGTGAAGACCCACTGCCGGCACCCCGCCCCCTCGAAACGCGGCCGGGTCTCCCCGTCGGTCTTGAGGAAGATCTCGTCGTCGTCCACCAGGCCGATCATCGAGATCTCCGCAGTAGACGCCGTGGCCGCCGAACATGGCGCGGGCACGCACCGGGCCGACGCGGGAGAGCAGCTCGACGGCGAAGGCGACGAAGCCGGGGGACTCGGGCACGGTGTACCTCCTCGACGGGTCCGTCGCCGCATATAACCGGGGCGTGGCCACCCGCCCCTCCCGCGACGTCGTGCTGCTCTTCACCACCCGCAGCCTGCGCCTCTTCTCCTACGGCTTCCTGGCGGTGGTGCTGGTCCTCTACCTCTCCGAGGCCGGCCTCTCCGAGGGGCGCATCGGGCTGCTGCTCTCGCTGACCCTCCTCGGCGACACCGTCCTCTCCCTCTGGATCACCACCCACGCCGATCGCATCGGGCGCCGGCGGATGCTGCTCCTCGGCGCGGCCATGATGGTCCTCGCCGGCCTCCTCTTCGCCGCCACCTCCTCCTTCTGGGTGCTCCTCCTCGCCGCCACCATCGGGATCATCAGCCCGGCCGGCAACGAGGTCGGCCCGTTCCTGGCCATCGAGCAGGCGGCCCTGGCGCAGGCCGTCCCGGGCGAGCGGCGCACGCAGGTCTTCTCCTGGTACGCGCTGGTCGGCTCCTTCGCCACCGCGCTCGGATCGCTGGCCGGCGGGCTCCTCTCGCAGGGGCTCCAGGCGGGCGGCGCGACGCCGCTCGCCGCCAACCGCGCCGTGGTCCTGGGATACGCGGTGCTGGGCGCCGCGCTGCTCCTGCTCTTCACGCGGCTCGGCCCCGCCGTGGAACCACCGCCGACGGAGCGCCGGGACCGCCGTCCCTCGTTCCTCGAGCCCGGGCTCGGGCTGCGCGGATCGAGGAAGGTGGTCTTCCGGCTCTCGTCCCTCTTCGCGCTCGACGCCCTCGCCGGCGGCTTCGTGGTGCAGAGCTTCGTGGCCTGGTGGTTCCACGCGCGGTTCGGGGCCGACGAGGCCACGCTGGGCGCCATCTTCTTCGGGGCCAACGTGCTGGCGGGGATCTCGGCGCTCTCGGCCGGGTGGCTGGCGAACCGCTTCGGCCTGCTGAACACCATGGTGTTCACCCACCTGCCCTCCAACGTCCTCCTCGTGCTCGTGCCCCTCATGCCCACCCTGCCGCTCGCCATCGGCGTGCTGCTGCTTCGCTTCTCCATCTCCCAGATGGACGTGCCGACGCGCCAGTCCTACACCATGGCGGTGGTGGCGCCCGACGAGCGGTCGGCGGCGGCCGGGGTCACCGGCATGGCCCGGACCATCGGATCCTCGGTGGCGCCGCTCCTGGCCGGACCGCTCTTCGCCGTGCCGGCGCTGGCCAGCGTGCCCTTCTTCGTGGCCGGGGGCCTGAAGATCCTCTACGACCTCCTGCTCTGGCGCGATTTCCGGAGGGTGAAGCCGGAGGAGGAGCGGGACGTGCGTTCTTGAGGGGCTACCCCTCGACGAGCACGGTCCCCACGCTCCCCGGCTCGAGGACGGCGCGGCGCAGGTCGCCCGGGGCGAGGCGCCCCACGATGACCACCGATCGGGCCCCGTCCTTCAGCACCTCGAAGGACTCCTCCAGCTTGGGGATCATCCCGCCGGAGATCGACCCGTCCGCGACACCCCGGGTGAAGTCACCATGGGTGATCCGGGGGATGCGGCTTCCGGGATCCTTCACGTCGCGCAGCACGCCGGGCGCCGAGGTGACCAGCACGAGCGCGTCGGCCCGCAGCGCGCCGGCCAGCTGGCTCGCCACCGTGTCGCCGTTGATGTTGAGCGGCTGCCCCTCCCGGTCGCAGCCCAGGCAGGCCAGCACCGGCACGTAGCCGCGGGCCCAGAGGTCGCCGAGGAAGGGGAGGTTGAAGCCCACCACGTCCCCCACCAGGCCGAGATCCACCGGGTCGGGGCCGGCCCCGGTCAGCACGCGCGGCGGGCGGCGGCGGGCGGCGATGACGTGGCCGCTGGCCCCGTGGAGGCCGACGCCCAGCACCCCGTTGGCGAGGAGGCGGGCGCAGACGTCCACGTTCACCTTGCCAGCCACCGCGTACTTCATGACCTCGAGCGTCTCCGGGTCGGTGAAGCGCTTCCCCGCCACCATCCGGGTCTCGAGCCCGAGCTTCTTCTGGAGCGCCGTGGCCTGGGGCCCGCCACCGTGGACGATGCTGACCCGGTGCCCCTCCTCGAGAAGGGCGCGGACGTCCTGGGCGACGGCATCCATCTCCGGCGTGGCGGTGATCTCGCCGCCGATCTTCACGACCACGGTCTTCAAGGGCTTCTCCTAGCGGGGACGGGGTGCGGCGGGTGCGGGGCGGGGAGCGGAGGGCGCCGAGGGGCGAACCGACGGTGCAGGCGCGGAGCGCGTGGACGGAGCCGGGGCCGACACGCCACCGCGCGGGGAAGGCGCCGGGGCACGGTAGCCCGGAGGGGGCGGCCGGGGGCCGGAGCCTCCGCCCGGGCGGGGAGGTGGCCGGTATCCCGGGTAGTAACCGCCGCCGCCGGGACGGTAGGGAGGCGGAAAGCCCGGGCCCCAGACCGGAGGCATTCCCCACCAGGGCGCCCCGATCCAGCCGGGGGGAAAGCCCCAGCCCGCGCCTCCCCAGTAGGGCCCCCAGGCCGGCGGGGCGATCCAGACGTTGACGAAGGGTTGAGGAACCGCGACGACCACCTCCGCACCGAGGTCGCCGGACGGCATGGCGGTGATCTGCCCGGGCTGGGCGAGGACGGCCTGGGCCGCGGCCTCCTGCTCGGCCTTCTGCTGGGCGGCGTCGAGTCCGTAGGCGTCGGCAGGGGCATCGGGAGGCGGAGCCGGAGGGATGGGCGCCGCGGCGGCCGCGGTGGCCGCGCCGCCCGCTGCCGCGCCGGACGTCTTCGCGAGGTCCTCGGCCGGCTGCTCGGGGCGCTGCTCCAGGATGAAGACCGCGCCCCCGGGGTCGGAGACCACCGCGAACTGCGCCCCCTTCGCGCCCGGCCTGCGCAGCACCTGGCCGCCGTACTCGGCCACCCGCGAGAGCGCGAGCTTCAGATCCGCCACCACCACGTAGGGCAGCCACTGGGGCGGGACCTTCTCGAAGGGCATGCGCGCGGCGCGGGCCCGGGGACGCCCTCCCGAGGCGAAGATCCAGGTGGCCTGCTTCCCGGCCCCCACCTGCCAGGTCTCGTAGCCCACCGCCGCCTTGTAGAACTTCGCCGAACCCTTGGGGTCGTCGGTCCAGAGCTCGGCCCAGATCCACCCCGGCGGCGGTGCGTCGGCGTCCACCGGATCGCCGCCTGTCGCCGTCACGAGGACGAACTGCGCGCCCCGCGGGTCGGCCACGGCCACGTAGGCCCCTCGCCGGCCCAGGCTGCCCGGCCCCTCCAGCACGCTCCCTCCCGCCTTCTTCACCGCATCCACCGCGGCCGCGACGTCGGGCACGGAGACGAGCGGCATCCAGCGCGACTGCGGCGCAGCAGTCCCCTCAGCCGGGGCCGGCATGCGGAGGATCCCCGCCACGGGGACGTCCCCGTCCCTTGCGACGGCGTAGCCGCCCCGGTCCCCCATGGTCCAGCCCAGCACTCCCTCGTAGAAGGGCATGACCTTGCCAGGATCGGAGGAGAGCAGGTCGAACCAGATCACCTTGCCGGGCAGCCGGATCCCGGTGGGGCGCGTCGCGATGGGCGGCAGGTCCACCTTCAGGGGTCCGCCTTCCGGGGCTGGACCCTGGGCGAGGGCCGGGGAGGCCAGCAGCGCGGCGACGACGGCGGCGGCCAGCATTGACCAGGGGTGAATGGTCATGATCTTCCTCACGGGGGCCAGGGGCCTGGGTCCCCGAGCGAGCAGCTCTCGTCGAGACCGAGCACGAGGTTCATGTTCTGGATGGCCTGCCCGGCCCCGCCCTTGATGAGGTTGTCGATGGCCGAGACCACCGTCACCGTCCTCCACCCGCGCCAGGCCGGCCCGGCCGCCACGCCCACCTCGGCGAAGTTGGAGCCGGAGACCGCCGCCACCTCCGGAAGCCGCCGCGCCGGGACCCGCACGAACGGCTCCCCCGCGAAGGCGTCGCGGTAGAGCGACGCGAGCCGCTCCCCGGTCCACTCCTCGGGGAGCTCCAGGAAGGAGGTGGTGAGGATCCCGCGCACCAGCGGCGCCGAGACCGGCACGAAGCGCAGCTGGAGGTCGCGCGCCCCGGCGGCGGCCAGCGTCTCCTCCACCTCCGGGACGTGCTGGTGCCAGAGGGGCTTGTACGCCCGGAGGTTCCCGGCCCGGACCGGGTGGTGGGTGGTGGCCTGCGGGGCCACGCCGGACCCGGAGCTTCCGGTGATGCCCTGGACGTGGACCACGCCCTCGAGGAGCCCGGCGCGGGCCAGGGGCAGGAGCCCCAGCTCGATGGAGGTGGCGAAGCAGCCGGGCGAGGCCACGAAGCGGGCGAGGCGGATGCGCTCGCGGTTCAGCTCGGGCAGGCCGTAGACGAATCCGGGGAGCAGCTCCGGATGGGGGTGGGGCTGCCCGTAGTACCTCTCGTAGGCGGCGACGTCCTGGAGCCGGAAGTCGCCGGACATGTCCACCACCTTCACCCCGGGCAACGCCGCGATCTCCGGAACCTTCTGGGCGGTGACCTTGTGAGGCAGGCCGAGGAGGACGACGTCCATCCCCTCGGCGGCGGCCGCCGGCGCGACGTTCTCGAAGACCAGGTCGGAGCGCCCCTCGAGCGACGGGTGGGCCGCCCCGAGCGGCTCCCCCACGAAGTCCACCGACGCCACCCGGCAGAGCTCGACGTCGGGGTGGAGAAGGAGGCGCCGGATCATCTCGGCGCCGCCGTAGCCCGAGCCACCGATCACCGCGGCCCTGAAGCGCTTGCGTCCTGCCATGATGAAACCATATACCCGCCCGGGCGCGCTGGCACGCGGCCCCTTGGAGGTGGACGAAGTGGATCCCTCGCTCGAGAAGGCCGTGTCGTGGCTCTCCGCGGAGCGCCCCGCGATGGAGGCGCTGCTGCGCCGCCTGGTGGACCAGAACTCCTTCACGCGAAACGTGCCGGGCGTGAACGCGGTGGCCTCGGTGGTCGAGGGCGAGCTCCGCTCGAGCGGCGTCGCGGTGGAGCGGATCCCCGGCGGCGCCTTCGGCGACCACCTCTCCTTCGCCGGCCCGGCCCCCGGGCCGTTCACCTTCCTCATCGGCCACTGCGACACGGTCTTCCCCCCGGGCACCTTCGAGGGCTACCGGGTCGAAGGTGAGCGGGCGCTCGGACCGGGCGTCCTCGACATGAAGGGGGGGCTCGTGGTGGGGATCTTCGCGCTGCGGGCGCTGCGCGAGGCGGGCTTGCTGGACCGGGTCGCGGTACACGGCATCGTCGTGGCCGACGAGGAGGTGGGCTCGCCCACCTCGCAGCCGATCACCGTCTCGAAGGTGCGCGGCGCGGCGGCGGCGCTCGGGCTCGAATCGGGTCGAGGCGGGGACCTCATCGTGACCCGCAGAAAGGGGGTCGCCTCGCTCGACGCGCGGGCCCACGGGGTCGCCGCCCACGCCGGCGGCGATCACGAGAAGGGGAAGAACGCGGTCTGGGCGCTCTCCCGCTTCGTGGACCGGATCCAGGGGCTCACCGACTATTCACGCGGAGTCACGGTCAGCGTCGGGCGGTTCGAGGGGGGGGCGACGCGCAACACGGTTCCGGCCGAGGCGCGGTGCGAGGTGGACGTGCGCTTCCTCGCGCCGGGCGACGCCGCGGACACGCTCTCGAGCATCGCGCAGGCGGCACTGGAGGTGGCGGTCCCCGGGACGCGCATCGAGGTGCTGCGCCCCGGCAGCCGGCCCTCGCTGGTGCGGACCGAGGCCTCGGCGGCGCTCGCGGCGGAGTACGGAGAATGCCAGCGGCTGGCTGGCCTGGGCTCCGGCGAGGCGCCCCTCTCCGGCGGCGGATCGGACGCGGCGGTCACCGGCGCGGCGGGGGTACCGTCGATCGACGGGCTGGGGCCGCGCGGCGCGGGCTTCCACACGCACGAGGAGTTCATCGAGCTCTCGTCGATGGTGCCGAAAACCGAGGCGCTGGTGCGGTTCCTTCACGGAAGGATGCAGCCGTAGGCTGCGCCCGTCAGGAGCGGGGCCCGGGAGCCGGCGCCGGGTCCAGCACCGTCACCCTCGATCCCGCGCCGACGCCGTGCGCCGCGCACCATCCGCCCGGCACCTCCAGCACGTCCGGGACCGGAACGGCCGATCGGTGCTTCGCCGCCCGCAGCGGCTCGGCCCGCTCGGCGACGTTCACGACCTTGCCGGCCCCGTCGAGGAACAGGATGTCGAGCGGGACCCGGGTGTTCTTCATCCAGAATGCCTGGAGGCGCGGTTCGCCGAACCGGAAGAGCATCCCCTCGTCCGGACCGAGGGCGTCGCGGAACATGAGGCCGACCTCGATCTCCTCCCACCGGGAGACCAGCTCCGCGCCCACCTGGCCGCCCCCTCCCCCCGGTGCGCGCACGGAAACGCGAACCCGGGCGTGCTCCCGCCGGAGCCTCACCTCCTCGCCGGTCCACCGGTCGGCGTAGAGGTCGAGCTCCTCCTTTCTCCGGACGTGCCGGAGCGGCCGATCGGCGACGGAGAGATCCCCCACGCCCCACGTCGCGCTCGCGCTTCCCCGGAAGCTCCACCCCGGCGGGACCGTGACCTCGTCGCGCGCGTCGCCGGTCCGTCGTGCCGCCAGGACACGGCCGCCACCGGGCGCCTCGACGACCGCCAGCTCGAGCCACGGCCACCAGAGCCCCGGTCCCTGGACCTGGTCCACGAGGGCGACGTCGCCGGGCTCGGCGGCTCGCGAGGGAGCGTGCCCCTCGCGCTCGAGCCGGCGAAGCGCCTCGCGCATCGGGGCGTGGCCGCGAAACGGGACCGCGACGAGCGCGCCGTCGTCCGCCGGGGAGTGGCCGCCGGCCCCGAGGGCGTGGCGCAGGATCTCCGCTGGCCCGACGATGGACGTCATCTCGACGAGGACCGGCATCGGGTGCGCTCCCTCAGGCCCCGGCGCCCGGGTCGGGAGCGCGTTCGTACCAGGCCTGGTGCGGCGACCAGCGGTGGCAGGCCAGGCAGCTGGTCTTGGTCCACTGGTGGAGGCAGGCTGGACACTCGCCGCCGGTCCGGAAGGTGTTCCAGACCTCTCCGCAGCCGCACAGCCACCGGTCGTCCGGCCCGGGCCGCCAGCGGCAGAGGGGGCAGCGGATGTGCGGACCGCCCTTGCCGATCCCTGCACTCCGGAGGATGTCGGAGAGCAGGCCGGGGTCGATGGGCCGGTTGCGCTTCGGTTCGAGGAGGTGAAACGCGTCCATCGCTCCATTCTCCACGGGGGACGGACACCGGGGGGCGGCGCCGCGAAACAGGCGACCGTCCGTTTCGCGGACCATCGGGCAGATGGGGCGTGCGCGGAAAGCGCTTGACGCGTTCCGCGATGATTTCACGTTCCGGCAACTCGTCGCGCATGGAAGGCGCCCGTGGCGACCGCATCGCGCCGTGGAGCGACGATCGGGATTGGTGGCGGGGTTCGAGATCTTCGCGCGGGAGGTCGCGTCAGCGGCCTTCCTCGTGCGTCTGGGGAGGGCGCAAATTCCCGTGAGACAGTGGATTCATGAACGACACGAACCTCGTCCAGGCCCGCGAATCCTCCGGCCATCTCGCCGACCTTCTCCGCCGAGAGCGCGTCGCGCTCGCAGACTTCCTCGTCGCCCTCTCGGAGTTCGACCGGGCCGGGGCGTACAGGAGGCTGGGCTTCGCCAACCTCTTCGACTACTTGCTCCGGGAGTTGAAGGTGTCCCGGGGAGCGGCCCACTACCGGAAGGTGGCGGCCAGGCTCGTCGGCCGGTTCCCCGAGGTCGTGGATCCGCTGAGGGACGGGCGGCTGTGCCTGACCAGCATCGTCCAGCTGGCGAAGGTCATGACCGAGGCGAACCGGGCCGAGGTGCTGCCGAAGTCCTTCCACTGCTCGAAGCAGGAGGCGAAGCAGGTCGCGGTGGAGATCATGCCTGCGGCCGTCGTGCCGAGGAGGACGGTGGTCACCGAGATCCCGGGCCCAGTGAAATCAACGACTTTCCCGGTTCATCCGAGTGAACTTTCGGCGACTGCTCCGGACCTTGCGCCAGTACCAGCGCGGGGACCGGCGAGGACCGTGGTCGAGCCGCTCACCTCCACGGTGAGCCGGATCCACGTCACCGTGTCGAGGGCGCTGGTCGCGAAGCTGAGGCGGGCCAGCGTTCCGCCCAGGGTGAAACGGGAGGTTCGCAAGCGGGACGAGGGCAAGTGCCAGTGGAAGCTCGATTCGGGTGGGGTCTGCGGCTCGGAGGTGAGGCTGGAGATCGACCACGTGGTGCCGCGCGGGAGGGGCGGGCCGTCCACGGTCGAGAACTGCAGGGTCCTCTGCGACGTCCACAACGGGGAAGCCGCGCGCCAGGTCTACGGCGACGCCCACATGGATTCTGTTCACTCCGAGGAACCCGGTCGTGCGCGAGACCTGCGCCGTCTACTGCGTAGACGGCGCCGTGGGGGTAGACGGCGCCGTGGTGACCCTCGCCTTTCCCCAGCACGAGAGCACCTTCCTCCCCGCCTCGGCCCGGCCGGCCTCGTCACCCGGAGCGAACCGCGCCACGGCGAAGCGCGGCGCCTGGGCGGGAAGCTGGCGGAAGCTCGGGTCCACCGCGGTCCAGCGCCGCGCCGCCGCCACCTCCACCCATTCGTGCCAGACGAAGCGCCGCCCGTCCCAGGCCACGCCGACGACGAGGCGGCCGTCGAGGCCGTCCTCCCGGGCGGAGCGCAGGTAGGCCTCCGACATCTGCTGGCAGTTGCCCCGCTCCGGGAAGTCGCGCGGCAGCCCGGCCGGAGGCGGCGCGGGATCCTCGGGCTCCGGGGCGAGCCCGCAGAAGAGCAGCGACCGCTCGAGCTCGGCGCCGGGCGGGGCCGGCACCGCGCTCCCGAAGGTGGCCGGCGCCCGCGGAGGGACCGCCGCAGCCGGGTCGGCCACGAAGCGGGTCTCCTGCGCGGGGAGCAGCACCTCGTCGGGAAGTCCTCCCGCGGCTGCGCGGAAGCGAACCGGCTCCCCCAGGACCTCCCCCGCGAGCCACGCACCGCGCCGGGTGGCGCAGGCCCTCCCCGGCCGGCCGGTCTCGGCGTCCTCCACGTCGAGGCAGCGGCGCTCCCCCTCCGCCGCCCCGGCGAGCAGGGCCTCCGCCAGGATCGAGGCCACCCCGTCGCCCGCGCCCTTCCTGCGCTTCCCTCCCGCCTCGGCGTCGAGGAGCATCCCCTGGCGGTCGGTGGTCACCTTCACCTTCCGTCGCGCCACCCCGCCTCCGCCCGCCTCGGGAAGCCGGAACGACGTCTCGAAGAGTCCGGTGCAGCGGGCCCGATCGCAACGCACCGAGAGCGTCGCCATCCCCACCGCCTGGCCACCGATCTCGACCCGGTAGAGGCGCGAGGCAGCGTCCGGCAGCAGCGCGAGCAGCGCGAGCAGGAGAGGGCTCATCCCTTCCTCCTCCGGATCGCGCCGACGGCGAACCACGCGAGGAGCGCCGCCGCCACCACCGCCATCCCCACCCAGGCCGCCACGGTGTAGCGCTGGAGCAGGCGCACGAACTCGTCGAGGTTCCGGACCAGGAAGGCGCCCACCAGGAGGAGAAGCCCGTTCCACACCGCCGCCGAGACGCCGCCCCAGAGGAGGACCTTTCCCACCGGCAGGCGCGCCGCCCCCGCGCCCACGAAGAGGAAGGCCCGGACCCCGGGAAGGAAGCGGTTGGCGAGCAGGAACCACGCCCCCCACCGTGCGTAGCCCGCCTCGACCTTCCGCACGTGCTCCAGCGTGACCGGGCCCCGACGCGCCGCGCCGCGCTCGAGCGCCCTGCCCAGCGCCGCCCCGATGCGGTAGTCGATCCAGGCCCCGACCACCGCCCCGGCCGTCGTCGCGCCAAAGGCCACCGGCCAGGAGATCTTGCCGTTCACCGCGTACCAGGCTCCCAGCACGACCAGCGTGTCCCCCGGGAACGGCGGAAAGACGTACTCGACCAGGCTTCCCAGGAAGAGGATGGCCGGCGCCGCCGGGCCGGTCCGCGCGAGCGCCTCGGCGAGGGCCGCCACCACGCGCTCGAGCGTGCTCACCCAGGCATGGTAGACCGCCGCCGGTCTCCCTGCTAATCATCCCGCCTCCGATGTCGCAGTCCGGCAGAGATCGCCTCCGCAGCGCCGCCCCCTATCTCGTCGCCACCGCCTGGATGGCTCTGGGGTGGGCTTTCCTCGTGCGCGGAGTCGAGCACCCGGGCGTCGCCTACCGCCCCTGGGCCTTCCGGACCCACGCCTACTCCGACCTGCTCGCCATGACCGGCGACCGCTACCTTCACGGGGGAAGGCCGCTGCCCTACGTGGAGGACCGCATCGAGTACCCGGTGCTGCTCGGGGCGGCCCTCTGGGCCCCGTCCTTCCTGCCGGGGGGACAGATCGTGCACTTCACGGTGAGCGTCGTGGGACTCTGGCTCTGCCTGCTCGCGGCCGTCGCCCTCCTGCGGCGCCTCCCCGGCGCGAGCCCATGGTGGCTCGCTGGGACCCCGGCCATCGCCTACTTCGGTGCGCTCAACTGGGATCTCATCCCCATCGCGCTCCTCCTCGCCGCGGTGCTGGCGGCGGAGCGGGAGCGGCCGGCGGCGGCGGGGCTGCTGTCGGCGCTGGGGGTCTCTGCCAAGCTCTGGCCCGTGGCGCTCCTTCCGGCGGCGATCGGGGAACTCGCCGGGCGCAGGCGGTTCGGGGAACTGGCGCGGGCCGGGGGAGCGTTCCTGGCCGTGACGCTGCTCGTGAACCTTCCGGTGGCGCTCTCCGCGCCGGGGAACTGGGCCTGGTTCTGGCGCTTCAACGGCGCACGGTCGGCGGAGAACTCGGTGTGGGAGGTGCTCCGGGTGAAGGATCCGGCGGCGCTGAACCTGATCGCCGGGGCGATCGTTCTTGCCGCGGCCGTCGCCGCGGCTGCAATGGCCTACCGCTCCGCCCCCGCCTCCCGGGTCCGGGCCGTCCGGCTCGGCACCGCGCTCGTGCTCGTCGCCTGGGTTGCCACCAACAAGGTGTGGAGCCCGCAGTACGCCCTCTACGCCTTCGCGGCCGGCGCGCTGGTGGCCGGGCCGGGCTGGCTCTTCGTCGCGCTCGCCGCGATCTCGGTGGTGGACCACCACCTGGCGTTCGAGGTCCGCTCCGGGCGCGGCACCTTCTCGTTCTTCGACGGCTGGTACTACGCGGAGGAGCTTCTTCGCACCGCCGTCTACGCCGCCTTCGCGGCCTGGCTCGTGGTCCAGCTGCGCGCCACCGGTCGTCCCGCCGGCGGCGCGGCGAGGGAGGTCGCGGCGTGACGTCGGATGGGAGGCGGCGGGAGTGGGCGTGGTGGGGCGTCTTCGCGGTTGTCCCGGTGCTGGTGGTGGCCTTCCACTGGACGGCGGCCCGGCCGGGGATGGCCTTCTCCGGCTCCGACCTCCGCTACTTCTTCTTCGGGGTGCGGGAGGCGGTGGCCACCGCCCTCCGGCAAGGCGAGCTGCCGCTCTGGCAGCGTGGCTTCTACATGGGCTACCCGCTGGTCGCGGATCCGCAGGCGGCGGTCTTCGCCCCCACCACCTGGCTCACCCTCCCCTGGGACGCGCCCCGCGCGCTCACCATCGCGACGCTGCTCCACCTCACCATCGCCGGCTGGGGCATGGCGGCCTGGATGCGGCTGCGCGGCCTCGCCCCGGCCTCGGGGCTGCTCGCCGCGGTCCTCTTCGCCCTCGGCGCCAAGCAGACCGTCCACGTCATCCACTGGAACTTCGCCGCCACCACGGCCTTCTGGCCCTGGATGCTGGCCGGGCTGGAGGGATTCGCGGCGCAGCGCCGCTCCCGCTTCCTCCTCCTCGCCGCCGTCGCCACCGCGCTCGCCTGGCTGGGCGGCTCCCCCCAGATGGCCCACTTCGGGTGCATCGTGGCCGGGCTCTACGCGCTCCGCATCGCGGTGGACCTCTGGCCCACGCGCCGCGCCGACGCCGCCTGGGCGGTGGCCATCGTGCCCATCGGCTTCGTCCTCGCCTCGGTGCTGGTCCTCCCCACGCTGGAGCTCGCCCGCATGGGTCCGCGCTCGGTGGTGGTGGACTACTCCTTCGTCACCAGCTGGCGCTGGCCCGACGCCTGGGGTCTGGCGCTCTACGTGCTCCCCCATGCCTACGGGGACGGGCGCTGGGGGCTCAACCTCTGGGAGGCCACCGGGTACGTGGGGATCCCGGCGCTGGCGCTCTGCGCGGCCGCCCCGGCGCGGCGGCGGGGCGTGATCCTCTTCGCGGTGCTGGCGCTGCTCGGTCCCTGGCTCGCGCTGGGGGAACGCGCTCCGCTCCACCTGCACTGGCTGCTCTACAAGATCCTCCCCGGCTACGGCAGCTTCCGGGTCCCGACCCGCGGGCTGCTCGTCACCGCCTTCGCCGTGGCGCTGCTCGCCGCCGAGGGGCTCGAGGCCCTGCGCCGCGACCCGACGCGCGCCCGGCTGGCCCGGAGCCTTTCGGTCCTGGCCGTGGTCGCCGCGCTGGCGCTCCTCCTCCCCCGGCTTCCAGGCTTCCCCTTCGACCCGGCGGCGACCCGGAGGACCGCCTGGTTCGCCCTGGTGATGGCGGGGCTCGGGGCGCTCTGGGTGGCCGCGGCCTGGCGCGGGGTGCGCGGAGCCCTGGCCGGCGGCGCCATGGTGGCGCTGGCCTTCTACGAGCCCTGGTACCTCTTCTCCCGGTTCAACGACTTCTCGCCGGCCGTGACCGAGCGACCGGGGCTGGCCGACTTCTCCCCCTTGGTGCCAGCGGCGCCGGCGCCTCGGCGCGTGGGCGTCGTGGCGAAGTGGGGCGCCTCCATCAACGCTCCGCTCCGCAACGGGTGGGAGGGGACGATGGGCTACGGCCCCATGTCGATCCAGCGTGTCCGGGAACTGCTCGAGGGGACGAGACGCGACGAGGTGGTGCGGCTCGGCGCCATGGACGGGGACGCCACCTTCCCGTCGGCGGACCCCCGGTCGCGGCTCTGGCCGCTCCTCGCAACTCCCCTCGTGATCTCGGATCGGCCCCAGCGCGGCCTCCACGACTTCTTCATCGGGAGGCGGGAATGGGAGAACCGCATGATCGGCTTCCACGCGCCGGCCCTGCCGCGGGTCTTCTGGACCGGGTCGTGGGAGGTGGCGCCCGACGTCGAGGTCACCGGGCCGCTGCTCCGCGCCGCCGCCGGCGACCGGGCCGTGCTCGCCGAGCCGCCGCCGGGGCTCCCGCCGCCGGGCCCACCCGAGGGGCCGGTGGCAGCCGAGGGGATCCGGGTGGACGGCCCGTCGCTGCAGGCCACGGTGGTGGCGCCGCGCGACGGTCTGGCGGTGATCCTCGATCCCTTCTACCCGGGCTGGACGGCCACCGTGGACGGCGAGCCCGCGCCCATCCTCCGCGCCGACTTCGCCTTCCAGGCGGTGCCGGTCCCGGCCGGCACCCACGAGCTTCGCCTCACCTACCGGAACCGCTGGGTGACGATGGGCGCGGCGGTGTCGCTCGGGACGCTCGCGCTTCTCGTGGGCGCGCTCTGGATGCGCAGCCGGAGACTGCGGCGCGAGCCGGCGACGGCCGCCTGACTACCGTCGTCCCGGTTTTGCCAGCAGGAGGTGCACGTTCTCCTTCTCCCAGGCGGCCGCACGGGCCTGCCCGGGAAAGGACCGCTCCCGCCGCCGGAACTCCCGGCCGTGGATGCTCCGGCGCCCCCCCCGCTCGGCCGGCGGGACCACCTGGTGAAGCATCTCGTGGAAGACCACGAACTCCACGTAGAAGACCGGCACCTCCTCCCGGTCGAGCGCGGGGTGGATGCGGATGGCGCGGGCGGCGTGCAGGTACACCCCGGTGCGGATGGAGGTGCGCCCGGGCAGGGCCCCGCTCCGCCCCCAGCCGATCCTGGCCTCGACCGACCCGCCGAAGTGATCGGCGTTGAGGCGATCGAGGATGGCCTGCAGATCGTGGACCCGCCCGCGCGCATGGAGCCGCCCGGTGCGCGGCGGGGAGATCCGCTCCCGGTGGATCCGCACCCACCCGTCGATGACGCGCGAGGCTTCCCGGCGGCTGGCGCGCCGCTCCGGCCGGACGAACCCGGCCAGCGCCTCGGTCACCTCGGGAGGGCAGCCCAGGAAGAGGTGGTGGACGCGGAGCTGGATGGCCGTCCGCTCGCGGCGGAAGGAGACCATGGTGTGCCGGTTGTCGTGCACCACGAGCCGGACAGGCTCGCCGATGCGGGCGGCCACCTCGTCGGCCAGCCGCTCGGCGGCGGCGACGCGGTCCGTCCTCCCCGCCTCGCGGGCGTCGAAGGAGAGATCGAGCTGACCCCTGGCCGCGCTCACGAAGGCTCCCCGTCGGACTCCCCCAGGAGGAGCCGCGTGAGGCGCGACGGCTCCACCCGCAGCGCCATCCCCTTCTCCTGGCTGTAGGTCACGGCCCCGGGGGCGGCCCCCTTCACCTTCCGGACGTGCTTCACGCGCGTGTAGACCACCTCGGGAGCGGCCTCCCCCCGGGCGTCGCTGAAGTGGGCGGCCAGGTGGGCCGCGTCGAGCAGGCTCTCCTGATCGGGGGCTCGCCCCTTGGGGAGCCGCAGGACGACGTGGGCGCCGGTGCGGCCGCGGGCGTGAAGCCAGACGTCGTTTCCCTTGGCCACCCGCACGGTCAGCTGATCGTTCTCGGCGGCGCCGCGCCCCACCAGGACGAGGAGGCCGGCTGCCGACCGGAAGGTCCGGTAGGGAGCGGCCGGCTTCTCGTCGCGCCGGCGGGGCGGGCGCTGCACGCGCGGTGCGGCGCCGACCTTGCGTGCCTCCCGCTCGAGCCGCGGCAGCGCCTCGGGCGGGGCGGATTCGAGCTCGGCGAGCAGCGCCTCGGTGGCCGCGAGCCTCGCCCTCACCTCGCCGACGCGGGCCTCGACCCGGGCGGCGCTCTCGGCGATGCGCCGGTAGCGCCGGTAGAAGCGCTCCATGTTGGCGCGCGGCGTGAGCGCCGGGTCGATGGCCAGCGTCACGTGGATGGGGCCGTCCTCGGTCCACTCGGTGACGGCGACCTCCCGGGCTCCGCGCGGGACCGCGCGGAGGTTCTGCTTGAGGAGGTCGGCGGCGCGCCGGTCGGCCTCGGCCGCGGGTACGCGCGCCGCCTCGTCGGCGAGCTTCTCGAGCGCCCGGCGCGACCGGGCCACCCCCGCCCGCAGCGGCTCGCGCAGGCGGCGGCGTGCGGCCGAGAGGGCGCGCTCCTCCTCGAGCCTCCGGTAGAAGGCCTCGACCGCGGCGGAGACGGGAAACGGCGCGCCCTCCACCGGCGCGAAGCGGGGCGCCTCGCCGTCCCCCTCCCGGGCCTCCGGCGGGAGGTACGGGGCGCCCGGCAGGAGCGCCCGGCGCTGGGAGAGGTTCCGGCCTGCCATGGCCCGGACGACGCCGGCTCCGTCCACGAGGAGGAGGTTTCCGTTCCGCCCGGTCAGCTCGGCCAGGAGCGACACGGGGCCGGCCGGGCGCTCGAAACGCAATGCCACCAGCCGATCCCCGCCGGGAGCCTCGATGGACGCGAGCCGGGCGCCACTGATCTCGCGGCGCAGCGCGACCTGGAAGGCCAGCGGCTCGGGATGGGACGGGGGGCGCCAGGTGGCGGCGTGGAGGCGGGTGAGGTCCGGCTCGGCGGAGAGGAGCAGGGTGGCGTCGCCGGCCGGACCGCGCAGTTCCAGGGTGACGAGCCGCTCGGAGTGAACCCGCACCGCGTCGACGCGCGACCCCACCAGGGGGCGGAGCTCCTCGATGAGGAGCGCGATCTCGCCGGAGCGCAGGGACACGGGAGCCCGAAACGGCTGCGGCCGCCCGGAGGCGGCCGCAAGACCCGGCGCGAGTCTCCTCGCGCCACGAAGGCATCGTTACTTCTTCTTGGCCTTCTTCACAGCCTTCTTCTTCGCCGGAGCCTTCTTCACAGCCTTCTTCTTGGCAGCCATGTGTTACCTCCCTGACAGTTGGTCAACTACCAACGACGCACTACGAAGACGAGTGCAGATTAGCGAACGCAGATCGACCTTGCAAGGATACGGCCGACATTTTCTTGCGGTGACCGCCGGAGATCGGTGGCGATGTACCCGGTTGGATCGTGCCGGGCCGAGCGGGGAAGGCGGCGTGACGATCGGTCCGAGGGTCAATCTCGAAGCGTGAACGATGACCTTGAGTGCGTGTTCACTCGCCGTCAATGTCATGGAAAAGCTGCTGGGCTTGGCTTTCGTCGGGCATTGCGTCCCGGCGCTACGCGCCGAGACGCCGTTTCAGCTCATCCACCTTCGAGGTCACCAGCGCCTGGATCTCGGCCAGCCTCCCGGCCGTCAGGGCCTCGAAGCGGAGGACGAGGAGCGGCTGGGTGTTGGAGGCGCGGACCAGGCCCCACCCGTCGGAAAAGATCACGCGGACCCCGTCGATGGTCACCGCCTCGTGCCGGGAGGCGAACCACTCCTGCGCCAGGCGGACCAGCTCGAACTTGATCTCCTCCGGGCAGTCGTAGCGGATCTCCGGCGTCGAGAAGGTCCTCGGCACGTCGGCGAGGAGCGTCGAGACCGGCCGGTCGGTGCGCGAGACCAGCTCGAGCAGCCGGCCCGACGAGTAGATGCCGTCGTCGAAGCCGAACCAGCGGTGGGCGAAGAAGATGTGCCCGCTCATCTCCCCGGCGAGCAGCGCCCCCTCCTCCTTCATCTTGGCCTTGATGAGGCTGTGGCCGGCCTTCCACATGATGCCCCGGCCGCCGCGGGCGGCGATGTCGTCGTAGAGGGTCTTCGAGCACTTCACCTCGCCGACGATGGCCGCGCCGGGGTTCTCGGCCAGCACCGCCCGCGAGAAGAGGATCATGAGCTGGTCGCCCCACAGCACCGTTCCCTTCTCGTCCACGGCCCCCACCCGGTCGGCGTCGCCGTCGTAGGCCACCCCCAGGTCGGCGCCGGTCTCGAGCACCTTGGCCTTGAGGAACGCGAGGTTCTTCTCCACCGTCGGGTCCGGGTGGTGGTTCGGGAAGCGCCCGTCCATCTCCTCGAAGAGCGGCACCACCTCGACGCCCAGCGAGCGGAAGAGCGGCACGGCGATGACGCCGCCGGTGCCGTTCCCGGCGTCCACCACCACCTTGAGCTTGCGGGGGCCGAGCTTCAGATTGCCGCGGACGTAGGCCAGGTAGGGCGTGACGATGTCGTGGGCCTCGACCTTGCCCTCCCCGCTCGTGAAGCGGTCCGCGGTGATGCGCCGGAGGAGCGCCTGGATGCCGTCGCCGTGGAGCGTGTTCTTCCCCACCCCGACCTTGAGGCCGTTGTACTCGGGCGGGTTGTGGGAGCCGGTGATCATCACCAGGCCGTCCACCGGAAGGGTGGCCGCGGCGAAGTAGGTGAGCGGCGTGGGCACCACCCCCAGATCGGTCACGTCCACGCCGGCCGCGTTCAGCCCCGCCGCCATCGCCCTCGCGAAGCGTGGACCGCTCTCCCGGCAGTCGCGCCCCATGACCACCCGGCGGCCGCCCTGCTCGCGCACCTCGGCGCCGAGCGCGCGCCCCACGAGGAGCACCGCGTCCTCGGTGAGGTCCTGGTCCACCAGCCCGCGGATGTCGTACTCGCGGAAGATCGTCTTCGAGATGGCCGCCATGTCGTCCCCCTTCGCGCCCGGCGCCGACCGCCTAGAGGAGCGAACCGCGCCCGCGCCGCTTGAGCTCCTCGACCGCCTTGCGCACGTCCTGGGCCTTCTCCTTGCGCACCACCAGGACCGCGTCGCCGGCGTCGACCACGACCAGCCCGTCCACCCCGACCACCGCGATCGGGCGCTTGCCGTGCCCGAGCACCACGTTGTCGTGGCCGTCGATGACGATGGCGTCGCCCTGCAGCACGTTGCCGAGGTCGTCGAGCTCGCGCACCTCCGAGAGGGCCGCGAAGCTCCCCACGTCGCTCCAGCCGAACTCGGCCGGGACCACCGCGATGCGCTGGCTCTTCTCCATGACGCCGTAGTCGATGGAGATGGAGGGGGCGGCCGGGAAGACCCGGGCCAGCGTGCGGCCGTAGGAGGGGGTGCCGAGCGCCTTCTCGATGACCGCCAGCTGCTCGCCGAGCACCGGCATGGCCCGCCGGATCTCCTCGAGGATGACGTCGGCCCGGAAGAGGAAGATGCCCGAGTTCCAGAGGTAGCCCCCCTCGGCCAGGTAGCGCGAGGCCGTGACCACGTCGGGCTTCTCGACGAAGCGCTCCACCCGCGACGGGTGGAAGGCCTTCTTGCCGCGCCCGACCGCCTTCAGCCGGGCGCCCACCTTGAGGTAGCCGTAGCCGGTCTCGGGCCGGTCGGGGCGGATGCCGATGGTGGCCACCGCCCCCTCGAAGGCCAGCTGCGCACCGGCGGCGAGCGCCTCGCGCATGGCCTCGGGGCGGGCCACGTGGTGGTCGGCCGGAAGCATGATCATCACCCCCTTGGGATCGCGCCGCGTGACGTGCAGCGCGGCCAGGCCGATGCAGGGAGCGGTGTTGCGCGGGCAGGGCTCGACGATGAGGTTGTCCTTGGGGAGCTTGCGCAGGATGCGGCGCGCCGCGGCGGCGTGGTTCGGTCCGCAGACCACGAAGGTGTCCTGGATGCGCGCCAGCGGGGGCAACCTTTCGACCGTGGCGGCAAGCATCGGCTCGTCGCCGTCGAGGGGCAGGAACTGCTTGGGGCGGTTCTTGCGGCTGAGCGGCCAGAACCGGGTTCCGCTGCCGCCGGCCATCACCACGGGAAAGAGCTTCATGCGGATCTCCAGACGGCGAGGAGCTCGTGGAGGATGCACGCGGTGGCGCCCCATACGACCTCCCCGCCGACGTCGAAGGTGTGGACCTCGTGCGCCATGCCGAACGCCTCCCGGGCCTCGACCCGATGACTTCCCGGCGCGAGGAGGTCGGCGACGGAGAACTCGACCAGCCCGGCCACCTCGTCGGGCTGGGCGACGTACGGGTACGGATATGGCACGAGGCCCACCCAGGGCGTCAAGCGGAACCCGGACGTCACCACCAGCGCCTCGCCGAGCCTTCCCAGCACCTCCACGTCGGCGGGAGCGAGGCCGATCTCCTCCTCGGCCTCGCGGAGCGCGGCGGCCTGGGCGTCCCTGTCGGTCGGATCGATCCGCCCTCCGGGGAAGGAGATCTGGCCGGGGTGGAGCCGGAGGTCGTCGCGCCGTCGCGTCATGAGGACGTGGGGCTCGCCGTCGCGGGTGAAGATCGGCACCAGCACTGCCGCCCCGGCGAGCTTTCCGATGGAATGGCGGTAGGCCGGCTCGAGCGCGACGACGTCGAGGAGCGTGAACGGGCGCCCGGCGAGCGCCCTCCGGAGCGCCTCGATGGTCATCGGATCCGGGCGGCCGGGGGAGGAGGAACCGGCGCGTCCTCGGCCGGGAGGAGGCCCTGCCAGAGCAGGACGGCCACCAGCACGCCCAGCACGATCCTCCAGGCCACGAACAGGTAGGTGGTGCGCGTGCGCAGGTAGCGCAGCAGCCAGCCGATGACCAGGTACCCCGCCACCGCCGAGACCGCCGTCCCGATCAGCGTGGCGGAGCGCCAGGAGGGTTGGTCGCGCAGGACCGGCAGCGCCTTGGCGAGCTTGTAGACACCGGCGCCCAGGATGATGGGGACCGAGAGGAGGAAGCTGAAGCGGGCAGCGGCCTCGCGCGAGAAGCCGAGCAGCATCCCGGTGGTGATGGTGCTCCCCGAACGGGACGTCCCGGGCACGAGCGCCAGCGCCTGGCCGATGCCGATGGCCAGCGCCGAGCGGGCCGTGACGTCCTCCATGGTGCGCCGGTGGGAGGCGAAGCGCTCCGCGAGCGCCATGACCACGCCCCAGAAGACGAGGGAGAAGGCGATGACCCCGTTGCCGAGCGCCTCGATGGGGCGCTCGAGGAGCTTGCCCAGCACCGCCGCCGGGACCGTGCCGAGCGCGATGTACCAGGCCAGGCGCGCCTCGAAGGTGCCGAGCGGCCGGCCCTCGCGGAGCCCGCGCACGAAGGCCGCGGTGATGCGCCCGAGGTCCTGCCGGAAGTAGACCAGCACCGCCAGCGTGGTGCCGGTCTGGATGATGGTGACGAAGGCCCGGAACCTGTCGTCGCCCAGGCTCTCGCCGAGCAGCTCGCCGACCAGCAGCAGGTGGGCGGTGGAGCTGACCGGAAGGAACTCGGTGATCGCCTGGACGATCCCGAGGAGGAGGGCGGCGAGAGGTCCCATGCCGGCTCCCCGGATCCCCAGAACGGGCTAGCTGCGCTTGCCCTTGCGCCCGACGGCGGCCTGGAGCGCGCCCTTCTTGTCGGTGCGCTCCCAGGTGAAGGCCTTCTCCTCGCGGCCGAAGTGGCCGTAGGCGGCGGTGGCCTGGTAGATGGGGCGGAGCAGGTCGAGGCCCCGGATGATCTCGCCGGGGGTGAGGCCGAAGACCTCGCGGACCGCAGCGGCGATCGCCTCCTCGGAGACGGTGGAGGTCCCGAAGGTCTCCACCATCACCGAGACCGGCTCGGCCACGCCGATGGCGTAGGCCACCTGCACCTCGCAGCGGGTGGCCAGGCCGGCCGCCACCACGTTCTTGGCGATGTAGCGCCCCATGTAGGCGGCCGAGCGATCGACCTTGGAGGGGTCCTTGCCGCTGAACGCCCCGCCGCCGTGACGCCCCATGCCGCCGTAGGTATCCACGATGATCTTGCGGCCGGTGACGCCGGTGTCGCCCATGGGTCCGCCCACGACGAAGCGGCCGGTGGGGTTGATGAAGATCCGGGTCTTGCGGTCGACGAGCTTCTTCGGAAGCGCCCGGGCGATGACCTCCTCGCGCACGGCGGCGTGGAGGGTCTTGTTCGAGACCGCGTCGGAGTGCTGGCTGGAGACCACCACCGTGTCGATGCGCGCCACCTTGCCGTCCCGGTACTCGACGCTCACCTGCGCCTTGCCGTCGGGGCGCAGGAAGTCGAGGCCGCGGCGGCGCGCGCGGGAGAGCTCGCGGGTGAGGTGGTGGGCGTACTGGATGGGCGCCGGCATGAGCTCGGGCGTCTCGTCGCAGGCGTAGCCGAACATCATCCCCTGGTCGCCGGCGCCGCCGGTGTCCACTCCCTGCCCGATGTCGGGCGACTGCTGGTCCACCGCGACCAGCACCGCGCAGGTGTGGCCGTCGAAGCCCATGTCACTGTGCGTGTATCCAATCCTCTTCACCGTGTCGCGGGCCAGCTTCTGGTAGTCGACGTGGGCCTTGGTGGTGATCTCGCCGGCGATCATGACGTAGCCGGTCTTGAGCAGGGTCTCGCAGGCCACCCGTCCCTTGGGGTCGCGGGCCAGGACGGCGTCGAGGACGGCGTCGGAGATCTGGTCGGCCATCTTGTCCGGATGGCCCTCGGTCACCGACTCGGAGGTGAAGAGGAAGTCTTTCTGCATGGTTCTCCCGGGGGAAGGGTGGCTGTCTTACGTCCGCTGGAACGGACGTGTCAAGGACGCCGGCGACCCGGAGGATGGGGCGGGGATCACCCGCTGACCGGCCCCACCGCGGCGTCGCCCTCGAGCAGCCCGGGGAAGCGCCGGGTCATCTCGGCGCGGACCTCTCGCTCGATGTCGTCGGCGGCGTTGAGCCCCAGGATGCGGTCGAGCAGCTCTCGCCCCTCGCGCGCCGAGGCGCTGCGGATCACCCGCTTCACGAGCGGGATGGAGGGGCCGTTCATGGAGAGCTCGTCGAGGCCCAGGCCGAGGAGCACCAGCGTGTAGAGCGGCTCGCCGGCCATCTCCCCGCACATGGAGACGGGCCTGCCGGCGGCCCGGGCCGCGTCGGTGATGGAGCGCAGCATGCGCAGCACGGCCAGGTGGAGCGGCTGGTAGAGGTAGGCCACGTCCTTGTTCTGGCGGTCCACGCCGATGGTGTACTGGATCAGGTCGTTCGTGCCGATGGAGAGGAAGTCCACCTCCTGGGCCAGCCGGTCGGCCACCACCGCCGCGGCGGGCAGCTCCACCATGATCCCCACCGGCGGCATGCGGGCCTCGAGCCCCTGGGCCACCACCTCCTCGAAGGCCTCGGTGAGCATCCACTTGGCGGCGCGCACCTCGGCCACGCCGCTCACCATGGGGAACATGAGCCTCAAGTTCCCGTGGGCGGCGGCGCGCACCGCGGCGCGCAGCTGGGCGTGGAAGAGGTCGGGGTGGCGCAGGCAGTAGCGGACCGCCCGCAACCCCAGCGCCGGGTTCTCCGAGTGGTCCCTCTGGCCCGAGGGGAGCTTGTCTCCGCCCAGGTCGAAGGTGCGCACGGTGACCGGACGGCCGCCCATGGCCTCGAGGATGTTGCGGTAGTCGCGGTAGTGGTCCTCCTCGGTGGGCAGCTCGGTGCGCCCCATGAAGAGGAACTCGGTGCGGTAGAGCCCGACCCCCTCGCCACCATGGGAGAGGAGCCCGGGAACCTCCTCGCCGAACTCGATGTTGCCGAGCATGCGGAGCCGGACCCCGTCCACGGTCTCGGCCGGGAGGTCCTTCAGGCGGGCCAGCTCGGCCTCGCGCTCCATCTGGCGGATGCGCGCCGCCTCGTAGTCGGCCCGCTCCCCGGCGCTGGGGTTCACCACCACCAGGCCGCGGCCGCCGTCCACGACGATCCAGTCGCCCCGCTCGGCGGTCGTGGTGGCCTTCCCGGCGCCGACCACGGCCGGGATCTCCAGCGCGCGGGCCACGATGGCGGTGTGGCTGGTGATGCCGCCGGCGTCGGTGACCAGCCCGGCCACCTTGCGATCGTGGAAGAGGATGGCGGTGTCGGCGGGGGAGAGGTCGCGGGCCACCACGATGGAGCCGGGCGGCGGGGTCTCGACGACGTCCACCCCCTGGCCGAGCAGGTTCTTCACGATGCGCTCGCCCACGTAGTCGACGTCGGAGCGCCGCTCGCGGAAGAACTCGTCGTCCTCGGAGAAGGCTCCCTTGATCTTGCGGATGGTCCGCTTCACCGCCCACTCGACGTTGACCCGCTCCTCGCGAACCAGCCGGCGCGACTCGTCCACGAGCGAGGGGTCGCGCAGCATGGCGCGGTGGACCTCGAGGATGGCCAGGTGCTCGGTCCCGTCGGCGCTCTCCATCCGCGCCTTGACGCCGTCGAGCTGGCGTACCGAGAGCTCGATGGCCGCCTCCAGGCGGGCCAGCTCGGCCTCCACCTCCTCGGCGGAGATGTTGCGGCGCGGCGTGCGGACCTTGCGCCGGTCCACCGTCCAGCAGCGCCCGACCGCGATGCCGGGGGAGGCCGGAAGCCCCTGGAGCGTGGTCGAGGCCATGGTCAGCGCTCCCCGAAGCCCGACTCGAAGACCTTGGCCAGCGTCGCCAGCGCCGCCTCGGCGTCCTCGCCCTCGCAGACCACCACCACCGAGGAGCCCTTCCCGGCCGCCAGCGTGAGCACGCCCATGATGCTCTTGGCGTTGATCTGCAGGCCGTCCTTCTCGAACTGGATGTCGCAGCGGAACTTGTTGGCCGCCTGCACGATCATCGCGGCGGGGCGCGCGTGCAGCCCGAGCGAGTTGACGATGGTGAAGGTCCTCTCGATCCGGTGCATGTCCTATCTTCCTCCCCGGAAGACCTGCGTCGCCGCTCCCACCGCCGAACCCGCCGCCATCACCGCGTAGGCCGTGGGCAGGAGCCGCGCCCGCAGCCCGAGGGCCACGATGCCCGCCACCGCCGCGGCGATCGCCAGCACCCCGGCCCAGGGCGAGATCCGCCCCACCGCGGAGAGCGCCCCTGCCCCCGCCGCCACGCCGCAGAGCACCGCGCCCCAGTCGCGCAGGCGCGAGGCCCATGCGGGAAGCGAGAGCGCGGCGAGCCGCACCACCACCTCGTCGCCGGAGCGGTACCCGGCGCGGAAGAGGGTCCAGCGCAGCCAGAGGTGGACCGCGTTGTAGAGGACGAGCGCGGCCACCAGCGCCGGCCAGCCCAGCGCCAGGGTCCCCACCGCCGCCAGCGCGCCGAAGAACGGCCGGAGCCCGGACCAGAAGAAGCCGTCGCCCACCGCGGCCAGCGGACCCTGCAGCACCTGCTTGTAGGCGAGCGGCGCGCCGGGCGGCTCCTGGCCCGCCGCGACCCGCTCCTCGTGGTGGATGGCCCCGCCGACGATCGCGGCCGCCGTGTAGGGGTGGCAGTTGAACGTGGCCAGGTGACGCCGCAGCGCCTCGTTGCGCTTGGCGGGATCGGCGTAGAGACGTCGCAGCGCCGGGTCGATGGCGTAGGCGAAGCCCAGGTTCTGCATGCCGCGCCGGTTCCAGGCTGCCTGGAGGAACAGGCAGCGCCAGAAGACGCGACGGAGGGTGACGGGGGGAACGCTCACCGGGTCCCTCCCAGGAGCCAGCCCACCGCGAGGGTGACCGCTGCGGCCCCGGCGAAGAGGCCGATGCCCCGCGCGCTGCGGAAGGCCCGCGCGCCGGCGGCGGCGGCCAGCCCCAGGAGCGCCGCCCACCCCCAGCCGAGCGGGGCGTTCAGGGTGGGGAACCCGCGCAGGACGGCGGGGACGACGAGCGCCACGAGCGCCGCGGCCGCGGGGGCGAGCAGCGCCGACACGGCGAAGGGCGCGGCCAGCCCGTAGAGGTTCTCGCGCATCGCGGCGGCGGGGAACCCGCGCCCGAGCAGGAGCTCGGCCCGGGCGGCCAGCCGCACGTTCCACTCCTCGATGGCCCGGTCGGTGGTGCGCCCCAGCGTGGCCATCATCCCCGCCGCCGCCACCGCGAGCACCGCCACCGCGGGGGTGACCCCGGTGCCGAGCGCCCCGCCGGCCAGCACCGCACCGCCGGTGATGGCCGTGGTGGCGAGGGCCTCGTTGGGCGGCAGCGACGCGCCCATGTTCACCGCCCCCAGCCAGAGCAGCTCCAGCGGCGGGCCGAGCAGGAGGCCGCCCGGGAGGTCGCCGAGGGCGAACCCGACGATGGGGGCGAGCGCCACCGGGCGGGAGAGCATGGCCTGGAGGAAGCCCTTTCGCTCCACCGCCGCGAGCCCGGCGACCACGGCGACGACGAGGTAGTCCACGCTTTCCCGATCCTATCAGCCGGCGGCGGCCCAGCGCCGCTCGATCTCGGCCAGGTCGATGGGGGCGTCGAGGGGGACCGCCCGGATCTCGACCCGGAAGCCGGCGGCGGCGAGCCGGCGCAGCCCCTCCACCTCGGCCCCGGAGAGGAAGACCGACGGCGTCACCTGCCGCCGCCCCTCGGCGTAGTGGACGTTCCCGACGTTCAGGACGGCGACCCGCCCGGGGGTGAGCCCGGCGGCGAGCGCCCGCTCGGCCAGGGCCACGTCGCGGAGCACCACCAGCACCGGGTCGGGGGAGCGCCCGAGCGCCTCCCAGTCCACCGCGCCCAGCGCATCCACCGACGCCTCCACTCCAGGGGGGAGCGCCAGCGACATGGCCGCCCGGGCCAGCGGGCTGCGGGCCGCCTCGTCGTCCGCGACCACCACCCGCCGCGCGCCGAGGTGCGGGACCCAGCCCACGAGCACCTGCCCGTGGACCAGCCGCTCGTCGATGCGGACGAGCGCGATCATGCCGATCCTCCGCCCCCCGGCGCAGGGCCGGCGGCGCCCCTGGGCCGGAGCAGGTCGCTCGCCAGCGTGACGTTCTTCTGGCCGTAGGCGCAGATGAGGCGGGCCACGTCGGGGAGCGTGGCCTCGGGGGTCCGGCAGGTGGAGAGCTTGAGCAGCATGGGGAGGTTCACGCCGGTGATGACGTCGACGCGGTCGCCGAGGAAGCCCAGCGCCAGGTTGGCCGGCGTTCCCCCCAGCATGTCGGTGAGGATGAGCACCCCGTCCCCTTCTTCCACGTCGCGGATGGCGGCGGCGATGGCCTCGCGTGCGGCGTCGAGCGGCAGGGCCGAGGAGACCGAGACGGCGCGGGCGCGCTGCAGCACCCCGACGATCCCCTCGGCGCAGGCCAGGGCCTCCTCCGCGAGCCTGCCGTGCGTCGCGATCACCACCCCGATCATGATCGTTCACTCCTTGTCAACGTCGCGGTGCCAGACCCGGACCGGGATCCCGCGCTTGCCCATTCGGGCCGCCAGCTCGGTCGCGATGGCCACCGAGCGGTGGCGCCCGCCGGTGCACCCGATGGCCACGGTCAGGTAGGTCTTCCCCTCGGCGCGGTAGCGGGGGATGAGGAATCCGGCCAGGTCCTCGGCCTTCTCCAGGAAGCGCTGCGCGTCCTCCTGCCCGAGGACGAAGTCGCGCACCCTGGGCTCGGTGCCCGGGAAGGGCTTCAGCTCGGGGACGAAGTAGGGGTTGGGCAGGAAGCGCACGTCGAGGACCAGGTCGGCGTGGGCGGGGATGCCGGTGCGGAACCCGAAGGAGACCAGGGTCACGCCCATGGCGTCGGCGCCGGCGCCCACGAAGCGGTTGTGCACAAGCCGCTTCAGCTCGTGGACGTTGAGCCGCGTGGTGTCCACCACCTCGTCGGCCACGGCGCGCAGGGGCTCGAGCGCCTTGCGCTCGGCGGCGATGCCCTCCGGGACGCTGCCCGAGCCCCCGGCCAGCGGGTGGCGGCGGCGGGTCTCCGAGTAGCGGCGGATGAGCGACTCGTCGGAGGAGTCGAAGAAGAGGACGGTGACGTCGGCCCCCTTGCGGCGCAGGTCCTCGACGATCCGGGGGGCGTCGGCCAGGAAGCGCTGCTCGCGAGCGTCCACCACCAGGCCGATGCGGGAGACCTCGCCGGCGGTGTGGCCGGAGAGCTCGAGCAGCTTCTCGAGGAAGACGATGGGGAAGTTGTCGACGCAGTAGAAGCCGCCGTCCTCGAGGGCGCGCAGCGCGGTGGTCTTCCCCGACCCCGAGACGCCGGTCAGGATCACCACCTGGGTCTGCGTGGAGCCGCGGACCTCGTCGGGGGGGCGCGGGCTCACTCGACTTCGGTCCCGCCGCCACCGCCCTCGGAGGGAAGCGCGATGGCGCGGTTGAGCCGCTCCTGGAAGTCCCGGGCCGAGTGGTGTCCCTGCAGCTTGAGCAGGTGGTTGCGGGCCGCCACCTCGATGATGGTGGTCATGTTCCTGCCGGGCCGGACCGGCACCACCAGCATGGGGATCTCCACGTCGAGGATGCGGAACTTGCGGTCGTCCACGCCGAGCCGGTCGTACTCGACGTCCGGGTCCCACTCGCAGAGCTCGAGGACGATCTCGATCTTCTTGCGCTCCCGGATGGCGGCGACGCCGAAGAGGTCCTTGATGTTGATGATGCCCAGCCCTCGGATCTCCATGTGGTGCTTGATGATCTCGCTGCCGGAGCCGACCACCGCGTCCTGGGTGCGCCGCTTCACCTCCACGATGTCGTCGGCCACCAGGCGGTGGCCGCGCATGACCAGGTCGAGGGCGATCTCGCTCTTGCCGATGCCGCTCTTGCCGAGCAGGAGGATGCCGACGCCGAGGACGTCGAGCAGCACGCCGTGCATGGAGGTGCTGGCGGTGAGTTGCTCCTCGAGGAAGCCCTGGACCCCCTCGATGAAGGTGGAGGAGAGGTGCGAGGAGCGGAAGACCGGGACGCCGGCCTCCTCGCCGGCGGCCACCATGTCGGGTGGGATCTCGATGTCCTTCGTGACCACCAGGCAGGCCACCTCCTGGGAGAAGAAGGCGCGCAGGACCTCGACGCGCCGATCCCGCGGGAGCGTCGCCAGGTAGCTCATCTCGGTGTTGCCGAAGACCTGGACCCGCTCGCGGTGCAGGTTCTCGGTGAAGCCGGCCAGCGCCAGTCCGGGCTTCTGGATGCGCGACGAGCTGACCTTGCGTGAGAGGCCGGCCTTCCCGCCCACCAGCGAGAGGCGGAGGTCGTACTTGGTGTCGTCGAGGAGTGCCCCCACACGGATGGCTTCCATCGCCGCGGAGTGTAGCGCGCACCCCTCGCCGCGTCGACCGGAAGGGGGGGGTGGATGCTTTCGTTGACGGGGCCCTGCCGCAACCCTTAGATCCGACCCGCCGCATGGACGCCCGCATTCTTTACCACGCCAACTGCTTCGACGGCTGCGCCTCGGCGGCGCTGCTGGGGCGCTTCCTCCAGGCCCGCCTGGGCCCCGGCCTCCGCGCCATCGAGCACGTCCCGTTGCAGCACCAGGCGGCGGGCGCCATCCCGGCGGACGCCTTCCGGGCCGATCTGAACGCGATCGTGGACTTCCGCTACTCCCCGTCCCCCCGCCTCGACTGGTGGTTCGACCACCACCAGAGCGCCTTCCAGCCGGCCTCCGACCGTGCCCACTACGAGGCCGATCGGTCCGGGCAGCGCTTCTGGGACCCGAAGGCCCCCTCCTGCACCGGCTTCATCTCCCGGGTGACCCGGGAGCGATTCGGGTTCGAGGCCCCCGATCTGGCCGAGCTGGTCCGATGGGCCGACGTGATCGATGCGGCCGCCTTCCCCTCGGCCGAGATGGCGGTGAAGCTGGCGGAGCCCGCGCTGCGCATCATGACCTTCCTCGAGGCCACCCGCGATCCCGCCGCCCCCGGGAAGCTCATCGTGGCGCTGCGCACGCGCCCCCTCGGCGAGGTGGCTGCCGAGCCCTGGATCGAGGGCCCCCTGGCTCCGGTCCTGGAACGCCACTTCCGCTCCATCGACGCGGTCAGGGCCGCTGCGCGCGTCGAGGGGGGCGTGGCCTTCCTCGACCTGGCCGCCGCCGGGCTCGAGACCGGCAACAAGTTCGTCCTCTACTGGCTCTTCCCGGAGGCCCGCTACACCGTCACGGTCTCGCACGACGCCAAGCGCTCCAAGGTTTCGGTGGGCTCCAATCCCTGGGCGCGCCCCCCGCGGGCCCACGACATCTCCCGCATCTGCGAGCGCTACGGCGGCGGCGGTCACCCGGTGGTGGGCGCGGTGTCGCTCGACCCCGACCGTCTCGACGAGGCGCGCCGCGTGGCCTCCGAGATCGTGGCCACGCTCCAGGGCGCCCCCGAGGTGGCGGCGTGACCCCGGGGCAGGCCATCCTGGTCGTCGACGACGACGACGACTTCCGCGAGGCTCTCTGCGAAGTGCTCTCCGAGGCTGGCTACCCGGTGGAGCAGGCCGGAAACGGCGAGCTGGCCCTCCGTCGCATCGCGGTCGAGACCCCCGGCGTCGTCCTCCTCGACCTCAAGATGCCGGTCCTCGACGGCTGGGGCGTCGTCGAGCGCATGCGCAAGGAGCAGTCCACCGCCCACATCCCCGTCCTCATCCTGTCCGCCTACGGCTACGAGTGGGAATCGGAGCTGCTGGGGGTCCAGGGCTTCATCCCGAAGAGCGTCGGGATGGAGGAGATCCTCGACCGGATCCGCCGCATCGCGGGGCCGCCGCCCATGCACCACTAGCGCAGGAACATCAGAGAGGCCGCCCATGCTCCTCGTCGTCCTGTTCGCACACTCCATCCTCCGCTGGGCCGTGCTGGCCGCCGCCGCCTGGGCCGCCTTCTCGGCCCGGGCTGGCCTCCACGACGGGCGGGCCTTCACCCGGAAGGCTCGCGTCCCCGGCGTGGTGCTGGCCGCGGTGGCGGACCTCCAGCTCCTCCTCGGCCTCGCGATGTGGCTCTGGCTCTCCCCCAACGCCATCACCGCCGGGGGGCGCTCCCACTACTGGACCTTCGTCCATCCGCTGGCGGGCATCGCCGTGGTGGCGCTCGTCCACATCGGGAGCGTGAAGTCGCGGCGCATGCTCGACGACGCCGGGCGCTGGCGGACCGCCTACCGGTTCTACCTGGCCGCCCTGGTCGTCGCGGTGCTGGCCGTTCCCTGGCCGCTCCTCGGCATGGGGCGCTCGCTCCTGCCGTTCTAGCTAGGTCGGTCCAGGCCCGGCGCCGCCCTTGCCGCCACGGGTGGGCCAGCGGATCCGGGCGCGCAGCGTCTCGGGCTCCCGCTCCACCAGGGTGGCCGGCTTCACCGCCCCCTCGCCGAAGCGGTTGGCCAGGGCGTCCAGAGCTGCGTTGAGCGCCTCGCGCTTCCCCTCCCCCTCCCTCGGGGCCGTCTCCGGCTCCCCTCCGAAGAGCCCGAGCTGGTCCTTCGGAGCTTCCCCGGCGTCGAACCCCGACACCGTCACCCCGGTGAGCCGAACCGGCCGGTCGAGCCCGGCCCGGGCCAGGTCCTCCCGGATCGACCGGTAGATCTCCCCGCCGTCGTCGGTGGGGTGGGGCAGCGTGGAGCGGCGGGTGAGCTGCTCGAAGTCGGCGAATTTCACCTTGAGCGTCACGACCCGGCCGCGCAACCCCGCCTCCCGGAGCCTCCGGGCCACGCGCACGCTCTGGTCGAGCAGCTGCGGGAGCAGCGCCGCCTCCCCCAGGAGGTCGCGCTCGAAGGTGTCCTCGGCCCCGACCGAGTGGGCCTCCTCGTCGGGGACGACGGGGCGCGGGTCGTCGCCGCGGGAGAGGGCGCGCATGTGGGCGCCCTGCGAGCCGAACCGCTCCACCAGGACCTGCTCCGGGAAGCGGGCCAGCTCCCCGATGGTGGCGATCCCGAGCGCGCGCAGGGCCTGCCCGGTGACCTTCCCCACCCCCCACAGGCGCGAGACCGGGAGCGGCTCCAGGAACGCTGCGGTGGTCCCGGGGGGCACGGCCACCAGCCCGTCGGGCTTCCCCAGGTCGGAGGCGATCTTCGCCGCCATCTTGCAGTCGGCCACGCCGGCCGAGACGGTGAGGCCCGTCCCCTCCCGGACCTCGTCCTTCACCTTTCGTGCAATGTGCCCGGGCTCCCCGTGAAGGGCGCGGCTGCGGGTCACGTCGAGGAAGGCCTCGTCGAGGGAGAGCGGCTCGACGAGAGGCGTGTAGCGGCGGTAGATGCCGAAGACCTGGCGGGACAGCTCCCCGTAGCGCTCGAAGCGCGGGGGGAGGAAGACACCGGCGGGGCAGCGGCGGCGGGCCTCCGCGGTGGGCATGGCGGAGCGCACCCCGGAACGGCGCGCCTCGTAGCTGGCGGCGCAGACCACCCCTCGCCCCGAGGTCCCCCCCACGATGACCGGCCGCCCCCGGAGCCCCGGATCGTCGAGCTGCTCGACCGAGGCGAAGAAGGCGTCGAGGTCGAGGTGGAGGATGGACCGCATCCCATCCTCTTTATCACCGGCCTCCGCGGGGCCGGACCCCAGGGGGTCGGAGGAGACCTGGCCGGGTGATAGCACCCGGATGGGTCCCGACTTGCGCCTGGAACGGTTTATTGTAGACTTCATGAGTCCATCTTGATTCAAGTCATTTACCCATCGAGATGAACGTCTTCTCATTCAGGAGGTCGCCCATGGAAACCCAGGCAACGACGACGGCTGCTGCGCCCGGTGGACGGATTGCCTCCCGGCTGTGGGCGGCGGCGCGAACCGAATTCTCCAGCCGGGGCTACCACGGTGCGCGGGTCCAGGGCATCGCCAAGCGGGCCGGCTGCAACGTCGCGCTCCTCTACCGGCACTGGGCGTCGAAGCGGGCGCTCTACGTCGAGATCCTCAAGTCCATCTGGACGGAAGGGGCGAAGGAGATCGCCGGGCAGATCGAGACCAGCGGCGGCGCCCACGGCGTCGTCTCGGCCTACCTCGAGACGCGCATGAAGGACCCCGAGGCGAGCCAGATCGTGATCCGCGAGCTGCTCGACGGCGGGCCGTTCCTCCGCGAGATCGTGGCCTCCGATCCGAGCGTGGTCATGCCGATGCGGCGCCTCACCGAGGTGATGCGCCAGGGCAACGGCCACGCGCTGCGGGCCGGGGTGGACCCGGAGATGGCGGTCCTGGCCGTGGCCGGGTTCGCGGCGCTGGTCGCCGCGGCCCACGAATCGACCCACTCCTTCTTCGAGGGCGGCGCCCCGTCGAGCGACTCCTGGAAGGCGCTGGTGAGCGACGTGCTGCTGCACGGGCTCGAGGCCAAGTAGCCCAGGGGTCGGCCGCATCGGCCCTTGGCCGCGCTCCCGCGCGGCGATACGGTGCGGAGCATGAGCACGGACGTCGTCCTCGTCGGCGCGGGCCTCCAGGGCTGCGGCGTGGCCCTGCGCCTCGCCCAGGCCGGGCTGGGCGTCGTGGTGCTCGAGCGCAGCATCCCCGGCGCGGAGGCCTCCAGCGCCGCGGGCGGGATCCTCTCGCCCGGGGTGGAGGCGGAGCCGGGACCCTTCCACGATCTGTGCGTGCAGTCGCTCTCCCGCTGGAGGGACTTCGCCACGGAGGTGGAGCAGCTCTCCGGCTCCTGGGTGGGCTTCCGCGGCGGCGGCACGCTCGAGGTGTCGGTGGACGACCGCTTCACGCCGGTGCTGGCCGCCCGCGCGGCCATGCTCGAGCGGGCCGGCCTCGAGGTGTCGGTGCTCGACGGCGACGCCGTCCGGCGGCTCGAGCCGGGGCTCTCGCCCGAGACCCGCGGCGGGATCTGGTTCCCCGGGGAGGCCTCGGTCGATCCGAGGCTGCTCGGCCGCGCGCTGCACGTCGCCGCGGCCCGCGCCGGCGCCCGCTTCGTGCAGGGGCAGGTCCGGGGCATCGCCGTCGAGGGCGGGCGGGTGGTCGGCGTGGATCACGAGTCGGGGCGCATCCCGGCCGGCGCGGTGGTGCTCGCAGCCGGGGCCTGGTCGATGCAGGTGGCCGGCAACGACCTTCCGGCGGGTGCGGTCCGGCCGGTGCGCGGGCAGATCGCGGTGCTGGACACGCGCCCTCCCCTGCTCTCCCGCGTGGTCTTCTCCGACAAGGGCTACCTGGTCCCGCGGCCGGACGGGCGCATCCTCTGCGGCTCCACCATGGAGGAGGCGGGCTTCGAGAAGGCGGTGACCGCGGGGGGCCTCCTGCACGTGCTTCAGCTCGCGGTGGAGGTCGCGCCGGGGCTCGCCGGGGCGCCGGTCGTGGAGACCTGGTCCAACTTCCGGCCGGCCACGCCGGACGGGCTGCCCATCCTCGGTCCGGGACGCGTCCCCGGGCTCTTCTACGCCACCGGCCACTACCGCAACGGCGTGCTGCTCACCCCGGTGACGGCCGACGCGGTGAGCGCGGCGGTCCTCGGCCGCCCCACGCCGGTGGATCTCGCCCCGTTCGCTCCCTCGCGCCTCGCGCCCCGGGGACCGGTCCGGTGAGGGGACCCATGCGGATCGCGTTCGCCGCCCTTCTCGTCGCCGGCGCCTGCACGGCACGGGCTCCGGAGCAGGACGACGGCGCGCGAGGCGGCCGCGCCTCCCCGACGCCGGCCGAGGCGCAGGCCCCGGTCCGCGAACCGCCCGGCCCCTGCCTGCCCGGCCACGAGAACCCGACCTCGGGCGAGCTCACGCAGGCGGCGACCCGCGCACGGGAGGGCGCCCACCACGAGGCGGCGCTCGCCTGCGCCGACGAGGCGCTGGCGGGCGATCCGCGCGACCGCGCGCCGCTGCGCGAGAGGGCACTGGCGCTGGCCGCGCTCGACCGTGACGCCGACGCCCGCGCGGCGCTCTCCCGGTTGCTGGCGGCCGACCCGGACGACCCGGCCACCCTCCTCGTCGCCGCCGATCTCCACGTCACCCACTTCGGCGACCGTGACTCGCTGGAGGCGGGGCTCGACCTGGCGCTGCGCGGCGCCGAGCGCGCCACCTCCGGGCCGCGCGCCGACCGGTCGCTCGTGACGCGCCTGCTCGTGCTCGCCGGAATGGCCGGGAACGAGCTGGGGCGCAGCCGGGAGGCGCTCAGGCACCTCGAGAGCGCGGTGGCCCTCGACCCGCGCGACGTGGACGCACACTACGAGCGCGGCGTGGCCCTCTTCGAGCTCTGCCGCTTCGCCCCGGCGCGGCGGGCCTTCGAGCGGGTGCTCCGGCAGTCGCCCAGGGACCCGTGGGCGCTGCACCACCTGGGGCTGCTCGCCGAGCGGGCCGGCGAGGAGCGTCGGGCGCACGAGCTGCTCGGGCGGGCGGCGAGGCTCGCGCCGCGAGACCTCCGGCCGCCGGTGGACCTCTCGCGGGCCGCCTTCGAGGCCGAGCTTCGCCGGGCGCTCTCCGAGCTGCCCGAGGGCGAGCGCGCGGCGCTCGCCGGGGTGCCGGTCGAGGTGGAGGAGATCCCCGCCTATGCGGACCTCACGGCGGTGGAGCCGCCGCTCTCGCCGTCGATCCTGGGGCTCTTCCGGGGGCCGTCGCTCGGCGAGCCCTGCCTGGCCCGGGAGGGGCCGGATTGCCGCTCCATCGTGCTCTACCGGCGCAACCTGCTTCGCTTCGCCCGGGACCGGGCGCAGCTCTCCGAGCAGGTGCGGGTCACGCTCCTGCACGAGCTCGGGCACCTGCACGGGGAGAGCGACGAGGGGTTGCGGTCCCGCGGACTGGAGTGACCGGGGGACAGGCGCGCCCCGACGGACGTTGCCGGGGCGGCGTCCACGTGCTAATCGCCAACGCCATGTGGGACACAAACCCGTGGGCTCCCTGGGGGCTCATCCACGTCGTGCGCGACGGCGTTCCGACGGTCACCGAGACAGGCCTGTGGTTCCTCCTCCAGCGCCACCCGGATGCGGTGGAGCAGGACGGGACGGGATACTGGCTGTACCTCGACCAGCCCTACCGGGCCGAGCGGGCCGATGACCGGGCCTTCTTCCGGCTGATGGCGTCGCCGTCGAGGCGCCGGGGCGGCTGAGAGCAGCGCGCCGCTTGGGGGGCGGACGTTACTCCGCCAGCCCCCGGTACAGCGCCTCGTACCGCTCCGCGCTCCTCCCCCAGGAGAAGTCGATCTCCATCCCGCGCTCCTGGATCCCCCGCCAGGCGCGCACGTCGCGCCAGACGTCGAGGGCGCGCCGCGTCGCCACCACCAGCGCCACCGGGTCGAGCGGGCCGAAGAGGAAGCCGTTCCCCCGCTTCCACCCGTCATAGTCCTCCACCGTGTCCACGAGCCCGCCCACCGCACGCGCCACCGGCGGCGTGCCGTAGCGCAGGCTGTACATCTGGTTCAGCCCGCAGGGCTCGAACCGGCTGGGCATGAGGAAGAGGTCGGCGCCGGCCTCGATGCGGTGGGCCATCCCCTCGTCGAAGCCGATGCGGGCCGCGAAGCGGTCGGGCCGCTCGCGTCCCACCCAGGCGAAGAACTCCTCGAACTCCCGCTGCCCGCTGCCCAGCAGGGCGAACTGGGCGTCGGAGCGGAGCAGCGCCGGCGTGGCCGCCGCCAGGAGGTCGATGCCCTTCTGGTCGGCGAGCCGCCCCACCAGGCCGACCAGAGGGACGTGCGGCTTCACCGGGAGTCCGAGCTCGGCCTGCAGGGCCGCCTTGACCCGGACCTTGCCGCGCAGGTCGCGCCAGTCGTAGTGGACCGGGAGGTGCGGGTCGTGGGCCGGGTTCCACTCCTTGTCGTCGATGCCGTTCAGGATCCCGAAGAGGTCGCCGCTGCGGCTGCGCAGCACGGTGTCGAGGCCGTAGCCGCCCTCGACGGTGAGGACCTCGCGGGCGTAGTTGGGCGAGACGGTGGTGAGGGCGTCGGCGAAGGAGAGCCCGGCCTTCATGAAGTTGAGCTGATCGTGGAACTCGACCCCGCGGTCGAGACGGAAGATCGACCAGGGGAGCCCGAGGACGTCCATGAACGACTTCGGGAACATGCCCTGGTAGGCCAGGTTGTGGATGGTGTAGACGCTGCGCGCCCCGGAGAGCCACGGGTCGTCGTGGTGCTCGGCGCGCAGGAACCATGGGCCGAGCGCCGTCTGCCAGTCGTTGAAGTGGACCACCGCCGGCCGGAACCGGAGCGCCCGCGGAAGCTCGAGCGCGGCCCGGGCCAGGAACGCGAAGCGGGCCGGGTTGTCCGGGAAGTCGCCCCCGCCGTCGCCGTAGGGGTTCTGGCGGAATCCATAGAAGAGGTCGTGCTCCAGGAGGTACACCTCTGGTGTACCCGGCCCGCCCTTCTTGAGCCACAGCCCGCAGTGCTCGCCGCGGGCCTCCAGCGCGGTGGGAAGCCAGGTGAACCCGTGCCGCTGCGGGTCGATCCCGCCGTAGCGGGGCGTGACCACCGCCACCCGGTGGCCACGGGCGGAGAGCGCGCCGGGCAGGGAGGCGGCGACGTCGCCCAGCCCGCCGGTCTTGGAGAAGGGGGCAACCTCGGAGGAGACGAAGAGGACGTCCATGGGGTGGGCCGGGCTAGACGGCGACCTTTCGGAGGAAATCGGCCGCCTCCTCGGGCGGGACCGGGTTGATGTGGAAGCCGCTGCCCCACTCGAAGCCGGCCACCTGGGTGAGCGCGGGGACCACCTCGATGTGCCAGTGGTAGGAGGCGGTGGAGGGTTCGCGGAGCGGGTTCGAGTGCACCATGAAGTTGTAGGCCGGACGCCCCAGCCCCGTCATGAGCTTGGCGAGCGTGACCCGCAGCGCCTGGGCGGCGAAGGCCAGCCGCTCCTTGGGCTCGGCCTCGAAGTTGGACTCGTGGCGGCGCGGCACGATCCAGGTCTCGAAGGGGCTGCGCGGCGCCCAGGGCTCGAAGACCACGAACTCCTCGTTCTCGAACACCAGCCGGGACCGGTCCTTGCGCTCCTGCCCGACGATGTCGCAGTAGATGCAGCGCTCGCGGTGCTCGTGGTGGCGCCTGGCGCCGTCGATCTCGTCGGCCACCTGCCGCGGCGTCACCGGCAGCGCGATGAGCTGGCTGTGGGTGTGCTCCAGCGTCGCCCCGGCCGCCGAGCCGTGGTTCTTGAAGATCAGGATGTAGCGGAAGCGCTGGTCGTTCTTGAGATCCAGGACCCGGGCCTTGAAGGCGAAGAGGACCTCGGTGACCTCGGCGTCGGAGAGCTCGGAGAGGTCGCGCGCGTGGTCGGGCGTCTCGATCACCACCTCGTGCGCCCCGACGCCGTTCATCTGGTCGTAGATGCCGACCGCCTCGCGATCCAGGTCTCCCTCGATCATGAGGGCCGGGTAGCGGTTGGGAACGACGCGCACCTTCCAGCCCGTCGTGTTGGCCGGGACGGCGGGGCGTCCCGACACGTAGACCTCCGCGGGCGTCTTGTCCTCGTGGCCGGGGCAGAAGGGGCAGAGACCTCCGGGCGGATCCTCCGCGCGGCGGAACTGGTTCGGGCGGCGCGCGCGCTCGGTGGCGATGATCACCCAGCGCCCGACGATCGGGTCCCTCCGCAGCTCGGGCATGCGCGGAGTCTACCTCATGACGAGGGCGTCACCGCGCCCCGGGCGGGCCCATCGCCGCCCTTCGGCACGGAGACGGTGGCGGCCACGGCCGCGCCCATGACCATGAGCGCGGCGCCCCCCAGGTAGGGGGCGGCGTGCCAGGCCGAGAAGGAGGTCGTCCCGGCAAGCGGGCCGATGATCCGCCCCAGCGCCGACGCCGACTGGCCGATGCCGAGCGTGCCACCCTGGTCCTCGGCCCGGCTGAGCCGGGAGAGCATCGACATGATGCTGGGGCTCGAGAGCCCCGACCCGAGGGCCAGCGGCGCACTGGCGAGGAGCAACCCGGACACGCCGTTCGCGAAGGGCAGCGCGGCCAGCGCCACGGCCTGGAGAAGGGACCCGGCCACGAGGAGCCGCTTCTCGCCGAAGCGCCGGGTGAGCGGCCCGATGAGCCCTCCCTGCACCAGCACCACGATCACCCCGATGTAGGCGAAGACCCACCCCACGTGCCGCTCGCCGAGGCCGAAGCGGCGCTGGGCCAGGAAGGCGTAGGTGGCCTCCATGGCGCTGAAGGCGAGGGTGACGACCAGGTAGATGAAGAGGATCCGGCGGATCCCGGGCTTCCGGAGCTCGCCGAGGAGCGCCTCGAACCGGCCGCGGGACCGGGTGGCCGCCACGTGCTGCGATGGCTCGGGGAGGAGGAAGAAGGCCGCCACCAGGTTGACGAGCGAGAGCGCGGCGGCGGCGAGCCCCGGTGCGGCCAGCGAGTACCCGGCGAGCAGCCCGCCCACCGCCGGCCCGAAGACGAACCCCAGCCCGAAGGCTGCGCCGATCATGCCCATGCCCCTGGCCCGTCCCTCCGGGGTGGTCACGTCGGCCACGTAGGCCTGGGCGATGGCGATGTTGGCGGTGGCGGCGCCGGCGAAGAGGCGCGACACGAGGAGCACGGCGAAGCTGGCCGCCACCCCGTAGAGCAAGAAGGCCAGCGCGGTCATGGCGATGGAGACGAGAAGCACCGGCCTCCTCCCCACCCGGTCGGAGAGGCGCCCCCAGATGGGCGCGAAGACGAACTGCATGAGGGAGTAGCCGGTGCTGAGCCAGCCGGTGGCGGCCTCCGAGGCGCCCAGGTGCTCGGCGTAGATCGGCATCACCGGGATGACCATCCCGAACCCGAGCAGGTCCACGAAGACCACGAGGAAGAGGATGCCGAGAGAGGCCTGGCGTTTCACGGTGGCGGACCTTATCCGATGTCCCGGCCGATCACACGCGCCAGTGGATCCGCTCGAAATCGGCGCCCGGCACCGAGAGGGGCAGGTACCCGGACCGGGGGATGCGCTCCAGCTCGACCTCGCCCGAGAGCGCCTCGACCGACATCACCAATTCGTCGCCCTGGAGGATGCCGAGCGGCGCGAACGGGATCTCCACCTCCAGGACCTTGAGCAGGACGGCCCGGCCGACCTCGTCGCCGTTGCGCAGCACGGGGCGCGGGACGCCGTCCTTCACCACCGGGAACTCCAGGCGTGAGGGGCCGAGCGGACCGAGCAGGGTCACCCGGACGCGGTCTGGAGACTGCGCCTCGGGGTCGGGATCGAGCCGCAGGAAGAGGTTCGCCTCGTCGAAGCCCCAGTAAAGGGCCGAGAAGGTCGGGGCCCCGCCGAACATCGACCCGCGGCCGCGGCCGGGCCGGTGCAGGCCGGCCCCATGCCACTCGAAGAAGTCCGGGTCGCGCCCGTCGATGATTGGACGGAGCAGGGCCGTCGGCTCGCGCAGCGCCTTGGCCTCCAGGGCGCCCCGCCCGGCGGGCTTGATGGGCTGCAGCACCTCCTGCGGCGGCGCCAGGTCGAGCAGCTCGCAGGCCCGCAGCACGTGGCCGCGGAAGAGGGCGTCGAACTCGGCGGCGTTCTCGGTGGAGAAGTCCTCCCCGTACCACCAGTACCAGTCGGAACCCTCGGCGGCCATCAGGTGGCGCAGGGCGTGCTCGACCTTGTCGGCGGGCGCGCCCGCCAGCTTCGCCTTCTCCACCGCCTCGCGGGCCCGCCCCAGCGCCGTCCAGGCCAGCCGGTCCTCCCGGTGGCCGATCCAGATGCGGTAGGAGGCCTCGATCCACGATCCCGAGTGGATGCGGACGATGGGCGGCCCCTCCGCACCGGCCACCGCCTCGGACATGGTCACCGTCTGCACCCGGGGGTCCGTCCCGAGGGAGCGGTAGAGCGCTTCGAGGAAGTCATGGCCGGAACGCACGTAGCGCTCCCAGGGGTTCTCGCCGTCGAGGAAGACCCCCACCGTGGCCGGCCCCCGGCCGCCGTCGCGCCGCCAGGCCTCGCCGGCCTCCACCACACGATTGGTGAAATCGGCCGCGGCCACGTCGGCCGGCTGCCGGGCGTAGCTGAACCCCACCAGGTCGGAGATCCCCCGGTCCCGGAAGAGCATGGCGATCTCCCGGTCGCCGGCGGCGGCGCGCCACGGGCGGTAGAGCGAGAGGGCCCGCGGGCTGCCCGGGGGAAGCGACCGGAGCAGCACCGCCTCGTCGGAGGCGGTCCAGGCCACCCCCTCGCCGGCCAGGATCGCGAGGGCCTCGGGCGAGACCGACCCCTCCGCCGGCCACATCCCGGCTGCGGGACGGCCGAAGCGCCGGGCGTGGCCCGCGAGCGCGTCGGCGGTCTGGCGCCGGGCGTCGTCCGGCCAGGCGAAGCGGGGCGGCAGGGCCACTCCGGGGAGCGCCCGGGCGGCCGCGTCGCTGTCGCAGACCAGCGGCAGGATGGGGTGGTGGTGGGGCGTGGTGGAGAGCTCCACCTGGCCACGCTCGAGGAGCGCCCGCCAGCGCGGCAGGACGCCGGCGAGCACCCTGCGCTGGGCTTCCAGGACCAGCTCCACGTCGGCGGCCTCGAAGTCGCGGCCGCGCCGGGCGAGCTCGCGCAGCGCCGGGTCGTCCTCCAGCGCCCCGAAACCCATCCAGGCCAGGTTGAAGTGGACCTGGAGGTCGCGATATTCACCTAAAGTGAATTCCGGCACCACCTCGTCCAGGTCCACCCGGGCCAGGTCGCGCCCGCGCTTCTCGAGCAGCTCGAGGTAGCGCGGCACCGGGCGCACCGAGCGGTCCCAGTCCACCATGAAGAAGGAGTGGAGCAGCCGGCGGCGCTCCTCCGGGGAGAGGTCGGCCGGGTCGCGGGCCGAGATCTCCAGGATGGCGTCGCGGGCCCGGCCGGCCACGTAGTCCTCGAGCTGGTCGAGCAGGACCGGCGTGAAGTTCACCGTCACCCGGACCCCGGGGTGGCGCTCCAGGATCCAGGCCATGTCGGCGTAGGCCCGGGTGGCGTGGAGCCGCACCCAGGGGAGCACGTAGGTGCCCGTGGCCGGCTCCCGGTAGAGCGGCTGGTGCATGTGCCAGAGGATGGCCAGCCGGACCGGCTTCATGGTCGGCACGATACCTCAGCGCGGCGCGGGGCCGGTGGGCGCAGGCACGCCGGGGACGCCCGGGGCCCGGGGCGACGGGAGGTAGCGCTCGGCCGCGAAGCGGCTGGCCTCGAGCATGAGCTGCCCGGTCGAGGCGGCCACCGGCTCGAGCGCCTTCTCCAGCGCCGCCGCCTCGGCCGCCACCGGACCGCGGGCCTCGGCCGCGAGCTTGAGCCCCTCGAGGGCGCGCCGCAGCGCGTTCGCTCCCTGCGTCAGGTGCTCGACCGCCTCCTGGAAGGCGGTCTCGGCCTGCAGGACGCGCAACTGCTCCCGCTGCGCGGGCGAGAGCCCTGCCAGGCGGGAGGCCCGCCCCAGGTAGCCGCGCGCCCGCTCCATGCGCTCCATCTGCTGCGACTGGATGTCTGACTTGGCCCAGCCGGCCAGGAGCTCGAAGAGCGCCTGGTCGAGCTCGGCCCGGTCCTCGTAGGCGGTCTCGGCGGCCGCGGCGCCCCCCTGCGGCGCCGGGATCGGCGCGTAGGTCCGGGCGGTCTCGGGGTCGGCCGACTGGAAGGCGGTCTTCCCGGTGACGAAGAGGACCCCCTTCTTCACCACCACCTTCCCGTCCTCCGGGACGATCCACCACTGGCGGGCGTTCCGCTCGGCGAGCAGCCACGCCACCGCGACGGCGAGCCCCACCGCGAGGAGCAGGGGCAGGACCGGGCTGCGCCGCGGCGCGGGACGCTTCTCCTCGGCCACGGCTACTCCTCCACCACGCCGACGTAGGGGCCTTGCATGGGCGGGCAGCCTAGTCCCCCGGGCGCGGGGGCGGCAAGCGCCCTCCTCGTGCTAGGAACGGGGAGTGATCCGCCTCCGCTGCCCGGCCCACGCCAAGGTGAACCTGGTCCTGCGGGTGGGTCCGCCCCGCCCCGACGGCTTCCACGAGATCTCGACCCTCTTCGTGCCGCTCGACCTCGCCGACGAGGTCCGCGTCACGGTGGGGGGCCGCCCTGGCCCGGTCACCTGCCGCTGCCCCGGGCGCCCCGACCTGGACGGGGAGGAAAACCTCGCCGCCCGCGCCGCCTCGGCGTTGCGGGAGCGGCTGGGGCGCCGTGACCGGATCGACATCCGCATCGGGAAGCGCATCCCGGTCGTCGCCGGGCTGGGGGGCGGGAGCGCCGACGCGGCGGCCACGCTTCGCTGCCTGGCCCGGGCCTTTCGGGTCCGCGACCGGGGGTTGCTCGCCGAGGTGGCCCTCGGGATCGGCTCGGACGTCCCCTTCTTCCTGGGTTCCGGCCCTGCCTGGGCCGGAGGGCGCGGGGAGCGGCTCCGGCCGGCCCGCGTGGCGCCCCTCCACCTCGTGCTCCTCTACCCGCGCGATCCCGCCCTGGCGATCCGGGCCGGGGACGCCTACCGCTGGCTCGACCTGGACCGCGGGGCCGGTATGCCGCGGCGCGGCAGGGCGTCGTCCCGCCGCCCCGAGAACGACCTCATGGCGCCCTGCGTCGCACGCCACCCGTCGCTCGGAACGCTCCTGGGGTGGCTTGAAGAGGTGGGTGGGAGTACGCCTATGATGTCAGGAAGCGGGCCGACGGTCGTCGGATCATACGCCGATCTCCGATCGGCTCGGGCCGCGGCGAGAGGTCTCGCCGGACGTCGGCTCGAAGGCCGGGAAGTGGACGTCATCGTTGCGCGCTCGCTTGAGCGGATGCGGGGAGCCGTACCATGGAGATCACCGAGGTCCGCATCTTCCCGGTCGACGAGGACAAGCTGAAGGCCTACGTCACCATCACCCTCGACCGCTGCTTCGTGGTGCGGGGGCTGAAGGTCATCCAGGGGACCACCGGACTCTTCGTGGCCATGCCCGCCAAGCGGCGCAAGGACGGGACCTTCAAGGACATCGCCCATCCGCTCAACACCGAGACCCGGGACCGGATGGAGCGGATCATCCTGTCGGAGTACGACCGGGAACTGGCCCGCGGGCCGGCGACCCACCCGGCCGACGCCGACGGCATCGCCTAGTCGCCGCCGGCGCGGTATAAAGCGCCCCTCATGGGCAACCCGAACTTCTACAAGGTCTTCGCCGGCAACTCGAACCCGGCGCTGGCCAAGGCGGTCGTGCAGAACCTCGGACGCGAGCTCTCCGCCGCCAGCGTGGGCGCGTTCTCCGACGGCGAGATCCAGGTCGAGATCGGCGAGAACGTCCGCGGCACCGACACCTTCATCATCCAGTCCACGAGCCCCAACGCCAACCACAATCTCATGGAGCTCCTCATCATGGCCGACGCGCTCAAGCGCTCGTCGGCCGGCTCCATCTGCGCGGTCATCCCCTACTACGGATACGCGCGGCAGGACCGCAAGGTGGCGCCGCGCGTCCCCATCACCGCCAAGCTCGTGGCCGACCTCATCGAGGCGGCCGGCGTCACCCGCGTGGTCTCGATGGACATGCACGCCGGGCAGATCCAGGGGTTCTTCAACATCCCCTTCGACCACCTCTACGCCGCGCCCATCATGCTCGAGCACATGAAGCGGCAGTTCACCGACAGCGAGAACCTGATCATCGTCTCGCCCGACGCCGGCGGCGTGGAGCGCGCCCGCGCCTACTCGAAGCGCATGGGCGCCGCGCTGGGCATCGTCGACAAGCGGCGCACCAAGGCCAACGTCGCCGAGATCATGAACGTCATCGGCGACGTCTCCGGCAAGGTGGCCATCCTGCTCGACGACATGATCGACACGGCCGGGACGCTCACCCAGGCCGCCGCCGCCATCAAGGAGAAGGGCGCCCTCAAGGTCTACGCCTACGCCACCCACGCGGTCCTGTCCGGGCCGGCGGTGGACCGCATCGCGAAGAGCCCCATCGAGTCGGTGGTGGTCACCGACTCCATCCCTCTCTCCCCCCAGGCCCAGGCCTGCCCCAAGATCCAGCAGGTCAGCTCGGCCCGGCTCCTCGCCGAGGCGATCCGGCGGATCCAGAGCTCCGACTCGCTCTCCAGCCTCTTCGTCTGATCCGAACCCCTTGACGGGACCGGGGTTTGCGGCTAAAAGCCGCCCCTCAATCCATCTTCACCCAGGGCCGGGGATTTTCCACCACCAGCCCCTCGCGCGCCGGATCGGCCGCGGAGTCCGTTGGGAGGAATCAATGTCCGATAACGTCCAGAATCTCCTCGCCGCCCAGTCCCGCACCGGAAACGGCAAGGGCCCGGCCCGCCGCCTGCGCCAGGGCGGCCTCATCCCCGCGGTCGTCTACGGCCTCCAGGCCAAGCCCACCCCGGTCTCGGTGGACCCGGGCGCGGTGATGAAGGCGATCGCCACCCCGCACAAGCGGAACACCCTCATCACGCTCCAGCTCGAGAGCGGCGTGAAGAAGGTCCTCTTCAAGGACTACCAGGTCGACCCGGTCAGCCGCAGGCTCCTCCACGCCGACTTCCTCGAGGTGGCCCTCGACAAGCCCGTGCTGGTCAAGGTCCCGGTCGTCACCACCGGCAGGGCCGAGGGCGTCGCCGCCGGCGGCATCCTCTCCGTCTCCACCCACGAGGTCACGGTCGAGGCGCTGCCCGAGAGCATCCCGGTGCAGATCGAGGTCGACGTCACCCCCATCAAGATCGGCCACTCGCTCCACGTGTCGGAGCTGAAGTCGCCCCAGGGCGCGAAGATCAAGTACGCCACCGACTACGTCATCGCCTACGTCGCCGTGCCCGAGAAGGAGGAGGTGGTCGCTGCTCCCACCGCCGTCGCGGGCGCCGTCGAGGGTGCCGCCGCCGCTGGCGCTGCTCCGGGAGCCGCCCCTGGCGCGGCTCCGGGCGCCGCACCGGGTGCTGCTCCGGCTCCGGGCAAGCCGGGCGACGCAAAGGGCGGCGGCAAGAAGTAGGGCCCACGCTTGAAGCTGCTCGTGGGCCTCGGCAACCCCGGTCCCGACTACGCTCGGACCCGGCACAACGTTGGATTCCTCGTGGCCGACGAGGTGGCCCGGATGACCGGGGCCAGTTTCACGCTTCGCAAGTTCGGGGCGGAGGTCGCGGAGGCGGTGGCGGGCGGCGAGCGGTTCTGGATCGTGAAGCCGCAGACGTACATGAACCACTCGGGCGAGGCGGTCGGAGCCGCGATGCGGTTCTGGAAGCTCCCGCCGGCCGACCTGGTGGTGGTGCACGACGACCTGGAGCTCGATTCGTTCCGGGTGCAGGTGAAGGTGGGCGGCGGGCATGGAGGCCACAACGGCCTGAAGAGCGTGAACGCCCACGTGGGCAGCCCGGACTACGCCCGGGTGCGCGTGGGGGTGGGGCGGCCGCCGGTTCAGGTGGACCCCGCCGACTGGGTCCTGGGGCGCTTCCCGCGCGCCGAGGACCGCGACGTGGTGGACGTGGTGGAGCGGGGGGCGGCGGCGGCGAGGTCGGTGCTTCTGGATGGGGCCGCGAAGGCCATGAACGAGTTCAACCGCCGGAAGTCGCCGGCGGAGTGAGTGGCCCCGGGGCATTGGGCTCCGGGGAGACAGGTTTCACGGGCTCCTCGCGGCGGGTGAACCGCCGCTGCACGAATCCGAGGGGAGTTTCAAGAATGGCCGAAATCCAGAAGCGTCTCGTTCGCGAGTACGAGACCACCTACCTGATCAAGCCGGAGACCCCGGACGAGCAGGTGGAAGAGATCAAGGAGCGCCTCCGCGCGGTGGTGAGCCGCGAGGGTGGCAAGGTGATCCGCTTCACGAACCAGGGGCGTCGCAAGACCGCCTTCCCGGTCGCGAAGCTGCAGAAGGCGCTCTACATTCACTGCCTGTACCTGGGCAAGCCGGGCCTGGTCGCCGAGTTCGAGCGGAATCTCAAGATGCTCGACGTCGTCACCAAGTTCGAGTCGATCCGCGTCGCCGACGACATCGACCTCGAGGCGCGGCAGGTCGAGGCCGACGTGGTGGTCGCGCCGGTCGAGGAGGAGCGCCCGCGCCCCGAGTTCGGCGAGCGCGGTGAACGCGGCGAGGAACCGTTCGATCCCGTCGCCGACGACCGGGGAGAGGAATAGCCATGGCACGTCCCGACATGGGTGAGCGCAAGGGTCCGCCGGCTGGCGGCGGCAGCCGCTTCGGCGGCGCTGGTGGTGGTGGCGGCGGCTACGGCGGTGGCGGAGGCGGAGGCGGCTACGGCGGTGGCGGCGGTGGCCGCTTCGGCGGCGGTGGCGACCGGGACCGCGACGAGCGCGGCGGCCGCGGTGACCGCGACGGCGAGGAGGGTGGACGCGGGCGGGGCTTCGGCCGCCGCAAGGTCTGCCGGTTCTGCGCCGAGAAGGCAGCCAAGGTCGACTACAAGGACCAGGGGCAGCTCAAGTACTTCCTCACCGAGCGCGGAAAGATCATCCCCCGCCGGATCAGCGGCAACTGCGCCAAGCACCAGCGCGAGGTGGCGACCGCCATCAAGCGCGCCCGCGTCCTGGCGCTCCTGCCCTACACCGTCGCGCCGGCCTAGGAGCGAGACATGAAGCTCATCCTCCGAGAAGACGTGTACAACCTTGGCAAGGGCGGCGAGCTCGTCGAGGTGAAGCCCGGCTACGGGCGGAACTTCCTCATCCCCCGCGGCCTGGCGGTCCTCGCCAACCCCAAGAACATCCGGGAAGTGGAGCACCAGAAGTCGGTGGCCGCGGCCAAGGCCGCGAAGCTCAAGGCCAGCGCCGAGGCCGTCGCAAGGCGGCTCTCCGAGACCCCGCTCTCGTTCAAGCGCAAGGTGGGCGAGCAGGACAAGCTGTACGGCTCCGTCACCGCCATGGACCTCGCCGAGGCGCTCGCCGGACGCGGCGTCCAGATCGACCGTCGCGCCATCGACCTCGCCGAGCCCCTCAAGGCGCTCGGCGACTTCGAGGTGGGCGTGAAGCTCCACTCCGACGTGGTCGGCAAGGTGAAGGTCAAGGTCGAGGCCGAGGGGTAAGGCTCCTCGCACCGCCCGAGAGGCTCCTCAGGGGGTCGGCCCACCCGGGCCGGCCCCCTTCTTCTTGGCCGGCACCGTCTCGACGAGCCGCGCGGCCAGCCGCAGCACCTCGCCCCGGGCAGGCGACGCAGGCTCGAGGTGGGCGAATCCCGTGGCCGCGAGGAGCGCGTCGTCCACCCGCTCCTCCCTCTCGAGCCCCCGGAGCCGGTCCAGCACGACGTCGCCCGACGCCGCACCCGACCCGAGCGCCGCGACCCGGTAGGCTCCCGCCCCGCCCGTCGCGGTCACGCGGAGGATCACGGGCGCGGAGGACGAGGGCTCCCCGGGCAGGCGCGCCAGGATCGGCTGACCGGCCTCGCCGCGGGCGAGGGAGGCGAACCCGTCCCCGGACCAGGCCGACACCTCGAGGGCGAGCCCGGGCTGCGGGACGAGCAGCACCAGATGGGGCGAGAGGCCTCGCGCGTGGGACTCCACGCCGAAGACGTCCACGTCGCCGGGGCCGATCCGGGCCCGCACCTGGTCGGCCTCCCCGAGCGTGTTCCGCCGGGCCAGTTCACGCCAGCCGGGGTAGCCGACCAGGGTGGAGCTCGAGCGCGGGGCGTCGTTGGGCTCGACCTCCTCGACGTCGGTGGGAGCCCGGTGGAGGCGCCCGGCCAGGAAGAGCACGGCGAGCGCGACCGCGACGGCGATGACGCCCGGCAGGAGCGCCCGGCGCGGATCACGGCGCTCGGGGCCGGCCGGCGGCGGGAAGTCGACCCGGCGCGCGATCTCGAGCTCGCCGGTGACCTCGGCGGCTGGCTTGAGCGGCGCCGCGCCGGTGGGCTCGCCCTTGGTTCCGGCTGCGTGGAGGGCCGCCCGCATGGCGTCGGCGTTCTCGAACCGTTGCTCGGGGAGCTTTCCGAGGGCCCGGTGCACCACCGCGGCGAAGGCCGGCGACACCTCCGGACAGAGGCTGCCGAGCGGCGCGGGCTCCTCGTGGAGGTGGGCGGAGAGCACCGCCATGGGGTGGGGCGCGACGAAGGGCGGCCGCCCTCCCACCATCTCGTAGAGCAGGACGCCGAGCGAGTAGAGGTCGCTGCGGGCGTCGGGCGCCGCTCCGCGGGCCTGCTCGGGGGAGAGGTAGGTCGGCGACCCGAGCCCTCCCCCGGGCCCCTGCCCCTCGATCTCGGCGATGCCGAAGTCGAGCAGCTTCACGAAATCGGCGTCGTTCTTGGGCTGCAGGAGCATCACGTTGGCGGGCTTCACGTCGCGGTGGACGATGCCCGCGTCGTGGGCCTCGCCGAGGGCGCCCAGAAGCTGTTCCCCGATGGCGATGGCGCGGGACTCGGGGAGCCGCCCCTCGCGCCGGAGCACGTCGAAGAGGTTCTCGCCGTGGAGGTACTCCATGGCCAGGTAGAACCCCTCGCTTCCCTCCAACTCGCCGAAGTCGAAGACGCCGATGGTGTGCGGGTGCGAGAGGCGCGAGACCACCCGCGCCTCGGTGCGGAACCGCGCCGCCAGCTCAGGGTCGCGCGCCAGCGGGCCGCGAAGGACCTTGATGCAGAGGGCCTTGCCCATCCGGACGTGCTCGGCCTTGAAGACCGAGCTGGCGAGCCCCTCCGCGATGGGGGCGATGAGCCGGTAGCGATCCCCGATCACCCTGCCCACCAGCGTCCCCGCCACCCGGTGACCCGGAGGGGGGGACTGTGGAACGCGGGGCGGGCGGACGACGGTCCCGGGCATCGAGATGAGAAGCGTATCAGCGCGGGGGCGAGGGGCGAAAGGGGCGCGGAAAACCGCATTCCGGCGTTCGTTGCCAAGGGTGGGTTCCCTGGTATATTCGCGCCCTTCCACGAGACCCAACTTGCTCGACTGGCTCCACAAGATCCTCTCCCGGGACCTCGCAATCGACCTGGGGACCGCCAACACCCTGATCTACATCCGGGGCGTGGGCATCGTCTCGAACGAGCCGTCCGTCGTCGCGGTGCAGCAGGACGCCCGCGGAGGACGCCGGGTGCTCGCGGTGGGCAAGGAGGCGAAGGAGATGCTCGGGCGCACCCCGGGCAACATCGTCGCCATCCGCCCCATGAAGGACGGCGTCATCGCCGACTTCGAGATCACCGCGGCCATGCTGCGCTACTTCATCCAGACCGCGCACAACCGGAAGGCCTTCGCGCGGCCGCGCATCATCATCGGCATCCCGTCGGGCATCACCGAGGTGGAGAAGCGCGCCGTGCGCGAGGCCGCCGAGAGCGCAGGTGCACGGGAAGTGTACCTGATCGAGCAGCCGATGGCCGCGGCCATCGGCGCCGGGCTCCCCATCACCGAGCCCTCCGGGAACATGATCGTGGACATCGGGGGCGGCACTTCCGACGTCGCGGTCATTTCACTGGGAGGAATCGTCTACAGCCGCTCGGTGCGGGTGGCCGGCGACAAGATGGACGAGGCGATCATCCAGCACGTCAAGCGCAAGTACAACCTGCTCATCGGCGAGCGCACCGCCGAGCTCATCAAGATGGGGATCGGAACCGCCTTCCCCACCGACGAGGAGCTGACGATGGACGTGAAGGGGCGCGACCTCGTCGCCGGCGTGCCCCGCACCCTCACCATCACCTCGTCGGAGATCCGCGAGGCCCTCTCCGAGGTGGTGAACGGCATCGTCGAGGCGGTCAAGGTCACGCTGGAGCGCACGCCTCCCGAGCTGGCCGGCGACATCGCCGAGCGCGGCATCGTGCTGGCCGGCGGCGGCGCGCTGCTCAAGAACCTCGACACCCTGCTGCGCGAGGAGACCGGCCTGCCGGTGTTCCTGGCCGAGGACCCGCTATCGGCGGTGGTCATCGGCGCGGGCAAGGCGCTCGAGGAGCTGGACATCCTGCGGCAGGTGGCGCAGCGATAGCAGCGCGGCGTTCATGCCGCGCAAGAACCACCCTCACCTCCGGAACCGTCTCCGGATCTCCTCCACCATCTCCGGACTCCTCCTTGCCGCGAACGTAGCGGGCGACCGCCTCCCCCGTACGGCGCTTCGGATGCATGATTGTCGCCAGGGCGGGATGGGCGGTCCTTCGCCGAAGGTGAGTGAATCCTCGGAAGAAGCCTGCTCGGCCTGAAGGCCTCGCTGCTTTGTCGGAGCCTCGGGACGTGAAGTCTGAATTCCCCGACACCCCACCCCGCCAACCCCCCGGAATCAGGCTGCCGCCCACCTGGCAGACCGGGTGCAGTCGCTCCCCTCGTCCATCAACCCAAACGACGAACCCACGGAGAACACCATGAACCGCAAGACCCCCAGCATCATCGGCGCCGCAGTCGGCCTGGCCCTCTTCCTCGCCATCGCGCTCCTCCCGGCCCTGCTCTACGGCGGCTACGCGGGCGTGCTGCTGGCCGGCGGGATCTTCGGGACGCCCGTGCAGCCCACCTTCCTCGTCCGCTCGCTCATCATGTTCGGCATGGTGATGGGCGCCCTGGGCGTCGGCTCCCTCTTCGCGGTCGGCGGCGCGGTCGCCGGCGCCGCAATCGGCGTCCTGACCACCTCCGTGACGCCTGCCAAGGTCGCCAGCCAGGAGACGAAGGCCTGAGCTTTCCCTGCGGGGATTCGGGGAGACGCGCGGTCCCGGAGGCGACTCCGGGGCCGCATTTCCTTTTGCGTCCCCCCCCTGTAAACGCAATGCGTGCGCGAGTGCCAGATCTGATCCAGCGCAATGCTTTTGAAATCCAAACCTTTATCCTGCGCCGCTCCGGCACACCCCCTGCACGGGGCCTCCCTCCGGACCTAATGCAAATGAAGACCCTCCTCCTGTCGCTGCTCCTGACGTTCCCGATGGCCGCCGCCGCGGCCGACGCTCCCGCCAAGGCGGCCGCGCCCGACCCCAACCAGGCCTGCTTCGACTGCCACGTGGCCTCGAAGCCCGGCGAGGCCGGCGTCCGGCCCGCCGAGTTCGCCAAGTCGGTCCACGCCTCCTTCGGATGCACCGACTGCCACGCCGACTACCAGGCCCCCGGGCCGCACGAGCTGGCTCCGCTCGCCGGCGCCGACGCCGCGCTGGTGGCCCGCTTCGATGCGCTCAAGGCCAGCACCGCCCCGCGGGCCTACCTGGCCTGCGGCAACTGCCACGCCGAGGTGGTCGAGCAGGTGGCCGCCTCCGTTCACGGAAAGTGGACGAAGGGCGACGCCAAGGTGGCCGGCCCCACCTGCGCGAGCTGCCACGGCGCGGTCCACGAGATCGTGAAGGGGGTGGCCACCCCCGCCAAGGCCGGCGCCGCGTTCGCCACCGGCGCCCGCGCCATCTCCGAGCGCTGCGAGAAGTGCCATGCCGACCCCGTCTACGTCGAGAAGGCCGGGCTGAAGAGCGACGTGGTGGTCACCTTCCACGACTCGATCCACGGCCGGCTGGTCAACACCGGCTCGGCGCTGGCCCCCGCCTGCGCCGACTGCCACGGCGCCGCCGAGAAGGACGCGAAGGGCGTGCTCCGCCCCAACGCCCACAAGATCCTGGCCAAGACCGACCCGGCCTCCCCCGTCGCCGGGACGAACCGCGCCATGACCTGCGGCCGCTGCCACGCCGGGGCCAACGACAACTTCGCCAAGCTCATCGCCCACAACGACCCCGCGCACAGCGAGAGCAAGATCCCCCACTTCCTCCACGTTGTCTTCTCCTGGCTGGCCGCCCTCACCCTGATCTTCTTCGCCGGCCACGTGGCCCTCGACCTGTTCGCCGAGATCCGCCACAAGATCCGGATGAAGAAGGCCGGGCGCGTGCACGACCCGGCCAAGGAGTCGCAGTTCGTCCAGCGCTTCGACATCCACCAGCGCGCCCAGCACTGGCTCATGCTGGTGGGCGTCATCCTCCTCGGCCTGACCGGGTGGCCGCTGCGCGGCGCCGGTTCCCCCGAGGCCATCGAGACCTCGCGGAAGATCCTGGCGCTCTTCGGTGGGCCCCACGGGGCGGCGCTCCTGCACCGCATCGCCGCGGTGATGATCATCATCTCCGGCGCCTACCACCTCCTCTACCTCGTGCTGCACGGGGCCCGGCGCACGCTGGCCTTCTCGATGCTCCCCGGCCCGCGCGACGTCGGCGAGATCCGCGCCAACATCCGCTACATGCTGGCCGGCGGCGAACGCCCCGCCTACGGCAAGTACAGCTACCTGGAGAAGTTCGATTACTGGGCGGTGTTCTGGGGCATGATCATGATGGTGGGCACCGGGTTCGTGCTCTGGTTCCCGGTCTTCTTCGCCTCCTACGCGCCGCACTGGCTCCTCACCTCGGCCCAGATCATCCACGGCGAGGAGGCCACGCTGGCCCTGCTCTTCCTCTTCGTGGTGCACTTCTACAACGCGCACCTGAAGCCCTCGATCTTCCCCATGAACTGGGTCTGGCTCACCGGCAAGATGAGCCACGCCATGCTCGAGGAGGAGCACCGCGGGCAGTACGAGGACCTGGTCGAGAAGAAGAAGGACCCGAACCCGTAGTCAAATCGCTGGACGACCCATCCGGCCCTGGCCGCTCCCTCCACGAGGGACGGCCGGGGCCGACCTGCTTTCCGGGGACGTTCCGGACCGCTACGCCCGGGACCTGGCCTCGTCCCGCCGCAGCGGCGAGGGGATGATCCCCAGCAGGAAGAGCAGCGCCCCGACGGCGCCGTTGCTCACCCGTGCCGCGAAGGAGAGGTCGGGGAGCAGGATGGCCGACCAGAAGAGGATGAACGCCAGCCCCGAGATGACGAGACGCAGGTTCATCCTCCCCGGCGAGGCGATCGAGATCCCCGAGACCAGCAGGGCCACGACCCAGCAGAGCAGGAAGGACTGGCCGCTCTGCGGGAAGGCGAAGGTCGAGATCATGAGCCACGAGGTGAGGGTCACGATCTGTGCCATGAAGCGCATGTGGGCAAGACCTCCGTTGGAGACGGTCCGGAGAGGTTCGGGATTTCGTCCACCTGCGTCAAGACGCAGGGCGGCATAACCGTCCGCCGCCCGCTCCGTGGACCCGTCCCGTCTACTTCCCCGCGGGCACCGAGCGGAAGAGGTGGCAGCTGGTGCACCCCTTTCCGTCGGCGTGCCGGTCGGCCGCGGCGTGGCAGGCCAGGCATTCGGCGCGCCCCGCCGTCCAGAGGTGCGGGGCGTGGCAGGTGGTGCAGGCCTGCTTCAGGTGGCGGGCGTGCTGTCCCGCCGTCTCCGCCACCACGTGGCACCCCTTGCAGCTCGCAACCGCCTCCTGGGGCGTGGCGGCGTGCGGCTTGTGGCAGGTGCCGCAGTCGAACTGCATCGGCGCCAGGTCGGAGAAGCGGGCCGGGTGGACCCCCTCGGAGCGGTGGCAGCGCAGGCAGTCGCGGCGGGTGGGCAAGAGGCCCGGGTCGGGCGAGAGGAAGTCGTGGCAGACGAAGCAGTGGAGCTTCGCCATGCCCTGCGCCCGCACGGTATGCCCGCCGTGGCACTTCCGGCAGCTCTCGGTGAGCGGGTGGAAGCCGTGCATCCCCTCGGCGTGGCAGGCGACGCAGGCGATCTTCTTCTCCTCGAAGTGGATCCGGTGGCCGCGGGAATTGCCGACCTGGGGCCAGTTTCCATCGTGGGAGAGGTGGCAGGAGGCGCAGGAGCCGATCTCCACCGGCGCGTGGGTCTTCGTGCCCGCCGGCGAGCGGCCGGCCACGAAGGCGCGCAGCATGGCGAGCCCCTGCTCCGGGGAGGAGTGGTGGCAGCGCTGGCAGGCCACGCTCTTGTGGGTGCCCCCGGCCCAGAGCGAGAATTCGGGGCTGGCCCGGTGGCACTGCGCGCAGAGGCGGGGGTCGTTGTCGACGAAGCGCTTGAGGCGCCAGGCCCCGGCCACCGCGGCCAGGAGGAGGAGGCACCCCACCACCACGAAGACGTAAAAAAGGTACCTCCGCTGCATCGGGGTGGCATTCTAGTCGAACGCTCCCGGGCTTCGATAGTGACCCTCCGCCTCAAGCTCTTCGTCCTCATCGCAGGCCTGGTGGTCTTCGCGACCACCGGGGTGACGGCGGTGGCGCTCTGGCGGGACCTCCTGCGCGGCCAGGAACTGCTGCTCCGCGAGGGGAGCGCCATCGCCGCCTCCTCGGCACCGTCTGCCTCGCGCTGGCTCTTGCCCTCCTCCGTCGAGCCGGGCGGAAAGGAGCCGCTCGAGGCCCTGGTGCAGCGCGTGCTCCGGGCCGGCCCCTTCGACCGGGTCTGGGTGGTGAACCGGAGCGGCACGCTGGTGGCCTGCGCGTCGGTCCGAAACGAGCCCTGTCCGGGGAACGCCCCACCCAGCATCTTCCAGCCCGGGGCCACCCCCCTCGAGGCACTGCAGCGGCTGATCCACCCGGAGGGCATCGTGGCCAGCGCCCCGATCCTGCGGGAAGGGGAGCTGGTGGGCGCCTTCTACCTCGACTACTCGCACGACGAGGTGGTGGGAGACGCGCGGCGCCTGGCCTGGGGCGTGGCGGCCGTGGCCGGCTTCTGGATCGCCGTCGGCCTCATGCTGGCCAGCTACTTCCTCATGCGCATCGCCCGGCCGCTCGAGCAGGTGGTGGAGGCCGCCGAGATGCTCGGCCAGGAGAGCGGGTTGCAGCTGCCCGTGCCGCCCGACCGGGAGCTGGCGGATCTCGTGACCGCGGTGAACCGCATGTCGCTCCGGCTCTCGGAGCGGCGCCAGGAGAACGAGCGGCTCATCGCCTCGCTGGAGGAGCGGGTCGAGCAGAAGACCCGGGAGGTGCTGCGCGCCGACCGGCTGGCCACCCTGGGCGGCATCGCCGCCGGCTTCGCCCACGAGCTGGGCAATTCACTCAACGTGATTCGCGGCTTCAACGCCGTGGCGCTCCGCGAGCTGCCCGAGGGGCACCCGAACCGCCCCGACCTGGAGGCGGTGAAGCGGGAGGTGGTCCGCTCCGCGGGTCTCCTGGAGCGCTTCCTGGTCTTCGCGCGGGCCCGGCCGGGGAAGGCCCATGTCCAGTCGGCCGAGCCGGTGCTCGCCGAGGTGGTGGAGGTGCTCGGGCCGGCCGCCAAGGCCGCCTCGGTGGCGGTGGAGCTGCGCTACGCCCCGGACGCGCCGGAGATCCGCATCGACCCGGAGCTCCTGCGCCAGGCCTTCATGAACCTGGGGCTGAACGCCATCCAGGCCCTGCAGCCGGGCGGCGGCGGGGTGATCCGGTACTCGGCGGACCGGGCCGGGGAGGACCTCGTCGTCCAGGTGTGGGACGACGGTCCGGGGATGGACGAAGAGACCCGTGCAAAGGTCTTCGAGCCCTTCTACACCACCAAGGCCACCGGCACGGGGCTCGGCCTCGCCATCGTGCGGCAGGCGATCGAGGCTCACGGGGGCTCGGTGTCGGTGGAGAGCCAGCCCGGGGCGGGGGCCACGTTCACCATCCGGCTGCCCGGGGCCAGGGGGAAGGCATGAAGCTGAAGGTGATGGTGATCGACGACCTCGACTCGGCCCGGCAGATGGTGAAGCGCGCCATCGCGCGCAGCTTCGAGGTCTACGACTTCGGGTCGGTCGCCGAGGCGCTCCCGGCCCTCGACCGCGCCGAGTTCGACGTCATCGTCACCGACCTGCGCATGCCTGGAATCGACGGGCTCGAGGGGCTGAAGCGCTTCCAGGCCAAGCTCCCGGAGGTCCCGGTCATCATCATGACCGCATTCGCCACGGTGGAGACCGCGGTGGAGGCCATGAAGGCCGGAGCCTTCGACTACCTCAAGAAGCCCTTCGACCCGGAGGAGCTCGAGGTGATGGTGCAGCGGGCCGGCGAGCACGGCTCGCTGCGGCGGGAGAACCGCCGGCTCAAGCAGCAGCTCTCCGGAACCTTCTCGGTGCAGGGGATGGTGGGCAAGAGCCAGGCGATGAAGGAGATCGTCTCCATCGCCGAGCGCATCGCCCCGTCCGACGTCCCGGTGCTCATCGAGGGAGAGAGCGGGACCGGCAAGGACGTGCTGGCCCGGACCATCCACGGCCTCTCCGGCCGCTCGAAGGGTCCCTACCTGGCCCTCAACATGAGCGCCATCCCGGAGAACCTGGCCGAGAGCGAGCTCTTCGGGCACGAGAAGGGGGCCTTCTCCGGCGCCGACCAGGCCCGTCCCGGGTTCTTCGCCGAGGCCCAGGGGGGGACGCTCTTCCTCGACGAGATCGGCATGCTCTCCCCGCTGCTCCAGCCCAAGCTCCTGCGCGTCCTCCAGGACGGCGAGTTCATCCCGGTGGGGAGCCGCAAGCCGCAGAAGGCCGACGTTCGGGTGGTGGCGGCCACCAACGAGAATCTCAAGAAGGCGGTGCAGGAGGGGAAGTTCCGCGAGGACCTCTGGTACCGGCTGCGCGTCGTCCCCATGCGGCTGCCGCCCTTGCGCGAGCGGCGCGAGGACATCCCGCTCCTCGTCGAGCACATGGTGCAGAAGCACGCGGTGCGCCTCTCCCGGCCGCCGCTCATGCCCGATGCGGAGGCGATGCGCGCCCTCCTCGACCACTCCTGGCCGGGGAACATCCGCGAGCTGGAGCACGCCATCGAGCGGGCGCTCCTGCTGGCGCGCGGCGACCACCTCGCCGTCGCCGACTTCCCGCCCGAGATCGCGGCCCGCGCCGCCGAGATCGCCGGGGAGGGGCGCTACCGCGCCGCCCGGGACGCCTGGGAGCGCAGGTACCTGGAGGACCTGCTGCGCGAGGCCGGCGGAGCGGTCGGCAAGGCCGCCGAGCTCTCCGGTCTGCACCGCTCCACGCTCTACGAGAAGCTCTCCCGCCTCGGCCTGGTGGAGGCCGGCAAGGAGAAGGACTCGCCGTGAAGAAGCTGGCGATCCTGGCCGTCGGGGCCATCCTCCTCTTGGCTGCGATCGCCGTGGTCGCGGCGATCCTCGCGTCGAGCCGGCAGTAGCCGGGAGGACGGGTCATGCCCCCGACACGCGGGCGCGCCTTCGCCTGGGGACTCCTCCTCCTCGCAGCGGTCCTCGCCGCGACGTGGCTCGGGCTCCAGCCCCCGGCACCGCTTCCGTCGTCCGCTCCCGCCCAGGCCTTCTCGGCCGGGCGGGCGCTCTCGCAGCTGCGTCGCGTGCTCGACGCCGCCGGCGACGGCGTTCCCCACCCCGCCGGGACGGAAGCCAACGCGCGGGTACGCGAGCAGGTCGCCGCGGAGTTGCGGAAGCTCGGCGTGGAGCCCCGGATCGCCCGGTCGGTGACCTGCAACCGCTACCTCACCTGCACGCCGGTCGCGAACGTCATCGCCCGGCTTCCGGGCCGCGGGGATGGCCCCGCGGTGCTCCTCTCCGCGCACCTCGATTCGGTCCCTGCCGGGCCAGGCGCCGCCGACGACGGCTCGGGCGTCGCCATCGCCCTCGAGATCGCGAGGGCGCTCCGGACCGAGCCGGCGGCGTCCGACGTGGTCGTGCTCGTCGACGACGCCGAGGAGTCGGGGCTGGGCGGCGCGGAGGCATTCCTCCTCGACCCGGCGGCGCGCGGCGTGGGCGCCGTGGTGAACCTGGAATCGCGTGGCACCGGTGGCCCGAGCCTGCTCTTCGAGACCGCCGGGTCGGGCGCGGCCGTCGCGAGCCGCTTCGCCTCGGGGGCGCGGCGCCCGGTGGGAAGCTCGCTCCTCTCCACCGTGTACCGGCTGCTCCCCAACGACACGAACCTGACCGTGCTGCGGCGCCTGGGCGTCCCGGGCGCGAACCTGGCCTTCATCGACGGTGCAGTCCGGTACCACACGCCCCGCGACGACATGGCCCACCTCGATTCACGCTCGGTGCAGCACCAGGGGGAGAACGCGCTCGCGCTGGTGCGCGCGTTCTCCGAGCCCGGCGCCCCGGGCGGCGAGTCGGTCTGGTTCGACGTGCTCGGTCGCTGGGTGGTCCGGTTTCCGGAGGGGTGGGCATTGCCGCTCGCCCTCGCCGCCCTCCTCCTCGCCCTGGCGTCGGCAGTGGCCGACGTCCGGAGCGGCGCCGCCGGGGTGGGGCGGATCGCGCTCGGCGTGGCGGCGCTTCCGCTGGCCGCCGGGGCGGCGGCCGTCCTCGGGTACGGTGCAGGTCGCGCCCTCGGGCTCGACCCGATCTTCCGTCCCTGGGTGGCGAGTCCCGGGCCGCTCGTCGCCTCCTTCCTCCTCGCCGGACTCGTCGGCGGCCTCCTGCCGGCGCCCGTCCTGGGACGGCGCGCCGGCGCGGGCCTCCGCCCGGGCATCCTCCTCGGTCTCGCCGCGGGCGCGGTGGCGCTGGCAGCGACCCTTCCCGGCGCCTCGTACCTCCTCCTGGCGCCGTCGATCGCCGGCGGCGTGGCGGGGCTCCCGGGCCGTCGTGCGGGGGATCCGGGACGCGCCTTCGCCGACCTCGCCACCCTGCTCGCCGCGGGGCTCGTGCTGCTCCCGCCGGCGTGGCTGCTCTACCCCGCTCTCGGGCACGCGGCTGGCCCCGCGGTGGCCGCCACCGTCGCGCTCGTCGCCGTGCCGCTCGCACCCCTCGCCGCTGCTGCCTCGTCCCGCGTTCGCGTCCTCGCCGTGGCGCTCCCGGCCGCCATGGGGGCCGTATCGCTCGCCGTGGCGGTCCTCCTCCCGGTCGCCGACGCCGACGCGCCGGAGCGGGTGATCGTCTACTTCCACCAGGACGCCGACTCTGGCGCAGCCCGCGTCCTCGCACATGCGGACACGGGACGCCTCCCCGAGCAGGTCCGCGCGGCCGCACCCTTCTCCCCCTCGGCCCGGGTCCGCTTCGGCTGGGGCGCGCTCCGGCCTTCCTTCGAGGCTCCGGCGGCCCCGCTTCCGGTGGAGGGGCCGGTGGTGGAGGAGCTGGAGGCGGCGCGCGAGGGGGACGCCGTCCGCTGGCGCGCCCGGCTCCGCTCGCCGCGCGGGGCCCCCGAGCTGCAGGTGGCGGTTCCACCCTCGGTGATTGTTCGCTCCTTCACCTTCGACGGCACGGCCGTCCCCGACCCCGTGCCCAAGCTGGCCCGCTGGTACGGCGGGTGGTGGGTCTACCGGCTCCCGGCACGCCCCGGGGGCGTCGAGGTGGAGCTCCGCGCGTCCGGGCCCGGGCCGCTCGAGGTGGTGGTCGCGGACCAGTCGCCGGGGCTGCCGCCGGCCGGCGCGGCCGTGGCGGCTGCGCGCCCGCCCTGGGCGGTGGCGCAGCAGGAGGGCGACGTGACCCTATTCACCCGCCGTGTACGGATCGGGAAGTGATCGCCGCGCCCGTCCATGCGCTCGTCGAGCTCGACTCGTCGGGCTGGGGGCCCCTGGCCTTCGGGGCGCCGCACGCTGTGATCGAGGCCCGCGCCCTGGACGAGGTCGTCCCGGCCCTGCGATCCGCGGAGGCGGCCGCCCTCGCCGGGCGCTGGGTGGTGGGCTTCGTCGCCTACGAGGCGGCCCCGGCATTCGACCCGGCCCTCCGGGTCCGGCCGGGCTCCGGCCCGCTCGCCTGGTTCGGGGTCCACGACGCGCCCCTTCCCGCGCCGCCGACCGGCCCCGCCGACGGGCGCATCGTCGACGCCGCCCCGGAGCTCCGCGCCGCCGACCACGCCTCGGCGGTGGCGACGATCCGGGAGGCCGTCGCCGCCGGGGCGGTCTACCAGGTGAACTTCACCTTCCGTTTGCGGGGCCGGCTGGAGGGTGACCCGCTCTCGCTCCACCGGCGGCTTCGCGGCGCGCAGGGATCGGGGGACGCCGCCTACGTCCGGACCGGCTCCCACGCGGTGATCTCGGCGTCGCCCGAACTCTTCCTCCTGCGGCGCGGCGACCGGGTGGTCTCCCGCCCATGAAGGGAACGGCGCGGCGCGGGCGATGGCCGGAGGAGGATCGGGCGGCGCGGCTCCGGCTCCTCGGCTCGGAGAAGGACCGGGCGGAGAACGTCATGATCGCCGACCTGCTCCGGAACGACCTGGGGCGCGTGGCGGTGGTGGGCTCGGTGGAGGCCGGGCCGCTCCTCGAGGTGGAGCGGCTGCGTACCGTGTGGCAGCTCACCTCCACGGTGTCGGCGCGGCTGCGCCCCGGCGCCGACCTGGCCCTGCTCTTCGGCGCCACCTTCCCGTGCGGGTCGGTCACCGGCGCTCCCAAGGTGGCCGCGATGCGGCTCGTCGCCGGGCTGGAGCGTTCCCCCCGCGGCGTCTACTGCGGCGCGGTGGGGGCCATCGCCCCGGGAGGCGACGCGTGCTTCAACGTGGCCATCCGCACCGCCGAGGTGGACCTGGCCACCGGCGCGGCGCTCTACGGCACCGGCGGTGGAATCACCTGGGACTCCGACCCGGCCGCCGAATGGGACGAGGCCCTGGCCAAGACCCGGATCCTCGAGTCGGAGCCCGGGCTGCCCACCCTGCTCGAGACCATGCGGCTCGAGGGGGGTCGGGTCGGGCTGCTCGACGGCCACCTGGCGCGCCTCTCCGGCTCGGCACGCCACCACGGCATCCCCCTCGACCTCGAGGCGGTGCGGAAACGGATCGAGACCGAGACGGGCGACGCGCGCCTGCGGCTCCTCGTCTCCCCGGCAGGCGAGGCCACGGTGGAGCGGGCGCCCCTCCCGGAGCCTGCGCCCGGGCCCGTCCCGGTGGCCTTCTCCGTCGAGCCGGTGGACCGGCGCGATCCGGCGCTCTTCCACAAGACCACCCGGCGCGCCCCGTACGAGCGGCGACGCGCCGAGCGGCCGGACGCCTTCGACGTTCTCCTCCTGAACCGCGAGGGGGAGGTCACCGAGGGCACCTTCACCAACCTGGTGGCGGAGATCGACGGAGAGCGGCTCACCCCACCGCTCGACGCCGGGCTCCTCCCCGGCGTGTTCCGCGAGGGGTTGCTCGCGCGCGGGGAGGTGCGGGAGGGGTGGCTCCACCCCGGCGACCTCGCGCGGGCGCGGCGGCTCTGGGTGGTGAACGCGCTGCGGGGGTGGATCGAGGCGCGGCTGGTCCCCTGAGCGGATAGACTGGGTCCCATGCGGCGCCCGCTCCTGGCCCTCCTCATCGCCCTCTCCCTCTGTCCCGGGCTGGCGCGCGCCCAGTACGTGGGGCCGTCGCAGCCGCCCCCCCCGTTGCCCCCGCCGGTGGAGGAGGTCGAGCCGGTTCCCGAGCCGCCGCCCCGGCCGGGTGCGCTGCCGCCGGCCCAGGAGTCGGTCCCGGAGTGGTCGCTGCGCCGGTTGCGCGTCTGGGGGACGCTCGGAGCCGCCTTCGCCTACGGCCAGGGTTCGGTGAGCCTGGGCGCGGGTGTCGGGTACTTCGTCGTGGGAGGGCTCCTCCCCACCCTGGACCTGGGAGTCGCCTTCGGGAGTTCACAGTCCGTGTTCATGGTGAAGCCGGGGATCGACTGGTTCCTCCCGGTCCCGGGCGGGGTGGTGCCGTTCGTGGGCGGCTACTACGCCCACTGGTTCGTCTCCGGCGGCTTCCTGCCCCAGGACGCCTGGGGGGCGCGGGGTGGCTTCTCCTTCGCCTCGGTGGGGCCGGCCACGTTCCTGCTGGGGATCGCCTACGAGCGGGTGTTCACCAACTGCACCGGCGTCTGCGCCTACTGGGTGCCGCAGGTGGCGGCCGGGTTCGCGCTGTAGCGCCGGGACGCCCCTCCTGGACCCTTCCGTCCGGTCGACATCGTTCCCCCGAGGTGGTTCGATCGGACGCGGTGATCCAGATCCTGGAGACCGAGGTCAACCTCGACTACGCCCTGGGCAGCCACCTCCACTGCCTGGTGGCCCAGGTCCCGGTCCGGCTCCGCGCCTCGGAGACCGGCTTCGCGCTCTCCGACCGCGAGGCGCACTGGCGGTACGTGTCGACGGTGCTCGACCTCGTGGCCAGGGACCAGCGCTTCCAGAAGCTCCACTTCCTCCTGTTCCCCGAGGCCGCGGTCCCGGCCGCCCGCCTCGACGACGTCCTCGAGGCCGTGGAGGAGCGGTTCCGCCCCAACACCGTGACCATGTTCGGGCTGGAGCACGTCTCGCTGCGCGACTACCTCGACACCCTGCGCCGCTTCGGCGACGACAACCGGCGCGCCATCCCGGCGGTCGAGCACGACCTCTCCGCCGGGGCCCTGCCGGACATCCCGGTGAACTGGTGCTGCGTGGCGGTGAAGGAGGCGAGCGGGCGGGTGCGGGTCTTCTTCGAGGCCAAGAGCCACCCTTTCCGCGCCGAGGAGTTCCTCGACAAGTCCGACGACCTCTACCGGGGACGCCACTTCTGGTGGTTCCGGGCCCAGCCCGCCTTCTTCCACTTCATGGTGCTGGTCTGCCTCGACTACCTGTACCGGGACCTCTACGGGTCCAACATCCGGCGCATCGTGGACCACGCCAACCAGCAGTACTTCGGCGCCCGCCGCACCCTCGACGCGCTCTTCGTGCTGCAGTGCAACCCCAAGCCCGACCACCGCTCCTACCGCGACGTGCTCTCCGGCTTCTACGGCGAGTACCTGGAGGACACCCCGGGCGTGCGGGACACCATCACCGTCTTCGCCAACAGCTCCAACGAGAGCGAGATCGGCGAAGCGTGCCCGACGGGGTTCGGCGCCTCCTCGGTGATCCTCGGTCCGCGCCACCGGCTGGCCCGGGTGGTGGCGCCGGAGTTCACCACCGACGACTTCCACGGGGCCCCCGTCTGCCGGCTCCGCTTCGGCAACGGGACGCGGCTCTACTACTTCAACCTGCCGCTCCACCACGAGCTCGACCCGCGCACCAGCCACCAGCCGCTCAAGGTGCACGCCGTGCTCCGTCCGGAGGGGGGCGGCTGGATCCCGGTCAGCGGCGCACCGTTCATGGCCGACCTCTGGGCGCGTCCCGACAAGGGGTGAGCGCCCGGAGGATCAGCCCGTCACATCCGTCCGCAGGGCCGGCGGAACGGGCAGCGGCGGCAGGCGGCGTGGTCCTCGATCTGGGGGAAGCGCTCCCTCGACGCCGCGTTGCGGACCGGGTCGTCGAGCCGCTCCTTCATCCCGGCGATGCTCTCCCGCATGCGGGCCTGGGCCGCCTCGAGCGCCGGCTCGTCCACCGCCACGTCCACCCGGTCTGCACCGGCCCCGAGGTAGACCAGCCCGCCCACCACCGATTCGGGGGCCACCTGCCACTTGCGCTGCGCGTAGAGGACGTACTGGGCCACCTGCATGTGGTCGGCGCCGCGCTCCTTGCCGGTCTTCCAGTCGAGCACGTGGACCCGGTCGTCGTCGTCCCGGTAGGCGAAGTCGATGGCCACCCAGACCTTGGTGCCCTCGAAGCTCCAGGAGTCGAGCTCGTCGACGGTGAGCCAGCGCGCCGCCGGGATGGCGCGGATCCGCTCGAAGGTCTGGCTCGCGTAGAAGGCCTGGATCGACCCCTCGATGACCTCGTCCCAGATGCGCTTCCACTCCTCCGGCCCGACCGGCTCGGCGTACTCGTGCTCGAGGAGGCCCGGGATGCGCTTGGGATCGCGCCAGTAGCCCTTGCCGCGGGAGGCGGCGAACTGGGTCCGGGAGCGCTGCCGGGTCTCCTCGAGGAGCCGGTCGAGCGACTTCGGGTCCCCGGTGAAGCGGGAGCGGTTGAGCATGTGCCGGATGGCCTCGTGGACCACCGACCCCGCCCACTGCCAGCGGGAGGAGAGGTTCTTCAGGACGTAGAGCTCGCGCGTCGCCGGTCCGGAGGATGCCTCCCAGCCGCCCCAGGACCCGTAGTAGTGGAACCAGTAGGCCCGGGGGCACTCGGCGAACTTCTCGTGGCGCGACTTGGACCAGGAGAACTCGTTCTGGAGCACCCTCACGGCTTGCGGACCTCCACGTCGCCGAGCGGCAGCCCCTCGAGCTGGGGCTTCACCGACTCCGGATCGCCCACCATGACCGTGCAGAGCCGGTCCACGTCGAGGACGCGCCGGGCCACCCGCTGGACGTCGGCGGGGGACACCGCCCGGACCCGGGCCGGGTAGGTGGACCAGTGGTCGTCGGGCAGGGAGTAGACCACCTGCTCGGCCATCCTCCCGGCGATCCCGGCAGCGGTGGCGAAGTCCCCGGGCAGGCCGAGGATGATGCCGTTGCGGGCGTCGGCGAGCTCGGCCCCCGGCACCGGCACTTCGCGCAGCGCCTTCACCTGGCCGAGGAGGTCCTGGATGGCCTGGCGCGTGGCGTCGGCGCGCACGCCTCCGCCGACGTAGGAGACGCCACCGAGGCGCTGCGAGGACTCGCGGGCCGACAGCCCGTAGGTGTAGCCCTTGTCCTCCCGGAGCTCGCGGAAGAGGCGCGAGGAGGAGCCGCCGCCCAGCACCTGGAAGAGCACCTGGGCCACGACGTGGTCCGGATCGTCCCGGGCGATCCCGGGCATCCCCAGGATGAGGAAGGTCTGGGAGGCCTTGGGCTTCTCGACCAGCACCGCCTTGCGGGTCGGCGTGGGGGCCTCGGCCGGCAGGGGCCTGACCGGGTCGCTCCCCTTCCAGCCCTCGAAGGCGCCTTCGAGGGCGGCCCGCAGCGAGGCGGCATCCACGTCGCCGACGACCACGATCTCCGCTGCCCCGGGGCGCCAGTGCTCGGCGTGGAACCGGGCCAGGTCGTCCGGGCGGGTCTTCACGACCGACGCCTCGGTGCCGCTGATCCAGTGGCCGTAGGGGTGATCTCCCCAGAAGAGCTTCCCGAAGGTCTTCGGGGCGATCATGCCGGGCTGGTCCCGCTGCTGGAGCAGCCCGACCCGCCGCTGGTCCTGGACCCTGAAGAAGTCGGAGTCCGGGAAGGACGGGTTCATGGTGACGTCGGCGAGCAGGGCGAGCAGCCGGGGCAGGTCGCGGGAGAGGCCGTAGCCGGAGACGTAGGAGGCATCCATGCCGGCGCCGGCGCCGAGGCTCGCCCCCAGGAAGCCCAGTTCGTCGGAGAGCTGGAAGGCCGAGCGGGTCTTCGTGCCCTCGGTCACCATCGCCGCAGTGAACCCGGCCACGCCGGGGAGGTCGGCCGGATCGCGCGCCGCACCGGCCTCGAGCATCACGAGCTGGAAGGCGACGATGGGCAGGCGGTGGTACTCGACGAGCCGGACCGAGAGCCCGTTGCCAAGCCGGAACTTCTGCTGGGCCGGGAGCTTCAGGTCGGGGGCGATGCCGAGCGGCGGGACCCTGCCTCCCGGGGTGCTGGCCGACGGGGGAGGGGTGACAGGCGCCGCCTGGGCATCCGGGCGGCCCGGGGCGGTGGCGCAGGCGGTGAACGCGAGGAGCGCGAGGAGCGCTGCGGGATTCCGGGCGCGCATCAGCGGACCTCCTTCGCGGGCGACGGCGTGGGGGGAAGGGGCGTGGGGACCTGCGGCATGACGGTCAGGGTGACCCTCCGCGGGTGGGCGAGCCAGGTCGCGGCTGCGTCGCGCACGTCGGCCGGGGTCACGGCCCGGTAGCGCTCCAGGTCCTTTCCCAGGTATCCGGGGTCCCCACGATCCCAGAAATACTCGTTCAGGTGGGAGGCTCGTCCGCCGAACCCGCCCACCGGCTCGAGCGAGAAGATCACCTGCGCCTCGATGCGGTTCTTGGCCCGCTGCAGCTCCTCGGCGGTGGGGCCGTCCTGTGCGATGCGGGCGATCTCCTCGTCCACCGCGGCCCGGAGCTTGTCGACCCGGGTCCCGGGCTTGGGAGTGACGACGACGAAGAACGTCCCGGCCAGGGCCTCCGACTGTTGCACTGCCATGGCGCTCTGGGCGATCCGCTCCTCCATCACCAGCCGCTTCTGGAGCCGGCTCGACTTGCCGCTCGAGAGGATGTCGCCGAGAAGCTCGAGCGCGGCGGAGCCGCCCGCGTAAGCCGCGGGCGTCTGCCAGGCCAGGTAGAGGCGGGGGAGCTGGACCGCGTCCTGGATCGTCACCCGCTTCTCGGCGGCGAGGGGGATGGGGGGCGCCACCTCGCGCCTCGGCGGGTCGGCCCGCGGGATCCCGCCGAAGTACCTCTCGACGAGGGCCCGGGTCCTCACCGGGTCGATGTCGCCGACGATGGCGAGCGAGGCGTTCCCGGGGCCGTACCAGCGCTGGAAGAACTCCTTCACGTCGGCGAGCGAGGCGGCTTGCAGGTCCTCGTGGGTGCCGATGGTCTGCCAGTGGTACGGGAACTCGGGGTTCCAGAGGTTCTCGAGCAGGGTCTTCATGGCGAGCCCGTAGGGCTTCATCTCGTAGCGCTCTCGCCGCTCGTTGCGGACCACCTCGCGCTGGTTGTCGAGCTTGGCCTGGTCGAGCGTGGGCAGGAGGTGCCCATGCGCTCCGACTGGATGAAGAGCATCTGCTCCAGCGCGTTCGAGGGGGCCTGCTCCCAGTACTGGGTGCGGTCCATGCTGGTGGAGGCGTTCCCGGAGCCCCCGGCCGCCTCGACGAGCCGGTCGGCCTCCCCCTTGGGGAGGTTGGCGGTGCCCTGGAACATGAGGTGCTCGTAGAGGTGGGCGAAGCCGGTGCGCCCCGGCTTCTCGTTTTTCGAGCCCACGTCGTAGAGGACGTCCACGCCCACCAGCGGCGCGGTGTGGTCCTCGGAGAGGATGACGTTGAGCCCGTTCGGCAGCTTGAACTGCTGGAAGGGGACGGAGGGGACGGCGGAGGGGGCTGCCGAAAGCGCGGCGCCGGCGAGGAGGGCGAGGAGGGTCGTCATCGCCCCCTGTTGTAACCGGAAACTAGCCCCTCGGCTCGATCCGCATCCCCTTGGGGATGACCACGATGCCGCTCTCGGTCACCTGGAAGCGCGCCTTGTCCTCCTCGGGGTCGAACCCGATGACCGTCCCGGGGGGGATGTCCACGTGCTTGTCGATGATGGCGCGCCGGATCTTGCTGTGCCGCCCCACGGTCACGTCCTCGAAGAGGATGCAGCCCTCCACGTAGGAGTAGCTGTTGATGCGGACCCGGGGCGAGACGATGGAGTGGTGGACGTGGCCGCCCGAGACGATGCAGCCCTCGGAGATGAGCGAGTCGGTGGCATGGCCGACGCGCCGGTCCTTCTCGTTGTTGAAGACGAACTTGGCCGGGGGATAGTTGTAACGGATGGTGAATATTGGCCAGTCGAAGTTGTAGAGGGAGAAGACCGGGTCCACGTCCACCAGGTCCATGTTGGCCTGGTAGTAGGCGTCCAGGCTCCCCACGTCGCGCCAGTAGCCCCGCTCCTTCTCCGACTGGCCCGGAACCTTGTTGGTCATGAAGTCGTAGACGAAGACCCGCTTGCGGGAGTGCATCGAGGTGACGATGGACTTGCCGAAGTCGTGGGCCGAGGTGGCGTCACCGGCGTCGCGGACGATCTCCTGCACCAGCGCGTCGGTGCGGAAGAGGTAGTTGCCCATGGAGGCCAGGCAGCGGGTGTCGTCGCCCGGCATGGTCTTCTCGGTGCCGGGCCGGGGCTTCTCGACGAAGCCGACCATCCGGCCGTCGGCGGCCATCTCGATGATCCCGCACTCGGATGCCAGGGCCCGCGGCACCGGGATGGCCGCCACGGTCAGGTCCGACTGGTTGTCGGTGTGGTAGTCGAGCATCTGGCGCACGTCCATTCGGTAGACATGGTCGGCGCCGAAGACGAAGGTGTGCTCCGGCTCCTCGTCGGTGATGATGTTCAGGTTCTGGTAGATGGCGTCGGCCGAGCCCTCGAACCACTTGGGCCCGTAGCGCATCTGGGCCGGCACGATCTCCACGTACTCGTTGAGGAGCGAGGTGAGCCGCCAGGCACGCTGCACGTGGGTGTTGAGGGAGTCGGACTTGTACTGGACCAGCACCTTCATCCGGACCACGCCCGAGTTGGCGAAGTTGGAGAGGACGAAATCGATGATGCGGTAGCGGCCGCCGAACGGCACGGCCGGCTTGGCGCGCTCGCGGGTCAGCGGGTCGAGGCGCCGTCCCTCGCCGCCCGCCAGGATCATCGCCAGGACCGATGTCATGTGCTTCCTCCTCCCGCGACTCTAGCAGGGAGCCGGGGGGCGGCAAGGGCAGTTGGCGCCCCCCGGCCAGCGGTGTTATGAGGTCGCCCCTCGTGAGGGAGTCCACCGCCATCGCCCGGGAGCCGGTTCGCTCCCTGCTGCCCGTGCCCGCCCGCTGCATCCTCTGCGGCGACGCGCGCCTGTCGCTCCGCTTCCCGGCCCGGGGCGAGATGGTCACGCTCGACCCCGGCGCCTGGCGCTGCACGAGTTTCGGGCACCGCCACCACCCGCCCATCTACGGCTGCGACGACTGCGGCCTGCTCTTCCAGTGGCCCATGCCCGCCGACGAGGCGCTGGAGGAGGCCTACGGCGGGGTCGTCGACCCCCTCTACATGGCCGAGCGGGACAACCGCATCCTCACCTTCCGGAAGGTGATCCGGTCGCTGGGGCCGGCCGGCGGCCGCCGCCTCCTCGACGTGGGAGCCTACTGCGGCTATTTCCTCGAGGTCGCCCGGGAACGCGGCTTCCGCGCCGAGGGTCTCGAGCTCTCCCGCTGGGCGGCCGGGCTGGCCCGCGCCCAGGGATTCACCGTCCACGGCGAGCCGCTCGAGGTCCGGGCCAACTCGGCCGACCGGTACCACGTGCTCACCATGTGGGACGTGGTCGAGCACCTCCCCGACCCGCGGGAGGAGCTGGCGGCGGCCCGCATGCTGCTCGTGCCCGGGGGGCGCCTCCACCTCTCCACCATCGACACGGGCAGCCTGGTGGCCCGCCTGCTCGGCGCCCGCTGGCCCTGGCTCATGGACATGCATCTCGTCTACTTCGACCGGCCCACCATCTCGGCCCTGCTCGAGGAGGCCGGCTTCCGCGTGCTCGACGTGGGGACCTACAGCCACACGGTCTCGGCCGGCTACCTGCTCCGGAAGGTCGGGGCCAGCTTCCCTGCGTTCGCGCCGGTGGCCCGCGCGCTCTCCCGCGTCATCCCCACCGCGTGGCCGGTGCCGGTGAACCTGGGCGACAACATGCTGGTGAGCGCCGAGCGGATCTGAGCCATGGAGAAGCCGCCGCGCCGCGCGCTCTTCGCGCTGGTCGCAGTCTCCCTGGGGCTCACCGCGCTCGTCCCCCTCACCAACCAGAGCCCCTACGGCGACCTGTCGGCGGGCTACACCGACCACCTGCACCACGCCCACGCCACCTGGGTCTTCCTCCACCGCGGGATCGACGCCTACCGCCTGCCGCTCGCCGAGTCGTCGCGGGGAGTCCAGTATCCCCAGCAGTCCGGGGCCTGGCCCCGGATGCCGGTGAACTACCCGCCGGGGATGTTCGCGGTCTTCCTGCCGACTGCGCTCGTCGGCCGGTTCGTGCCCATGACGCAGGAGACGTTCGGCCGCGTGGGGGTCCTGTGGATGCTCGTCGTCGCCCACCTGGCCATGCTCGCCATGTTCCTGCTGCTCGCCGACCTGGCGCCAGGGGCGCGCGCGGTGGTCGGGATGATCGCATGGGTCTACCTGATCCGCCTCGCGCTGCAGGGCTTCTACGACCCGGCCTTCCTGGGCGCGGGGGCCATGGCCATGCGGGAGGTGCACCGCCGGCGCCCCGGGGCGGCGCTGCTCTGGCTCGCCTGCGCCGGGATGCTCCACTTCCGCGCCGTCGCGCTCGTGCCGCTGGGGGCGGTGGCGCTCTGGCAGGGGCTCCGGGAGCCGCGCGGGCGGCGCCCCTGGACCGCCATCGCGGTGGTCGCCGCGGCCGGCCTGGTGGTGGTGGGGACCTTCCTGCTCCAGTGGCCGGTGACCAAGCTCTACCTCGACACGCTCCACCCTTCACTGGGAGTCATTGGACATGGGGCCAGGTTCTGGGCGGTGGTGGCGGCGAGCGGCGCGGCCGCCGCCGCCTCCTGGTGGTACGGGGGGCCGCTGGCGGCGGGCCTGGTGCTCTCGGCGCTGGGGCTCGCGCTCACCGACATCTACGACTGGTGGCACGGTGCGGTGCTCCTCTTCGCGCCGCTCTCGGTGGGGGTGCTGGGAGCCCGGGCCGCCTCGACGGCCCGGGCCCTGCTGGTCGGATGGCTGCTGCTCATGCAGCCTCTCGGGTTCGACCAGACCCCCAGCGACCTCTTCCTGGACTTCGCGAAGCACTACCGGACGAGGCAGTAGCGGTCCTGCCGACGGACCGGGCCGGCCAGGCCGGGCGGGCGCTACCGGGTCGCGGGCGAGGTCTTCACGGCGGCCTGCTTCTCGGCCTTGGCGACGCTGGCCTGCTTCTTCGAGGCTTCGCTCTTCTCGCTCGAGGCGGTGGTGCTCTTCTGCTCGGAGCAGGCGAGGGCCGGGGTCGCGAAGGCGACGACGGCGAGGGCGGCGGCGATGCGGAGTGCGGTCTTCATCGGGACCTCCTGGTGCGGGTGAGGACGCTTGGATGTGACGCGCGGCGTCGCCGCGCAACGGATTCGGCGTGAACTCTTCCGCAACGGAAAGTGAACGTTTAGTAGCTGACGCGGACCGTGATGCGGTTCTCGCCCGGCCCGACCTCGACGCGGGCCTTCTCGAAGCTGGGCGGACCCATGAATCCCTTGGCGTCGTTGGAGGAGGCCAGCCCCTCGCTGGGAATTCCCAGGAACCCGGTGTCGAGCTTCCCGTCGCCGTTCTCGTCGTGGTAGGCGGCGACGGCGTATCCGCCCGGCGGGATCCCCTCGAAGACCACGCGGGCGCGGCCGCCCTCGATCTTGACGTCCACCTGCCGGAGCGCCTTCTCGGGCTTCGTGGGAAATCCGTCCTCCGAGGCGTGGAGCGACGCGTGGACCTTGCCGCGGTCGTCCTTCAGCCCCTCGACCTCGACGACCAGCGTGGCCCCGCCAGGCGGCGGAGCGCCCGGCGGCGGATCCGCGGCGACCAGAAGCATCCCCAGGATCGCGACGACGGCGCGCATCGAAACCTCCTCAGGCCTTGCGCGGCGACCGCAGCACGGGCCCGTGGGCGGCCTCGTGTGCGAGGAGCCAGGCCTTCTTGTCCGTGCCGCCTGCGTAACCGCCCAGGCCTCCGCCGGCGGCCACCACCCGGTGGCAGGGGACCAGGATGGCCACGGGATTGCGGGCGTTGGCGTGGCCCACGGCCCGGGCCCCGCGACCGCCGAGGCGCTCGGCCAGTTCACCGTAGGTGATGGTCTCGCCCCAGGGGACGCCCTGGAGCGCCTCCCAGACGATTCGCTGGTGCTCGGTGCCGTGAAGGTCGAGGGGCGGCATGAGCGGTGGCTGGCCGGAGAAGTAGTCGGCCAGGGCCTGGAGCCCGGCCTCCAGGTTGTGGCGGGTCTTCTTGCTGATGGGCGGGCGCACCCCGTCGCGGCCGCCGAAGCGGACGCTGCAGACCCCGTCGTCGGTGGCCTCCACCGAGAGGGTCCCGACCGGGGACTTGAAGCGGGCGAGGGCGGTCATCGGGGCGGAGTGTAGCCCAGCAGGAAGCCGGTGATCTCGCTCCAGAGGAAATCGCGGGGGCGGTACGGAAGGGTGTTGTGGGTCGCTCCCGGTTGCTCCCAGAGCCGCTTCGGGCCCGGGTAGGCGTCGAAGAGGGAACGGGCCAGGTCCGGCGGGGCCACCTCGTCGCGGCCCGCGAGGAGGAAGGCGACCTTGCCGCCGTAGCGGGGGAGCGCGTGATCGGCGCGGAAGGTGTCGCGGACCAGGCCGGAGGGGACGAACGGGTAGTGGCGGCGGGCGAGCGCGGTGACGCTCGAGACCGGGGTGATGAGCAGGAGTCCTGCCACCTCCGGTCGTTCCGCCGCGGCGAGCGCTGCGGCGGCGCTGCCCAGGGATTCGCCGACGAGGAGCAGAGGGAGGTCGGTGCCGAGGAGGTCGATGGCGTCGACGGTCGCGGCCAGGATGGTCTCCTCGGAAGGTGAGCCCTCCCGGGGGCCGTAGCCCGGGTACTCCATGAAGTGGACGTCGAGGGGCGGCAGGCCGGGCGCCTGCAGGACGTCGCGCAGGTAGGTGCGGTCGAGGGCCGTGCCGGCGTTGCCGTGGAGGACGATGGCGCGGGCCACGGGGGCGCCGCCGGGATGGGGCGCTCGCCAGCCGACGAATGCGCCGGAGTGGTCCTTCCAGGCGTCCAGCCCTGCCTGGCTGGCAGAACCAGTGGCGGCGGCCAGGTCGTACCGGGTCGGGAAATAGAGGAGATGGCGCTGGGCCAGGAAGGCGACCGCGAGGAGGGCCAGGAGGAGGAGGGCGACGAGGCCGGCGATGCGGAGGAGGGGGATCACGGGGAGGCTCCTGGCTGGCAGGCGACTTTCCGGCAAAGGGTTTTCATCTCGGCGAGGAGCGGGAGGTCGGGGTCCGCGTCCTTCCAGCGGTCGAGCTGCTTCGCGAGCACCGCGCGGGCCTCGTCGCGGCGGCCCATGCGTTCGAGGGAAAGGGCGGTGAGGTAGCGGCCGCGGGCCAGGAGGAAGGCCCGGTAGACGTTGGCGAAGTAGGAGATGTTCCTCTTCTCCAGCTGGGCGAACGCGGCGATCGCTTCGGCGTCGCGGCCGAGTTCCGAGGCGTAGATTCCCCGGTAGTAGAGCTGGAGGTCCCCGAGGACCCTTCCCTCGACGGGAAGCTGCGCGAGGGCCCCCGCGACGTCCCCACGCTCCCCGGCCAGCAGGGCCCTGTACATCTGGCCGATCGCCGTCTCGTTCCCGGTGGCCTGGGCGGCGGCCGCGAGTTCGTCCGGGTCCCGAATGAGCATGACCGTGAAGGGGCCCCACCACCCGTCCAGGGCGATTGCGGACGGCGAGTCCCCGGGGGGTGCCCGGCCCCGGGCCACGGCGATTGCAGCGCGACGGTTGCGGAGGCCTCCGGGCCAGGTTCCGTTCGCACGGACGATGTCGTCTCCGATGGTCAGGCAGGCTCCGAGCTGCCCCATCTCGGCGTGCACGACACACTGCATGTTCTTCATCTCCCCGGAGAGGCCTCTCGCTTCCGTCGCCGCCTCGTCGAAGGCGCCGCGCGTGGCCAGCGCCGAGATCAGGATGCCCCGGCTCCAGTTGGTATGCCCGCGCTCGCCGGCGCGCCGGGCCGCGGCGATGGCCCCGTCGACGTCGCCCGACTCGTAGCGCGCCAGGGCGACGGCCGTCGCGCTCGAGCTGGTCGGGCGGGCCTGCTCCGCGCCCTCTGCCTCGGCGATCGCCTCCTCCGACTTCCCCTGCCACAGGAGGCAGTTCAGGAGGTCGAGCCGGGCCCGGTCCCAGTCGGGCGCGAGCGCGAGCGCCCTCCGCCGGTGGGCCATGCCCTCGGGGCACCCCGCCGCGCCTCCGGCGGCACGGGCGACGAATCGATCGTCGGGGAAGCGCAGGGCCAGGGGCTCGAGGATGGCGACCGCGTCGGCCCTCCTGCCCGCGTGGAGAGCGATCTCCGCACGGACGAGCTCGCGCTCCTTCACCGGCAGTGTCTCCGCGTGTGCGGACGCCCGCTGGAAGGCCGGGTCGCCGTCCCTGCCGTAAAGAGTGTCGAGCTGGGCGATCTCCAGCTCCGCGAGCGCGAAGCGGGGCTCCATGGCGAGCGCTGCCTTGAACTCGGCCAGCGCGCCGTCGTCGTCGAGGCGGGCGCTCCGCTCCAGCCCCCGGAAGTAGTGCCGGTAGGCCTCCAGGCTGGGCGTCACCGCCTCGGCGACGTTCACCTCGCTCGCCTTCACGTCGGCCTGCCCCTCCCGGAGTTCCACGCGGGCCCGGTCGGAGAGCCGGTCGATGAGGGGGAGCAGCCCCTCCTTCCCGATAGCCTTCTCCTGGAGGGTGAAGAGGTAGGCATCACGCTCCGGGTCGATGGCTCGCAATTCCGCCACGTACGTCTCCCCGAGCTTCTGCACGGATGCGAGCAGGAGCACGCGCACGCCCGCCTTCTTTCCCACCTCCCGGGCCAGCGCCTCGTCGATCCGCTGGCCGCGATCGAGCCCCATCTGCCGGATGAGCTCGATGAGCCGCCCGCGCGTGAGCACCCGGAGCTTCCGGGACTGCTCGAGGGACGTGACGAGGAGGCCCGAGAGCCCGTCCAGGTCCGGGTCGCGGGTCGCGTTCTGGAAGTCGGCCACCGCCACGGTGATCCGCCCTGCCGCATCGACGAGGTCGTGGGCCCTGCGCTCCTGCCAGGTCGCCACACCGGCGATCCCCGCAGCGAGGGCCAGGAGCCCGGCCGCCATCCACGCGAGCTTCCGGGTGCGGGCGCCACGTTCGGCGGCGCGTCGGTTGTGCTGGAGCAGGTCCAGCCAGGCCTTGCCGTCCCTCGGGCGCGCCTCGCGATCCGGCGCGGTGGCGGCCGCGACCGCCTCCGAAAGCCGCCGTGATGGGTGCTCCCCGAGCATCTCTTCCAGCACCCTTCCGGCCGCGAAGACGTCGGCCCGCTCGTCGATCGCATCGCCCCGGGCCTGTTCCGGCGCCATGTATGCTGGGGTTCCCCCTCCGCCGTCCTGAGGCGTCCCGAGGAGGTGGGCGAGCCCGAAATCGAGGAGCTTCACCCCGCCGTCGTCGCAGAGGAAGACGTTGGCCGGCTTGAGATCGCGGTGCAGCACGCCGCGTCCGTGCGCGTGGGCGAGCGCCATCCCCATCTCCGCGGCGATCCGCTCCGCCTCCAGCGCCGGGAGCGTGCCCTCCTCGAGCCGCTGGGCCAGCGTGCGCCCCCGGAGCAGTTCCATCACGAGATACGGCCCGGCCGAGCAGTTGCAGACGTCGTGGATGGTGACGATCCCGGGGTGGCCGAGCCGCGCCACCGCCTCGGCCTCCCTGCGGATCCATCCCGCCGAGAGCTCCTTCCGCGTCCGGCCAGGGCGCAAGGTCTTGATGGCCACCGCCCGCCCCAGCTCGCCGTCCCAGGCCTCGAAGACTGCGCCGAAGCCGCCCCGCCCCACCTCGCGCCGGATCTCGAAGCGGTCGAGACGGTCGCCCGGACGCAGCTCCTCCTGCCAGGCCTCGAGAAGCCCGTCTCCGGGAGCGGCCGCGAGTTCCCCGAGGATCCGGGAGAGCGGGCCGGGGCTACCGGCGGCGGGCTCCTTCACGGCCTCACTCCATCGACGACGGCGCTCCTCGCCAGCCGCGCGCGCATGGACTTCGCCTCGACGAGGAGTGGGAGGTCGGAGTCGGCCTCCTTCCAGAAGGCGATCACACCGTCCAGCTCCCGCAGGGCGTCGGCGCGACGGCCGAGCCGCTCCATGGCATGGGCGCGGTGGATCGCCAAACGTGGATACTGCACCGCGTGGTCCATCTGGTCCGTGCAACGGCAGGGAAGCGGCGAGGGCCAGATCCCTGCGGCGTCGGCGTCGCGACCGACCGCGAGCAGAATCTCTGCATGGAACGCCGCGATGCCGAACAGGCTGCTCGAGTACCACCGTCGACTGATCTCCGTCCTGACCGCTCGAACGATCGGCTCAGCCGCGGCCGGCTGGCCCCGGCGCACCAGATCGATGGCGCTGTTCACCTTCTCGACCACCTCGAAGCCCTTGCCCCCCAGGGACGTCGTGATCTGCTCGGCCTCGTCCCCCGCACCCAGCCAGGATAGGAAGTTCCGTCGGAGCTGGGGATTGGAGATGCGCCGTGCCGGCGCGATGGCCTGGGGAGACTCCAGCCGGGAGCGTCCGACTTGATGAATGTTTGCGAGCAACTCGGGCGGAGCCGGGCCGGCCAGGTCCGGGGCGGTGGTTGCGATCCGGAGCGCGTCCCGGATCCGGCCCTGGTGGGCAAGCGACTTCATGAGCTCGAACGAGGCGTAACTGCGCTCCATGTCGTTCTCGCCATCTTCGATCATGTGCGTCCACAGCGGGATGCACTCGTCTCCCGCGCCCATCTCGTACAGTGTGTTGCAGGCCCGAGCAGCGATCAGCGAATTCCTTCCACCCTCGGAGCGCAGGATTTCCCGCGCCGTGGACGCGGCCCCCGCATCGTCTCCCGCGGCCCATTGCGCGCCGGCAAGGATGCTGAGGTTCGCAGGGTTCCGCCGGACGGCGACGGCAGTCCGGGCGACACTCAGGGCATCTGACGGCAGGGCAGCCAGCTGGTCGGCGAGTGAGTCGGCCGCCCAGAAGTATCCGGGGTCGAGTTCCAGGGCCCGACGGAGCGCCTTCTCCGACCGCGCCTGCAACTCGAAGGACTCGAATGCCTCGGCCGCCGAGGTGACGGCGAACTTGTCGTCAGGGAATCGAGCGAGGATCTCATCTCCCAAGCGGAGGGCCTCCTCGCGACTGAAGTGTTCGAGCGTTGGCGAGCGGTGCGCCCGCTTGAGGCGGAGGAGGAGCCGTTCCTTCTCCGGCATCCGCTGGAGGAGGTCGTTGGCGGCGCGCCAATGGGAAGCGGCCCGATCGGGCTGCCGGTAGCCATGCTGCAAGAGCTCGGCGAGCTCGCCGTGTGCTGCCGCGAAGCCCGGATCGAGTCGAAGCGCCTCCTGGAACTCACGCAGGCCGATCGCCCTCATTCCGTCCCGGTGCCAGCCCTCCAGTCCGGCGAGGTAGTGCTGGTAGGCCTCGACGCTGCGGGTGACCGACTCGCCGAGTTGCACGCTCGCCCGGCTCACCTCGTCCATTCCCTCCCCCAGTCCCGCCCGGGTCCGCTCCGAGAGCCGGTCGAGGAGGTCGAGGAGCGCCTCCTTTGAAGTGGCCCGGTCGCTCAGCGTGAAGAGGTGCTCGTCCCGCTCGGGGTCGATGACCCGCATCTCCAGCGAGTAGGTCGTCCCCAGCCGCCGGATGGCGGGGAGGAGCAGCGCCCGGATGCCGTGGGCCTTTCCGACCTCTCGCCCGATGGTCTCGTCGACCCGGACCGCGTCCCGGCGGCCGGCCCGGCTCGCGAGGTCGAGCACCCGGGCCTGCGTCATCACCGTGAGCCGGCGCGACTGCTCGAGGGAGGTGACGAGGAGGCCGGAGAGGACGTCGAGCTCCTTCTCGCCGGTCTCGTTCACCACGTCGGCGACTGCGATGGGGATGCGCTCTCCGGGGGCCGACGCGAGACCGAGGATCCGGCCGGCCGACCTGCGCTCCAGGACCATGCCCGCCACGGCGGCTCCGAGCAGCAGCCCGGCCAGCACGAGCCCGGCGACCCGCCGGACCGTTCGCGGTCGCGCGCGGGATCGCTGGAACTCCCGGATCTCGTCCCGCCAGGCGGTCCCGTCCCGTGGCCGGTCCTCCCGGTTCGGGGAGGCACCGCAATCGAGCACCCGGGCGAGCGCCCGTGGAATGGACGCGCCGACCCCCGGCTCGCGCCTCCCGGTCACCATCTCCCGCAGCGTCACCGCCGCCGCGAAGACGTCGGCCCGCGCATCGATCTCTCCGCCCCGCGCCTGCTCCGGCGCCATGTACGCGGGCGTCCCGCCGCTCGCCTCGCCCGGCTTGCCGAGCAGGTGGGCGAGACCGAAGTCGAGCAGCTTCACCCGGCCGTCGTCGCAGAGGAAGACGTTGGCCGGCTTGAGGTCCCGGTGCAGCACCCCCCGCTCGTGGGCGTGCGCAAGCCCGCGGGCCATCTCCTCGGAGATGCGCAGCGCTTCTCCGGTGGGGATGGGCCCGTCGTCCAGGCGTTGCGCCAGGGTCTTCCCGCGAAGGAGCTCCATCACGAGGTAGGGCCCGGAGGGGCAGGTGCCGACGTCGAACAGGGTGACGATACAGGGGTGGTCGAGGCGCGCCACGGCCTCGGCCTCCCTCTTCATCCAGTCGGAGGAGAGCTCCTTCCGGGAGCGGGACAGGCGGAGCGCCTTCACCGCGACGACCCGGTTCAGCTCGGTGTCGAAGGCCTCGTGGACCGCCCCGAAGCCGCCCCGCCCCACCTCGCGCCGGATCTCGAAGCGGCCCACCCGATCGCCGGGCTGGAGCTCGCTCTTCCAGGCCTCCAGGACCTCCTCCCCGGGGGCGTCGGCCAGCTCCCGGATGAGGCGGGAGAGCGGGCCGGGTTCACCGGCGCTCGGTGCCTTTGCGCCGTCGCGCTTGTCTTCGCTCCCGGGCAAGGGGTTCCTCCGGGGAAGGAAGGAGGCTAGCAGGGTGGTGGAGCCGGAGTCACGTGCGGCCAATCCACGCATGGTGAATCAACCGGTTCGCCGTCTCGCGCGATGTCAGAGATCGATGCGACACTGAACGCATGAGCAATGCACGTGATCTCGCCGGCCGCCTGGCCGAGCTCCTCTCGCGGGAGCACGATTCCATGGCCGAGTTCCTCGTGGCCCTCGCCGACTTCGACCGGCAGCGGGCATGGGCGGAGCTCGGGTATTCGGGCCTCTTCTGGTTCCTGCACCGCGAGCTCCATCTCGCGAAGGGATCGGCCCACTACCGGAAGGTGGCTGCGGAACTGATCCAGAAGCACCCGGAGGTGGTGGCGCCGCTGCGGGACGGGCGTCTTTGCGTCACCAGCGTCGGGGAGGTCGCGAAGGTGCTCACGACCGAGAACTCAGCCGAGGTGCTGCCTCGATTCTTCCACCTTTCCCGGCGCGAGGCCGCCGAGCTGGCGGCCGCGATCCGGCCGATGGAGCGGCCGCCCTCGAGGGACGTCGTGACGAAGGTTGCTGCGTCGCCGACTGTGTTGCCGCCTCCTGCGACAACGGTGGCGGCGCCCAGCGACATTCCTGTCGTGGTTCAGCCAGTTGAACCCCTCCTTGGGGTGACCCAGCCGGCCCCGACCCAGGTCACCC
>CAWHDZ010000025.1:0-144626 GCA_963828255.1 uncultured delta proteobacterium | reverse complement strand
TCCCGCCGGCCGGAGCTCGGGACGCTCCACCAGATCCTCGCACGCCACGTGCCGGAACTCGGCTGAAGGCCCGGGCCGTCCGCCCTCGTGGCGGGACTCCTTTCGCGGTGCCGGCGGGGTCCGGGTGGCCGGTCGTCGCTGGGGGTGCTGGTCCTCGCGGGTCGGGATTCCGCCGCCGTTTGGCGCCGCGAACACCGTGGCCAGAGCGACGCAGGATCGGCGCCCGCTGCGGAGGCACCCCGCGCCGAGGCCACCCGTCCCGCCTGGCGGAAAGGCGGGTCCCGCGACGAGGCGGGTCAGCCGCGATCTTCACGCGGCGTGCGCGGGCGGGTCGGCGTCGGCCCCGCCCGTCGCGCCCCGGCGGACGCCGCTCGACGGGTGGCCACCCTGATCTCCCCACGAGGCGTGGTGTTCGCGTCGCCTTCGGCCCGGGCCGTCCCAGCCGGCGCGGGCGTCGCTCGCAGCGGCGCCTCCGCACCGGGCGCCGGGGACGGGCGCTGCTCTGGCCCGGCGTGACCCGGCGCCATTCACCCGCAGTGCACCACCGCCGGGAGGACCAGCGCCGCGGAGAGCGACGTCCAGGCGCCGGCGGCATCCGGCCTGGCGGAACGAAGGCGATCCTGGACGCCCGCCGGACCGGAGAGCGACGTCCAGGCGCCCGGCGGCATCCGGCCTGCCGGAACGAAGGCGATCCGCCGCTACTCCGCGCCGACCCCCAGGTACGTCCGCACCTTCTCGTCCTCGAACTTCTCCTGCGCCTCCTTCTCGGGGGTGAGCAGCGAGACCACGATCCCCACCGCGAAGGCCAGCGTCATCGAGAAGATGGCAGGGTTCTTCATGGGGAAGATGGCGGTCTGGAACTTGAAGATGCCCACCCAGACCGTGGGGGAGAGGACGATCAGGGAGACCGAGGCGAAGGCCCCCACCAGGATGGACCAGATGGCCCCCTGCGTGGTGAACCGCTTCCAGACGATGGAGAGCAGGAGCGCGGGGAAGTTGGCGCTGGCGGCGATGGCGAAGGCCAGGCCCACCATGAAGGCCACGTTCTGCCCCTTGAAGGCCATGCCCAGCGCGATGGCGCAGACGCCGAACACGATGGTGGCGATGCGGGCGACCTTGAGCTGGTCCTCCTCGCTGGCCTTGCCGCGCTTGATGACGCTCACGTAGATGTCGTGGGAGAAGGCCGACGCGCCGGCGAGGGTGAGGCCGGCCACCACGGCGAGGATGGTGGCGAAGGCCACCGCCGAGATGAAGCCCAGGAAGGCCTGCCCGCCCAGCAGCTCGCCGAGCAGCGGGGCAGCCATGTTGCCGCCCGGGGCGATCTTGTTGATCACGTTGCGCCCCACCAGCACCGCGGCGCCGAAGCCCACGATGGGGATGATGACGTAGAAGTAGCCGATGAGGCCGGTGGCGTAGAGCACCGACTTCCGGGCCGCCTTGGCGTCGGGCACCGTGTAGAAGCGCATCAGGATGTGGGGCAGGCCGAGGAGCCCGAACATCAGGGCCAGTCCCAGCGAGATCCCCTCGATGGGGCTCGTCACGAAGCCGCCCGGCTGCAGCGCGCCCTGGCCGTACATGGCCGACACGGCGCTGTAGAGGTTGGAGGGGCTCCAGGCGAACTTCGCCATCACCAGGATGGTGAGGATGGTGACGCCGACGAGCAGCAGGGCCGCCTTGATGATCTGGACCCAGGTGGTGGCCAGCATGCCGCCGAAGAGCACGTAGGCGAGCATGACCGAGCCCACGATGATCTCGGCCCACTCGTAGGGGATGCCGAACATGAGGTTGATGAGCTGCCCGGAGCCGACCATCTGGGCGATGGTGTAGAAGAGCACGGTCAGGATCCCGCCCACCGCTGCGGCGATGCGCACCGGGCGCTGCTGGAGCCGGAAGGCCACCACGTCGGCGAAGGTGAACTTGCCCAGGTTCCGGAGCGGCTCGGCCACGAGGAACATGAGCGCCGGCCAGCCCACCAGCCAGCCGGTGGCGTAGATCATCCCGTCGTAGCCCTGCAGGGCCACCATGCCGGAGATTCCCAGGAACGAGGCGGCCGACATGTAGTCGCCGGCCAGGGCGAACCCGTTCTGCAGCGCCGAGACGGAGCGGCCGGCGGCGTAGAACTCGGATGAGGTCTTGGTGCGCCGCGCCGCCCAGTAGGTGACGACGAGCGTGAGGCCGACGATGAGGAAGAAGAAGACGATGGACGATGAGGTGGGGGATCCGAGCGAGCTCTGCATGGCGGTGGTCTCCGGGTTCGCGGGGGCGCGCCGCCTAGTGGCGGATCTCGTTCTTCAGTCGCTCGACCTCGGGGTCGTAGGACCGGTTGGCCCAGGCCACGTAGATGGCGGTGAGGAGCCAGGCGAAGACGATCACGGCCACGCCGAGCGGGATGGCCAGCGTGGTGGACTCGCCGATCTTCTGGGAGACGAACTCCTTGTTCCCCGCCACCAGCAGGACGTAGCCGTAGTAGCTGACGAAGAGGAGGACGAGCATCACCATGCTCACCGACCAGCGGCGCTTGACCAGCGCCTTGAACTCGGGCGAGGCGACGACGTCGGCGGCGCTTCGCCCGGGGCGTGCGTGCCGTCCGGAGGGCGTGGTGCGGTTCACGTTCGGTGACGAGGCGGTGACTGGGTTCTCCATGTGCCCTCCTGGCGGGACGGACCCCTATAGCAAGCCTGTACGGAGAGCGGAAGCGCTGGATTTGCAGCCCAGGCAAGCAAAATATTGCGCACGCGGGAGCACCCGAAAGGGGATGAACCCGCACGGAACGTGCGCAGTTCGTGCGCCCACGTTTGCGCTGGATCATCTCCCTTCTGTGGTAGCGTGGCCCCCGGCAGTCGCCGACCGGTCATCATGAAGATCGCCCTCCTCGCCGACATCCATTCGAACCTGGAAGCGCTCTCGGCGTGCCTCGAGCACGCCCGTGCGGAGGGCGCCGACAGCCACGCCTTCGTGGGGGACCTGGTGGGGTACGGCGCCGACCCCCACGCGGTGCTCGACCTCGTGATGGAGCACGCCGCGCGCGGGGCCATGGTGGTCCGCGGCAACCACGACGACGCCGCCCTGGACGAGAAGGCCGCGGAGGGGATGAACACGGCCGCCAAGCGGGCGGTCGGCTGGACCCGCGGGATCCTGCTGCCCGAGCACCGCGCCTTCCTGGCATCGCTTCCCTTCTCGCTCCGGCGCGACGCCCTCTACCTCGTGCACGGCAGCGCGGCATCTCCCGAGGGGCACGTCTACGTGACCGACGCGCGGGCCGCATCGGCCTCGCTGGCCCGGAGCGGGGACGCCACCTGGGTGGTGAGCGGCCACGTCCACGAGCAGGCCCTCTACTTCATGCTGCCCGGGTCGCGCCCGGTGCCCTTCAAGCCCGTTCCCGGCGTGCCCATCCCGGTGCCGGCCCGGCGACGGTGGCTCGCCATCGCCGGCTCGTCCGGCCAGCCGCGCGATGGAAACACGGCGGCCTGCTATGCCATGCTCGACGTGGACCGAAGCACCATGACCTTTCACCGCGTGCCCTACGACTGGGAGGCGGCCGCCCAAAAGAATCCTCGCAGCGGGGCTCCCCGAGCGGCTGGCGGTCCGGCTCCGGAGGATAGTGCTCCGCCCGGCAGGTCGCCTACTGCGAAGCTCGCCGAGTCGGAGCACTATGGGCCGCCTTCCCGAGGTCGGCGAGGAGATCGACGGGTACCGGATCACCGGCAAGCTCCACTCCGGAGGCATGGGCTCCCTGCTCACGGTCGAGGCGCCCCAGGATCCGGGTTTCCCCCTGGTGATGAAGCTCCCACGCCTGGGCTACGGTGAGCCGGCCGAGGCGGTGGTGAGCTACGAGGTGGAGCAGAACGTCATGTCGGTCCTGCAGGGGACCCACGTGCCCCGGTACGTCGCCGCCGGGGACCTGGCCGTCGAGCCCTACATCGTGATGGAACTCGTCGAGGGCGAGTGCCTGAAGGACCGGGTGGAGAAGGCCCCGCTGCCGGTCGAGGAGGTGGCGCGCCTGGGCGCCGCGGTGGCCACCGCGCTCCGCTCGCTCCACCAGCAGGAGGTGGTCCACCTCGACGTGAAGCCGTCCAACGTCATCCTGCGCCCCTCCGGCGAGGCGGTCCTCATCGACTTCGGGCTGGCCAACCACGCCCACTATCCGGACCTGCTGGCCGAGGAGAACCGCAACCCCATGGGCTCGGCGCCCTACATCTCGCCCGAGCAGGTGCTGGGCGTCCGCGGCGATCCGCGCAGCGACCTCTTCGCGCTCGGGGCCATGCTCTACGAGTTCGCCACCGGGAGGCTGCCCTTCGGGTCGCCATCCAGCCCCTCCGGGCTGCGTCGCCGGCTCCACTCCGAACCGGCGCCGCCACGGGCCATCCGCCCGGAGATCCCCGAGTGGCTCCAGGAGGTCATCCTCCACCTGCTCGAGCCCGACGCGAACCAGCGCTACGCCTCGGCGTCCCAGGTTGCCTTCGACCTCACCCACTCCGAACAGGTCGTGGTGACCGAGCGGGGCCGGAGGCTCGAGCGGGCCGGCCTGGGCACCCAGTTCAAGCGCTGGATCAAGGCCAAGGGCATGGAGCCGGCCGCGGTGGTCCGCCCCTCGGCCCAGCTCGCCAACGCCCGCATCGTGCTGGCCGCGGTGGCCACCACCCACACCAACGAGGCCCTCTTCCAGGCCCAGCGGGACGCGGTGCGGAGGCTGCTGGCCTCCGACCCGGCGACCCGGCTGGCCTGCGTCACGGTGGTGCGCCCCTCCTCGGTGACCGGAGCCGAGACCGAGGACGACGTGGCCACCACCCAGGCCATCAAGAACCTGGTGGTCCTGCGCCACTGGGCCGAGCCGCTCCAGATCCCCACGGCCGCCATCTCCTTCCACGTGCTGGAAGGGCACGACCCGGCGGCGACCGTGCTCGCCTACGCGCGGGCCAACGCCGTGGACCAGATCGTCATCGGCGCCCCGCCCCCCGGCCTGCCGCTGCGCGCGCTCATGGGCACCTTCGCCACCAAGATCGCGGCCGAGGCCCCCTGCACGGTGACGCTGGTGCGGCCGCCCACGCCCGGGCGGGATTAGCGCACGCCGGGCCCGCAACGCAGATCGCCGCCCGCGGGCCGAGGCCCGGGAGCGGCGACGGGTGAATCGTCTACCGGTCTGCCTAGCTCTTCTTGCGGTTCATGAACTTCAGCATGAGCCAGAGCACGACGCCCAGGGCGGCGACGCCGCCGAGGAGAAGGAAGAAGGTGCCCGGGCCGGCGTTCATCTCGGTCACTCCGGAGTCGGGAGCCTCCGAGGCCAGCGCAACCGTGGTGGTCGCGAGAGCCGTGGCGGCGACCGATGCCTGCGTCAGCAGCTTCTTCATCTGATTTTCTCCGCTCTGGTGGTTCGTCGTGAACGAAACCCCCCTCGCCTTGCGGCGAGGGGGGCGGAAACTTCGAAGTCGAAACGGCCCACTAATCCGTGTGGGAGATCGACGCGTTCGGATCGGTGTCCTTGAGGAGCAGCGTTCCGATGACGAGCGACATGACCGCGATGATGATCGGGTACCACAGGCCGGCGTAGATGTCACCGGTCGCGGTCACGATGGCGAAGGCGATCGAGGGCAGGAAGCCGCCGAACCAGCCGTTGCCGATGTGGTACGGCAGCGACATCGAGGTGTAGCGGATGCGCGCCGGGAACATCTCGACCAGGTAGGCGCCGATGGGGGCGTACACCATGGTCACGTAGATCACGAGGATGACGAGGAGGAAGATCAGCATCGGCGTGTTGACCCGGTTCAGGTCGGCCTTGGCCGGGTAGGTCTTCGTGGCCGCGTTCATCTTGGCCGTGAAGGCCGCCGTCTGGGCCTTGAAGTCGGCCGGCGTGAGCGCCACGCCGTCGAAGGCCTCGATCTTCTCGGAGCCCACGGTCACGAAGGCCAGCGATCCAGCGGGAAGCACCTCGTTGGTGTACGGGATGCCCTTCCTGGAGAGGAAGCTCTTGGCCACGTCGCAGGACTTCCGGAAGGTCGCCTTGCCGACGGGGTCGAACTGGAAGGTGCAGTTGGCCGGATCCGCGAAGACCTTCACCGGGTACTGCTGGGTGGCCTCGAGGAGTGCGGGGTTGGCCGCCTTGGTGATGCCCTTGAAGATCGGGAAGTAGGTCGCGGCGGCGAGCAGCAGGCCCGCCATGATGATCCACTTGCGGCCGATCTTGTCGGAGAGGGCGCCGAAGACGATGAAGAACGGCGTGCCGATGATGAGGGCCGCCGCGATGACCAGGTTGCCGAACTGGGGGTCGACCTTGAGGATGTTGATGACGAAGAAGAGCTCGTAGAACATGCCCGTGTACCAGACAACGCCCTGGCCGGCGACGGCGCCGAGCAGCGCGATGAGCACGATCTTGAGGTTGCGCCACTTGAGGAAGGACTCGGTGAGCGGAGCCTTGGAGCCCTTGCCCTCCTCCTTCATGCGCTTGAAGACGGGCGACTCGGACAGCTGGAGCCGGATCCACACCGAGATGCCGAGGAGCGCGATGGAGAGGAGGAAGGGAATGCGCCAGCCCCACTCCTCGAACTTGGCGGTGCCGATCAGGATGCGGGTGCCCAGGATGACGAGCAGCGAGAGGAAGAGGCCGAGGGTGGCCGTGGTCTGGATGAACGAGGTGAAGTAGCCGCGGCGGCCGTTGGGGGAGTGCTCGGCCACGTAGGTGGCCGCTCCGCCGTACTCGCCGCCGAGGGCGAGGCCCTGGAAGAGGCGCAGGGTGATGAGGATGATCGGCGCCGCGATGCCGAGCGTCGCGTAGCCGGGGAGGACGCCGACGATGAACGTCGCCGCGCCCATCATGAGGATGGTGATGAGGAAGGTGTACTTACGGCCGATCATGTCGCCGAGGCGGCCGAAGAAGATGGCGCCGAAGGGACGGACGAAGAAGCCGGCGGCGAAGGCGAGCAGGGCGAAGATGAACGAGGTCGCCTCGTTGACCGCCACGAAGAAGTGCTTGGCGATGATGGCCGCCAGCGATCCGTAGAGGTAGAAGTCGTACCACTCGAACACAGTGCCGAGGGACGACGCGAAGACGACCATTCTCTCTTCTTTGGTCATCCCGGCGCCGGAGCTGGGTGCGCTGGTGGGGGGGGTAACGGCCATTGTTGATCCTCCGCGGGGGGTGTGTGTGAGTCCGTACGGGTGTGGACGGCGTTCGGCTGAAAGCTTGGGGGCCCGGAACAAAGGGAAGCGGCAGGTTATTACAGATGGGTACAAAGATGGAAGGGCGACGCACCAGTTGCGCGAAAAAGTTGCGACGCAGTGCGCAAAATTGACGCGGATCAATGCCGAACCGCGAGCGCTCTGATCGGGAATTGTCCATCATGTGCGTGCAGATGCGACACCTCGCCCCCGATGGGTTGTGACTATCGGTGAGGGATGATCCACCCCGTGTCCCGGTTGGGTCCGGGTCGCTCCCGGGGTGCGTGCTAGGGTGATCGGCGATGGCTGCACTCGATCCCGTCGCGTCGCCCGGGCAGGGGTGGACCGCCATGCATTCCTCGGCGACCCTCGTCCGGGACGACCGGGGGCTGCTCCCCGACGGTTCGTCGCCCTGGGCGTGGGCCTGGCCTTCTCTTCCTGATGACGCCCTGCGGGTTCGGGTAATCTCGTCGGCATGACGGCACTGGACCCGGTCTCGTTCGTCCGCTCCACGCCACCGTTCGACAGCCTCCCGCAGGATCTGTTCGACGGTGCGGCGCGGAGCCTGGAAGTCATCTACCACCCGGCGGGCACGAAGCTCGTGACCGTGGGAGAGGATCCGCTCGCGCACCTGTACGTGATCCGCAAGGGGGCGATGCGCCTCGAGCGCGCCGGGCAGATCCTCCAGGTCCTCGAGGAGGGGGAGACGTTCGGGTACACCTCCCTCATCACCGGCAGGGCCACCCTCGACGGCGTCGTCGAGGAGGACCTGCTCGCCTACCGGATCCCCGGCGACGAGTTCAACCGGCTGCTCTCCGACGCCCGCTTCGCCGGCCACTTCGCCGCCGGCCTGGCCACCCGGCTCGAGTCGAGCCTGGAGCACTCGCCGGTGGCCACATTCCGCGTCGATCTCCTGGCGCCGGTGGAGACGCTGGTGCGCCGGTCCGCCGTCTGGGTCGAGGAGACGGCCACGGTGGGGGACGCGGCACGGCTCATGGTCGCCGAGCGGGTCTCGTCGGTGCTGGTCCGCGGCGACCCGCCCGGAATCGTCACCGATCGTGACTTCCGGATGCGCGTCCTGGCCCAGGGGCTGGGGCCGGAGATCCCGGTGGCCCGGATCCTCTCCCGGCCGATGAAGAGCGTGGTGCACTCCCTGCCGGTGCACGAGGCCTGGGCGGTCCTGCTCGAGGCCAACGTCCACCACCTCCCGGTGATGCGCGACGGGGAGGTCCTCGGCGTGCTCACCGACACCGACATGCTCAAGCACACCTCGCAGGGGCCGGTGGCGGTCCTGCGGCTCGTGGACAAGCTGCCCGGGCGGCAGAGCCTGCCCGGCTACTCCCGCAAGGTCACCGAGATGGTGGCGGCGCTGCTCGCCGGGGGATTGAACGCGGTGGTGATCGCGGGCTTCGTGGCCCAGCTGAACGACGCGCTCATGCGGCGCATCCTCCACTGGGCCGAGGCCGATCTGGGCGAGCCGCCCGCACCCTACGCCTGGCTGGCGCTCGGGTCGGAGGGGCGACAGGAGCAGACCCTGCTCACCGACCAGGACAACGCGCTGGTCTTCGCCGACGAGGGGGCCGCCTCGCGCGCGTACTACACGGCGCTCGCCGACCGGGCCAACACCGACCTGGCCGCGGCGGGCTTCCCCCGCTGCCCGGGCGGCTACATGGCCCGGAACCACTGCGGCACCCTCTCCGAGTGGCGCGATCGCTTCGCCGGCTGGGTGGGGGACCCGACCGCGGAGGGCGTGCTCGAGGCCGCCATCTCGTTCGACTTCCGGCGGGTGGCTGGCTCGCTCGACCTCACGCCGATGCAGGAGGTGCTCGACGGGACTCCCCGCCGCGACGCCTTCCTGCGGAGCCTCATCCGCCAGGCCCTCGAATTCCGACCCCCGCCGCTCCTCGTGCTCCGCCTGCGCAGCGGGACCGACCTCGACCTCAAGCGGCAGGGCATCGCCCCGGTGGTCTTCCTGGCCCGCTGCTACGGGCTCGCGGTGGGGAGCCAGGCCCGCAGCACCCTGGAACGGCTGCGCGCCGCGACCCGCGCCGGCCTCATGGGGCCCGAGGCCAGCGCCGCCGTCATCGACTCCTACCGGTACCTGCTCGGCCTGCGGCTGCGCATGCAGCTCAAGGCCATCTCGGAGGGCAAGGTCCCCACCAACGTGATCTCGCTCTCGAAGGTATCCGGCGTCGAGCGCAGCCGGCTCAAGGACTCGCTGCGGGCCATCGGCTCGTGGCAGGACAAGGCCGCCTACCGCTACCAGGCGGTCTAGGGAGGCGAGGGGGGAAAGCCTGTTCTTCTCGTCGCCACCGTGGGACCTGCCCGTCTACTGGGCGCTCGACCTCGAGACGGGCGGGCTCGACGCCCGCAAGGACCCCATCATCTCGGTGGGGATGGTGCCCATCCGGTCCGGGGTGATCCGGCTCGGCGAGTCCTTCAGCACCCTCGTCCGGCCCGAGGCCGGGCGCCCCATCAAGCCAGAGTCGGTGCGGGCCCACCAGCTGCTCGCCGGTGACCTGCTCAACTCGCCGCCGCTCCGCGCCGTGCTCCTGGAGGTGGACAGGCGGCTCGAGGGCGGCGTCCTGCTCGTGCACAACCAGGGCATCGACCTGCCCTTCCTGAAGGACGGCCACGCCCGCAGCGGCCTGCCCTGGAAGAAGCCCCGGGTGGTGGACACCGTGGACCTCATCGTGCGGGCGGCGACGCGCCGGAGGCTCATCCGGCCCGGGGGGGAGGAGATGCCTTCGCTCAACCTCGGCGAGGCCCGGCGCGACCACGGGCTCCCCGTCTACCAGGCCCACGATGCGCTCACCGACGCGGTCTCCACGGCCGAGCTCTTCCTGCTCCTGCGCCACGTCATCGGTGCGAAGCGGCTGCGCGACCTCCGCTGAGGATCCGCCCCGGCAGCACGAGGAGCAGGAGCAGCGCGACCAGCTCGGCGCCGGCCGCACCGGCGAAGAGCGGCCCCACCCCGTGCCAGCGGTCGTAGCCCAGGCCGGAGAGCTGGAAGCCCACCGCGTTGCCCAGGCCGAAGACCAGGGCCGCGAAGATCGCCTGCCCGGTGGCCCGCAGCCGCGAGGGGATGGCCCTCGACATGGCGTCCATGGCCGCGCCCCAGAAGAGACCGAAGGTGAAGGCGTGCAAGACCTGGAGCCCGATCACCCAGGCCGCCGACTCGGCCCGGGAGAGGAGGAGCCAGCGGAGCGCGCTCACCGAGAAGGACGCGCCCAGGATGGCCCGCAGGGAGAAGAGCGCGGCGATGCGCGGGAAGGCCAGGAGCGCCCCCACCTCGGCCACCACGCCCACCGTCATGGCCACCCCGGTGACGCGGGAGGGGAGCCCGAGGTCGCGCACGAAGAGGCCGAAGAGCAGGTGGAAGGGGGAGGTGGCCCCCCAGTGCACCGCGAGGACGAGCAGCAGCGCCAGCAGCGGGCCGTCGCGGAGCAGCCCGACCATCTCCCGGAAGCGCGGCGCATGGGGAGGCGCCGGCGGCGTGGGCAGCCTCCGGGCCACGAGCGCGTAGGCCCCGACGCAGGCCGCCACCGCCACCGGCACGAACGGGTCCCCGGGCCGGTCGCCCCGCCAGGTGAGCAGGAGCCCGACCGAGGCGGTGAGCACCGCGAAGCCCAGCGAGCCGAAGAGCCGGATCCGGGCGTAGGAGGGCTCCGGGTGGTGGACCGTCCACTCGACCGTGAGTGAATCCACCAGGGGGACGACGGCGCGGTCGGCCAGCGCGTAGGCGAGCAGCACCAGCCCCACCGCGACGGGGGTGCGGGCGGCGGGCAGGAAGAGCACGGCGAGGAAGGCCCAGGCGGTGGCCAGGCCGAGCACCCGCGCCGGGGCCCGGAGCCGGTCGGCGGCGGTGGCCCAGGCGATGGCGGTGGGCACGGCCACGAGCGGCCCGATCATCTGGACGGTGCCGATCTGCTCCCCGGAGAACCCCAGCCCGCGCAGGTAGGGCGCGAAGTAGGGGAGGAGGGTCCCGACGCAGCCGTAGTAGGCGAAGTAGAAGAGGCGAAGTCGCGTGGCCGGGGACATGGGCTAAGCTGGCTCTACCATGGACGGCGTCGTCGGGATGGTCCTCGCCGCTGGGCTGGGAACGCGGCTCAGGCCGCTCACCGACCTCCTTCCCAAGCCCGCCGTCCCGGTCGCCGGCCTGCCCCTCGTCCGGTACGCCCTCGCCCGGCTCCGTGCCGCGGGCGCCCGGCGGGTGGTGGTGAACGCCCACCACCTGGCCGCCGACATGGAGCGGGTTGCGGCCAGGAGCGCGGAGGCGGCCGGCGTCGGGCTCTCCGTGTCCCGGGAGCCCGTCATCGCCGGGACCGGGGGAGCGCTGCGCGAGGCCCGCCCGCTCCTCGCCGGGGCCGGCGTCATCGTCCTCTGGAACGGCGACATCCTCTTCGACGTGGACCTCGCCGCCGTCGTGGCGTCGCACCGGGAGAGCGGGGCCCTCGCCACCATGGTGCTCGCGCCCATGCCGGCGGGCGCGCGCTACGCCACCGTGGAGGTGGACCGGGGGATGGCGGTCCGGCGCATCGCCGGGCTCGGCCAGGGAGGCGAGGCGCTCGTGCCGCTCCACTTCACCGGCGTCCACGTGCTCTCGCCGGCCCTCCTCGATCACGTGCCGGACCACCCCTTCGCCTGCGACGTGAACCGGAGCGTCTACCCGCCGCTGCTCGCAGCGGGGCAGGTGCGCGCGGTGGTGGCGGGCGGCTACTGGAACGACCTCGGGACGCCGGAGCGTTACCTGGAGGCGAACCTCGACCTCCTATCCGGGGAGGCCACGGTGGCCCTGCCGGGAGCCGACCCGTTCACCGAAGCGGAGGCGAGGGCCGGACGGGTCTTCGTGGCGGCGGGTGGCTCGGTGGACCCCTCGGCGCGCCTCGTCGGGCCGGTGCTCGTCGAGGCGGGGGCCGTCGTCGAGGCCGGGGCCGTCGTCGGGCCGGGCGCGGTGCTGGGGGAGGGGAGCCGGGTGGGGCAGGGCGCCTCGGTGGAGCGCGCCGTGGTCTGGCCGGGGACGGCGATCGCCCCCGGCGAGCGGCTCTCCGGGGTGATCGCCGCGGGCGCCCTCCGGGTCCCGGCCGGCTAGAGTTCCACGATCTCGACCAGGACCGAGGTCACGTTGTCCGAGCCCCCGGCCTGGTTGGCCGCGTCCACGAGCAGCTGGTTGGCGCGGCGGATCTCGCCGCCCTCCTCGAGGAGGATCCCGGCCATCTGCTGGTCGGGGAGCATCCCGAAGAGGCCGTCGCAGCAGAGGAGGACGAGGTCTCCCTCCCGGACCTGGACGAGCCCCACGTCGGCCTCCACCGTCTCCTTCATCCCCAGCGCCCGAACGATCACGTTCTTGTGCGGGTAGGCCTCGATCTCCTCCGGCGTGGGGTTCGACTGCCGGATGAAGTCCTGCAGCAGCGAGTGGTCCTCGGTGAGGCGGGAGAGCCGTCCCTCGCGGAAGAGGTAGGCGCGGCTGTCGCCCACGTGGGCCACGGCGAGCGGTCCGCCGTCGGCGAGGTGGACGGCGACGAGCGTCGTCCCCATCCCGGAGAGGTGGGGGTCGGCGCTCCCGCGGGCGAAGACGGCCTGGTTGGCCGCCTGGAAGGCGGAGCGGAGCCGCTCCTCCGGGGATCCGCCGATGGCCCCGAAGCAGGCGGCCAGGTGCTCGACCGCCATCCGGCTCGCCACCTCGCCCGAGGCGTGGCCGCCCAGGCCGTCGGCCACCGCGAAGAGGCCGGCCTCGGGCATGATCAGGTAGGCGTCCTCGTTGTGCCTGCGCTTCAGGCCGACGTCGGAGGCTCCGATGGCGGCGAGCCGCATGACGGGAGAGTAGGCGCGCGCGGCCGCGGCGGTCAAAGGGTAGTCTCGAACCATGGCCGGTCCGCTCCCCGTCGCTCCGCCGCTCGAGGTGGTGCTCGTCGCGCCCCAGATCCCGCCCAACACCGGCAACGTGGCCCGAACCTGCGCGGTGACCGGCTGCCGGCTGCACCTCGTCGGGCCGCTCGGCTTCTCCCTGGACGGCAAGGAGCTTCGCCGGGCCGGGCTCGACTACTGGGACGACGTGGAGGTCGTGGTCCACCCGGACTGGCCGGCCTTCGAGGCCCGGGTGGTCGGGGGGCGTCCGGAGAGGCTCCACCTTTTCACTGCGCGTGACGGGCAAGGGCTCTTCGAACGCCGCTTCGCGCCCGGGGACCTGCTGGTCTTCGGCCAGGAGCAGCTCGGGCTGCCGCCGGCGCTGCTCGCGGCCTGGCCGGACCGGCGGGTCGCCATCCCCATGCTCCCCGGCCAGCGCAGCCTGAACCTGTCCGTGGCGGCCGGCGTGGGGGTCTACGCCGCGATCCGGAGCCTGATGGCGCCTGTCGGTGTAGGATGAACGGATGTCGTTCCTGCGCGAGCCGGGGGATCTGTCGCGGACGCCGCTCGCCGCCATCCTCCTCGAGGCCTGGACGCTGCGCGCCACCGGTGAGTTGACGGTGAAGCAGCCCGGGGGCGACTCGCGCCTCTACTTCCGCGACGGGATGCCGGTGGGAGCCCAGACCTACGCCGGGTTCCACCCGCTCGGCCAGATCCTCCTCGGGCGCGGCCTCATCGACATCGAGACGCTGGGCCGGTCGCTCGCCGAGATGGCCCGGACGAAGCGCAGGCAGGGCGACGTCCTCGTCGAGCTGGGAACGGTCTCCCAGGAGGTCGTGGACCGGGCTCTCGAGGACCAGCAGGCGGGCTACGTCTCCCTCATCGCCGCCCTCTCCGACGGGGCCTTCCGCTTCGACTTCGACGCCACCGTCCCGCCCTGGGCCGCGAAGGTGCTGGTGGCGCCCATGCGGGCGGTCATCGATGCGCTTTCCACGCCGCAGGGGGCATCCCTCCGCGAGTCGGCCTTGGGCCTGGCCCGGGGGCCGGTCGCGCTGGCCCTTGGCTACGGCGAGGTCGGCGTCGCCTTCTCCTGGACCCCGGCCGAGGAAGCACTCCTGCGCCGGCTCGAGACCGCCTCCACCGCCGACGAGATCCTGGCAACGCCAGGCATCCCGGTCGAGCAGGCGCGGGCGGTGCTGGCGGCGCTCCTTCTCCTGGGATTGGCCGAGCCGGCGGGAGACGTGACCGAGCTGTCCGCGCTCGGGGCTTCGGGGGCGAAGGCGCCCCGGCCGTCGCGCCCCGCACCTCCGGACGCCGGGCCGCCGGTGCTCACGCCGGTGACCCCGGCCGGCGCTCCGGGGCTCGACCCGGCCCGGCGGAGCGACCCCGAGGAATCCCGCGCGCGAAGGCAGCGGCTCCTCGCCCGCGCCATGCAGAACATGGGAGTCGGTCCCCTCTCCGCCGGACCGCCCCGTCCGGCGACCCCGACCGGAGCTCCGCCTGGAACTCCGCCTAAAGCTCCGCCTGGAGCGCAAGCGGGTGGGCAGGCCGAGATCCGCAAGGCGCTCGAGGCGGCCCTCCCCCTGGCCAGGGAGTCCGACCTGTTCGCCCGCCTTGGATTGCCGCGCGGCGCGAGTCCGGAGGAGGTGAAGGCCGCCTACCTCCAGCTCGTGAAGCAGTTCCACCCCGACCGCTTCGGCGCCCCCGGCCTCGCCGACCTCCAGGCGGGGCTGCGCGAGGTGCTGTCGGCGCTCAACGAGGCCTACGGGGTCCTCTCCGACCGGGTCCGCCGCAACGAGTACCTGGCCCGGTCTTCCACCGGAGGGCGCGCCCCCACCGAGGCCGCCGCTGCCGCCGCCCGCGCCGATTTCCAGAAGGCCGACGCGGCCCGTCGCACCGGCGACCACGCCCGGGCGCGCCTCTTCCTCGAGGCCGCCGTGCGCAGCGATCGCCGTCCGGACCTCCTCGTCGCCCTCGCCGTCGAGACGCTCAAGTCGGGCAAGCCTGCCGATCGGGAGAAGGCCCGCCGCCACCTCGAGGAGGCGATGAAGGACCCGGTCTGCGGCGAGGCCTTCCTGGAGGCCGGCAAGATGGCCCGCGACGACGGCGACCCCGACCGGGCCGAGAAGCTCTTCAAGACCGCGCTTCGTGCCGCCCCGCGCAACGAGGAGGCCGCCCGCCAGCTGCGGGAGGTCCAGGGGCGGCGCCAGAGCCGCGCCGAGGCCCGGTCGGACGCGAAGAAGTGACACGTGAGGCCAAGGACCCGCCGCTCGACGCGGTCCTCGCCGTGGACCCGGCGGTCCTGTCGGGAAAGCTGCTCACCATCCCGGACGATGAGAACGCGCTCCTCCGGCTTGCCGACGGCCGCCGGACGGTGGAGCAACTCGTCCGACGGCCGGGGCTCGACGAGGCTCGGGCACTGGCCTCGCTGGGGCGTCTCCTCGAATCCGGTGTCCTGCGGGTCCTCTCCCGCGGGCCGGACGGCGCGGACTGGTTCGCCGATCCGGGGAGCGCCGCCGCGGGCGAGGCGGAGCCCGTGCCGATGCCGGCGCCCTCGATGCCGTCGCCGCCCCCGCCGCTGGACCCGCCGCTGCCCCTGCCGGAACCCCTGCCGGACGGGCGAGGCCGGGCGCGGGCCTGGGTGGTGGGAGCGGCAGTCGCGATCGGCGCCTTGCTCCTCGCCGGCGCCGTGTGGGCCGGGCGGCAGCGGAGCCCCCCTCCGGTTCCGCCGGTGGTGCAGACCCGGGAAGTCCGGCCCGCCGCCGAGGGGCCACCGCCGGCCCTCGTCATCACGGAGCAGGCGCCCTCGGCCGCCTACCGGGAGGCCATGCAAGAGGTGACGGCCCGCTACCAGGCCAGGGACCTGGCCGGCGCGGCCGCGGCCTGCCGGCGGGCCATCGAGGTCGATCCGTCGATCGGGGCCGGCTGGATGGCCCTCGGCGAGGTCCAGCTGGCCGCCGGGGATCGGGCCTCCGCCCGCGTCGCCTTCGATCGCTACCTCGCGGTCGAGCCGGAGGGGGCGCACGCCCCGCGGATCCGCGCCCTCCTCGAGCGCTTGCGCCCCTGACCCGGTGGGTACATAAAGCCCGCCCGTGAGAGTCCTGGGAATCGAGACGAGTTGCGACGAGACCGCCGCCGCGGTGGTGGAGGACGGCCGCCGCGTGCTCTCCGACGTGGTCTCGACCCAGATCGAGATCCACCGGCGCTGGGGCGGCGTGGTCCCGGAGCTGGCGAGCCGCAACCACGTGGTCCAGGTGATGCCGGTGGTGGACGAGGCGCTGCGGGTCGCCGGCGTCGCCGGCCCCGACCTCGACGGCATCGCCGTCACCTCCGGCCCGGGCCTGGTGGGAGCACTCCTCGTCGGCGTGCAGGTCGCCAAGGCCCTCTCGCTCGCCTGGGGCGTGCCGCTGGCCCGGGTGAACCACCTGGAGGGGCACCTGCTCGCGACATTCCTCTCCGAGGAGGCTCCCGCCTTCCCCTACCTGGGGCTCGTTGTCTCGGGCGGCCACACCTCCCTCTACGTGGCCGAGGAGTTCGGCCGCTACCGTCTCCTCGGACAGACCCGCGACGACGCCGCCGGCGAGGCCTTCGACAAGGGGGCCAAGCTGCTGGGCCTGCCCTACCCGGGCGGGGTGGCCATCGACCGGCTGGCCCGGGGCGGGAATTCACAAGCGGTGAAATTCCCCCGCGCCGTCGTGAAGGGAGGGCCGCTGGCCTTCAGCTTCTCCGGCCTGAAGACGGCGCTGCTCCACAGGGTGCGGTCGCACGGCGTGCCGGAGGGGCAGGAGCTCTCCGACCTGTGCGCCAGCTACCAGGAGGCCATCGTGGGCGCGCTCTCGGCCAAGCTCTTCCGGGCCGCGCGCGAGCTGCAGCTCGACCGGGTGGTGCTTTCCGGCGGCGTGGCGGCCAACGGGAGGCTCCGGGAGGTGGTGACCGGCCGGGCCGCGGAGTACGAGGGGATGCGGGTCTTCCTGCCGCCGCCGCGCCACTGCACCGACAACGCCGCCATGATCGCGGTGGCCGGGACGCGTGCGCTCGAGCGCGGGGAGCGGGCCGGACCGGCGCTCGAGGCCGACCCGGCCTGGCGCCTCGGATCGGTGGGGTGCTGAGTTGGCCCACCCGTCCCCCCGCGTGCTGCTCGACCGGCACGGCCTCGAGGCCAAGAAGAGCTGGGGCCAGAACTTCCTCGGCGACGTGTCGATCCTCGACGGAATCGCGCGCCTCGCCGTGGAGCGCCCCGGCGAGGTGGTGGTGGAGATCGGCGCCGGCCTCGGCCACCTCACCGAGCGGCTGGTGGCCCACGGGGCCCGGGTGGTGGCGGTGGAGCGCGACCGGGACATGGCGCGGGTGCTGCGCGCCGAGTTCGACGACGGGGCGGTCCGGCTGGTCGAGGCCGACGCGGCCCGGGCCGACTTCGCCGCGCTGGCCGCCCAGGCGCCGGGCGGGATCCAGCCGGGGAGGGTGGCGGTGGCCGGCAACATCCCCTACCACCTGACCAGCCCCATCCTCTTCGCCCTCCTCGACCAGGCCGAGGCCGTTTCACGCGCGGTGTTGCTGGTGCAGCGCGAGGTGGCCGAGCGGCTGGCCGCCGGGCCGGGCACCAAGGAGTGGGGGCTGCTCTCGGTGCTGCTGCAGCAGCACGGCCACGTGGAGATCGATCGCATCGTGCCCCGCGGCGCCTTCCATCCGCCGCCGCGCGTGGACAGCGCGGTGGTGCGCATCGACCTGCACGGGCGCGAGCCGCACGTCGCCGACGCGGGACGCTTTCGACTCCTGGTGAAGGGCGGTTTCGGGCAGCGCAGGAAGACCCTGCGGAACGCGCTGGAGGCCGCCCGCATCGCCCCGCGGGAGGCCCTGGAGGCGGCTTTCGCCGCCGCGGCGGTCGATCCGGGGCGCCGTGGCGAGACCCTGACCGTGGACGAATGGGAAGCCCTCGACCGGGCGCTGGGCCCCCCGGAAGAGCCCTGAAACCATCGGGATTTCGTCGCAGGCCCCATCCGGGGTCGGGTGTTTTCCGGCGTCCATCCCCGGTCCTCCACCCCACCCGCACCCGGCAGCCGGGCAGGCCCCGACCGGACTCTTTCCACGCCGACCCGGGAGTGCGCCCAATATCGAAGCCGGGCCCGATCGACGACACTCCTCGGTGAAGAGAGCATCCAACCCGGAGTGAAGGAGACGACACCATGACGACGATCAGCGGCGGCAGCGCGGTGCAGGGCGGCTACTACCTCTCGAAGAGCAACTGGGAGATCTTCCCCATCGAGAAGGACGGACAGAAGCTCCCCGGCCAGGCGGCCGAGCACTACGTGAAGCTGAACACCGCGGCGGCCCTCATGCTCATGCCGGTCCTGGGCGGCCTGATGGTGGTCTTCCTCCCCTTCATCGGCCTCTACCTGACGGCGCAGGCCGCCATCCGCCCGCTGGTCGGCATGTTCCAGCGCTCGGCCCAGGACCTGGCCGCGACCGTGACCCCCGGCTGGCAGCCCGGAGAGGCGCACTTCACCGGCAAGCGGTCCGAGGAGAAGGCGGCCGAGGAAGCGCCCTCCAAGGAGGCGAAGCTGGAGGAGCTGGCCAAGGAGATCGACGCGAAGCGCCGGTCATAACGAGAGGCACGCCATGGCACGGTTCAACGGCGGAAGCAGCGTCCCCGGCGGTTACTACTGGAATCCCAGGGCCTGGAGCGTCACCCCGGTGGAGAAGGACGGGGGCAGGCTCCCCGGGAACTCCTCGGATCGCTACCTGCGCATCCACTGGCTCGTGGCCCTCCTCCTCGCCCCGCTGCTCGGCGGCCTCTTCGTGGTCTTCCTTCCCTTCATCGGCTTCGCCCTGTTCTTCCAGTGGGCGTTCCGCAAGGCGACCGGCACCGCCCGCCAGGGCGCCCGTGACCTCGCCGCCACCGTCACCCCGGGCTGGCGGCCGGGCGAGGTGCACATGACCGGCCGCGCCCCGGACGCGAAGGGCGAGCAGTTGCCGGCCGGCGGCGCCGGCGAGAAGGCGCTCGCGGACGTGGCGGCCGAGGTGGCGGCCAAGCGTGCAGGGAAGGATGGCGAGGACGGGTGACGGTAGTGAACAACTGGGCGCCCAACCGAGAGATTTCCCGCCCGCCGCCGCCGCCACGCCCCGCCTACGGAAGGGCGCCCATTCCCACCGGGCCGCGCTAGATTCCCGCAGCCCTCGCCGTTGCGAGCAGGAGGCTCATGTTGCGGGCCCCGTTCTCGCCCAGGTACTTCCGGAAGGCTCCGGCATCGAGCCTCATCGCCTGGATGGTCGCCTCGACCACGGCGTCGTAACTCTTCGCTCCCGGCTTGCGGAGCTCGATGGCGATCTTGAGGATCGCCCTCTGATAGGCCGGATCGACCGCGCCGTCCGCGGTCGATCCCCTCCCCGTTCCCCGACCCGCCACCGGCCCACGCCGCCCGTCCACCATCCTGCCTCCGCGCTACATGCCGAGACGTTGACGGGCGTGACCCTACATGACGCCACATGACGAGGTCAAGGAAGCGGCCCGACCCCCCACGTGGTCCCTCCCGCGATCGACACTCCCCGTGTCGTGTGGCAAGCTCTCGCAACGACGATGGAAAAGTCGAGGTACATCGCCATCGAGGGTCCCATCGGCGTGGGCAAGACCACGCTCGCCACGGCTCTCGCCGACCGGCTCGGGGGACGGGTGGTGCTGGAAGCGGTGGAGGAGAACCCCTTCCTGCCCGGCTTCTACCAGGACCGGAAGAAGCACGCCTTCCAGGCCCAGCTCTTCTTCCTGCTCTCCCGCTACCAGCAGCAGCAGGAGCTCTTCCAGCAGGACCTCTTCAACCAGGTCACGGTCGCCGACTACCTCTTCGCCAAGGACCGCATCTTCGCGAGCCTGACGCTGGAGCCGAACGAGCTCGCCCTCTACGAGCGCATCTGGCAGGTGCTGGGCGCCCGGGTGGTGAAGCCCGACCTGGTGGTCTACCTTCAGGCCCGCCCGGAAGTGCTCGCCAGCCGCGTGAAGAAGCGTGGCCGCGACTTCGAGCGCGGCGTCGGGGTGGACTATCTGGACCTGGTGAGCCGGGCCTACGGCGACTTCTTCTTCCACTACGAGGAGACGCCGCTGCTCGTGGTCAACACCAGCGACATCGACCTCGGGGACGAGGCGGACCTCGACGCCCTCCAGACGGAGATCCGGCGCCACCGGCGCGGCCGGCTCCACTTCAGCCTGGCCGGGCACGGAAGCCAGTAGCGTCCCCGGCCCGGTACGGGTACATTTCCCCCTTCCCGATGGGCGGGACCTCGGTACGAGGCCTACACCGGAGGCGAAGCGCCATGTCCAGCCAGACCGCGCCGAGGAAGCGCGTGACCATCCACGAGCTGCGTCGCATGAAGGGCGCCGGCGAGAAGATCGCCGTGGTCACCGCCTACGACTCCACCAGCGCCCGCCTCGTGGACCGGGGCGGCGTCGACGCGGTGCTGGTCGGCGACTCGGTGGGGATGGTCATGCAGGGGCACGAGTCCACCCTGCCGGTCACCCTCGACCAGATGATCTACCACTGCGCCTCGGTGCGCCGCGGGCTTGCGCGGACGCAGAGCCGCGCCCACCTGGTCGGCGACATGCCCTTCGGCAGCTACCAGGCCAGCGCCGACGAGGCGGTGAAGAACGCCATGCGGATGGTGGCCGAGGGAGGGGTCGAGGCGGTGAAGCTCGAGGGCGGCGCCGAGTACGCCGAGGTGATCGGGCGCATCGTCCGCGCCGGCATCCCTGTCATGGGCCACCTGGGGCTCACGCCGCAGTCGGTCCACAAGATGGGCGGCTACGTGGTGCAGGGGCGCGACGGCGAGAAGGCCCAGAAGCTCATCCAGGACGTGCACGCCCTCGAGGCCGCCGGCTGCTACGCAGTGGTGCTGGAGTGCATCCCGGCCGAGCTGGCGCGGCTCGTCACCGGGCAGCTCACCATCCCCACCATCGGCATCGGTGCCGGTCCCCACACCGACGGCCAGGTGCTCGTCTACCACGACCTCCTCGGGCTCGAGACCGAGTTCAAGCCCAAGTTCGTGAAGCGCTTCGCCGAGCTGGGTCCGGCCGCCGAGGCCGGCGTCCAGGCCTACGTGTCCGAGGTGAAGGCCGGCACCTTCCCCGCCGAGGAGCACAGCTTCCACGCACCGTCGCTGCGCCTCCTCCAGGTGGTGCCGCAGCAGCCCTCCGCCGACGACGACCACGCCGGCGTGGTGGGGGCTCCGGTATAGTTCCGTCGTCGATGTCCCTCCCCGAGCTCATCCGCGACCCGGCCGCGTGGCAGCGCCGCTGCACCGCCGCCCGCGACGGGGGCGTGCGCATCGCGCTCGTCCCCACCATGGGCTACCTGCACGACGGGCACCTCTCGCTCATGCGCGAGGCGCGCCACCGTGCCGACCAGGGCGGAAGGCCCGGGCTCTCGCTCGCCACCATCTTCGTGAACCCGGCCCAGTTCGGTCCGGGCGAGGACCTGGCCCGCTACCCGCGCGACCTCGAGGGGGACCTCGCCAAGTGCGGCGCGGCCGGGGTGGACGTGGTGCTCGCCCCGGAGGACCCGTCCGCGGTCTACCCGGCCGCCTTCCAGACCTGGGTGGAGGTCTCCGAGGTGTCGAGGGGGCTCTGCGGGGAGCGCCGTCCGGGCCACTTCCGCGGCGTGGCCACGGTGGTGGCGAAGCTCTTCGGTCTCTCCCGGCCCCACGTGGCCCTCTTCGGCGAGAAGGACTGGCAACAACTCCAAGTATTGCGCCGCATGTCCGTCGACCTCGACATGGGGGTGGACGTGGTGGGGATGCCCATCGTCCGGGAGGCCGACGGGCTGGCCATGTCCTCGCGCAACGCCTACCTCACGGCCGATGAGCGCGGGCGCGCCGTGGCCATCTCCCGGGCGCTCGGCGAGGCCGGGCGACGCGCCGGCCAGGGGGAGCGCGATCCTTCCGTGCTGGCCTCCGGGGTCCGGGCGGCGATCGAGGCGGCCGGGATGAGGCTCGACTACGTCGAGCTCGTGCACCCCGAGACGCTGCGGCCGGTGGAGCGCGCGGTCCCGGGCACCCGCGCGCTCGCCGCGGTCTTCCTCGGGCGCACCCGGCTCATCGACAACCTGGCGCTGCCGTGAGCAAGTCGGGCAAGGGCAGGAAGGCCGACGACGACGGCGTCAAGGTCGTGGCCAAGAACCGGCGCGCCGTCTTCGACTACGCCATCGAGGAGCGGATCGAGGCCGGGCTCGTGCTCACCGGAAGTGAAGTGAAGTCGCTGCGCGAGGGCAACGTCGCCCTCTCCGACTCCTACGCGGCGATGCGCGGCGACGACCTGTGGCTCTTCAACTGCCGCATCGGGGAGTACAAGGCCGCGGCCAGCTTCGGGCACGAGCCGCTGCGGGAGCGCAGGCTGCTCCTCAACCGCGCGGAGATCGAGAAGCTGCGTGGAAAGGTCGAGCAGCGCGGCATGACGCTCGTCCCGATCTCCCTCTACTTCAAGGACGGTTGGGCCAAGGTCGATCTTGGGCTCGGGCGCGGCAAGACCCACGAGGACCGGCGCGACACCATCGCCGAGCGGGAGAGCCGCCGCGAGATGGACCGGGCCCTCTCCCGGAAGAAGCGCTGACCGTCGCCAGGGCTACGCCAACCAGCGGTGTAGTCCGGAATCCCACCCTCCCTGGAGGCGCCCCCCACGGGGCGCTCGACGACACCCTTCCCGTGTCCTGTTACCCTGGTACAGGGACGCGATGTTCGACCGGGTCAAGCTTCGCAGGGACCTCACCGACTGCGGCGGGCGTGTGCTCGCCAGGGCCGGGACGGTCATCTCGGTCGAGTCGATCGCCGAGGCGGCCGCCTCGGCCAGGCCGGGACCCGGAACGCCGCTCTCGGAGACGTTCCTGGCCGACGACCTGGCCGAGATCCTCCGCGATCCGGTCCTCCGGCCCTTGATCCGGACCGAGGAGATCGAGCGGGACGTCCGGCGGGTCGTCGAGTCCGCCAAGCTTCCCCAGCCGCTCGTGGAGGAGATGGCTGCGGCGAAGCTCCTCGACCCGGTGCGCTACCGGCACGCGCTCTCCACGGCGGCGGTGACCTCGCGCCTCATCCTGGCGGCGGCGGGGACGGCGCGGGCGTCGCCCCAGATCGCCGCGGCGGCGCTGCTGCACGACATCGGCATGCGCCACGTCCCGCCGCGGGTGATGGCCACCCCGGACTCCATCCACGGCGACGACGCACTCGACGTCGCGTCGCACCCGCTGCTGGGCGCCTTCCACCTGGCCTGCACCCTGGGCAGCCACCCCGCGGTCGAGGCGGCGCTGGCCCACCACTGGCGCGACGGGCAGGGCTACCCCGACCTGGCCGAGCGCCCCTCGCCGACCACCGAGGTGGTGGCCATCTCGAGCGCCTACGCGGCGCTGACCCACGGTCGCGCCTACCGCTCCGAGCCCTACGGGGCGCGCGGGGCCGCGGACCTCCTGGTGGCCGAGGCGGCCTCCGGCCACGCCGACCCTTTCGCGGTGAAGCTCCTCGTCCACGCGCTGCGCGGCGGGGAGGGGGCCATGAACGGCCTGCGCTTCGCCCGGGCCCGCCAGGGGATCGCACCCGACGTGAACCGGCACACCCGCATCGCGCCGCCGGCCCGCCGGATGGTGTGACCCGGCCGGGCTCGGGCCAACCGGGCGACGCTATCAAAGCCCCGAGGCCTTGCGCAGCTGCTCCCAGGTGTAGAGCCCGGTGTCGTGGCCGTCCGACCAGCGGACCTGGATGGCGTAGCTGCCCACCGGGTCGATGCCCTCGGCGTGGATGTCGAGGGGGATGGTGCCCGGGTCGAGGATCTTCCTTCCCGTGCCCTCCTCGATGCAGCTGGCGCAGGGGCACATGTCGCGCAGCGTGAAGGCGGGGAGGATGGCGACCCGCCCGCCCGGCCAGCCGATCACGAACTCGCCCGCGTCGTTCAGGTCGATGGTCTCCGGGGGCGGAGCGGGAGGAGGCCGAGGCGTGATGCGGTCGAGGAGTCCCATGCCGGATAGATGCCGGCGGGGAGGGGCGGCGTCAAGGGCGCCTCGACGCCGTCAGGCCGGCCGGGAGAGGGCCACGAGCAGGTCGGAACGGTCCTCGAAGGGGGTCGTGCAGGGAGGGCCGTCGGCGGCGTAGAGCTCGGAGTGGTGCAGGGCCGGGGCGAGCCGGATCACCGCCGAGGAGCGGGTTCCGTAGACGTCGCCGTGGTGGACGCAGACGCCGGGGCCGGGGGGCAGGGCGTGGCTGCCGAGGAGCTCCCGCAGCCGGACCGGCGATGGATCGACCGGCCAGCGGGCCCGCAGGGCCTCGCCACGGGGGTCGCGGCCCTGGGGCGACCGCTCGGTGGCGACGTGGAGGCCGGGCCCCAGGTCCTCGAGGGAGGAGGCCTCGCCGTCGAACCACCAGAGGAACGCCGACGCCGCGTCGGCGACCATCAGGTGGAAGGGGTTATGGAGGCTCGCCTCGGTGCGCACGCAGAGATCCCGGGCCGCGGCGGCCGACGGCTGGCCCAGCACGCGGGCCACGATCTCCCCGCGGCTCCTCCGGGTGGGATCGGGAGGGTGGCCGGGCGACGAGTGGAAGTTCGTGATGCCGGCGAAGAGGCCGGTGGCGCCCACCCCGATCCAGGTGCCGCCCGCCACCGCATCGCGGGGCGCGGCGTGCCGGGGCGCGCCTGGAGGCGCGCGCAGGGCCCAGTCCTCGGAGGGGCGGGCGAGCCGCTCGTCGCGGTTGGCTGCGACGACGAGCGGCCAGCGCCGGTCGGCGTGGAAGGCGAGTGCGAGCGTGCACACGCCCGGGATCTACTTCTTCCCGGCCGCCACCGCCCGCGCGTTCTTCACGGACGCGAGGAGAAGCTGCCGCTCCAGCTCGAGCTGGGCGGGCAGCGTCTTGCCGATCTTGTCGAACCACTCCTTGGTGTCCTCGAGCTCGTACTGCCATTCGCCCAGGTCGATGCGGGTGGCCTGCTCGACCGACTCCTTGGGGACGTCGAGCCCGGCCATGTCGATGTCGCCCGCGACCGGCGTCCAGCCGATGACCGTCTCCTGGGCGTTGGTGCGGCCGTGGGAGCGGTCGAGGATCCACTTGAGGACCCGCATGTTGTCGCCGTATCCCGGCCAGACGAACTTGCCGTCCGCGTTCTTGCGGAACCAGTTCACCATGAAGATCTTGGGCGGGTTGGGGATGCGGTCCTGCATGTCGAGCCAGTGCTGCAGGTAGCTGCCGGCGTCGTAGCCCAGGAAGGGCAGCATGGCCATGGGGTCGCGGCGGACCACGCCCACCGCGCTGGTGGCGGCGGCGGTGGTCTCGGAGCCCATGGTGGCGCCCAGGTAGACGCCGTGGGTCCAGTTGAAGGACTGGAGCACGAGCGGGACCGTGTTGGCGCGGCGGCCGCCGAAGATGAGGGCGCTGATGGGCACCCCCCGCGGGTCGCTGGCGAAGCGGGAGATGGCCGGGTTGTTGACCATCGGGGCGGTGAACCGGCTGTTCGGGTGGGCCGCCTTGTCGGCGCTCCCCTTCTTCCAGACGTCGCCCTTCCAGTCGATGCAGGTCTCGGGGGGCGGGGCGTCGTGCCCCTCCCACCAGACGTCGCCGTCCACGGTGCGGGCCACGTTCGTGAAGAACGTGTCGCGGGTCATGCTCGCCATGGCGTTGGGGTTGGTCTTGTTGTTGGTGCCCGGGACCACGCCGAAGTAACCGGCCTCGGGGTTCACCGCCCAGAGGCGGCCGTCGGGTCCGACGCGCATCCAGGCGATGTCGTCGCCCACGGTGCGGATCTTCCAGCCCGCGAACTCCTGCGGGGGGATGAGCATGGCGAAGTTCGTCTTGCCGCAGGCCGACGGGAAGGCCGCCGCCACGTAGCTGATCTCCCCCTCGGGGCTCTCGGCCTCGAGGATGAGCATGTGCTCGGCGAGCCAGCCCTCCTTCCTGGCCAGGTAGGAGCCGATGCGGAGCGCCAGGCACTTCTTGCCGAGGAGCGCGTTGCCGCCGTATCCCGACCCCACCGACCAGATGGTGTTGTCCTGCGGGAAGTGGGTGATGAAGCGCTTCTCGGGGTCGCACTCGGCGACCGCGTGGAGCCCCTTGTTGAAGTCGTTCTTGTCGCCGAGCCGGTCGAGGGCCACCTTGCCCATGCGGGTCATGAGGCCCATGTTGAGCGCCACGTAGACCGAGTCGGTGAGCTCGATGCCCACCTTGGCGAACGGCGAGTCGGCGGGCCCCATCACGTAGGGCGTCACGTACATGGTGCGCCCCTTCATGCAGCCGGCGAAGAGGCCACGCATCTTCGCGTACATCTCGGCGGGGGCGACCCAGGTGTTGGTGGGGCCGGCCTCCTCCTTGGTGGGCGTGCAGATGATGGTGAGGTGCTCGACGCGGGCGACGTCGTTCTTGTTCGAGTGGTGGTAGTAGCAGCCCGGCCACTTCTTCTGGTCGAGCGGGATGAGCACCTTGTCCACGACCGCCTGGGCGATCAGTTCCTGGCGCTCCCTATCGGAGCCGTCGAGCCAGAGGATCTTGTCGGGCGTGGTGAGCTTCGCCATCTCGTCCACCCAGGCCAGCAGGTGGGGGTTCTTCGTGGGCGCGGCGGTCGAGGACATGCTCGGGACTCCCTTGACGATGGAAGGGGAAAATGGGCTCGCGAGGACCCCCTTTGATAGCACAGGGGGCCCCGCGGTTTGAAGTGTTCCGACGGGTCCGGACGGCGCCCGGACAGCCGTCAGCCCTTGAGCTTGCTCCTCAGCAGATCGCCCAGTGTTCCGAAGCCCTTGCCGCTGGCCCGGGGGGCCTTGGCCATGTACTCGTTGGCCTCGCGCCGCTCGTCGGCGGCGTCGGCCTGGGTGCGGGAGAGCCGGATCCGGCCGCGCTCGTCGATGTCGGTGACGAGGACGGTGATCTCGGCGCCGGTCGGGAAGGCCTTCTTCAGATCCTGGCCGCGCGGCGTGCCGGTCTCGGAGGCGGGGACGAGGCCGCGGCCGCCGGCGAAGCGGACGAAGACGCCGTAGGGCTCGATGCGATCCACCGTGCCCTTCACCACGTCGCCGACCTTGGGGGGCGGAGGCGGGGCGTTGACCGGGCGGGGCGGCGCGGCCACCGGCTCGGGGCGGGGGACGAGCGCCTTCACGCTGAGCGAGATGCGCGTGCCCTTCCTGGCGTCCTCCTCGATCTTGAGGACCTGCACCTGGACCTTGTCGCCCTGCCGGAGCAGGTCGCCGGGCTTCGACACCCGGTCCCAGGCCAGCTCGGAGACGTGGACCAGCCCCTCGATGCCGCCGATGTCGATGAAGGCGCCGTAGTCCTGGACGCTCGTGACCGTGCCCTCGAAGGCCGCTCCCGGCTCGAGCCGCTCGCGGGTCTTCCTGGCCTGGTCGGCGCGCTCCTCCTCGAGCAGCGCGCGGCGGGAGAGGACGATGTCCCGCTCGTCGGCCTTCTGGACGCGGAACTGGAAGCGCTGCCCCACGAGCGTGGTCGGGTCGCCCACGAAGCGGATGTCGATCTGGGACATGGGGCAGAAGGCCCGCTGGCCCATCACGTCCACCTCGATGCCGCCCTTGTTGGCCGCGGTGACGACCCCTTCCACCGGGAGGCCGGTCTGGGCGGCCTCGATGACGGCGCGGCGGTCGGAGTGGACCTTGGCCTTGCCGCGGCTCACCACCACGCCGCGCTCGCCGCCCTTCACCACCACGCCGTCGATGATGTCGCCGGCCTGGAACTCGAGCTTGCCGTCGTCGTCCTGCAGCTCGATGGTCTCGATCATCCCGTCGGCGAGGCCGGAGCCGAGCTCCAGGAAGGCCATGTCCTGGCCGATCTGGAGGATCTTGCCGGCCACCTTCTCGCCGGGCTGGAAGCGGCGGCGCGGGCGGGCCGCCGCGGCCGCGTCGGCGTACATGTCGGCGAAGGAGCCCTCGTCGGCGACCGGAGCCTCGGGCGCCGGAGGAGGCGGCTCGCCGGGGGGAAGCTGGGGCGGGGGCGGCTCGCGGGGCCCGGCGTCGCGCCGCGGCTCGCGTCGGTCGCGCGGACCGCCGTCGCGCCGGGGACCGCGATCGCCGGGACCGCCGAAACCGGAAGGGCGGGGCGGGCGCGGGGGGCGGGGGGGCTGTGACGGCGAAGCGGCGCCGGCCGCCGCGGACCGCGATGCGGGTGCAGCCGTCGCGCCGGCGATCTCGGCGGACTTCTGGTCGGCGAGGCGCTGCCAGAGCGGCCGTCGATCCTCGGCGGCGGGCGCCGCGGGGGCATCTGCAGCGCCGAGTTGCTCCTCCACCGGCGTCTCGATCTTCACGCCAGGGGGAGGGGGCTTCACGTGGCCCTTGCGGACGACGACCGGGCCGGCTTCGCGCTTCTTCTCTTCGGACATGGCGCGCGGGTTATAACACGGCGCGAAAGCAGGGGAATCGTGACGAGCGACCGGCGCACCATCGTGTTTCTCTCCCGGGCCGACGAGGGCTCGCTCCGGATGGCCGGTTCCTGCGCGCTCGCCGCGGCAGCCATGGGGGACCGGGTGGACGTCTTCCTGCTGGGACAGGCGGTTGGCGCCGTCGTGGAGGCCGCGGAGGAGCGCGACGAAGGCCCGGCGCGGGCGCTCTTCCAGGCCCGTGGCGCCGGGACGTGCAGGCTGCTCGCCTGCTCGGCAGGGCTCGTGGAGTCGGGGCTCGACCCGGGGGTGGCGCAGCAGGTGGTCGACGCGGTGGTGGGGTGGCCCACCATCCTGGAGTGGACGCGGGGCGTACCGGACCGGTTCTTTTTCTGAGATGATCGGCTGGTGACCGCGAGGGCGAAGCCGCTTCCCGTCCTGCTGCTCCCCGGGCTCGACGGGAGCACCAACCTCTTCGCGCGCTTCCTCGCGGTGGCGACTGGCGCGCTGGACTTCCGGCGGGTGCCGTATCCGCAGGACCGCTTCCTCGGCTACGCCGACCTCGAGACGCTGGTGCGGTCGAAGCTTCCCCGGGGTGAGCCGTTCGCGATCCTGGGTGAGTCGTTCGGCGGGCCGCTTTCGCTGCGGGTGGCGTCGGCGAGGCCGGAGGGGCTCGTGGGCGTGGTGCTGGCCGCGACCTTCCACCGGAAGCCGGCGAACGCGCTCATCGCCCGGGCGGCGCCGCTCGGGCCGGCCTTCTTCCGGCTGCCCCTGCCGCCCCACGTGGTCCGGTTGCTGCTCGCCGGAGGAGATGCGCCGCCGGACCTGGTGGAGGAGGTCCGGGAGGCGGTGCGCCCCGTGCCGGCCCGGGTGATGGCCGCGCGGGCCCGCGAGGCGCTCGCGGTGGATGCGTCGGAGGCGCTGCGGAAGTGCCCCGTCCCGCTCCTCTTCCTGGGGGGAAAGAAGGACCGGTTGCTGCGACCGACGCTCCCGTCGGAGATCCGGGCGCTGCAGCCGCGGGTCGAGGTGCGCATGCTCGACACGCCGCACCTCGTCCTGCAGCGGAGGCCGGAGGAGGCGATGGCGATCGTGGAGGAGTTCCTCCTGCGGGTGGCCCAGGAGCGGGCGGCGTGAAAAGAGGGCCGCCCCTCGCGGAGCGGCCCCCTTCACGTCAGGGAGAGATCGAGCCTAGTCCTCGGCGCCCTTGCGGCCGCCGTCCTTGGCCCACTGCTCGAGCATGTCGGTGGTGACCGACTTGGGGCGCTCGATGGCATACCCGAGACCGCGGTCCCAGGTGATGTTGGCGAGCACGCCCAGCGCGCGGCCGACGCCGAAGAGGACCGTGTAGAAGTCCCACTCGCGGACGCCGTAGTACCACTGGATGACGCCCGAGTGCGCGTCGACGTTCGGCCAGGGGTTCTTGGTCTTGCCGTGCTTGGTGAGGACGCCCGGCGCCACCTCGTAGATCATGTTCACGAGCTGGAAGATCGGGTCGTTGGGGAGGTGCTTCTTCGAGTACTCGTTCTGGGCGACGTAGCGCGGGTCGGTCTTGCGGAGCACCGCGTGGCCGTAGCCCGGGATGACCGAGCCGCCGTTCAGGGTGTCCCAGAGGAACTTCTCCAGCTCCTCCTTGGTGGGCACCTTGTTGTTGAGCTTCTTCATCACGTTCATGATCCAGCCGAGCACTTCCTGGTTCGCCAGGCCGTGCAGCGGGCCGGCCAGGCCGTTCAGGCCGGCGGAGAAGGAGTAGTACGCGTCGGACAGCGCCGAGGCCACGAGGTGCGTGGTGTGCGCCGACACGTTCCCCGACTCGTGGTCCGAGTGCAGGATGAAGTACATGCGGGCCACCTCGTCATACGGAGGCGCCACGCCCATCATGTGGGCGAAGTTGCCGCCCCAGTCGAGCTTCGGGTCGGCCGGGATCTGGACGTCGGACTTGTACTTCATCCGGTAGATGTACGCGGCGATGGCCGGCAGCTTCGCCAGCAGGTTCATCGAGTCCTCGTACATCGGGTCCCACATGTCGTTCTTCTTGAGGCCGCCCTCGCCGTACTTCTTGGCGAAGATCGAGTCGCGCTGCATCGTCAGCACCGCGGTCGAGAGCATCGTCATGGGGTGCGAGTCGCGGGGCATCACGCGCAGCACGTCGATCACGTACTGGGGAATCTGAGCCCGGGACTTCCAGTCCTCGACGACCTCCTGGGTCTGTGCCGCGGTGGGGACCTCGCCGGTCAGCAGGAACCAGAAGAACCCCTCGACGAACGGCTGCTCCTTGCCGGGAACCTTGGGCAGCGCCGCGAAGGTCTCCGGGATCGTCTTGCCGCGGAAGCGGATGCCCTCGAAGGGATCGAGGTACGAGATGTCCGTGACCAGGCTGCGGATGTCGCGAGCACCGCCGATGCACTGGCCGATGTTCACCTTGTCGATGACGACGTTGCCGAACTCCTTGTTGAGCTTCGTGGTCCTGGGGCGGTGCGCCTCGATCTTCTCGAGGAGCTTCGCCTTGAGATTGCTCTGGGCCATTGAGAACTCCTACCGCTGAAGGTTGGACGGGAACTTCGATTGGCGCGCTCGGAAAGACGGCGAATCGTACCCGACCCGTTTCAAAGCACAACGCAGATCGTCATGGGGATTACGGAGCGTGCGTGCCTTTGATTGTCGTCAAACCAGGACACCCAAAGTGGTGTTGTCGCGTCGTGAAATCCCTCTTGGGGCGCGCCCGCGCAGGAGATGCGCAGAAAAGGTGAGGCCGCCTCGCGATACCGCGGGCGGCCTCGGCTCTTTCGAGCGCACGACAGTCCCCGGGTGACCCGGGGAATCTCTATTTCCGCCAGCCTCCAGCGAGGGCTGCGGCGATCTGCGTGGCCATCTGGCCGGCGTCGACCGGGCGCTGGGGAAGGGTGGCGGTGGGGGCGGCTCCGACGACCGATTCGGGAGTCGGCCCGGCGTCCGTGTCCGGGCCGGCATCGTCCTGCTCGCGGCGGCGGGGCTTCTCGGCGCCGGCACCGGACCGGCACCCCCGGCACCAGGGCTGGTTGCGGATCGAGCCGTCGGCCATTCGCCGCAGGCCGAACTGTGACAGCGGCCTCATCTGATGGCACTTGAGGCACATCAGGGTGATGAGGACCTCGTGGCCGTCGGCGTCGTAGACCGCGGACTTGCGGCGGCGAACCTTCGGTGGAGCGAGCGGATCGCGGGCCTTGCGCGCCAACGGCACGTCCAAGGCGGATGCGATCGCGGGGGCAACCATCACCTTCACTGCCATGTTGAAGGACCTCCTGAAGGGAATGCCCGGCGACGGTCGGGGAGCCGACACCGGCAGCCTGCATCCTGGATCGGGGGTCTGACAGTCCAGTGGGCGCACCGACATGTAGGTGCGCCTGGCAGGGCCAGGCGAACGCCAGGAAGTGGACTCGCGAAGAGCCGGGTTCATGATATCAGCCAGTATTCGAGAGATGAACCCATGCGGTTCATGATCATCAGAGGGGGAGGAATGAAGAGGCTGCTCATCGTCGTCGCGCTCGCGGTCGCGGCCTGCGGTGCCGAGGACACGCAAGGGACACCCGAGGATGCGCGGCCGCTGGTCCTGGCCACGTTCTCCGGCGAGGTGGACGCGGTCGCCGGGACCTTCACCATCCAGGCCGAGACGACGGCGCTCGGTCAGGCCCTGGGGATGAGCGCGCTGGTCATCCCCAGCGGCACGCCCGGCGTGACGGTGGCGAACGCACCGGGCAACACGCTCTGGTGGAACGCCCAGGTCGGTTGTGGCGCGACCACCACCTCCGGCGGGACGGTGAGGGTCACCTCCAACTTCTCCTCGCCGACGGTGCTCGCCAAGGTCTACGCCGAGATGACCTCGCTCACCCCGTCGACCGCTGCGGCCTGCAACAGCGACCCGGCGATCCCCGGCGTCACCGCGGCGAACGGCGGGCTCTGGTCGTACGGCGACCTGACGCCGGGCGTCCCGACGGACAGGACGTGGGCCTTCACCTTCACGAGCGGGGTGCGCTCCACGTTCAAGGGGCAGATCGTCGCCTTCCGGGTCGATCCGTGGACCTCCAGGATGCAGTCGGTGGCCTCTCAGAGCTACCGGATGGCCGGAACCGGAACGAGCGCACTCTTCATCGACACCGCCGGCAGGAAAGTCCTCATCGTCGACGCCGCGGGCACGGTCACCCAGTCCGCGGTCCTCTCCGCCGCTCCCACTGGCGTGGGCGCGAACGCCGACGGCAGCCAGATCTGGGTGGCGCTCGGATCGGTGAACAGGATCGCGCGCCTGGATGCATCGGGCGCGCTCGTCGGGTCGGAGATCGCCATCACGGGGGGAGGGAATCCGGAAGGGGTCGCGGTGGACCCGAACGGCCTGGTCTGGTTCGCGCTGCCGAGCGCGAGCGGGGTGGTCTGGTACGACCCGGTCGCCAGGACCCAGGGAAGGATCACGAATGGCGGCAGCGGAAGCGGGGTCTCCCCGATCGTGGCCGTCAGGCAGGGTACGAGCTGCTACCTCTACACGGGAACGAACCGGACCGACCGGCTCCGCCGAATCGATTGCGTGGCAAAGAGGAGCCTGGGCTCCTTCACGCTCAGCAGTGCCTGCGGCACCCTCGGAACCAACCGCCCCATGGTGGCCGGACCCAGCGGCGACGTTTGGGTGGTGACCACGAGCGGCGGCATCGGGCGGATCTGCAAGATCACCGGAACCACCTCGACGGCGCCATACTCTGCCGGTACCTCGGCGACCTTCTCCGCCCTCGCCTACGGGCCCGACGCCAACCTCTGGACCATGCACAGCACGAACGGTCTGTGCCGCGTCTGGCTCGGCTCGACGGGCAACGGAACCCAGACCTGTCTCGGTCCGCTCGTGTCATCCAGCAGCCCTTACGGGATCGCTTCCGGCGCCGGTGCGTTGTGGGCCCCGAAGGCCAGCGCAACGGCCGGCCGGAGCGACCTCACCCGCGTGATCCCGTAGGGGATGAAGGATCTTCATGGACGGCAAGAACGCGAGGAAGTCGAGGGCGCAGGGACAGGCGGACGGTAAGGATGCCCGGGTCGAGCGCCCGCCCTACCAGCCCCCGCGCATCGTGAAGAAGCGCTCGGTGTCGAGGGTCACGCTGCAATTCACCGGTGGAAGCGGGGAACCGGGTGGGATGGTCGGGCCTGGCCCCGGCTAGTGAGCATGCGAGCCCCGTTCCGTTCGCGTTTCCGATCTACCGAAGCGCGCCGTTCCGCTCGACCCTTCTGGCGGGCCGCGAGCTTGCTTCTCGCCCTGGCCGGGCTGGGGTGCGGTGGCGGAGTCGCGGATCCGCCGGCCGTGTCGCTGTCCACGATGACGCTGTCTCCGGCGAGCGTGTCGGGCGGAACGGGCGCGACCGGAACGGTGACGCTCACCGGGCCGGCACCTGCCGGGGGAGCGGTGGTGGCGCTGTCGTCGAGCAGCGCGTCGGCCACGGTGCCGGCGAGCGCGACCGTGGCCGCCGGGGCCTCCAGCGCGACCTTCGTGGTCACGACGATCGCCGTCGCGTCGGACACGGCCGCGACCCTCACCGGAACCTGCGGCGGCGTGGCCCGGACGGCGTCCCTCGCGATCACGGCGCAGCCTCCACCGGTACCGGCGCTCTCGTCCCTGGGCGTGTCTCCGGCGAGCGTGGAGGGTGGAACGGGATTGACCGGAACGGTGACGCTCACCCTGCCGGCACCCGCCGGGGGGGCGGTGGTGGCGCTGTCGTCGAGCAGCGCGTCGGCCACGGTGCCGGCGAGCGCGACCGTGGCCGCCGGCGCCATCAGCGCGACCTTCGCGGTCACGACGGCGGCCGTCGCGTCGGACACGGCCGCGACCCTGACCGGGACCTACGGCGGCGCGAGCCGGACGGCGACCCTCGCCATCACGGTGGCTCCGCCGCCGCCCGAGCTGGAGTCGCTGACCCTCTCGCCGGAGATCGTGCAGGGCGGGGGGAGCGCGACCGCCACCGTGACCCTCACCGACGCCGCGCCCCCGGGCGGCGCGGTGCTAACCCTGTCGTCGAGCAACGCGTCGGCCACGGTGCCGGCGAGCGCCACCGTGGCCGCCGGCGCCACCACCGCGACCTTCGCGGTCACCACTGCGAGCGTGACCGTCGACGAGACGGCGTACATCACGGCGGACGTCGTGGGGGACAGCGTCTCGGGGCTCCTGACGATCACCCTGCTGCCGCCCCCGGTTCCGGCGCTCTCGTCGCTGAGCGTGTCGCCTGCGAAGGTGCAGGGGGGAGCGGGCGCAACGGGGACCGTGACGCTGGCCAGCCCGGCGCCAGCGGCCAGGGTGGCGGTGACGCTGACGTCCAGTGATGCGTCGGCCATCGTGCCCGCGAGCGTGACCGTGGCCGCCGGCGCCAGCAGCGCGACCTTCGCGGTGACGACGACGGCCGTCGCCACCGACGTGACGGCGACCCTCTCCGCAAGCCATGGCGGAGCCACGCTCATGGCCGAGCTCGACGTCATGGTCCTCCCTCCCTGCGCCATCACGACCCCCGGGGCCCGCTGGCTCGCCTTCTCGTCCAGGGGGACCGGCGCCTTCGACCTCCACGTGGTGCGGGAGGACGGCTCCTGCCTCGCCCGCCTGACGGACGGCACGACCGACGACCTCTTCGCCACCTGGTCACCGGCCAGGACGCTGGCCCACGCGAATGCGTCCAGCGGACGCATGCAGATCTACCTCCACGACTTCGCGACGGGGTCCGACTCGCTCCTCGACGTGGGCGACCTCACCGCGACGTCGCCGGCGTTCTCTCCCGACGGCCTGCTGGTCGCCTTCGAGGGCCAGGCACCGGGCGTCACCAACGTCTCCGACATCTACGTGGTCCCCGCCGCCGGAGGTACGCCCGTGAACCTCACGCACGGCACGACCTTCAACGCAGGACCGGCCTGGTCCCCGGACGGATCGCAGGTCTACTTCTCCTCGAAAGACGCCACGGGCAGCTACGACGTCTGGAAGGTCACGGCTGCGGGCGGCGCGGCGGTCCGGGTCACCACCGCGTCCGGGATCCGTGGGCGCCCTGCGGCAACCCCCGACGGCGCCGGCATCGCCTTCACCCGTGGGGCCTCCGGCGCGGCCGTCTCCGAGGTGGTGATCCAGGCCCTCGCCACGGGCGTGATCCGGGTCGTCACCAGCCAGGTGGACGGGGAGCCCGCCTTCGACCCCACCGGCGCCCGGATGGTCGTCACCTCCTATCGGTCGGGAAACGCGGACCTGTGGCTCGTCGACGTCGCCACCGGCGCGGCGGTCCGCCAGCTCACCGCCGGCCCGGCCACGGACGGCGCCGCCGCCTTCGCGCCCTTCCCCTGAGCCATGTCCCGCTGGATCGTATTCCACGTCACCGAGCGCTGCGGCCTGGCCTGCCGCCACTGCCTGCGCGACCCGGGCAGCCGGCCGGCCGACCTCTCGCTGGCGGTGGTCGAGAAGGTGATCGGCGAGGCGGCGGAGCTGCACGGGATCCGGCACGCCGGGTTCACGGGCGGTGACCCCCTCCTCTGGCCCCACCTGGCGGGCGCGCTCGACGCGGTGGTCCGGCGCGGGTTCACCTGGCACCTGGTCACGAGCGGCCGTGGCTTCGATCGACTCCTCGCCCTCCTCGAGGAGGCGCCGGTGCGGCGTGACGCGCTCTCGATCATCGACTTCTCCGTCGACGGAGCCACCGCGGCGACCCACGACGCCATCCGGGGCGAGGGCAGCCACCGGGAGGCGATGTCGGCCATCGCCGCGTGCAGCGCCCGGGGGCTTCCCTTCGCCCTCCAGATGACGGTGAACGCGCTGAATCAGGGGGAGATCGAGCAGGCCGCTCTCCATGCCGCCGAGCTGGGGGCGACGCAGGCGAGCTTCGCGATGACGCATGCCGCCGGCGCCTACGACGACCGCGACCTGTACCTGTCCCCGGCTGAGCTCGACCGCGTCCGCGACCGGGTGGACCGGCTCTCGACCCTGCTGCACATCCCGATCCTCCTCGCCGAGGGATTCCGCCGCGGCTCGCGGTTCCACCTCTGCGAGCCGTTCCGCAGCGAGACGCTCCACGTCACTGCGCAGGGGATGCTCAACCTGTGCTGCAACCACTCCGGCGTCCCGGGCAGCCGCGAGGACGTGGTCGCCGACCTGGCCGTGGAGAGCCTCGCCGACGGGCACCGCCGCCTCCTCGACCTCGTCCACCGGCTGGAGCGGGAACGGCTCGACTCCATTGCGGCTGCGCCGGGGGCGAAACCTGGCTGGGACGACTTCCCGTGCAACCGATGCCTGGCCCGCCTGGGGAAGCCGCACTGGGTGGACGGCGGGAGCGCCGGTCCTCGGGCCGGACGCGCCGCGCTGAACGTGGTGGGGTAGCAGGTGGCGCCCTCCGCCGCCACGCGCGTCGCCCTCCGGATCCTCGCGCCCCCGTCTCCTGGCGCACCCGGGGCCGGGATTCGCCGGGCCGCGCTGGTCGCCCTCATGCCGCACCTCCTGCGGCGGCACCACGTCCTGGACCTTCTGGATGTGCTGGACGACGGCCCGTCGAGAGGCGCCGGAGGCGACGCCGGGAGGATCGTGGCGGCGCTCCGTCGCCGCCCGGCCACCTGCCTCTTCCGCTCGCTGGCCGGCTTCGCCTCGCTGCGGGCCGCGGGCGAGCCCGTCCGGCTGGTGATCGGCGTCCGGGTCGAGGAGGGCGAGGTGGTGGCCCACGCCTGGCTAGAACGGAATGGCGAGCCGGTGGGAGAGCCGGCGGATCCCCGGCCGCGATTCGCCGAGGCTCTTGCCTATCCGCCGCGAGGGAGCGGCGAATCGAAGACGGAGGCGACCATGGCGCCCACCCAGGCGAACCGCGACGTGATCCTGACCGAGATGAAGGACGGGACGGGGCTGCTGCTCGACCTCCGCAGCAAGTTCTACTTCACGCTGAACGCAACCGGCGTGGCGGTGTGGAAGCTGCTCGCCGCCGGGGACGCGCCGTCGGCGCGCGCCCTGGCCGAACGCATCGCTCGCGACTTCGAGGCGCCCTCGCTGGACGTGGTCGAGCAGGACGTCGAGGCGCTGCTCGCCGAGCTGGCGGCCGAGGGGCTCGTCGCGGAGGCTGCCGGGTGAACCTCGCGGCGCTGGGCGAGGCCGAGCGACGCTTCGTCCGCGAGGCGCTACTCGCGCTGGGATCGGACCGGCCCGGCCTGCGGGAGGCGATGCGCGGCGTGCGGAGCTGGGATCGCGCGCTCTCCCTGGCAGGGGCCGGATCGGTGGCCGAGTCGGTGTGGTCGGCGGTGTCGCTGCGCGGTCTGGAGGAGGAGATCCCGGAACCGGCCCGCTCGGCCTTCCAGGACGCCCATGCCGACGCGACGGCGCGAAACGCGCTCCTGCTGTCCGAGGCGGCAAGGGTGCAGTCCGGGCTCGCCGAGGCGGGCATCGAATCGATCGTGCTGAAGGGCCCGGGCTTGCTCCTGGTCCACTATCCGGACATCGGGGCGCGGCACGTCGGGGACGTGGACCTGCTGGTGCGGGAGCGGGATTCCGAGCGCGCCGACGACGCCGTCCGGGGTCTGGGCGCGCGGCAGCGGGACCCGCAGCTCCGCTACGACGGAGCCCGCGCCGAGCACGCCGAGCCCGGGAAGGTGCACTCGCCGCTGGTGTACACGCCGCACGGCGTCGCACTGGAGGTGCACAACGCGCAGCCCGGCGAGGCGCGGGGCGGGTCCGACTTCCAGGGATTGCTGACCCGGTCGCGGACCGTGACCTGGCAGGGGCGCACCCTGCGAATCCCGTCGGCGGTTGACCTCGCAGCCGGCGCTTGCCTGCACGTCTTCGACCACCACGAGGGGCGGGAGAAGTTCGTGCCGCGGCTCCTCGGCGACCTTGCCGTGACCGTGGGCTCCGGCGCCGCGACCTGGGGTGAGGTCGAGGCGCGGATGGCTCCCCACGGGAGCCGGAGGGCGCTCGAGGCCGCGCGCCTCCTGCTGCAGAAAGGGGCGGCCCGCGGCCTCCCCGCCTGGCGCCACGCGGTTCGAGTCCGGGCCCGGCACTGGGAGGAGGTCTTCGCGAGGCAGGGTCGATCCCCGGCCGGCTTCGCCCGCATCCTCTTCCCGGCCCGGGAGTACATGGCGACCCGCTACCGGGTTCCCCGGTCCTCGCCGGTCCTTCCCCTTCTCTACCTCTGGCGACCCGTGCGGGGCGCCTGGTCGCTCCTGACCGGCCGCTGACCGCATGCGCCTGTGCTTCCACCGGATGGTACTCACAGTGGAGGGCGACGCACGCCTGGTCGCCGCGGCGGCCGAGTTGCTGGGCGCCCTTCCGATCGACGATTCGGCCCGGACTCCCGACCTGCGTGTCGTGCTGCGGGCGAGCCCGTCGCTTCCGCGCCCGGCCGGGCCGCGCCGCTTCTACCACGGCATCGTCGACTGCCACGGCGAGGGCGAGGAACTGACGGTCTGGGACGGCCACTCCCGCGCGCGCATCGCCGCCGCCGGCGGGCTCGTCGAGCTGGACGTCGCTGACCAGTCGCTGCGCGACGGCCACTTCTTCGCGCACGTGCTCCTCCTCATCGCGCTCGTCCTGGCCCTCCGCTGGCACGGACTCTTCCACCTCCACGCCGGCGCGCTCGTGGCGCCCGACGGCCGGGGGATCCTGGTGGCCGGACCCGCGGGGGCCGGGAAGAGCACGCTCACGCTGGCGCTTCTCGAGGCCGGTTGCGCGTACCTGGGAGACGATGCGGTGTTCCTTTCGGCCCGCTGCGGCGACGAGGCCGTCCTGGCGCTGCCGCGCCCGTTCCACGTCGCACCGAGGACGGCCACGGCCTTCCCGCGCATTGGGGCGCTGCTCTCCGGCCTGCTCCCCTCCGGTGAGAAGCGCCGGCTCGACCCACGCCAGGCGTGGCCCGGTCGCGAGCGCTCCTCGATGGCGACGCCTGCGCTGCTCCTCCTGCCCCACGTTTCCGGGGGAGCCGCCACGGTGATCGAACCCATCCCGGCCGCCGACGCCCTGGGGGCGCTCATCGAGTCGAGCACCCTCCTCGTCGTGGACGGTCTCCCGGGCGGAGCGGATCACCTGGACGTCCTGCGGCGGATCGCGGACGTTGCGCGTGCCTGCCGGGTGGAGTCCGGGCTCGACCTGCTGGAGCGGCCGGCGCAGACGGTCGATCGCCTGCTGGGGGCCGCCTGAGGCGCTCGCGGTCCTGTCGCTCGCGCACGCGTCCGAGGGCGGCCTCTCCCCCTCGCCGACTCCCCGGCACCTTGACGCCCCCGTCCGAAACCGCCACGCTACCTCTCCATGCCCTCACGGAAACGCATCACCGCGTACCTCGACCCCCGCCTGCACCGCGCGCTCCGCCTCAGGGCCAAGGCCACCGACTGCACCATGTCCGAGGTCATCGGAGACGCGCTCCGCCAGGCGCTCTCCCAGGAGGCCCGCAACATCCAGCAGGCCGAGGCCCTCGCGCCCCGCCGCACCATCTCGCTCGCCGCCGTCGGCGCCCGCCTGAAGCGGCGCCCGAAGACCTAGCGCCGCCACGCCTACCCCCGCAGCACCTGCTTCTCCACCAGCCGGGCGTAGACCCCGCCGCGCGCCAGGAGCTCGGCGTGCGTGCCCGACTCGGCCACCTCGCCCCCGTCCACCACCACCACCCGGTCGGCCCCGATCACCGTCGAGAGCCGGTGGGCGATGACCACCGAGGTCCGGCCGCGCATGAGCTTCGTGAGCGCGTCCTGCACCAGCGCCTCGCTCTCGGCGTCGAGCGCGCTGGTGGCCTCGTCGAGCAGCAGGATGCGCGGGTCCTTGAGCAGCGCCCGCGCGATGGCGATGCGCTGCTTCTGCCCTCCGGAGAGCTGCTGCCCCCGCTCCCCCACCTTGGTGGAGAGCCCATCCGGGAACCCCTCCACGAAGCCCAGCGCGCTGGCCGCCCGCAGGGCCTCGCGGACCTCCTCGTCGCTCGCCTCGGGGCGCCCGTACCGCACGTTGTCGCCGATGGTCGTCGAGAAGAGCACCGGCTCCTGCGAGACCACCCCCACGAGCCGCCGCAGCCAGGCCGGGTCGAGGTCGCGGAGGTCCACGCCGTCGAGCGCCACGCGCCCCTCGGTGGGGTCGTAGAGGCGCGAGAGCAATGCACCCATGGTGGACTTGCCGCCCCCCGACGGACCCACCAGCGCCACCACCTGCCCGGGCTCCACGGCGAGGTCGATGCCCTGCAGCACCTCCACGTCGGGCCGGGTGGGGTAGCGGAACCGCACCTTCTCGTACGACACGCGCCCCTTCACGCGCTCGAGCCGCCGCCCGCCCGAAACCGGCATCGCAGGCGTGCGCGAGGAGAGCTCGAAGACCCGCTCTGCGGCCCCCAGCCCCTTCATGGCCTCGGCCCAGATGTCGGCCAGCGTGCCGAGCCCCATGGCGATGAGCAGCGTGTAGACCAGGAAGGCGGTGAGCGCGCCGGCGCTGAGCTCCCCCGCCACCAGCGACCCGCCGTAGCCGAGCACGACGGCGATGGCCAGGTAGACCCCCGTGGACGCCGCCCCCATGAAGATCGACGCCGCCCGCACGCGCGTGCGCGCCAGCCGGAAGCTCGCCTCGATGGCCGCGCCGTAGCGGGACATCTCGGCGGGTTCGGCCGCGAAGGAGCGCACCGTGCGGATGGCCGAGAGCGACTCCTCCGCCGCGTGCCCGGCGTCGGCCAGCGCGTCCTGGTAGCCCTTGGAGAGCGCCCTGACTTTACGTCCGTAGAAGACCGCGCCGAACGCCACCGCCGGGACCACGAGCAGCATCACGCTGGTGAGCTTCGCGGAGGTGATGAAGAGGAGAACCATCCCGCCCACCACCTGCACCGCGTTCCGCAGCGCCATGGAGAGCTGGGAGGAGAGCAGCCCCTGCAGCGATGCCGTGTCGGAGGCCAGGCGGGAGGTGAGGTCGCCGGTGCGCTGCCCGTCGAAGAAGCCCACCTCCTGGACCACCAGCGAGTCGAAGAGCTGCTCGCGCACCCGCTTCACTCCCCGTTCACCGGCGAGGGCGAACAGGTAGGCCCGGCCGGCCACGGCGAGCCCCTGCACCACCGCCAGCGCCCCCATGACCAGGGCTGCCTGGCGGATGCGCCCCATGTCGCGGCTCTCGAGCGCCCCGTCCACGATGATGCGGATGCCCTGCGGATAGGCGAGCGCGGCGGCCGAGCCCAGCAGCAGCAGGACCGTGGCGCCGGCGAGCGCCTTCCACTCCATCTCGAGGAGGGGGAGGAGGCGGCGGGCGGAGGAGAGGCGGGAGGGGGAAGGGGAGGCCAAGGGCACCGGGAAAGCTAATCCGCGGAATCGCCGAAGCAAGGGGCCGATGGGGTGCCTCGCGGACCTTGGGAGGCACGGGGAATGCCACGGGGGACCCCGTGCGTGGATCGCTGCCGACATTGAACCGATATGCCGTGGAGCGTATATTCAGGTCGGCGGTCGAGCCCCTTCCATCCGGAAGGGCGCCGTGACCGTCGTGAACGCAACAGGAGAATTCGACGCGTGGCTCGCCGGACTCGACGACCGCGAACGAAGGGCCGTGGATCGGGTCGTGTCCATGCTCGCAGAACACGGGATCACCCTGGGAGAGCCGCATTCCAGCGCGATCCGAGGATCGAGGTTCGCTCTTCGCGAGCTGCGGCCGAAGAGGGGGAGCAGCCCCCTGCGCGTCCTCTACGCGTTCGACCCCCGAAGGGAGGCAGTGGTCCTTCTGGGCGGAAACAAGGCCGCGGACGCCCGGTTCTATCGCAGGGCCATCCAGCGAGCGGAGGAACTGTGGAGCGACCATCTCGAGAGCCTCGGAAGGGAGGACCCCACATGACCCCGAGACTCCAGAGGTGGGAGGACATCCGGCGGAAGTACTTCACCCCGGAGCAGATCGCCGCCACCGACCGCTATGTCCGCCGGGAGACCCTACGCATGGAGCTCGCCGAGCTCCGCAAGCTCGCCGGCAAGACCCAGGTAGAGGTCGCGAAGAAGGCGAAGATGCACCAGGGGGAGCTGTCCCGCGCCGAGCGGCGCAAGGACCACCGCATCTCCACCATCCGGCGCTACGTCGAGGCGCTGGGCGGCGAGATCGAGATCGTGGCCCGCCTGAAGGGCAGGGAGATCCGGCTGAAGGGTGTCTGACGAAGGGGCCCGCCCTACACCAGCTTGAATCCCCGCAGGATCTGGATCGCTCCGGCCAGCACCGCCGCCGTCGCGGCCGTCACCCCTGGCTTGGCCTGGGCCCGCGTCCAGGCGTAGCCCGCCGCGGCCAGCACCGCGAAGGACAGCGCCAGGGTCAGCGGGAAGCTCCCGGTCCGGACCTGCAAGACGTGGAACAGGATCCCGGCCTGCAGCCCCGCGGCCAGCACCGCCGCCAGCGCCGGCACCCGCGCCCCGGCGTCGAAGAGGAGGACCAGCGATGCCGCAAGGGCGGCCACGGACAGGGCGTCGAAGAGGCTCATGGCGGGGATTGTGCCGCCGCCCCGCCCCGATGCCAGATTTCGACCGGCCCTACCCGAGCCGCTCCAGCACGTAGGGCAAGATGCCGCCGGCCTTGAGGTATTCCAGCTCCACCGGGGTGTCGAGCCGGACGGTCACCGATTGCCGCACCTCGGTCCCGTCCTTCCGCCGCACCACCAGGGTCGCCGCGCCGCGGGGCGCGAGCTTCGCGAGCCCCACCAGGTCGAAGGTCTCGGTGCCGTCGAGGGCCAGGGCCTCCGCCGAGACCCCGTCCGGGAACTGGAGCGGCAGCACCCCCATCCCGGCCAGGTTGGCCCGGTGGATGCGCTCGAACGACCGGGCCACCACCGCCCGGACCCCCAGCAGCGCCGTCCCCTTGGCCGCCCAGTCGCGCGAGCTTCCGGTGCCGTACTCGTGGCCGGCGATCACCACCAGTGGAATGGCCCGGGTCTCGTACTCCACGGCCGCGTCGTAGATGGAGACGAGGTCCCCCGAGGGCTGCACCGCGGTGACGCCTCCCTCGCGCCCGGGGACCATGAGGTTCCGGATGCGCACGTTGGCGAAGGTCCCGCGCACCATGACCCGGTCGTTGCCCCGCCTCGACCCGTAGCTGTTGAAGTCCTCCGGCTTCACCCCCTGTGCGACGAGGTAGCGGCCGGCCGGCGAGTCGGCCTTGATGCTCGCGGCGGGCGAGATGTGGTCGGTGGTGATCGAGTCGCCGAAGATGGCCAGCGCGCGGGCGCCCAGGATGTCCCCCACCGGCCGCGCCGGGGTCATGAAGTAGGGCGGCTCCTGGACGTAGGTGGAGCGGGGGTCCCACTTGAAGAGGACGCCCCCGGGGGCGGACATCTCGTTCCACTGGGGGTTCTGGTCGAAGCGGGAGTAGTTCCGCCGGTACGCCTCCGGATCGGTGGCCTTGTCCATGAGCGCGGCCACCTCCGCCTGCGAGGGCCAGAGGTCCTTCAAGAAGACATCCTTCCCGTGGGCGTCCTTCCCGATGGGCTGCCGGTCGAGGTCGCAGAGCACCGTGCCGGCGAGCGCGTAGGCCACCACGAGCGGCGGGCTCATGAGGAAGTTGGCCTTCACGCTGACGTGGACCCGGGCCTCGAAGTTGCGGTTGCCCGAGAGCACGCTCGCCGCGACCAGGTCGTTCGCGCCGATGACCGCCTCCAGCCGCGCGTCGATGGGGCCCGAGTTTCCGATGCAGGTGGTGCAGCCGTAGCCCACCACCTGGAAGCCCAGCGCCTCCAGGTGCGGGAGGAGCCCCGCCGATTCCAGGTACTGCGTGACCACCCGGCTGCCCGGGGCGAGCGAGGTCTTCACGTGCGGTGGAGGGCGCAGCCCGCGCTCGTGGGCCTTCTTCGCCAGCAGCCCGGCCGCCAGCATCACCGCCGGGTTGGAGGTGTTGGTGCAGGAGGTGATGGCGGCGATGACGACGTCGCCGTTTCCCAGCTCGACCCCGTCGCCCCGGTGGCGCTCCGGGAGCTCGGCGGCGGGCTTCCCGAATCCGGTGGCGTCCTTCCGGGAGAAGAGCTCGGCAAAGCGCTCCTTGACCTGGGGGAGGGGGATGCGGTCGTGCGGGCGCTTGGGCCCCGCCACCGACGGCACCACCGTGCCGAGGTCGAGGTCCACCAGCTCGCTGTATTCGATCTCGCCGGCCCGCGGCATGCCGAACGTGCCCTGCGCCTCGAGGTAGGCGCGCACGCCGTCCACCTGCTCCTGCGTGCGCCCGGTGGCAAGGAGGTAGCGGAGCGTCTGCTCGTCGGGCGGGAAGTAGCCCGTCGTCGCGCCGTACTCGGGCGCCATGTTGGCGATGGTGGCCCGCTCGGTGGCGGGGAGGCTCGCCGCACCCTCGCCGTGGAACTCGACGAACTTGCCGACGACGTTGCGCTGACGCAGCATCTCGGTCACCGCCAGCACGACGTCGGTGCCGGTGACCCCCTCCCGCAGCCGCCCGTGGATGTTCACCCCCACCACGTCGGGCGTGAGGAAGAAGGTGGGCTGCCCGAGCATGGCCGCCTCGGCCTCGATGCCCCCCACGCCCCATCCCACCACCCCGATCCCGTTCACCATGGTGGTGTGGGAGTCGGTTCCGATGACGGTGTCGTGGAGCCAGATTCCGTCCCGCTCGGTGGCCACGGTGGCGAGGAATTCCAGGTTCACCTGGTGGCAGATCCCGATGCCCGGCGGCACGATGCGCAGCCGATGGAAGGCCTGTGTGCCCCATTTGAGGAAGGAGTAGCGCTCCTTGTTGCGCGCGAACTCGAGCTCGAGGTTCTTGCGGAACGCCACCCCGGTTCCCCAGGCGTCCACCTGCACCGAGTGGTCCACCACGAGATCGACTGGCACGAGCGGCTCGACCTTCGCGGCGGCCTTCCCGGCCCGGGCCATGGCGGCGCGCATGGCCGCCAGGTCCACGATGAGCGGCACGCCGGTGAAGTCCTGGGCCAGCACCCGGGAGACCACGAAGGGGATCTCGTCCACCCGCTCGGCGTGGGGCTGCCAGGCGGCGAGCGCCCGGACGTCCTTCTCGTGGATGCGCGTCCCGTCGAGGTTCCGCACCAGCGACTCGAGGACCACCCGGATCGACACCGGGAGCCGCGCGATGCGTCCGAAGCCCTTGGCCTCGAGCGCCGGCAGGGAGAAGAAGCGCCCGGTACGCCCGGCGCCGCGCGGGAAGTTGGAGAGGATGCCCAGCGGGTCGGTCATGGTCGGAGCGTCCTAACCCACCCAGAAGAAGCGCGCCCAGAAGAAGAAGAGGGTGGCCTGGGCGAATGAGAATCCGATCACCGCCGCCCGATCCAGTTCCGGCCGCCGTCCGAGGATTCCCAGCGCGAGGAAGGCCGGGAAGAGCACCGAGGCGAACCGGACCGAGGAGAGGAGCGTCCCGGAGAGCAGCACCGGGACGAGCGACACGAGCGCCCAGATCCCGCATGCCCGGGTCTCCTTCCGGGTGAGGAGCCAGGCCGAGAGCCCTGCCACGAGCAGGATCGCCAGGGCATCCATCGGTCCCATCCAGGGGTGGAAGTCCCGGGGGTGCAGCAGGGTTTGCCATGGGGTGGCGAGGGCCCGGCCCCAGGCCGCCTGGGCGTGGAACAGCGCCCACGGGTCGCCGGTGACGCGCCAGAGGTTCGCGGCGTGGGCGGCGAGCCCCAACCCGGGCAGCGCCGCGGCGGCCAGCGCCGGGAGCCTGCGTCCGCCCCGCTCGAAGGCGATCCAGGCGAGCGGCAAGGCCACCAGGACGCCCCCGGGCCGGGTGAGCGCCAGAAGGAGCCCGAGCAGGCCGGCGCGGCCTGGCCGCCCCTTCGTCGCCGCCGAGAGGCTCGCCACCGAGAGGAGCAGGAAGAGCGCCTCGGGATAGGGCGCCGAGAGGACGAACCCGGCCGGGAAGAGGAGGGTGTAGAGAACCGTGCGCGTCGCAGCCTCCTCGTCCGCGAGGTCCCGGGCGAGCCGCCAGAGGAGCCAGAGCGCGCCGATCAGCGCCGCGTTCGAGACCGCCATGGCGGCGATGAACCACGACGCCTCGCCCTGGCCAGGCAGGAGCGCGTGGAGCGCCCGCACCGTCCAAGGGTAGAGCGGGAAGAAGGCCACGTTGGACTGCACCGAGCCGAGCGGGCCGCGAAGCTCGTACCCCCGCGACGCCACGTCCAGGTACCAGTGCGCGTCCCAGCGTCCGAAGGCGTCGAGCCATGGCGCCGGCACGAAGGCCCACCCCCGCCGGGCTGCCTCCGGAAACGGGTAGGTCCAGCTCACCGACATCTGGACGCCGAACCAGGCCACCCCAACGAGGAGGAGGCGCGTCCAGAGAAACGGCAGCAATATCGCGCGCAGGAACACGAGTCCTTCTACATCGCCCCGGGATGGCGTTGAAATAGAGGTTCTCCCCGGCCGTAGGGGGAGGGAACGGAGGAGAAGATCAAATGGTCACCTGCCCGTACTGCCGCACCGAGAACGAGACCGGCGCCGTCCGCTGCCGCCACTGCACGAGCTGGATGGCCCAGCCCCCCATGCAGCGGGAGTGGTACCGCGCCCGCGAGGGCAAGATGATCGCCGGCGTCTGCCGCGGCCTCGCCGACCGGTTCGCGGTCCCGCTTGCGCTCGTGCGCGTGCTCTTCATCCTCTCCATCTTCGCCGGAGGGTGGGGGATCATCGTGTACATCGCGCTCTGGATCGCCATGCCGCAGCCGCCGATGCCGATGGCGGTGCTTCCGCCCGTGGTGCACGGGCCGCTGGTGACGCCGCCTCCTCCTGCAGCGCCGTCTACGCAGTAGACGGCGCAAGGCTCGCGCAGGACCGGGTTCCTCGCGTACCGGTTCATCACAACGTCGCCGGATTCGGCCCGCGCCGCTCACGGGTTAGGTGCCTCGCCCGTTCGGGGTGGGTCAGGTGCGTCCAACCGGTTGGACGCTGCTACAACCTCCCCAGCAACCGCAGCACCCCGTCGATGAACGTGATCGGATGCGGGGGACACCCCGCCACCCACAGGTCCACCGGGATCTCCGGCACCCCCGGCATCCCGTTCGACTGCACCGGGCTGTCGCGGAAGATCCCCCCCGAGCAGGCGCACGCCCCCACCGCGATGACCAGCCGCGGAGCCGGGACCGCCTCCCAGGTCTTGAGCAGGGCCTCCCGCATGTTCACCGACACCGGCCCGGTCACCACGATCCCGTCCGCGTGGCGCGGCGAGGCCACGAAGGCCACGCCGAAGCGGGACATGTCGAACTGGATGTTTCCCGCGGCGTTCAGCTCCGCCTCGCAGCCGTTGCACCCCGCCGCCGACACCTGGCGCAGCCGCAGCGACCTGCCGAAGAGCTTCCGCGTCCTCTCGTCGAGGGCGGCGGCGAGCAGCGCCTCCTTCCCGTTCACCGCCAGTTCCTGCCGCGTCCGCGCCGCGAGACGGTGGTCGCCGGTGAACCGGATCGCCCCGGGGCTCACCTCCTCGCACAGGCCGCAGAAGGTGCAGCGCCCCAGGTCGATGGCCAGGCCCGGACCGCCCGCATCGCGCACCGCCTGGGTGGGGCAGATGGCCGCACCGGCGCGGCCGCCGTCGCCCTGCCGGGCGTCCAGCACGGGGAGCCCCCGGAAGCGCTCCGGGAAGCGGGCCGGGCCCGCGGGGTAGGCCACGGTCTGCCGGCCGAAGCCGACGCGGAACTGGAGGATGCCGGGGATGCCGTCCATCAGAGGTCGTGCCCGCAGTAGGAGAGGTTGAAGCTCTTGTTGCAGAGGGGGAAGTCGGAGATCTGCTCGGCCCGCATCGCCAGCGCGAGCCCCATCCAGTTGTGGAACGAGGGGTCCACGAGCTTGTAGCGGAGGAAGGCGCCGTCCCGGTCGGTCTCCACCACGTGGCAGAGCTCCCCGCGCCAGCCCTCGGTGAGCGAGACCACGAGCCGCGCCGGTCGGGGGAGCGGGCAGGGGGCGCGGACCGGCCCGCCGGGGAGGGCGCGGAGCTGTCGCAGCACGAACTCCATGCTGCGCTCCGCCTCGAGCCTGCGAACCCAGCCGCGCGCGAAGACGTCGCCGGTCTCGCCGGTGACCACCGGCACGTGGAGGAAGCGGAAGACCCCGGTGGCGTGGTCGCGCCGCACGTCGCGGGAGACCCCGCAGGCCCGCGCCGCCGGGCCCACCAGCCCGAGCTCCACGCAGGTCCCGCGGCTCACCACGCCGGTGCCGTCGAAGCGGTTGCGCACCGAGGGTGACTCGAAGAGGAGGCGCGTGGCCCCCTCCACGCGCTCCCAGGCCTTCTGCAGCCTGTCGGCGAGGCGCGAGGCCGCGTCGGCGTCGAGGTCGAAGCGGACCCCGCCGGGCACGACCAGCCCGCGCCCGAACCGGTTGCCGCAGATCTCGGCCAGGGCGTTCAGGAAATCGGCGCGCAGCGCGCCGCAGGAGCTGGCCGCGGGCAGGAAGCCCACGTCCCCGGCCATCATCCCGAGATCGCCGACGTGGTTGGCGAGCCGCTCCAGCTCGAGGGCCACGCCGCGCAGCACCGAGGCCCGGGCCGGGATCTGGAAGCCGGCCAGGGCCTCCACCGCGTTGGCGTGGGTGATGGCGTTCCCCACCGCGGTGTCCCCGGCCACCGACTCGAGGAGCGTCACCGTGCGCCGGTCCGGCCCGCCCAGGAGCAGCCGCTCGACCCCGCGGTGCTGGTAGCCCAGGACGATCTCCAGCGTGAAGACGTGCTCGCCGTGGCACTGGAAGCGGAAGTGTCCGGGCTCGATGACGCCGGCGTGCACCGGCCCCACCGCCACCTCGTGCACCTCCTCCCCCTCGACGCGGAAGAAGGGGTAGTCGCCGGGGATGGTGGTGGGCTTCGCCACGCGCCCCCAGGGATCGACTCCGGGTGCGATGGGAGGCTCGAAGCGGAGCGGCTTCAGCCAGGGGTGCCCCTCCGGCCGCACGCCGAACTGCTCGAAGATCTCCCGTTCGAAGGCCTGGATGGACGGGCACTCGGCGGCCAGCGAGGGCCAGGAGGGGCCCACCCGGCAGGAGAGCACGCCCAGCCGCCCCTGGGCGTCGTCGGCCAGCACCGCGGTCACCCGGGTGCGCTGCCCGTCGGTGCGCCCCGAATAGCTCGAGACCCGCGCCCCGGCGGCGATGGTGTCGGCGACGATCTGCTGGAACTCGTCCACCGGGAGGATGGGGACGTCGCCCGAGTCGAAGGCCTCGGCGTTCCAGGCCTGGAGGAGGCGGGTCGTCATGTCAGGCCCCCGTCAAGAGCCGCGCCGCGGCCGTGAAGAGCCCCAGGAGCGGCCGGGGCAGCCAGAGGCCGAGCGCCAGCACGGCCAGCATGAGGACGAGCGGCGGCCCGGCGGTGAGCCAGCTCTCCCGGTAGCCGGGCACCTCCGGCGCCCCCTCGTCGCTCCCCTGCACCACGTGGAGCACCGTGGCCCCCATGCCGATGAAGATCACCGCCAGGAAGAGGAGGAAGAGGCCGGCCACCACGTAGCGCCCGGACGCGATGGCGCCGTTCAGGATCATGAACTCGCTCCAGAACGGGCTGAAGGGCGGGGTCCCGGTCACCGCCAGGAATCCGGCCAGGAAGAGCGGCCCGGAGATGGGCAGGCGGCGGGACGCGCCGCGCACCTCGTCGATCCGCTTCGACCCGTACGCGCGGTGGATGTTCCCGGCGGTCAAAAAGAGGACCCCCTTGGCGAGCCCGTTGTTGAGCACGTGGTAGAAGGCGCCGGTCACGGCCGAGCCGCCCAGCCCCAGCGCAACGGCCAGGATGCCCATGTGCTCCACGCTGGAGTAGGCCAGCATCCGCTTGAAGTCCCGCTGCCCCGCCATGAAGACCGCGGCCAGCGCCATGGAGAGGAGCCCGAGGCCGAGCAGGGCGTCGCGGGCGAAGGCCCCCTCGCCGGCGGCGGTGGTGACCTGGAGCACCCGAACCACCGAGAGGAAGGCGAAGTTGGTGATGCCCCCGGCGAGCAGCGCGCCCAGCAACCCGGGGGCCTCCCCGTAGGCGTCCGGCTTCCAGGAGTGGAGCGGGGCGAGCCCCATCTTGGTGCCATAGCCCACCAGCAGGAAGACGAAGGCGGCCCGCACCCAGGGCTGGGAGAGCTGGGGGCCGGCGCGGATCAGGTCCTCGAGGAGCAGCGACTTCGGGCCGCCGGGGCCTGCGCCGGAGAGGGCCAGGAAGAAGGTCCCGAGGAGCGCCAGCGCGATGCCCAGGGAGGAGACGAGCAGGTACTTCCAGGCCGCCTCGAGCGACCTGGCGTTGTGGTTGAAGTAGATGAGCGGCGCGGTGGCCAGGGTGGTGATCTCGATGGCCACCCAGAGGACGCCCAGGTGCTGGGCCATCCCCACCGTGGTCATGGCGGAGAGCAGGACGAGGAGCCCGCCCACGAAGACCCGGTTGTCCCGGTCGGCGCGGTGGCGCAGGTAGCCCTGGGCGTAGATGGCGCTGGCCAGGAAGAGGGCCGACGTGGTGGTGACGACCACCTTCCCGGCGGCGTCGAGGAAGAGGTAGCCGTTCATCACCGGCCCCTCGGGGTGGATCCAGAGCGAGGCGATGCCGAGCACGTGCAGGACCGAGCCTGCGACCAGCAGGGCCGGGCGGGTCCGGTTGTCGGGCCAGGCGAAGGCCACCGCACCAAGCGTGAAAGGGACCAGGATGACGAAGAGGATCATCGCGTCCTAGTCCTTGAGCGACGAGAGCGCGTCGGTGTCGAGGGAGGCGAACTCCCGGTTGATCTGGAACATGACGATGCCCATCACGAAGACCGCGGCCAGCAGGTCGAGCAGCACGCCCGCCTCCACCATCACCGGCATGAAGTCGGTGAGCAGCAGCCCGAAGACGAAGACCCCGTTCTCGAGCACCAGGAAGCCCAGCACCTGGGTGACCGCCTTGCGCCGGCCCACCACGAGCAGCAGGCCGGTCCACACCGTGGCCAGCGCGGTGGGCACCAGGAAGGGGTGCATCTCGCTGGTGGGCAGCGGGAGCCCGCGGGAGAAGGCGAAGGAGAGCACCACGCCCACGCCGCCCAGGATCATGGACGGTACGTAGCCCACCAAGGGCTCCATCTCGCGCCGGATGGTCATCTCGCGGATGGCCCGGAACATGAGCCAGGGAATGAGGAAGGCCTTGATGGCCAGCGCGCCGCCGGCGACCACCAGCATGTGGCCGACGCTGTGGCCGGAGCCGGTGAGCAGGAGCGCCAGCAGGGAGAGCAGCGCCCCCTGCAGCGCCACGGCGCGGATGGCGGCCCCCAGCCGGCTCGAGGCCAGCAGGAAGAGGTCGAGGACCACCACCAGGATGAAGGCCATGTCGGTCCAGGCGCCCACGTTCACCTCAGGAGAAGGACCAGCGCGAAGATCGAGAGGACCGAGGCGCCCACCAGCATCTGCGGGACCCGGGTGAGCCGGAGGCGCGCCATGACCGACTCGACCACGCCGACCAGGATGGCGAAGCCGACGAGCTCGACCACGAAGACCGCCTCGGCGGCCCAGAGCCCGGCGATCCCCACGTCGGCGACCAGCCGCACGAAGAGGGCGCCGAAGAGGAAGAACTTGAGCGAGGCGCCGTAGAGGATGAAGGCCAGGTCGGGGCCGGAGTGGTCGAGCACCATGACCTCGTGGATCATGGTCAGCTCGAGGTGGGTGTTGGGGTCGTCCACCGGGATGCGGGAGTTCTCGGCCAGCGCCACAACGAAGAGGGCGATGGCGGAGAGGAGCAGGGCCGGGGCGGCGGCGCGCCAGGCCGGAGCGAGCGCCGGCCCGAGCATCCCGGAGAGCGACAGGGAGCCGGTGGCCCGGGCCATCACCACCAGCACCAGGAAGAGCGCCGGCTCGGCCATGCTGGCGAAGGAGACCTCGCGGGCCGCCCCCATGCCCTCGAAGGACGAGCCGGTGTCGAGCGCGGCGAGCGCGGTGGCGAAGCGGGCCAGCGCGAGCAGGTAGGCGAAGAGGACGAAGTCGCCGGCGAAGGAGAAGAGGGCCGGCTGGCCGGCCACCGGGAGCATGGTCCCGGCCGTGGCCACGGCGGCGAGCCCGACGATGGGGCCGGCCCGGAACACCCAGGTCGTCGTCCGGCTGTAGACCGCACCCTTCTGGAGCAGCTTCCAGACGTCGAAGTAGAGCTGGAGCAGCGGGGGCCCCTGCCGGCCGGCGACGATGGCCTTCACCCGGTTCACCACCCCGAGGAGGAGCGGGGGCAGGACGAGGAGGATCCCGATCTGGAAGAGCGCGCGCAGGATCATGTCACCACCAGAGTAGTCTCCAGGCGAGCAGCGCCACCAGCGTGGCGAGCACGAGCAGGGCCTGGAGGTGGAGCCTCCCGGCGATGAGGCCGCGCACGCGGGACGTGGCGGAGATGTAGTCGCGGACGGCGGGCAGGAGCGCCAGGTCGAGAACCGCCTCGCGGGGCTCGGTGGAGAAGCGGGCTCCGGTGGGGAACGGCCCCCGGGGCGGTGCGAAGCGGACCCGCGGGAAGAGCACCCAGCGGAAGCCCTGGTTCAGGATCTGGGCGAAGGAACTGCCCGTGTAGGCCATCCGGGCGGTGGGGGCCGCGTAGCCGCAGGCCCAGGTCTCCCCGGCGACTTCCCCAGCAACGCCGGCGCCGAGCCGGCGGCGCAGGAACCACAAACCGGAGACGATCGCCACGAGCAGCACCGCCACCCCGCTCACCCACGTCGCCGTCCCGCTCGCTGCCCCAGCCGGCCCCGCCAGCCTGGTGGGATCCATCCCCGACCACGCCGCCGCCCCTCGCGCGAGCGGCGCGAGGAAGAGCGCCGGCACGAGGCCGATGATCACGCACGCCCCCGCCAGCACCGCCATGGGGACGAGCATCACCCGCGGTGACTCCTTCGCCCGCACCGCCTCCTGCGTCCGGGGGTTCCCCAGAAAGACCGACCCCTGCACCTTCACGAAGCAGGCCGCCGCCAGCGCGCCGACGAGCGCCAGCACAGGCGCCACCAGCACCGCGAAGGATGCCCGGTCGAGCGGAGCCAGCTCGAGGGCCGACACCGCGCCCAGGGCCACGAACCACTCCGAGACGAAGCCGTTGAGCGGCGGGAGTCCGCTGATGGCGACGGCGCCGACCAGGAAGAGCCCGGCGGTCCAGGGCATGGCGCGGGAGAGCCCGCCCAGCCGCTCGATGTCGCGCGTCCCGGTGGCGTGCTGCACCGACCCCGCTCCCAGGAAGAGCAGCGACTTGAAGAGCGCGTGGTTCACCACGTGGAGGGCCGCGCCGGCGAAGCCGAGCAGCACGAGCCCCGGCTCCCCGCGGGACCGCCCCAGCATCGCCAGCCCCAGCCCCATGGTGATGATCCCGATGTTCTCCACCGAGTGGTAGGCGAGAAGCCGCTTGAGGTCGTGCTGGGCGAGCGCCAGCGCCACGCCCAGCACGCCGGAGACCCCGCCCAGAACCATGAGGACCGCGCCCCAGGAGGCGGGCGGCGCCTCGAAGAAGCCGGCGGTGCGGAAGAGGCCGTAGATCCCGGTCTTGAGCACCAGGCCGGACATCACCGCCGAGACGTGGCTGGGCGCGGCGGCGTGGGCGCCCGGCAGCCAGAAGTGGAGCGGCACCAGGCCGGCCTTGAGCCCGAACCCCAGGAGCGCGAGCAGCGCAAGCCAGGAGGCCGCGGCGCCGCCGGCCTGGAGCCCGCCCCAGGCCGAGAAGTCGAAGCTGCCCCGGGCGCTTCCCACCGAGGCGAAGAAGGCGAGGATGGCGAAGGTGCCCACGTGGGCGGCGGCCAGGTAGACCCAGGAGGCCTTCTGCGCGTCCTTCCGGTCGGGCTCGCCGCGGACCAGGAAGAATCCACAGACCGCCATCACCTCCCAGGCCAGGATGAAGAGCATGGCGTTGTCGGCCAGGACGACGAGCGCCATGGAGCCGGTGACCCCGCCGTACCAGAGCTGTAACTTCACCGCACGTGAACCGTGCTCCTCGGCGGGCCAGTAGCCGATCCCGAAGACCGCGCCCAGCGCCGGGACGCAGAGGATGGGCAGGAGGAAGAGGGCCGAGAGGGCGTCGAGCCGGAAGGCGAGGGAGGCGTGGGGCTGGTTCCAGGAGAGGTGGATCACGAAGGCCGGGGAGCCGGCCAGCACCGGGACGGCCGCGGCGATCCCCAGCGCCGCGGCGAGGCAGAGAGCGCCCACCGAGAGCCGCTGGCCCAGGTCCGGGCGATCCCGCAGCGCGAGGCCGAGGAGGCCGCTCGACGCGGCGAGCACGACAGCGGCCAGGGCGAGCGCGCCGGTCACGGGAGACGCCCCCACAGGGCCAGCATGGCGAGCAGCGCCACCAGCGTGACCAGCGTGTAGAGGAGCTGGAGGTTGAGCCGCCCGGCCTGGAAACGGCGCATCCGGCTCATCCGGTCACCCAGGACGCGGAAGAGGGGGTCGAAGAGGCGGGTGCGGGCGGGATCCTGGGAGTCGGTGCGGAAGGCGCCCGTCCCGGGGAAGACGCCGCGGGGGGGCTGCAGGTGCACGCGCGGTCGAAGCGACCGCGGGACGAGCGCGGTGAGGAAGGCCTGCGCGTAGGAGGAGGCCGTGTACTCCATCCGCGCGGTGGGGGCCGTGAAGCCGCAGCCCCAGGTCACAGCGACGGCGCCGCCTCCCAGGCGCCGTCGCAATGCGATGAGCCCGCCCATGACCGCGATCAGGACGCCCACCACCACCCTCGGCGCCGCCCCCATCTCCCCGGCCGGCCCGAGCACCCGCGCCGCCTCTCCCATCCCCAGCTGCACCGCCACCGGCGTCACCATCCGCAGCGGCAGCGCCGGGAAGAGGCCGAAGAGCAGGCACCCCGCCGCCAGCAGCGCGAGCGGCATCCACCCGGATGGCCCCACCTCCCGCGCGGCCGCGGCCTCCGGGCTGCGCGGCTCCCCCAGCAGCGCCACGCCGGCGATGCGCGTGAAGGAGATGGCCGCGATGGCCCCCACGAGCGCCAGGGACGCCACCGTCAGGTACGCCACCAGCGCCGAGGCTGCCGAGGCCGAGGCCGCCCCGGCGCGCAGGAGCCCCAGGTACAGCAGCCACTTGGAGGCGAACCCGGAGAGCGGCGGCAGGGCGGCCAGGGCGCCGAGCCCCACCAGGAGGAGGGCCCCGGTCACCGGGAGTCGCGCCAGCAGGCCGCCCATCCTCTCGAGATCCTGCGAGTGGGCGGCGTGGACCAGCGTGCCCGCCCCCAGGAAGGCGAGCCCCTTCATGAGGGCGTGGTTCCAGACGTGGAAGAGCGCGCCGCCCATCCCCAGCGCCGCCACCACCGGGTGCCCGGCGGCCCCGGCGGCCACGGCCAGCCCCACCCCCAGGACCACGAGCCCCACGTTCTCGACGCTGGAGTAGGCCAGCGCCCTCTTGAGATCCCCTTGACCGAGGGTGAGGATGATGGCCACCAGCGCGCTGCCCAGGCCGATGGCGCCGAGCAGGAGCCCGTACCCCACGCCGAGGGGGGGAGGAAGCCGAGCAGGCGCAGGAGCCCGTACACGCCGGTCTTGATCATCACCCCGGAGAGGAGGGCCGAGACGTGGCTCGGCGCTGCCGGGTGGGCCTCGGGAAGCCAGACGTGCAGCGGCACCAGGCCGGCCTTGGTCCCGAAGCCCACGAGACCGAGGGTGAAGAGGAGCCAGGGGGCCGCCGCGCCCGCCCCCCGCAGCGCCTCGAAGCGGACGAAGTCGAAGCCGCCGGCCTCCCGCCCCAGCAGGAGGAACAGGGCGAAGAGGAAGGCCGTGCCCACGTGGGAGGCCACCAGGAAGACGAAGCCGGCGCGGCGAACTTGAAGTCTCTCGTCGTCGAAGGTGACGAGCACGAAGGAGGCGATGGTCATCACCTCCCAGGCCACCAGGAAGAGCACCCCGTCGGCGGCGGAGAGGACCAGCGAGATGGAGACGAGCAGGAGGCCGTAGGCGAGGACGAACCCGCCCATGGGCCGCCGCCCCACGCACGGCTTCATGTACCCGGCGCCGAAGGCCGAGGCGGGGACGGCCACCGCGAACAGGGCGGCCTGGAAGAAGGCGGAGAGGGGGTCGAGCCGGAGGTGGAAGGAGCCGAGCGGCTCCGACCAGGGGAGGACCAGGTCGGCCGGGGGGGCGCCGAGGAGGAAGGGCAGGACCGAGGCCAGGCCGACGAGGCTCCCCGCCACGGAGGCGGCCGAGCCCACCCGGAGCGCGAGCGCCGGGCGGCGGGACAGGACCGGGCCGGCCAGGGCTCCGGCGGCCAGGATGGCGAGCGCCGCCAGGTACGGGCTCACTGCCCCACCCGCTCGATGGCTCCCAGGATCTCCGCGTCGGGCGCACGCGCGGCGAGCTTCGCCGCGACCTCCGGGTCGCGCAGCGCCGTCGCCAGCGAGGCCAGCGCGTGGAGGTGCGCGCGGGTGGAGGGGCTGACGACCAGGCAGATGGTGTGGACCGGCGTCACGTCGCCGAAGTCCACCGGTGCGTCGGGGAAGAAGACGGCCACCGCCGGCTGGTCCAGGCGCAGCACGATGGGCTCGCGCGGGTGCGGGATGGCGATGCCGTTGCCGAGCGAGGTGGAGCCCAGGTGCTCCCGGGCCAGCACCATCTGGTAGAGGAACTCCCGGTCGAAGCCGGGAGGGGCGGGGATCCTGTCCGTCATGGCCCGGAGCAGGTTCTCCTTCCCGCCTCCGGGGAGCCCACGGTGGATCCCTCCGGCCCGCACCGCGTGCACGATCGGCATCGACGCCCGCTGCGCGAGCCCCGGCTCCTCCAGGATCTCGGAGGAGACCTGCATCTTGCGCTGCGCGGCCCACTCCAGCAGCTCGATGCGGTTGAACCGGTAGCGGTCGTCCACCAGCTGCGCCGGGAGCTCCCCTCGCCTCACCCAGCGTTCCAGCACCTGCTCGCCGACCCCGAGGAGCCGAGCCGCGTCGCGAACCGTCAGTTGCATTCGATGGGTCCCACCGCCTGGAGCACGTCCACGGGAGGGGCGACGCCCCGGGGCACGCGCCGGCCGAGGTCCTGGAAGGAGAAGGTGGCGGCCGCCTGCCGCGCCGTCTCCCGGCCCACGTAGACCGTCCCGGGGGCGGCCATGGCCTCGAGCCGCGCCGCCACGCTCACCGTGTCGCCGAGCACGGTGTACTCGGTGCGCTCCGGCGTCCCGAAGTTGCCGGCGACGACGGTCCCGGTGTTCACGCCCACGCGGATGGTGAAGCGCCGGTCGGCCGGAAGCCCCCGGTTCGACTCCTCGATGAGCTCCAGCATCCGGAAGGCGCAGCGCAGCGCCCGCGTGGCCCCGTCGGCCATGGCGATGGGAGCGCCGAACACCGCCAGCACCGCGTCGCCGACGAACTTGTCGAGGGTTCCCTGCTGCTCGAAGATCGCCTCCGACATGGCCTGGTAGAAGTCGCCGAGGAGCGACGCGAGGTCCCGGGGCGGGAGCCGTCCGAGCAGCCCGGAGATCCCCTGCACGTCGGCGAAGAGCACGGTGACGTCGTCGCGCACCTGGGGCTCGAGCGGATCGTCGCCGCCCTGCTCCTTGGCCACCACCAGCGTCCCCACGTCGCGGGAGAAGTGGCGGGCCAGGCTGCGCCGCTGCTCCTCCTCCTCCGCCACCCCGGCCAGGAAGCGGGACCGCTCGATGGCCAGCGCCGCCTGGTAGCCCACCAGGGTGGTGAGCTCGAGGTCGTCGGCGGTGAAGGGATCCACGAAGCTGCGGTCCATGACCAGCATCCCGAGGATCCGGTTGTCGGCCCAGACCGGGACGCAGAGGCAGGAGCGGATCCCCTGCACGATCACCGATTTGCTGCCGGTGAAGCGCAGGTCCTGCTGGGCGTCGATGGTGAGCAGGCCGGCGCGCCCCTTGGCGGCCGCGGTGACCACCGTCTCCGAGATGCGGGGCGGGGAGCCGGGCGGCTCGGTGGCGCGGGGCTGCATGTGCCCCGACTCGTCCATGAGGAGCAGCGTGGAGCGCTCGGCGCGGACCGCGCTGGCCACGGTGTGGAGGATCCGGGACAGCGTGGCGTCGAGGTCGGGGGCGTCGATGAGCGCCCGTCCGATGTCGTTCACGATGGCGATCTGCCGTCTCGACCCCTGGCCCCGGCCGGTGATGCGCCGCGAGCTCGGGTCGGTGTCGCGCTTCGACGGCAGGTCGGGCTGCTGGGCTTCCCGCGACTCGGCCTGCATGTCGGCCAGGTAGCGGACGATGGTGCCGGTCTCGGCGAGGAGCGGCTGGAGCGGACGGGGGGTGAGCCCCTCGCGCAGCTCGACCTCGGTCTTGCCGAAGCGGAGCCGGTAGCCCGGGGAGAGCGGGGCCTCCCGGACCTTGTGCTCGTTCACCCAGGTCCCGTTGCGGCTCTCGAGGTCCACGAGCCAGAGCTCGTTCCCGCGCTTCTCGAACATGGCGTGCATGCTGGAGATCCAGGGGTCGGCGATCTGGACCTGGCACTCGGCGGAGCGTCCGAGAACGGTGGGAACGTCGGGGAGGAAGAAGACCGTCCCCCCGCATATTCCGTTGACCACGAAGAGCTCCGACACCCGTTCCCCACTTTCGCCCGGACTTCCGGCAGGTTGTGATACCTTATCCGATCTCGGCGCCCGCCGCGTATGCCTGTTTGCCCCACATGCCGGACCAAGAGCGAGGAAGGCGTCACCGTCTGCCCGGTGGACGGCACCCTCCTCGCGCCAACCCACGACCTGGTGGGCCGGATCCTTGGCGACCGCTACCGGATCCTGTCCCGCCTGGGACAGGGCGGGATGGGAAGCATCTACCTCGCCGAGCACGTGACGCTGGGCAAGCGGATGGCGGTGAAGGTGCTGCGGCCGGAGTACTCCCGGGACGCCGAACTGCTCGACCGCTTCCAGCACGAGGCCAGGGCGGCGAGCCAGATCGGCCAGGAGAACATCGTCGAGGTCTTCGACTTCGGGCATACCCCGGAAGGGGAGGCCTACTTCGTCATGGAGGCCCTCGACGGGGAGAGCCTGGCCCGCATCCTCCACCGGGACGGGCCGATGCCGGTGGCGCGGGCGGTCCCCATCTTCCTGCAGATCTGCCGGGCGCTCGGCGCCGCCCACGAGCGGGGCATCGTCCACCGCGACCTGAAGCCGGAGAACGTCTTCATCCTGCGCCGGAACGACGGCGCCGACTTCGTGAAGGTGCTCGACTTCGGGATCGCCAAGGGGCCGGGCACGCCCGATTCCAAGCGGCTCACCAAGGCCGGATCGATCATCGGCACGCCCGAGTACATGTCGCCCGAGCAGGCCTCCTCCAACGTCATCGACCAGCGCTCCGACGTCTACGCCTTCGGGGTGCTGGCCTACGAGACCCTCACCGGACGGCTCCCCTTCGACGGGGACACGCCGCTCGCGACGCTCATGAAGCACCAGAGCGACGCCCCTGTGCCGCCTCGAAGGCTGCGCCCCGAGCTGCCCCCGGAGGTCGAGCAGATCGTCCTGCGGGCCCTCGTGAAGCGTCCGGAGGGGAGGCAGCAGTCGATGGAGGAGCTGTCGGCCGAGCTCTCCCGGCTGGCCGCCGCCGACATCGAGATGCTGCGCTCCCCCATCTTCGGCACGTCGGTCTCCCCGCTCCTCACCGGACGGGCCACCGACCGGACCGATGAACGGGCCCCGGACAAGGTCGTGGACCGCAGGGCGCCCCGCTCCAGCTCCCGCGGTGAGACGCTGCCCCTCGGCGACACCCTCCCGCTGCGTGACTTCGCGCCCCCGCTCCCGGAGCCGGTCCCCTCCCGCCAGTCCACCCGGGTGAGGCGGGACACCCGCTCCGAGGTCGAGGTCGTCTCCCGCCGGCGGTCGCAGTTCGCGCTCGCCGCGGTCCTCGGGCTCCTCTTCCTGGCGCTCCTCTCCGGGGTGGTTGCGGCCCTGGCCGTGCGCGGGGGCGGCGATGGCCCCGCCGCGCCTCCCCGGGTCGAGCCGGCCGCCCAGACCCCCACCGCCCAGACCCCGCCGGAGGCCGTTCCGGAGCCCTCCCCGGCGCCGCACGACCCCCCGCCCTCCGCCTCGGCGGCGGAGCCGCCCCCGCCCCGGCCGTCGCGCCCGAAGCCGGCCCGCACCCCCGCCGGGGTTGGCTCGAAGGCCGGGACCGGGGAGAATGTGCCGTCCGGGAACGACCTCCTCGACCCGTACGGACCGACCGCGCGGTGACCGTCCCCCTCCGGGAAGGACATTGACGGGCCTCCGCCTCCTCCTCCTCGCGGCACTCCTGGCGCTCCCCGGCGCCGGCGCCGGCGCCGATCCGTCCCCCCGTCGCCCACCGCCCCTTCCACCGGCCCGTCCGCCGACCCCGCCGCCGAGGCCCGGGCCGCATACCGGAAGGGCGCAGACCTCTACAGGGCGGGGAAGTACCGGGAGGCCATTCTCCAGTTCGAGGCGGCCGACCGGCTGAAGCCCAGCCCGGCCCTCCAGTTCAACATCGGGCAGTGCCAGGAGAAGCTCGGCGACCAGGCCGCCGCGCTCGCCTCCTTCGCCCGCTACCTCCGGCTCGACCCGTCCGCTTCGAACCGGGAGGCGGTGCAACGGAACGTGAAGGCGCTCGAGGCCAAGCTCGCCGCCACGGGGCGCCAGATGCTCCACGTCACCACCGATCCTCCCGGCGCCGACCTCACGGTGGACGGCGCCTCCGTGGGCAAGGCGCCCCTCGACGCCGCCTACCCGCCCGGCCCGTACCAGCTCGGCGCCTCGGCGCCGGGGAGGAGGAGCGCGATGCGCCAGGTGGTCCTGCTCCCCCTCCAGTCACTCGAGGTGAACCTGGTCCTCGAGCCGGGCCAGGGCCCCGCCGCCGCGCCCGTACTGACGGTGAATCCGGCGGCGCCCCCTCCCGGGGCCACCGTCCCCGACCCGGCGCCAAGGCCGGTCGAGCGCAAGAGCTGGCTCGGTCCCATCATCGCCGGCGGGGTGGCGGTGGTCGCGGCCGGGGCGGGGGTCGTGATGGGGCTCCAGGCCCGCAGCGCCCAGAACGACCTGCTCGCCGGAGGGAACGACCGGTCACAGGCCGACGCGCTGGCCAGCAAGGCCCAGAGCTCCGCCACCGCGGCCAATGTCCTCTACGGGGTGGCCGGCGCCGCGGCCCTCACCGGCGGCGTGCTGGCGATCGCCTTCTAGCTTTCACTCCCCGGCCTCCTCCAGGTCCGCCTCCGACCGGGTGAGCTCTCCCATCACCACCGTGGCGTAGGAGCCGCGCGGCAGGTCGAAGCTGGCCCGGTAGCCCCCCTCGACCTCCGCGAGCTCCACCGAAACCGGGATGCGACCGGCCCGGCGCGTCCCCTCGGTCTCGCCCCCTCCGCGCGCCAGGTCGGCCACCGCGACGCCGTCGGCCGCGAGGATCCGCGCCTCCCGCTCCCCCGCCTCGCCGGTGGCGGGCCGCAGCGCGTGGCCGAACATGGGACCGGCCGGCGAGATCTCGAACCGCTCCACCCGGGGCTGGTCCGCGGCCGCGTCCTCGCAGGCGAAGACGCCCCCGGAATCGAGCTTCTTCATGGCGTCGCCGGGGATGGCGCGGGCGAAGAGGCCGTCCCGCATCCGCTCGGCGAGCCAGCGGTTGAAGAGGAGGGACTGCCAGGCCGAGAGCGCCATCCGGCGCAGGAACCGGTCGCGCGAGGCGCGGCGGGCCTCGGGGTCGCCGTCGCCGCGCAGGATGGCGCGCCCCAGGTCGGCGTTCTTGCCGTCGGCGCCGAAGCGCTGGGAGCCGAAGAAGTTGGGGAGGCCGCGGACCGCGACGGCGTCGGCGGCGGCCCGGGCGGCGCCGAGGTCGCCCCCGCGCACCACGATGGCGAACCGGTTGCCGCGCGAGTGGCCGGTGCGCAGCTTGTTCCCGTGGCGGGAGGCGGAGATCACGCGCCATCCGTCGCCCCCCAGCGAGGCCGGGTCGGGCCCCTTCGCCACCGGGAAGGAGAGCCACTGGACGGTCACCGCGTGCCGGTCCTTCAGGCCGGCCACCCCGACGTCGCGCTCCTGCACCCCGAGCAGCCGCGCCGCCTCCCGCACCACGTCGCGGGTGGTCCGCCCCCGCTTCTGTATCTTGAGCCACAGGTGGGGCCCCTCGCCGCAGGGGGCGTAGGCAGGGATCTCCTCCACCCGGAAGTCCTCCGGGCTCAGCTTCAGGGTTCCTCCCGAGCCGGGGAGGTCGGCGGTGACGAGGGGGAGCCGGGTCGCGCCGGTCACGGCGTGGCCACTCCCGACTCCACCTCCTCCAGCCGTCGCTTCACGGACTGTGAAATGGCCTCGTCGGCGTCGCGGGGGAGCCGCTCCCCGGCCTGGAAGAGGAAGAAGAACATGAGCTCCCGCAGGGCGGCCAGCAGGATGCGGGGGCGGTCGCCGCGCGGGTCGAGCTTGCCGGCCTCGGCGTCGGCCAGGGCGGCCAGCGCCACGAGCATCCGGTCCTCGTCGAGGGAGCCGTCGGGCTCGGGGACGATGCCGCGCCAGAGCGGGTAGAACCGGGAGGAGGGGTCGGCGAGGAAGTGGGCGGCGTCCCCGAGCATCGGCCCGGTGGAGCCGTGGGATCCGACCGCGCGGACCACCTCCCGGAACACCTCGTTCATGCCGGCCAGCACCGCGCGCGACCGGTCGGCCGCCGCGGCCCTTCCCGGGCTCTCGGTGGTGGTCTCGACGTAGCCGGCCTCGGCCAGCCGGTAGAGGATCTTGGTGGCGTCGAACTCGGAGAGGTGGGCCTCCCGTGCCACGTCGAGGACCCGGCGGCGGCCGTCCACCAGCGCGAGCAGCCGCACCTCCTCCGGCTCCAGCGCCACCGGCTCGCGCGGCTCGCGGCGCCGCAGGAAGACCTCGCCGCCCGGGATGCGCCCGCGGAAGAGCTCCATCTCGTCGATGCGCCGGACCGCGTCCATGAGGACGGCCTGGGTGTCGAGGGAGAGGGCCGGGCCGGCCGGCTCGTCCTCCCCCTGGACCAGGTAGAAGACCCCCTCGCGCGCCGTGAGCACGGCGTGGAAGATGGCGGTCACCTGCTCGCGGGCGATCCGCCAGCGCTCGTTCACCGGCAGCGTCCCCTCGCCGGGGAATCCCAGCCGGGCGGCCACCTCGGCGGACCGCTCGCCGCGCACCTCCGAGGCCGAGCCGCTGACCCGCCCCTCGCGGAAGGAGACGGCGCGGGTGCCTCCACCGGCGAGCACGGTGAGGGTCCCGGTCATGCGGGCCTGGTGGACGAAGCCCAGGAAGTCGGCGAGCGGGAAGGCGGCCAGGTCGCCCGCCAGCGTGGCGCCCGGCGCCGGGGTGGGGCCCCCGAAGGCCGGGACGCGGACGGCGAGGAGCAGGTCGGGGGCCGAGGGGAGCAGCTCGAACGTGCCCGCCCGGTCGGCCAGCTCGCGCCGGACGTCGTCGGCCCGGGTGGCCACCCGGCCGTGGGCGTCGATGAGCAGGAAGCGGCGCATCGGCTTCGGCCCGCTAGTCCTTCCAGCCGTTCTTCATCCACTGCTCCTCGTCCTCGAGGATGAACTCGAGCACCGTGTCGGAGTAGTCGGGGATGACGTGACGGCGGCCGTTGATGAAGAGCGTCGGGGTGCCCACGACCCCGGCCCGCCGCCCCTCGATGAGCCCGGACTGCACGCGCTCCCGGTACTTCCGGTCGGCGAGCGCCTTGCGCAGCGACTCGCCGTCCTTGCCGAGCCGGCCGGCCAGCGACACCAGCGACTCGGTGTCGAGGGCCTTGGGGTCGTTGAACATGGCGTCGTGGAAGGGCCAGAAGATGTCCTGGTCGCGGGCCCACTCGGAGGCCTCGGCGGCCGTGTCGGCGTGGGGGTGGCCGGGGATGGGGAAGGGGCGGAAGACCAGCTTCACCCGGCCCGGGTAGCGCTTCACGAAGTCCTCGAGCTTGGGGCGCAGCTGCTGGCAGAAGGGGCACTCGAAGTCGGCGAACTCGTGGAGGGTGACGGGGGCCTTGGGGTCGCCGAGCGGCTTGCCCAGCGCGGTGACCTCCAGGCGGGCCCGCTTGGCCTTGTCGAAGGAGGCGTAGTACTCGGTGAGGGTCTTCAGGATCTCGCCGGAGGAGAGCCCCATCCCGGCCAGGCGCGCCGCCAGCGCCGCCATCCGCGGCGCGTGCTTGCACTCCTTGTGCTCGTTGAGGCAGCCGAGCAGGGTGTGCGGGCACCCGCAGTAGCAGAACTCGTCGGCGAGAACCCGCGCCAGCACGTCCTTCTGCGGAGGGGTGAGCGCCGAGACCCCCACGGTTTCGGGGATCCGGGACCAGTCGACGGCCGGAGGCGGGGCGGGAGGGGCCGAGAGGAGCAGGGAGAGCGCGAGGGGCAGTGCGAGGGTCATGGGCTTTCGTGCGGCGAGAGGAGGCGGGATTCTAGCACCGGCGTTAAGGAACGCAGCGGATGGACCATTCGAGGGGCGAGAGCGGGGCGATCCGCAAGGATCCGGGAGGGCGCCTGGGCGTGGCGCTCGTGTACCCGAACGCCTGGCGCCTGGGAATGGCAAACCTGGGTTTCCACGCCGTCTACCGCATCGCCAACGCCGAGAGCGACGTCCTCTGCGAGCGGGCCTTCCTCCCCGAGGAGCCGGGGGTGGAGCCCCGCACCGTCGAGTCGGGGCGCCCGCTGCGCGACTTCGACGTGGTGGCCTTCTCCCTCTCCTTCGAGGACGACTACGTGAACGTCCTCGACGTCCTGCGCAGGTCGGGGATCCCGCTCCGGTCCCGGGACCGGGACGAGCGCTTTCCGCTGGTCGTGGCGGGGGGCATCGCCGTGCAGATCAACCCCGAGCCGCTGGCCCCCTTCTTCGACCTCTTCCTGGTGGGGGAGGGGGAGGAACTCCTGCCCTCCTTCCTGGCCGCCATGCGCCGGCCGGAGGCGCGGGCCGGGCGGGCCGATTCCCTGCGGGCGCTCTCCCGGCTCCCCGGCGCCTACGTCCCCTCGCTCTACGACGTGGCCTACGCGGACACCCGTGATCATGGCGGGCAGTGGGTGACCCGCTTCGAGCCCCGCGAGGGCGCTTCACCCATCGTGAAGCGGCTCTACGTGCCCGACTTGAAGAACGTCCCCACCAGCCGGGTCGTCGACACCCCCGGCGCCCAGTTCGGCGACCTCTTCCTCACCGAGGTGGCGCGCGGGTGCCTGTGGGGCTGCCGCTTCTGCGCGGCCGGCTTCGTGCAGCGCCCCTACCGCGAGGTGGACCTCGAGGTGCTGCGCGGCCAGGTCCGGAAGGGCATCGAGAAGGGGCTGCGCATCGGGCTCGTCGGCCCCGACACCAGCGACTACACCGGTCTCGACCCGCTCACCTGCTTCATCGGCGAGGAGGGCGGCACCTTCAGCCCGTCGTCGCTGCGGGTGGACGCCATCACGCCCGAGCTGGCCGGCCGCATGGCCGAGGGCGGCGAGCGCTCCATCACCATCGCCCCCGAGGCCGGCACCGACCGGATGCGCAAGGTGGTGAACAAGGACTTCTCCGACGACCGCATCGTCGAGGCGGCCGAGGCCGCGCTCGCGAAGGGGATGCGCCACGTCAAGCTCTACTTCATGTGCGGGCTCCCCACCGAGACCGACGAGGACGTGGACGGCATGGCCGTCATCGCCCTGCGCATCCGCGACGAGGTCATGAAGCCGAGGGCCAAGGCCACCGGGCGCATGGGGCGCATCACACTGTCCGTGAATCCCTTCGTCCCCAAGCCCTGGACCCCGTTCCAGTGGGCCCCCATGCACGACGCCGCCTGCCTGGCCGGCAAGCGCCGCCTGCTGGAGAAGCGGCTGCGGCCGCAGGGCATCGAGGTGGAGTTCCTCTCCCCGCGCGAGGCCTACGTCCAGACGCTCCTCTCCCGCGGCGACCGGCGCTGCGCCGACCTGCTCGAGGCCGCGCTCCTCGAGACCGGGGGCAGCGTGCAGCGGGCGCTCTCCCGCTGGCCCCACGACCCGGAGTTCTTCGTCACCCGGGAGGTCGGGGTGGGCGAGCGGCTCCCCTGGGACTTCATCGACCACGGGCTCACCAAGTCCTTCCTGGCCCGCGAGTACCGGCGCGGCGTGGGGGCACGCATCACGCCCAAGTGCGCCCTCTCCACCTGCCGGGCCTGCGGGCTCGACTGCGCCGACCACCCCGAGCTGCGCCTCCCCGAGCCGGCCGCCGGAGTCCACGTCCCGTGAACGACGCCCACCCCTTCGACGCCGCCATGCAGGAGGCGCTCGGTCTGGCCGCCGAGGCCGCCGCCGCCGGCGAGGTCCCGGTGGGTGCGGTGGCCGTGCACGAGGGGCGGGTGGTGGGACGGGGGCGCAACCGGCGCGAGGAGGACCGCGACCCCTGCGCCCACGCCGAGCTCCTCGCCATCCAGGACGCGGCGCGCACGCTCGGCCGCTGGCGGCTCACCGGCGTCACCCTGGTGGTCACGCTCGAGCCCTGCGCCATGTGCGCCGGGGCGCTCGTGCTCGCCCGGGTGGACCGGCTGGTCTACGGGGCGGATGACCCGAAGGCGGGAGCGGCGGGGTCGCTCATGGACCTCTCCGCCGACCCGCGCCTGAACCACCGCTTCCCGGTCGAGCGGGGGCTCCGGGCCGGGGAGTGCGGCGAGCAGCTCCGGGCCTTCTTTCGGTCCCGCCGGGCAACTACCGGACGCTTCGGGGAAAATTCCGGATCCTCCGAGCTTGGCTCCGGGGGGAAATCGGTTAGATCCGCCCGCGGAGAGCTGGCCGAGCTGGTCGAAGGCGCCTGACTCGAAATCAGGTGTACCGGTAACGGTACCGTGGGTTCGAATCCCACGCTCTCCGCATCGAATTGAGTTATCGAACTGGAGAGGTGACCGAGCGGCCGAAGGTGAACGACTGGAAATCGTTTGTCCGCCCAAAAGGTGGACCGTGGGTTCAAATCCCACCCTCTCCGCCAGTCGAGAAGGAGCCGGTCCAGAATCCTCGGGCGACGTGGGTTCAGTCGAACCCCGCCAGGCCCGGAAGGGAGCAACGGTAGGCTGTCCTCCGTGCGCCCGGGGATTGTGGGCCGGCTCCTGTCGTTTTCTTCGTGGGGTGAACCATGGGCTACCTCGTCCTCGCCCGGAAGTACCGGCCCCAGACCTTCGGGGAGATGTCGGGCCAGGAGCACGTGGTCCGCACCCTCTCGAACGCGCTGGCGTCCGGGCGGCTGGCCCACGCCTTCCTCTTCACCGGGCCGCGCGGCGTGGGCAAGACCACCGCGGCGCGCCTCGTCGCCAAGGCGGTGAACTGCGAGAAGGGGCCCACCGCCAGCCCCTGCGGCGTCTGCGTGGCCTGCGTGGAGATCACCGAGGGGCGCTCGGTGGACGTCATCGAGATCGACGCCGCCTCCAACAACGGCGTGGACAACGTCCGCGACATCGTCGAGGGGGTGAAGTACCGGCCCGCCCGCGACAAGTTCAAGGTGTTCGTGGTGGACGAGGTCCACATGCTCTCCACCGGCGCCTTCAATGCATTGCTGAAGACCCTGGAGGAGCCGCCGCCGCACGTGATCTTCGTGCTGGCCACCACCGACGTACACAAGGTGCCGGAGACCATCGTCTCCCGCTGCCAGCGCTTCGACTTCCGGCGGCTCGACCTGCGCCAGATCGTGGACCAGCTCGGCAAGGTGGCCGCCGCCGAGGGGATGAAGCTCTCCGGGGCCTCGCTGGCGCTCGTGGCCCGGGCCGCCGAGGGGGGCATGCGCGACGCGCTCTCGCTCCTCGACCGGGTGCGGGCTGCCTGCGGCGACGAGCCGGGCGACGACGCGGTGGCCGAGGCGCTCGGGGTCGTGGACGCGGCGGCGGTCTCGCGGATGGCGGCGGGGCTCGTCCGGCGCGACGGCGCGGGGCTGCTCGCCGAGGTGGCCGCGCTGTACGAGCGCGGCCTGGAGATGCGGCGCGTGGCCGAGGAACTGGTCCGCTTCCTGCGCGACGCCACGGTGGCCCGGCTCGCGCCGGGGGTCCCGCTCGACCTGCCCGAGGCGGAGCTTCGGGACGTCCAGGCCGTGGCGGCGGAGGCCGAGCCGGCCCAGCTGGCGCGGCTCTTCGACATCGCGCAGAGGGCGGTCCTGGAGGTGAAGCTGGCCGACCAGCCGCGGTACGCGCTCGAGGTGGCGCTGCTCAAGGGCGCGGTGCTGGCTCCGGGGGCGGACGTGGGGGAGTTGCTGGCCCGTGCGGAGGCCATCGCGGGGGGGAGGGCGGTGGCGGCGGCGGCGGTTCCGAGGGCGGCGGCGGCGGTGGCGCCTGCGGCGGTGGTCGCGGTGGCGAAGGCGGCGGCTCCGGTGTCGGCTCCGGTGTCGGCTCCGGTGTCGGCTCCGATGACAGCGGCGGTGGTGGCTCCGGTAGACGCTCTTGCGGCCGGCGCTGTCGCGCCGACCGCCGTGGAATGGCGGTCCGCCGTCGCGGCGGTCGAGGCCGACAGCCCCATGCTGGGCTCCGCACTGAAGCAGGCCACGCTCGTCGCCCTCGGCTCTCCCGAGGTGCGCATCCGATTCCCCGCCGGGACCCGCTACCCCGACCTGGTGGAGCGCAAGCGGGCCCAGGTCGAGAAGGTCTTCTCCTCCTTCCTGGATCGCCCGGTGAAGCTCGCCATCGAGGTCGGTCCGGCGGCCCCGGCAACCCCGGAGGCGGCGGGGCCGGTGGCATCCATCGCCTCGGTGGAGCGGGCCGAGCGCGAGACCCGGGTGGCGAAGGTGAGGGACGAGGCGCGCGCCCACCCCAACATCCAGGAAGCGGCGAAGCTGCTCGACGCCGACATCGAAGGCACGGACGAGCTGTAGGGCCTCCTCGGCCCGGGAGCAGACATGGACATCCAGTTCCTGATGCGGCAGGCGAAGAAGATCGAGAAGGCGGTCGAGCACGCCAAGGAGCAGCTCGGCGAGCTCGAGGTGGACGCCGAGGCGGGAGGCGGCCTGGTGCAGGTGAAGATGAACGGGCGCTTCGAGATCCGTCGCGTCACCATCGACCCCAAGGCCATCGATCCGGCCGGCAAGGAGATGCTCGAGGACCTGGTGGCGGCCGCCGCCAACGCCGCGCTCGAGAAGGCCCGCAAGCTCGCCGACGAGACCATGGAGAAGGCCACCGGCGGCCTGCGCATCCCCGGACTGGGAGTCTAGGACGGTGGCCGTCGCCGATCCCATCGCGCGCCTGGTGAAGGAGCTGGCGCGCCTGCCGGGCATCGGCGAGAAGACCGCCCAGCGGCTGGCCTTCCACGTGCTCGCGGCCGGGCCGGCCTACGCCGAGGCCCTGGCCGCGGCGGTGACCGGCGTGGTGCGCGACGTGCGTTGCTGCACGAGCTGCCAGACCCTCACCGACAAGGATCCCTGCGCCATCTGCTCCGACGGGCGGCGCGATCCGCGGCTGCTCTGCGTCGTGGAGGGGGTCCCCGACCTGGTGGCCATCGAGCGCACCCACGAGTACCGCGGGCGCTACCACGTGCTGCACGGCGCCCTCTCTCCCCTCGACGGGGTAGGGCCGTCCGACCTCAAGATCCGCGAGCTGCTGGTGCGGCTCGAGACCAACCCGGTCGACGAGATCGTCATCGCCACCAACCCCGACGTGGAGGGCGAGGCCACCGCGCTCTACCTGGCCCGCCTCCTCAAGCCCATGGGGATGAAGGTGAGCCGCATCGCCCAGGGGGTCCCGATGGGCGGCGACCTCGAGTACGCCGACCAGGTCACCCTGGCCCGCGCCATGTCGGGGCGGCGCGAGCTGTGAGGACGCGCGCCCGTCGCGGGCTCCGATATCGGACCGCGCCATTGATCGGGCAGGGAATCCCTGCTATCGCCGGTGGATACGGTCTTTCGACGCGTCGGAGAGGGAAATGAGTCCGGGCCTGGTGATGTACGAGGAGGAGTTCCGGAAGATCTCCGGCATCTGCGACCGCCTCACGCGGGACGCGGGTGCGAAGGTCGTCTTCCTCGTGGACAAGAACGGCCAGCTCATCGCCGCCACCGGGGCCTCCCAGGACCTCGACACCACCTCGCTCGCCTCGCTCACCGCCGGCAACGTCGCCGCCATGGGCGGGCTCGCCAAGCTCATCGGGGAGAACGAGTTCCCCAGCCAGTTCCACGAGGGGGAGCGCGAGTCGCTCCACATGTCCATCGTGGCCGGCAAGGTGGTGCTGGTGGTGATCTTCGACGCCCGCAGCTCGCTCGGCCTCGTCCGGCTCCGGGTCAAGAAGGCCAGCGAGGAGCTGGCCCGGGTCTTCGAGCAGCTCTCGCGACGCCAGGCCACCCCCGGCGTGCGCAGCCCGCTCGCCGAGATCACCGACGACGACATCGACAACCTCTTCAGCGCCTAGGACATGAGCTTCATCAACTACAGCTCACGCGAGATCAACTGCAAGATCGTCTATTACGGTCCCGGACTGTGCGGGAAGACGACGAATCTCCAGTACGTCTACGCCCGCACCTCCCCCGAGGCGAAGGGCAAGATGATCAGCCTCGCCACCGAGACCGAGCGCACCCTCTTCTTCGACTTCCTGCCCCTCTCGCTGGGCGAGATCCGCGGCTTCAAGACCCGCTTCCACCTCTACACGGTGCCCGGCCAGGTCTTCTACGACGCCTCCCGCAAGCTCATCCTCAAGGGGGTGGACGGCGTGGTCTTCGTCGCCGACAGCCAGATCGAGCGAATGGAGGCCAACCTCGAGTCGGTGGAGAACCTCCGGATCAACCTGTCCGAGCAGGGCTACGACCTGAACCGCATCCCCTACGTCGTCCAGTACAACAAGCGCGACCTGCCCAACGTCGCCACCGTGGACGAGCTCCACCGCCTCCTCAACCCGCGAGGCGTACCGGAGTTCCAGGCCGTGGCGCCCACCGGCGTGGGGGTCTTCGACACCCTGAAGCAGGTGGCGAAGCTGGTCCTCACCGAGCTGAAGCGCGGGGCCTAGCGCCCTGCACGTCCCGGAAGGGCCTTGAAGCACTTGCCCTCCGGCGCGTCTGGATGTACGACCGCTCCGCCAGAAAAGGGGACCCACATGAATGTCCGTGCCGTCGTCGCCTCCCTCGCGATCGCCGCAGCCCTCGCGCCCGCGGTCGCGCCCGCCCAGGACCAGAGCCTGATCTTCGCCCAGGCCGACCACCGCGAGCCCTCGTCGCCGGAGGAGGCCCAGGACAGCAAGATCCAGGCAGACGCCACCGAACTCGCGCTCCTGAAGGACGTGTACATTCACCTCGACCGGGCCATGCGAGACCGGCTCTCCGGCAAGCTCGATGCGGCCGCCGCCGAGGACAGGATCGGCGCGGACAACCTGGTCAGCTTCGTGGGCAAGTACCCGAGCCACCGCCTGCGCATCGTCTTCCTGCGCATGGCTGCGGCGCGCTACCTGGGGGCGAAGGAGTGGGAGCTCGCCGCGGAGGCCGCGCAGCGCATGATGGTCGATCCCAAGGCCACCGGGGTCACCAAGGCCATCGGTGCGCGGTACGCCTCCGGGGCCTGGCAGATGCTCGCCATCCAGGAGATGCGCTCGGGCAAGATCCCTCAGCTGAAGCTCCAGCCCTCCACCGCCCGCGGCGGCGCCGCACCCGTGCCGCGCCCCCTCGACCGGCCCTGGAAGCTGTTCGTGGAGAGCGCCGACATCTACGAGGCGAACCGCGACGCCGACCCGACGAGCAAGCTCACCGCGGAGGAGCGCAAGGTCCAGGGCGGCACCGACCTCGGGCAGCTGCAGCTCATCGCCGCGCAGGTCGAGTTCGGCTACGACAACATCGAGGACGCGCAGAGGCGCTTCGGCAAGGTGATCGACATGCACCCCTCGAGGGGCGACCTGCTCGAGACGGCCGTTCCCTACTATCTCGACACCTTCCGGATCCTGAAGGACCCGAAGGGTCTCGAGGCCGCCGCCGCGAGGCTCGAGCCGGTCCTGGCTGCCGCTGCGAAGAAGGCGGGCGATGACGCCGCCGCGCCGGGAGCCGGCGAGGAGCAGAAGAAGTCCGCGGCCGCGCTCGCCAAGCTCGCCACGGAGCTCAAGGAAGGTTCGACGGGCAGCGACTACAACCAGGCCGGGCTCCTGATGGGCAAGGCGGACGCCATGGCGAAGGCGGGCGTGCCCGGATCGGCCGAGATGTACAGGCAATCGGCCGGCCTCTACGAGAAGTTCGCCGCCGGGAACCGGACCAGTCCCGACGCGCCCAGCGCGCTCTTCAACGCCGCCATCGCCCACGACAAGGCGGGGGACAAGAAGCAGGCCGTCGCCGTCCGCGAGAGGCTCGTCCGGGACTACCCGGACGCCAAGGTCATCCAGCAGACCCTGCTCCTGCTCGGCGCCAACCTGGCCGCGTCCCGCGAATACGCCGCCTCGGCCAAGTACAACCAGGAGTACCTGAACCGCTGGCCGGAGGCGCCGCAGCGGTGCCTCGCCATGCAGAACCTCGGCGTGGCGCTCCAGGAGACGAAGAAGCCGGTCGATGCGGCGAACGTCTACGTGAAGTTCGCCAACGACCCGGGGTGCGCCGGGGAGGACCCCAACATCACCGCCCGCATCCTCTACTCGGCGGCCAAGATGCAGGCCGACTCCAAGAAGACGGCCGACGTCAAGAAGACGCTGCAGGCGCTGGTGGCGCTGAAGGGAGTCACCGACCCGGTGGCCAGGTCCTACCAGGCCGACGCCGCCGACCGCCTGAAGAAGGCCAAGTAGTCCGGGCGGGAGGCGCCCCGGTCCGTCCGGCGGTCGCCTTCCCGCTCCGCGCCCAGTCCCGACGCCCTCCGGCCGCGGCACGAGCCCTGCTCGTCTCCGCGGCCGATGTTCGTCCGCGTCCGTTCCTCGGCCCTCCTCGGCGTCACCGCCCTCCCGGTGGACGTCGAGGTGGACGCCACCTCCGGATTCCCGCGCACCCAGCTGGTCGGGCTCGCCGGTAGCGCCGTGCAGGAGTCGCTCGTCCGGGTGGGCGCGGCGGTCCGCAACCTGGGTTTCCGGCTCCCCTCGAAGCGCATCACCGTGAACCTGGCCCCGGCCGACCTCCGCAAGGAGGGAACCGGGTTCGACCTGCCCATCGCGGTGGCGCTTCTCGCCGCCTGCGGCCTCGTCCCCCCGCGCCCGCTCGCGGGGCTCCACCTCTGCGGCGAGCTCTCCCTCTCCGGGGAGGTGCGGCCGGTGCGAGGGGTGCTGCCCATGGCGGTGGCGGCGCTGCGCGACCGGGCGCGGGGCTTCCTCACGCCCGCGGGGAACGCGCTCGAGGCCGCGGCGGTGGAGGGGCTCGCCGTCCTTCCGGTGCGCCACCTGGGGGAGCTCGTGGCCTGGGCGGAGGGGAAGCGGGAGCTCGGCGCCCTCCCCGGCGCGCAGCGGCAGCTCGAGCTGCCGGGCGGGGCGCTCGATCTCCGGGACGTGGCCGGCCAGGCCGCCGCCAAGCGGGCGCTGGAGATCGCCGCCGCCGGCGACCACAACCTGCTCCTCTTCGGGCCTCCCGGGAGCGGCAAGACCATGCTGGCGCGGAGGCTGCCCGGGCTCCTGCCCCCGCTCGGTCGCGACGAGGCGCTGGAGGCCACCACCGTCCACAGCGTCGCCGGGCTGCTGCGCGACCGCGGCCTCCTCACCGAGCGCCCCTTCCGCGCGCCGCACCACTCCATCTCCGACGCCGGGCTGGTGGGCGGTTCGGCGACGCCACGCCCGGGGGAGGTTTCGCTGGCCCACCGCGGTGTCCTCTTCCTCGACGAGCTGCCCGAGTTCCGGCGCCACGTACTCGAGTCCCTGCGCCAGCCGCTCGAGGAGGGGGACGTCGTGCTCTCGCGGTCCGGACGCACGGTCCACTACCCGGCCGACTTCCAGCTGGTGGCGGCCATGAACCCCTGCCCGTGCGGCTTCCTCGGCGACCCGCGCCGGGCCTGCCTGTGCGGCGACGACCAGCTGCTCCGCTACCGGCGCCGCGTCTCCGGACCCATCATGGACCGCATCGACATGCACGTGGAGATCCCCGCCGTCCCCTGCGAGGAGCTCTCGCGGGCCGGGCAGGGGGAGGGAACGGCCGAGGTGGCGGTGCGGGTCTTCGCGGCCCGGGGCCGCCAGGCGGAGCGCGGCTTCCAGAACGCCCGGCTGCGGGGCGGGGCGCTGCGGCGGGCCTGCGGGCTCGAACCGCCGGCGCGGGAGGTCCTCACCCAGGCCGCCCGGCGGCTCGTTCTCTCGGCCCGGGCACACGATCGAATCCTCAGGGTGGCGCGAACCATCGCCGACCTCGAGGGCGCGGCGCGCGTGGAGTCGCGCCACCTGCTGGAGGCCGTTCAGTACCGCGCCCTCGATCGTCCGGCGTCAACGGAGGCAAGGGAGGCAGGATGAGCAAGGTCACGGAGAAGCTGAAGGCGCTCGCACAGGCGGTGCTCGCGATCGAGAAGCAGTTCGGCAAGGGCAGCATCATGAAGCTCGGGGAGGACGGGGAGGCGCCGCCGGTGCCGGTCATTCCCTCCGGGTCCATCGGCCTCGACCTGGCGCTGGGCGTGGGGGGCTATCCGCGCGGCCGGGTCATCGAGATCTTCGGACCCGAGTCGTCGGGCAAGACCACGCTGGCCCTCCACGCCATCGCCGAGGCCCAGAAGGCCGGCGGGGTGGCGGCCTTCATCGACGCCGAGCACGCCCTCGACATCAACTACGCCCGCAAGCTCGGGGTGAACGTGGCGGAGCTCCTGGTCTCGCAGCCCGACACCGGCGAGCAGGCGCTGGAGATCGCAGAGCAGCTGGTGCGCAGCGGCGCCTGCGACATCCTGGTGGTGGACAGCGTGGCGGCGCTGGTCCCCAAGGCGGAGATCGAGGGGGACATGGGAGATCCGCAGATGGGGTTGCAGGCCCGGCTCATGAGCCAGGCCATGCGCAAGCTCACCTCGGTGGTCTCGCGCAACCTCTCCACCGTGGTCTTCATCAACCAGATCCGCATGAAGATCGGCGTGGTCTTCGGCAACCCCGAGACCACCACCGGAGGCCAGGCGCTCAAGTTCTACTCGTCGGTGCGGCTCGACATCCGGCGCATCGGGCAGCTCAAGGACGGGGAGCAGGTGGTGGGCAGCCGCACCCGGGTGAAGGTGGTGAAGAACAAGGTCGCCCCGCCGTTCCGGGAGGCCGAGTTCGACGTCCGCTACGGCGTGGGGGTGGACCGGCTGGCCGAGGCGCTCGACCTCGGGGTGGAGCGCAACATCGTCGAGAAGTCGGGGGCCCACTTCTCCCTCGACGGCGAGCGCATCGGGCAGGGGAGGGAGAAGGCCTCCGAGTGGCTGCGGGAGCACCCCGCCGCGCTCGACTCGCTCGTGGCCCGGATCGCGTCTGGCCACTCCGCTCCGCCCGCCGAGGTGGCCGTGGCGTCGTAGGGGCGGCGTCACTCCGCGCCGAGCGGCCAGACCTTCCCGCCGAGGGGGAGGTGGAAGCCGCCCGGCGCGGAAGCGTCCTCGGCGAGCCGCATCCCCAGCGCGATCTGCGCCGAGCGGGAGAAGCGCGCGGCGTGCCCCGAGGAGAGCGTGGCGCGCAGCACGCCGTCCTTCCCCACCCGCAGGGTGCCGGGGAGCAGCGGCTCACGGGCGCCGCCGGCGAGGGAGAGGGAGAGGGCCACCCGGCCCTCGGCCTCCTCCGAGACGGCCACGACCACGAACGGGGTGCCGGGTACGGAGACGGGGGCGCTCTCCCGGCCGATGCGCACCAGCCAGCCGCCGTCCGGTCCAGGGGCGAGGCCGCGCCAGAGCACGTCCAGCGTCCGCTCGTGGGTGACCGGCTCCCCGTGCACGAGGAAGCGCCCCTCGTCGTCGATGGACAGGCCGGAGGTCGTGGCGGGCGGAGCGGTCACGTCCGGAACATAGCGCCGTTGCGGGGCGGCGCGCGGTGGGATAGGTGGAGCGGCGTGGAGACCCCCGAACCCATCGTCCGCATCCGCTGCCCGGCCCCCGAGGACGAGGTGCGCTGCCGCGCCCTGCTCTCGAAGGCCGGGCTCGTGCCCGAGTCGCAGCTCACCTGGCTCGCGGTCCGCGACGCCGACCCCGATCAGGTGAACGACCTGCTCGTGGCCGGGGGAGCGGTGGGGCGCGTGGCGGCGCGGGAGCAGATCGGCAAGCTCATCGGCTTCGTCATCGACCACGGACCGGCGCTCGACCCCCGGGCCGGCAGCCTGCGGGCCACGGTGACGCGGGTGATCACCACGTCCGGTCTCTCCGCGCGCTGGGCCCCCCGGCCGGAGGAGGAGATGGGCCAAGCCGGCGCGGCCCTGCACGGGTACCTCATGGAGAGCGGCGGGGGCTTCGTCTCCTGGGAGCGCTTCACCGGCCTCTTCTGCAGGCCGGTGGCCTGAGGGCGCTACCCGCGCGTCGCGCGCCGCAGCATGTCGAGCGCCTCGTATGCCGTGGTCTTGCGGACCCGGTCCCGATCACCACGCCAGACCCGGTGCACCACCTCGGTGCCGGACGTTCCGGCGAGCGCGACGTACACCGTGCCCAGGGGCTTCTCCGGCGTGCCGCCCGTGGGCCCGGCGATCCCGGTGATGCCAATGCCCCAGGTGGAGCCGGCGGCGCGGCGGATCCCCTCGGCGAGCGCCCGCGCCACCGGCCCGGAGACCGCGCCGTGGGTGGCCAGCAGATCGTCCGGTACGCCGACCACGCCGGTCTTGGCCTGGTTCGCGTAGGCGACCACGCCGAGGTCGAAGACGGCGGAGGAGCCCGGGAGCCCGGGTGAGGAGCTCGGCCACGAGCCCGCCGGTGCAGCTCTCGGCCAGCGCCACCCGCTCGCCGCGCCGGGTGAGCTGGGCGACGACGAGGGGGGCGAGCTCGTCCTTGCCCTCGGCGAAGATGGCGTCGCCGAAGATGGAGCGGACCTGGGCGAGGATGCGGTCGGCGTGGGATTCGGCGGGGTCGCCCCACACGGACCACTTCACGTGGATCTCCGGCCAGTGGGCCCGGTAGCCGAAGCGGACGCCACGGTTCCCCGGGTCGTCCATGACCGGGCGCATGGCCTGGTCGGCGTGCGACTCCGGCACCGCGAAGAGCTTCACCAGCCGGAAGGCGGGGGTGGAGCCCGTGCGGGCGGCGAGGCGCGGGAGGACGAACTCCTCGGAGAGCCCCCGGTACTCCACCGGGACGCCGGGCAGGGCCACCAGCTCGCCCCGCCCCAGCCGCACCAGGAAGCCCGGCGCCGTGCCGAAGCGGTTGGGGATCACGGTGGCGCCCTGGGGGAAGCGGGCCTGCTTGGCGTTGTTCGGGGTCATCTCCCGCCCGAGCTTCCGGAACCTCTCCCGGATGGCCTCGAGCGAGGGCTCGTGCAGCTCGAGCGGGACCCCCATCGCGGCCGCCACCACCTCGGCGGTGAGGTCGTCCTCGGTGGGGCCGAGGCCGCCGCTCATCACCACCAGGTCGGAGCGGGAGGTGGTCTCGTGGAGCGCCGCGGCGAGGTCGTCCCGGTCGTCGGCGACCAGCGTCTTGCGGCGCGCCATGACCCCCAGGTCCCAGAGCCGATCCATGAGCCAGACCGAGTTGGTGTCGAGGATCTGGCCGGTCAGGAGCTCGTCGCCGGTGGCGAGCAGCTCGACGTGCAGGGGAGAGGCGGACGGGTCGGTCACGGGGTCAGCTCCATGCACCACCAGTGGATGTCACCGGTGCAGCCCAGGAGGAGGGAGAGGCCGAGCTGGAGGAAGGCCAGCGCGAACCCGGCGTACGCCCCGGCCGCGACGTCGTCGAGCACCACGCCCAGCCCGGACTTCACCCGGTCGAGGGCCGAGGCCGGCCAGGGCTTCATCACGTCGAAGAGCCGGAAGAGGACGAATCCGGCGACGGCGTTCCCCCAGGACCAGGGGAAGAAGGCCATGGCCACGAGGAAGCCCACCACCTCGTCGATGACGATGGGCGAGGCGTCGGCCGCCTTCCAGTACCTGCCGGCCCGGGTGGCGGCGGGCACGGCCAGGAGGAAGAGGGCGACGGTGGCGGCCAGGTAGGCCCCGAGCGGCAGCTGCCGCAGCGCCCAGAAGAGCGGGATGGCGCCCAGCGTCCCCACCGTGCCGGGGGCCACCGGCGAGAAGCCGCACGGCCCCCACGAGGCCAGGATCACCCAGGGCGTCGGTGGACCGTCGGGCCGACCCTTCTTCAGCGAGAACGAGGCCAAGGCCTAGATGTACTCGTCTCCCTCGTCCTTCGCCTCGAGGTCGTCGTCGTCCGGCTCGAGCGCCTCGTCCGACTCGATCTCGCGCTGCACCGCGGGCGGCAGGGCCGACTTCTCGATGGTGTGCCTGAAGAAGATCGACTCGACGAGTCCCATGAGGATGTAGGCCCCGGCGAAGACGAGCAGGACGAACGAGGCCCGCGTGAGCATGCCGATGACCACCGCGGCGGCGACCGCGAACCCGAAGGTGGCGAAGCTCTTCGCGGTGAGCCGGGTCTCCTTGAAGGTCCGGTAGCGGACGGTCGAGACCATGAGGAAGGAGAGGAGCGCCACTCCCACGGCGATGGGGACCTGCGCCGTGGGCTCGGTGGGGCCCAGGTAGTGCCGGTAGTGGGCGATGACCACCGAGACCAGCGCGCCGGCGGCGAGCGGGATGGGGAGACCGGTGAAGAACCGGTGCGACGCCTTGTCGCCGCGGGCGGCCAGCACGTTGAAGCGGGCCAGGCGCAGCGCTCCGCAGGCGGCGAAGGCGAAGGAGAGGAAGAGCCCCGTGAACCCCATGGGGGCGAGCGCCCACTTGTAGACCAGCAGCGCCGGGGCGGCGCCGAAGGAGATGACGTCGGCCAGGCTGTCGAGCTGGACGCCGAAGTCGGACTGGGTGCGGGTCATCCGGGCCACCCGGCCGTCGAACATGTCGAAGAAGATGGCGAAGAAGATGGCCAGCGCGGCCCGATAGAGCTGCTCCGGGGTGGCGTCCCCCGCAGCCAGCGTCATCGAGTAGAAGCCGAGGAAGATCGAGCTGACCGTGAACAGGTTGGGCAGCACGAACATGGCCTTGCGCAGGTTGATCTGCATCGCGGGCGCGACCCTCCTGGAGGCGGTGATCTCCGGTCAGGCTCCCACGCAGGGGAGGCGAAGTCGAGTCCCAAAGGGGTGAACGCCGGTTCAAGTCAGCGCGCCGCCGCCTGCGAGAGCCGTCTCGTCGCCTCGATGACGTCGTCGCGCGACAGGTCGAGGTGGGTGACGAAGCGGACGACGTCCGGACGGGAACCCTCCGGGTTGGCGAGCACGCCGGCCTCCCGGAACCGCGCCACCAGCCCGGCGGCGTCCCTCCCCGCGAAGGAGGCGAAGACCATGTTGGTCTCGACCAGGTGGAGGATCCGGACGCCGGGAAGGGCGGAGAGGGCCACCGCGAGCGCCCGGGCGTTGTCGTGATCCTCGGCGAGCCGCGCCACGTTGTTCTCGAGCGCGTGGATGGCCGCCGCCGCGAGCACCCCGGACTGGCGCATGGCCCCGCCCAGCCGCTTGCGGAGCCGACGGGCCTCCCGGATCCGGTCCCGGTCGCCAGCCAGGATCGACCCCACCGGCGCTCCCAGCCCCTTCGAGAAGCAGAGCGAGACCAGCGTGGTCCCCTCGGCGAAGTCGCGGGGCGGGACGCCCGAGGCCACCACCGCGTTCATGAGCCGCGCGCCGTCGAGGTAGAGGTCGAGACCGCGGCGCCGCGCCACCTCGGCGATGGCCCTCACCGTGCCCAGCGGGTAGACCGAGCCGCCCCCGCGGTTGTGGGTGTTCTCGATCTCCACCACCCGGCTGCGCGGGAAGTGCTCGTTCTCCGGGCGGATGGCGGCCTCGACCTCGACCGGGTCGAGCAGCCCGCGCTCTCCGCGCAGGGTGCGGGGCTGGATCCCCCACAGCGCCGGCATGGCCCCGCCCTCGAAGTTCACCGGGTGTGCACCCTGGTCGCAGATCACCTCGTCGCCGGGGCGGGTGAGCACCCCCAGCGCGATCTGGTTCGCCATGGTCCCGCTGGCCACGAAGAGGGAGGCCTCCTTGCCGAGCAGGTCGGCGCAGATCTCCTGGAGCCGGTTCACGGTGGGGTCCTCGCCGTAGACGTCGTCGCCGAGCGGCGCGCGGACCATGGCCTCGCGCATGGCCGGGGAGGGCAGGGTGACGGTGTCGGAGCGCAGGTCGATGGGCTTCATGGATTCTCCAGGGGGCGCGGATGTTAGCATCGGCGCCCGTGGCGAAGCGGACGACGGAGAGCGGGCGGGCGGCCCGGGTGATCGACCGGCTCGAGGAGGCCATGCCGGAGGCCCGCATCGAGCTCCACTTCCGGACCGACCTCGAGCTGCTCGTGGCGGTGATCCTGTCGGCCCAGGCGCGGGACGTCCGGGTGAACCAGGCGACGCCCGGCCTCTTCGAGGCCTTCCCCGACGCGGCCGCCTACGCCGCCGCCCGCCCCGAGGATCTCTGGCCCCACGTCCGCACGCTGGGGCTCTTCCGCAACAAGGCGAAGGCCATCGTGGCGGCGGCCCGGGCCATCCTCGAGCACCACGACGGCCAGGTTCCGCGCACCCGCGACGCCCTCGAGGCGCTCCCCGGCGTGGGGCGAAAGACCGCAGGCGTGGTGCTCGTGCACCTCGGCGCCGGCCACGCCTTCCCGGTGGACACCCACGTCGGACGGCTGGCGCGGCGGCTCGGGTTCAGCGGCGAGACCGACCCGGACCGCGTGGAGGCGGATCTCTCGGCGCTGCTCCCGCCCGGGCGCTGGGGAAAGGCGCACCAGCTCCTGGTCTGGCACGGACGCCGCACCTGCCACGCCCGCAAGCCCGACTGCACGGGCTGCGTGGTGGCGGGGCTCTGCGCGAAGGTCGGGGTCCCGGCCGCTACAGCGCCGATCGGTGCTGCGCGGCCTTCTTCACCTCGCCGGGCGTCTCGGAGTCGTGCTCGGCCTTGATCTTCTTCATGCGCCGGCGGATGAGCCCGCGCTTCAGGCTGGAGAGGTGGTCCACGAAGACGGTGCCCTGCAGGTGGTCGGTCTCGTGCTGCACCGCGATGGCGAGCAGCTCGTCGGTCTCGATCTCGAACTCCTTGCCGGAGCGGTCGAGCGCCCGGACCCAGACCTTTGCGAAGCGGTCCACGTCCTCGGCCTCGCCGGGGATGGAGAGGCAGCCCTCGGTGTAGGTGGTCTCCCCCTCGGCGCGGACGATGACCGGGTTCACGAAGTGGAGGAGCTTCTGCCCCTCCTGCCGGGGCGAGGTGTCGATGACGATGCAGCGCTTCAGGACGCCCACCTGCGGCGCGGCCAGCCCCACGCCGTCGGCGGCGTACATGGTCTCGGACATGTCGTCGAGCAGGCGCCGGATGCCGTCGTCCACCTTGTCGACGGGGACGGACTTCTGCGTCAGCAGGGGATCGGGCCAGATGATGATGTCGCGGACCATGTTCGAGCTCCTCGGTGCCGGGCCATGATAATCGGGCCTGCCCCTTCGCGCACCAGGACCCGTGCGGCCTCTCGAACGGGCCGCTACAGCATGGCGTGGGGGTCCACGTCGAAGCGGACCGCGGCCCCGCCCGGGGGGCGCAGCGCGGCCGGCCCGAGCGCCCGGTGCACCCGGCGCAGCGCGGCCGGGTCGGTGGCGCGGAAGAGCAGGTGCCAGCGGCTCTTCCCCCGGATGCGCTCGATGGCCGCAGGGGCTGGACCGAGCATGGACACGCCCGCCGACAGGGCCGGCCGGGCCGCTTCCCCGAGGGCCTCGGCGGTCCTGCGGGCCCCCGCCTCCGACCCCTCCACCCGCACCGCCATCATCCGGCCGAAGGGCGGGTAGCCGAGCGAGCGGCGCCGGTCCAGCTCCACCTCGGCGAAGCCGGCGTAGTCGTGACCCACCGCGAATGCGACCGCGGGTGAATGGGGATGGAAGGTCTGGACGATGACCTGCCCGGGCTCGTCGCCGCGCCCGGCCCGCCCGGCCACCTGGGTGAGGAGCTGGAAGGTGCGCTCGGCGGCCCGGAAGTCGGGGAGCGCCAGCGCCGTGTCGGCGAGCACCACCCCGACCAGCGTCACCCCCGGGAAGTCGTGACCCTTGGTGACCATCTGGGTCCCCACCAGCACGTCCACCTCGCGCCGGGCGAAGCGGGCCAGCAGCTCGGCCACGTCCGCCGCCCCGGTGAGCGCGTCCCGGTCCATGCGGGCCACCCGGGCGAGGGGGACGACCTCCCGCACCGCCGCCTCGACCTGCTCGGTGCCGGCGCCCACCCCGGCCCGCTCCCCGCCGCAGGCCGGGCAGCGGGGGCTCATGCGCTCCGAGTGGCCGCAGTAGTGGCAGAGAAGCACGCCGCGCCGCGCGTGCAGGGTGAGGGAGACCGAGCAGTTCCCGCAGCGCTCCTCGCGCCCGCAGTCGCGGCAGAGGACCAGCGTCTGGAAGCCGCGCCGGTTGAGGAAGAGGATGGCCTGGCGTCCGGCGCGGACCGTGGCGGCGAGGGCGTCCCGCAGGGCGGGGGAGAGGAGCCCGGGCAGCGGGGCGCCCTTGCGGATGCGCGAGAGGTCGACGATGCGCACCTCGGGCAGCGGCCGGTCGTCGATGCGCCGGGGCAACTCGATGCGCTCGTACTTGCCGGTGCGGGCGTTCTCCAGCGTCTCCAGGGACGGCGTGGCCGAGCCGAGCACGCAGACCGCACCCTCCTCGCGGGCCCGCACCACGGCCAGGTCGCGGGCGTGGTAGCCCGGCCCGTCGTCCTGCTTGAAGGAAGGGTCGTGCTCCTCGTCCACCACCACGATGCCCAGGTCCTGCACCGGCGCGAAGACCGCGCTGCGCACCCCCACGCAGATGCGGGCCTCGCCGCGCCGCAGCCGCAGCCACTCCGCGTGACGTTCCGGGTCGGAGAGGCCGCTGTGGAGCAGCGCCACCTGGTCGCCGAAGCGGGCCCGGAAGCGCCCGGCCAGCTGCGGGGTGAGCGCGATCTCGGGCACGAGGACCAGCGCCCCCCTGCCGGCGGCGCGGGCCAGGGCGATGGATTGTAGATAAACCTCGGTCTTGCCCGAGCCGGTGACGCCGTGCAGGAGGAAGGTGCGGAATGCGCCGGCCGCCTCGACGATGCGGGAGAGCGCCGCCGACTGGTCGGCCGTGAGGGGGAAGGGGTGCTCCGCCGCGGGGAGGAGCGAGCCCCCTCCTGCGGCGACGGCCACGGTCGAAAGCGTGGCGAGCCCCGCCTTCACGAGCGCGGTGAGCGCCGGCCGGCCGCGCGGGAAGGCCGTGCGCAGCTCCTCCACCGGGATGCGCCCCCGCGCCAGCAGGTACGCGAGGACGGCGCGCCTGGCGTGGGATCGGGCCCCGATCGTGGCGAGCGCCTCGGCGGCCCCCTCGGCCGGCGCCGCGAACTCCACGCCGCGCCGGGTGGGCCCCGACGCCCCTCCGCGCGCGTTCAGCCCCGGCGGCAGGGCGGCCCGCATGAGCTCCCCGGGAGGCGCCAGGTAGTACTCCTCGGCCCAGCGGATGAGCCGCAGCATCGGCTGCGTGAAGGGGGGAACTCGTCGAGGACGCCGGCCACGTCGCGGAGCTCGATCCCCTTCGGGGGCACGGTGGGCAGCCCCACCACGTAGCCGGTGGCGCGCGGGCTCTTGCCGAAGGGCACGGCCACGCGGCTGCCCAGCGAGACCTCGCCGGCCAGCCGGGAGGGGACGCGGTACGTGAATGTGCCGCGGACGGCGGCGGCGACGGCGACCTCGACGAGCACGGGGCGGAGAGTGTAGCAGCCGGGTCAGACGAGCCGGAGCATGTCAACCCCGTTCCGCCTTCACCTGGTGAGGGTCCTGAGGTACGCCATCAGCGGCTCCCGGAGGTCGGGGCGCTGGAGCGCGAAGGCGATGTTGGCCTTGAGGAAGCCGAAGCGGTCGCCGGCGTCGTGGCGCTCCCCCTCGAACCGGTAGCCGAGCAGCCCCTGCTGGCCGGCCAGCACGGCGAGCGCGTCGGTGAGCTGGATCTCGCCCCCCACTCCCGGCTTCACGTTCTCCAGGATCGAGAAGATCTCGGGCGGCAGGACGTAGCGGCCGATCACCGCCAGGTTGGAGGGAGCGTCCTGCTTCGGCTTCTCGACCAGCTTCTCGATGAGGATGGTGCGCGGGTCCAGCGTCGTCCCGGCGGCGATGCCGTACATGTGGGTCTCGGCCGGCGAGACCTCCATGAGGGCGATGGTTCCCTTGCCGTGCCTCTCGAAGCAGGAGGCGAGCTGCTTCGCGGCCGGCACGGGGCCGTCGATGATGTCGTCGCCCAGCATGACGATGAAGGGCTCGTCGCCGACGAGCGCCTTGGCGCAGAGCACGGCGTGGCCGAGCCCCAGCGGCTCCTGCTGCCGCACCGTGACCACGTTGGCCATCTTGGCGATGGCCCGCATCTCGGCCCGCAAGGCCTCCTTGCCGGTGCGCCCGAGGTGGGCCTCCAGCTCGGGCGCGATGTCGAAGTGGTCCACGATCGAGTCCTTGCCGCGGGCGCAGACCAGGATCACCTCGTCCACGCCGGCCGCCACCGCCTCCTCGACGATGTACTGGATCGTGGGGCGATCGACGATGGGCAGGAGCTCCTTGGGCACGGCCTTGGTGGCCGGGAGGAAGCGGGTGCCGAGGCCGGCGGCGGGGATGACGGCCTTGCGGATCTTCTTCATTGCCGGCGACTCTAGCCCCCGTCCGGCGTGGCGGGAAGCGCCGATGTCGTGTCGCGTCCTTGCAGGGGGATCGACCGGTGATATCGTGCGCCGGTGCGCCGACTCCTCGCCCTGCTCCTCTCCGCCGTAGCGCTCCCCGCACTCGCGGAGGAGGGGCCGCTTCCCCCCACGCCCACCAACTACGTCTACGCGCGATCCGTGGGGCTGGCCGCCTACCACGGCGTGTCGGGGGACAACGACGCCATCTTCTACAACCCGGGGGCGCTGGCGGCGCAGAAGGTCTTCCTGACCAACCTGGGCGGGATGATGTACCGGGTGGGCGCCGACACCGACGCCACCGTCTTCGGGGGCTCGGTGGTGGACTCGGCGTCCACCACGGTGGCGGCCGGCTTCTCCTACAACTACATCTCCACCCTCGGCTACCGGACCAAGGGCGCCTTCGGCGGCATGATGAACCTGGCGCTGGCCTTCCCGGTCGGGGAGAACCTGTTCCTGGGCGCGACCGGGACCTACCTGAACCTCTACTCCGACACGGCCACGGTGAGCGCCCTCACCACCACGGTCGGCGCCTTCCTCAAGTTCGGGAAGCTCTTCTCGGGCGGCTTCACCGGCTACAACCTCATCAACACGTACCATCCCGACCTGCTGCCCATCGGGATGGGGGCGGGCGTGGCCGTCGGCCCCGGCGACACCTTCCGGGTCACCGCCGACTGGGTCCGGAACTTCGGCGCCGACGGGGTCCACTCCGACCGCTGGGCTGCGGGGGCGGAGGTCTTCTTCTTCGACATGGTCTCGCTGCGGGGCGGCTGGACGTTCAACGCAGGAGCCGACGTCCAGCTCTGGGCCCTGGGGGCAGGCATCGCCTACGGCGGCTTCGGGGCCGAGTTCGCCTACCGGCAGAGCTTCAGCGGCACCACCTTCCGCACGCTGGCCGCGATGATCAAGTTCGCCGTCCCGGGGACGTGACCGGGAGCACCACCGGCGCGCCGGTGGCCCCGTTCTCCCCGCGCCACACCGGCACTCCCCACACCGCGCTCACCCGCTCGGCCGAGAGCACCTCCCGCGGAGGGCCGTCGGCGACCACCTGGCCCCGGGAGAGGACCACGATCCGGTCGGCCGACCCGCCGGCCAGGTTGAGGTCGTGCAGCACCGCCACCACGCAGAGCCCGGCCCGCGCCGCCACCCGGGCCATGTCCATGGCGGCGACCTGGTGGGCCAGGTCGAGGAAGGCGGTGGGCTCGTCGAGGAGCAGCACCCGCGGCTCCTGGGCCAGCGCCCGGGCGAAGAAGACCCGGCGCCGCTCGCCCCCCGAGAGCGCGTCGAGGCGCCGGTCGGCCAGGTCGAGGAGGTCGCAGGCCCGGAGCGCGCCGTCCACCGCGCCGTGGTCGAACGGGCCGGGGACGGCCAGCAGCCCCTGGTGCGGGGCCCGCCCCATCATGACTGCTTCACGTACGGTGAATGGCCAGGGGGCGCGCGGCTCCTGGGGGACGAGCGCGCAGACCCGCGCCAGCGCCCGGCGCGGGGCCGAGTGCGCCGCCAGGCCGCCCACCGTCACGCTTCCGGCCGAGGGGGCGAGCAGGCCGGCGGCGAGCCGGAGCAGCGTGCTCTTCCCGGCGCCGTTCGGCCCGACCAGCGCCACCAGCTCGCCCGCACGCGCGGTGAAGGTGACTCCCTGCAGCGCGGCCCGCTCCCCGTAGGAGAAGGAGACCGCGTCGGCCGCCACGAGCGGCGTCCCGGGCGGCGCCAGGGCCGGGGCCTGCTGCGCCCCCTTCACAGGGCCTCCAGGTCGCCGAAGCCGAGCAGCCTGCGGGCGTTGTCCCGGAAGATCCGCTCGAGCGCGTCGCGGGGGAGCGCCAGCCCTTCCACCGGCGCGTCGCCCGACGAGGGCCCGGGGATGTCGGCGTCGCGGGTCTCGAAGAAGCGCCAGGTCGAGTCGAAGAAGCGCAGCAGCGGCTCGCGGGTCCGCACCGGGAGGCCGCCCCCGATCACCAGCGCGCGCTGCTCGGCGCGCGGGCCCTGCAACCAGGCCAGGTCGGTCCCCAGGAGCACCCGGTCGGAGTGGGCGGCCAGGAGCTCCCGGGTCGCCTCCGGGTTGCGCGCCATCTCCGGGATGGAGCCGGCCGTGTCCACGTTGAGGTTCGGGAGCCGGGAGAGGAGGGCGCCGAGCGCGGCCGGGCTTCCGGCCAGCCCCCCCATGTCGAGGGCGAGGAAGGGGATCTTCGGCTGCCCCTCCACGAGCTTCACCATCCGTTCACGGGCCTCCGGGCCCGGGCCGGGATCGAACGCCACGGGGATGCCCAGGCCGGCGGCCACCTGCCAGAGGGGGGCCAGCTCCGGGGCGTCGAGCCAGACCGGCGCTCCGGCGGGGGAGAGCAGGCGCCGGGGGACGTGCAGCCCGCGGGCCCCCAGGGCCCGGCCGGTCACGAGCCGCGCGGTCTCCCGCTCGATCCAGGCGTCGTCGCAGCAGCCCCGCTCGTCGAGCTCCATGAAGACCAGCACCCGCCCGGGGAAGCGGGCCGCCGCCTCGAGGTGCGCCTCCAGCCCGCCGCCGGCGTGGCCGCCACCCAGGTTCACGATGCCGAGGATCCCCTGGCTCGCGCCCACGTTGACGGCGTAGCCCAGGACCTCCGGATCGACCCGCTGGTGGACGTCGATCTTCCAGATGGCGAGCCCCATGAACCGGTCGAAGCCGCGGGTGTGGGGCTCGAGCAGCGTGGCCGCCCCGACGGCCACGGCGAGGAGGGCCGTGGCGAGGACGGTGATGGCGAGCCAGGCGCGGACGGGGGTCATGGGCGCCAACCTAACCGCTCCGCTCGGTCCGGCGAAGCAGCCAGAGGAAGAGGGGGCCGCCGAGCAGGGCGGTGAGGGCGCCCACCGGCGGCTCGGAGCCGAGCGGCAGGAAGGCCAGGCGGGCCGCGGCGTCGGCCAGCACCAGGAAGGCGGCGCCGAAGAGGACCGAGGCCGGCAGCAGGATGCGGTGGTCCGGGCCGAAGACGCGCCGGAGCAGGTGGGGCACGATGAGCCCGACGAAGCCCACCATGCCGGCCAGCGCCACCGCCGCCCCGGTGGCCAGGCTCGCGGCCAGGAAGACCACGCCGCGGGAGCGCCCCACGTCCACGCCGAGCGAGGAGGCCTCGTCGTCGCCCAGGGAGAGGAGGTTCAGCTGCGCCGAGGCGGCCAGGAGCACCGCCACCGCGACCGCCACGAAGACCGCGCCCGTGAGGAGCGTGCCGGGGTCGGCGTAGCCCACCGCCCCCATGAGCCAGTAGAGGAGCCGGGCCGCCTCCTCGGGGGGCACCATGACCTTCACCACGGTGATGACGCCGGCCGCGAAGGCGTTGAAGACCACGCCGACGAGGAGCGCCGCCTCGGGAACGAGCTTGCCGCCGATTCGCCCCAGCGCGAAGACCAGCGCGGTCGAGGCCGCCGCGCCGATCGACGCCCCCAGGGCCACCGAGGCGCCCGATCCCACGACCGCGCCCAGCGCCGAGGCGGGCCCCACCGCGGCCGCCGCCGCCAGCGCGGCCGTGCCCCCCAGCGCCGCGCCGCCCGACACGCCCAGCACGAAGGGCTCGGCGAGCGGGTTCCGGAGCAAGGCCTGGAGCGCCACCCCGGCCGCGGCCAGCGCGGCGCCCACCAGCGCGCCCAGGATCACCCGGGGGAGCCGCAGGCCGACGAGGATGGCGTGGTCGGGCTCGGCCCCGGCGAGCGCCGCCTGGAGCGAGACGGGCTGGGGACCGAGGAGGAGCGCCGCGGCGGTGCAGGCCAGGAGCGCCACGACCCCGGCGCCGAGCGCGACGGCGACACGGCGCCGCGTCAACGGGCCCCCCCGGTCGCGGGCGTTCCCAGCGCCGACTGGAGCTGCACGAGCGCCGCCGGGAGCTGCGGGCCGGGGCGAAGCACCCGGTCGTCGGGGAGGCGCACCACCCGGCCGGCCTTCACCGCCGGGATGGCGGCGAGCCGCGCGATGGTGTCCGCCGGCTCGTTCACCGCCGCGTCCACCACCAGGTCGGGGTCGTCGGCCACCGCCCGCTCCAGAGAGTAGACCGGCCAGGGGCGCTCCCCCTTCACCACGTTCACCCCCCCGGCGATGCGCAGCAGCGCGTCCGGGTAGCTGCCCGGACCGGCCACCACGAGCGGGTCGCGCCCGATGACGAGCAGCACCCGGCGCCGGGGGAGCGACGCCGCCCGCTCCTCGGCGGCCCGCACGGCCGCGTCCATCTCCGAGGCCAGCCGCTCGCCCGCGGCCGGGTTGCCCAGCGCCGCGCCGACGCGGCGGGCCGCGCGAAGGACGTCGGGGACGCCCACCACCGGCAGCGCCAGAACCGGGACGCCCAGCTCGGCGATGCGCCGGACGGCGGGGTAGGCCCCTCCGTCGGTGAGCCAGAGGACCAGGTCGGGGCGCAGCCCCAGCACCGCCTCCGGGCTGGGGTCGAGGAAGCCGCCCACGCGCGGGAGCGACTTCACCTCGGGTGCGGTGTCGTAGCGGGTCACGCCCACCAGGCGGCCGGCCTCGCCCAGCGCGATCACCGTGTCGGTGAGGCTGGGGGCGAGAGAGACGACGCGGGACGGCCGGGCCGGGGCCGGGGGCCCGAGCCAGAGCGGGCCGTCGTGCAGGGCCAGCGCGGCCAGCGCCGCGAGGATGTGGATGGGGAGGGTCATCTGCCACAGGCGACGGCGGCCACGAAGCTCGAGCCGGCTTCCGAGGGGGGGCAGACCAGCCCCCGCCCGGTGACCGACCTCGCCACGGGGTCGAACCGGAGCACGTTGCCCGAGAATCGGTCGGCGGCAAAGCCCACCCCGTTGCAGAAGGTGAGGGCGCCGGGGGCGGCGAGCGTCACCGGGACCGCCGGGCCCACCAGCGGGGTGGCGCCCGACACCGCCACCGGGACGAGGGAGTTGCCGGTGATGTCGGCCGCGCTGGCGGCGTCCCAGGGAAAGAAGCCGCAGGTCACCCAGGCCGTGCCGGCCTCGACTGCGATGCCTGCCGGGTTGAGGCAGGAGGCCCCCAGGTCCACCGGGTTCACGGCCGGGACCAGGGCGTCGGTGGTGGTGTCGATGACCGCCAGGCGGCCGTTGCCGGCGGGGGCGTAGAAGCCGTCCAGGTTCCAGAGGGTGACGTAGACCCGGTCCCCCGAGACGGCCACGCGAGAGGGCAGGGCGCTCCCGCCCGGGGAGGCGAGGGAGGAGAGGTCGATCCGCCTCGTCACCCCGCGTGAAGCGAGATCCACGACCACGACCTCCCCGGTGCCGTTGAGGGCCACGTAGGCCTTGTTGCCCCGGAATGCCATCCCCTGCGGATACGCCATCGCGCCGAGGTCGACGGCGCCGACGATGGGCTGGGCGACCGAGGGGTCGATCACCACCAGCTGGTTGACCGCGGCGTTCGACACGTAGAGGAGCCCGTCCCACTCGGCCAGGAACTCCAGGTCGAAATAGGGCGCACCCGGGATCAGGATGGTGGGGAAGGCCCCGTCGGCGACGATCCCGGCCGGCGAGACCACCATCCGGTCGAGGGTGTTGCTCATGGAGTTCGCCACCCAGAGCGAGGTTCCCCGCCACGCCAGCGCGATCGGGCCCGACTCGACGGCGACGGGAGCGCCCACCGGGACGGAGGCCGAGGTGGCGCCCTGGACGGCGTTCCCGTTGAAGCAGGCGGCGTAGACCGCCGGGGGGCACTGGTCGCCCTGGCAGCAGAGCCCGGCCGAGCAGCTCTGGCCCGCGGCGCAGGACCGGCCGCAGGCGCCGCAGTTCGCGGCGTCGCTCCGGAGCGAGGTGCACTGCCCGTCACAGGTGTCCTGGTCGGTGGTGCAGACCACCTCGGACTTGCAGGCGAGGAGGGAGGCGGCGAGGAGGAGGGCGGCTGCGGCGCGGGCTGTCATTCTTTGGTCTCCGGTGAGGTGCCGATGCGAAGGGTGACGAGCAGGGTGCGGGAGGGGAGGGGGTAGCCGAAGCCGTCCTGCAGGGTCCGGTCGTCGAGGAGGTTCTTCACCTCCGCGCCGATGCGGACCTCGGGGCTGCGGAGGATGCGGGCGAACGCGCCGGCGTTCACCACCAGGCTGGCCGGCGCGGAGTGGATGTTGCGCGAGTCGAGGTACTGGAGGCCGACGTACTGGGCCTCGAGGTGCCCGCCTCCGGGTCCGGGATCGACGGAGACGCGGGCGAAGGCCCGGTTGCGGGGGCGCTGCGGCAGCTCCTTGCCCACCACGCCGGGGACGCCCCGCAGGACCTGGGTGGCGAGGAACGTGTAGGAGAGCTGCCCCTGCAGCCCCCAGAGCTTCCGCGCCGCCGCGGTGAGGAGCTCGACCTCCACCCCGGCCGACGAGGCCCGCAGGGAGTTCTGCGGCTTGAAGCTCCCCGGGACGCGGCCGGTCTCGTAGACGATCAGGTCGTCGTAGAGGGCGCCGAAGCCGCCCGGCTGGCGCGTCCCGGCGGCCCGTCGTAGACCAGCGCGCCGTCCACGCTCCAGGCCACCTCGGGCCGCAGGTCGGGGTTGGGCTCGAAGGGGCCCTGCACCATGTAGAGCTCGGAGAAGCTGGGGGGCCGGAAGGACCGGCCGGCGCTGGCGCGCAGCGACCAGGGGCCGCTCACCCGCACGCTCCCGCCCAGCTTGGCCGAGACCCCGGCGTACGGCCCCACCGCGTCCACGCGCAGGGCCGGGGAGATGCGCGCGGCCTCCTTCCCGATGGTGAAGTCGTCGGCGACCCAGCCCGCGAAGGTCGGCCGCTGGTGGTCGCCGCTGGCCGTCGAGTCGAGCCGCTCCAGCGAGGCCAGCGCACCGGCCGTGAAGAGGCTCCCGCCGGCCTCCCAGGTCACCCGCGCCTCCCCGCCGCCGGCGGCGTCGCGCTGGTCGGTCGTCCCGGTGCCTCCCGGGGGAGCCGTCGTCACGTCGAGCGTCTCGTACCGCCCGGCCAGGCCGGCCTCGAGGGTGAGCCCGGACGAGAGGAGGCGCGACCAGCGCAGCGCACCCGAGCCCCGTCCCCCGCGCTGCCAGTCGTCGGGGGTTGGGCTGGCCGGCACGCCGGGGAGCTGCCGCCACCCCCAGGAGAGCTGGGCCACGCCGTCCAGCCGGTCGGCGCCCGGCGTCCACTTCCCCTTCACCAGGAGTCCACCCTGGGCGGCCGCGGCGTTCTGCCGGGTCCGGGGCACGAGCGGGCTGCCCGGCACCGAGGGCGAGGACGGGGTCAGGTACGGGAAGTCGCCCCGGGTCGCGCCGCCGGTGACCGCGGCGAGGAGCGCCCAGCGGTCCCCCCCCACGCCCACGTCGGCCACCGCAGACACGGTGCCGAAGGAGCCGCCGGTGACCTCCGCGCCCCACTTCCCGGCGACGGCCGGGAGGGTGACCACGTTCACGGCGCCGCCCAGGGCGCCCGCGCCGAAGTAGGCCCCCTCCGCGCCGCGGACCACCTCGACCCGGTCCACCCAGTGGAGCGGGATGGTGGAGAGGTCCACGCCGCCGCCCGCCGCGGTGTCGAGCGGGATGCCGTCGAGGAGCACCCGGACCCCGCCGGAGCCGGAGCCGCGGATGGAGATGGTGGTGAGCTGCCCGAACCCGCCGTTGCTGCGGACGGCCACGCCCGGTGCGGTGGCGGCCAGCTCGGCCACGCCCTTCAGCTCGCCGGCGAAGCGCCCGGCCTCGACCACGGTGGCCGACGCGGTGGGATCCTGCGGCGCGGGGGCGCGCGGCAGCTGGATCACCACCTCGTCGAGCAGCACCGGGGCCTGGGGAGGCCCCTCGGTGCCGCGGGCCAGCCCGGCCCATGTCACGGCAAGTGCAAGAAGCACCCGGCGCGCGCGCGGTCGTCGCATCGTCCTGCGCGTCTCCTTCGGACGCGGGACCAGCGGTCGCGAACCATTCGCGACCTTGCCCGGGGGGAGGTCTCCTGGCTTCCGGGGCACGGCTCGAAGGCCGTCGGCGCCTGCCACCTTCCCGCCGCGAACCGCGCGACAGTGGTGACGACCTTGCAGGCGCCTCTTCCCCGGCTACAGTGGCGGGACCGCGCCGGACTTCGACCGGCTTCCCTTTTCCCCAGAGCGGAAATGTCCGGCCGTCGTAGCCCCTAAGGCCCGGGCGAGTCAAGGCGGGGCGCCACGAGCGGGGGCACCCCCCAGCGAGGGGGGCCCGCAGTTCTCTTGCTTCGGGGCTCGCATCTTCATAGTCTCCCCGCGCCCCGTCCCACCGGCGGAGCGAGCGGTTCCCGCGGCGATGGCGGGAAAAACGTGGTGGAGGGCTCGCATTTCCTTGCGTACGCCGAGCGTCGCTTCCCCCCACCCCTGAACGAACTGGAGATCTCATGCGCAAGCTCGCACTTCTCGCCGTCGTCGCCTTCGCCGCCGCCTGCGACAGCAGCAGCACACCCGAGCCGGGGAACATCCGGCTCGCGCACCTCGCCTTCGGCGCTCCGGCCGTCGACTTCTGCTGGGCCCCTCAAGGGAGCGCCACCTACGCCGGTCCTGCCATGAAGGGCGCGAGCGACCCCGCCGGAGTGCGCTACGCCCAGGCATCGAAGTACTTCACCCTCGACGCCGGCACCTACACGGTGCGGCTCGTCGCCTTCGCCGCGAACAGCTGCGCCACGGCCGTGCCCGGCGTGGAGGACATCCAGGTCGTCGTCACCGCCGGGGGCCACCAGACCGTCGCCGCGGCGACCCTCCTGCCCACCGGCGTCCAGCTGAAGGCCTTCACCGACGTGGGCACGGCGGACCCGGCCAAGGTGGTCATCCGTTTCGTGAACGCGGTACCCGGCTCGCCTGCCGTCGACATCGGCACCGGCGCCCCCACCGCCTTCTCCCCGATCTTCTTGAACCTCACCTACCTGGGGATTGCGACCCAGGCGGGCGTGGTCGACGCGAACGGCTACGCCTCGGTTCCGGCGTCGAGCTTCACCGGCACCGTCACCCTCACGACCTGCTTGAACGGCGTGCCCCCGTCGGCCCTGACCTGCCCCGCGTCCGTGACGCTTCCGACGAACGTCTCGGCATCCATCACGAACGGCACGGTGGCGAGCGCCTTCGCAATCCTGCTGGACCCGGCCGCCAACCGCCCACGGGGCAGCTCCTTCTCTGCGGCGACAGCACCGGCACGGTGCCGGGTACGAACCTGTCGGCGTGCATCACCGCCCAGTAGCGCGGACCGGATGAATCGAGAGGCCCGGCCCGCACATGCGAGCCGGGCCCTTTCCATTCTCAACCGCCCTTCGCCGCCCGCGGCGGCTCCGGAGCGCGCGGCGCCGCCGGCGCCTCACCCACCGTCACCATCCCCCTCACCTTCGCGTACCAGGACGGCGAGAGCCCCTTCACCCGGGTCACCTCCTCCGCCTTCCTGAAGGGGCGCTTGTCCCGCGAGGCCACGATGGCCTCGGCCTTCTTCCTCCCCACCCCGGGCAGGCGCATCAGCTCGGCGGCGGTGGCGGCGTTCAGGTCCACCCGCTCCCCGGGCCCGAGCGGCTTCTTCTCGGCCCAGGCCGGGGTGGCGACGAGGAGCGCGAGCAGTCCCAGGAGCGGGAGGAGCCCCCGCGGCGCGCTCACGTGCGCGCCTCCTCCTCCTCCCCGCGGTGGGCGCCGTTGCCGCCGGCCGGGCGCGCCTCGTCGGAGAACTTCTGCTCGCGGATCTGCAGGCGGTTGGTGGAGGAGGGGAAGGCGTCGAGCACCACCGTGAGGCTGCTGTCACGGTTGGTGAATGCGGCGCCGACCTTCATCCAGTAGGGCTTGCCTCCGTCCTTGCGGTCGAGGACCGCGTACACGGAGAGGGGCTTGCGGCCGCTGGGGCCGCCGTTCGCGTCGGTCATGTCCGTTGTCTCCCTTGCTGCTGGTGTGCAGGGCAGGGGAGCAACGTGCGTGCCCGCGGCAGGGGCGCGATCTCACGAGGGGACGCCCGCGCGAGCGGCCGCGGCGCGGACCGATGGTCCTAGTTCACGCCGGGCGGGCGCGGGAAGTGGGGCGACGGGGTCGCGTCCACCACGCCGAACAGCGCCTCGTACCGCCCCAGGTTCTCCTGCATGGCGAGCAGGAGCCTCTTCATGTGGCGGGGCGTCAGGATGGCGCGGGCCCGCACCGTGGCCTTGGGGGCCTCGGGGTGGAGGTAGAGAAGGTCGAGGGTGAACTCGCTGTCGGTGTGGTTCACCATGGCGAAGTTCACGAAGACCCCGTTGGCGGTGGCCGGGTCGATCTCGATCTGCACCTGGACTTGCTGGGCGCCGGCGGGCGCGACGGGCTTGTCGGACATGGCCCGAGCCTACATCGGAATCGTCGGTGCCGGACATGGCCCGTGCCGGACGTCCCGCCGCCGTGCTAATGGGGCACTGATGGCGGCAGATGCGGCACGGCGGGGCGACCCTGGCCCCTACGACCTCCCCGGTCGCCCCGGCGGCGGCGACGCGGCCCTGCTCCTCCACGGACTCACCGGCACCCCCTTCGAGCTGCGCCCCGTCGCCGACCGGCTCGCCCGCGCCGGGGTGCGTTGCCTGGCCCCGGTCCTCCCCGGCCACCACAGCGCAGACGCCCTCGCCCGGACCTCGTGGCAGGACTGGGTGAGCGGGGCGCGCGAGGCCCTGGCCGCGCTCGGAAAGACCCGGCGCACGCTCCTGGTCGGCTCTTCCATGGGCGCGCTGGTGGCCTGCACGCTGGCCGCCGAGACCCCGGACCGCGTCGACGGCATCGCGCTCCTCGCCCCGGCGCTCGAGCTGCAGCCGCTCGGCAGGCTGGCCGGATGGCTGGCCGGCTCCACCCCGATGGCCCGCTTCCTCCCCCAGATCTCCAAGGGCGGCGGCTCCGACGTGGGGGACCCGGACGCCCGGGCCGCCAATCCCTGCATGGAGTCCATTCCCCTGCGCTCCGTCGGCGAGCTGCTCTCCTTCCAGTCCCACGTGGACGCGCTGCTGCCCCGGGTGCGCTGCCCGGCGCTGGTCGTGGCCGGCGCCCTCGACGGCACGGTGACGGTGGCCGGCGCGCGGCGCATGGCCGACCGGCTCGGCGGGGGCGCCCGTTACGTCGTCCTCCCGCGCAGCCGCCACCTCGTCGCCATCGACTTCGAGCGCGACCGGCTGGCCGAAGACGTGGCGAGCTTCCTCGACTCCATCCCCAAGAGGTGACGCATGGCGAAGTACGTCGTGGCCATCGACCAGGGCACCACCGGCACCACCGTCCTGGTCCTCGACAAGAAGCTGTCGGTGAAGGGCAAGGTCACCCAGGAGTTCCCCCAGCACTTCCCGAAGCCGGGATGGGTCGAGCACGACCTCGAGGAGATCTGGGACTCGACCGTCTCCACGCTGCGCCGCGCGCTCTCCCGCGCCGGCGTCTCCGGGAAGGACGTCGCGGCCGTGGGCATCACCAACCAGCGGGAGACGGTGGCGCTCTGGAGCCGCCGCAACGACGCCCCGCTCCACCGGGCCATCGTCTGGCAGGATCGGCGCACCGCACAGGACTGCCAGCGGCTCAAGGACGCGGGGCGCGAGCCCTGGATCCGGGAGCGCACCGGCCTGGTCCTCGACCCGTACTTCTCGGCCACCAAGCTGCGCTGGCTGCTCGACCACGTGAAGGGGGCCCGCACGCGCGCCGCGAAGGGGGAGCTCGCCTTCGGGACCATCGACACCTTCCTCGCCTGGCGGCTCACCGGCGGAAAGGCCCACGTCACCGATCCGTCCAACGCCAGCCGCACCCTGCTCATGGACCTGCGCTCGCTGCGCTGGGACCCGGAGCTGCTCGACATCTTCGGGGTCCCCGCCGAGGTGCTGCCCGAGATCCGCATGAGCTCGGAGGTCTACGGGGTGACGAAGGGTCTCCGGGTTTTGCCCGACGGCGTGCCGGTGGCGGGCATCGCCGGCGACCAGCAGGCGGCCCTCTTCGGCCAGGCCTGCTTCGCCCCCGGCGACGCCAAGATCACCTACGGCACCGGCGCCTTCGTCCTCACCAACACCGGCGCGGAGCCGGTGGCCTCGAAGTTCGGGCTGCTCTCCACCGTGGCCTGGGCCATCCCGGGCGAGGTGGCCTACGCGCTGGAGGGCTCGGCCTTCATCGCCGGCGCGGCGGTGCAGTGGCTGCGCGACGGGCTCGGGATCATCCGGAGCGCGAAGGAGGTCGAGGCGCTGGCCCGCAGCGTGCCGGACACCGGAGGCGTGGTCTTCGTGCCGGCGCTCACCGGCCTGGGGGCGCCCCACTGGCGCGCCGACGCCCGCGGCGTCATCGCCGGGATCGACCGGGGGACCCGCGCCGGCCACATCGCCCGGGCCGCGCTGGAGGGGATCGCGCTGGAGGTCTTCGACCTGGTGGCGGCCATGCGTCAGGAGGTCCCGCACCGCCCCTCGGCCGCCAAGGTGGACGGCGGCGCCTGCAAGAACGACCTGCTCATGCAGCTGCAGGCCGACCTGCTCGAGACCCCGGTGATCCGCCCGAAGATGGTGGAGACCACCGCGCTCGGCGCGGCGTTCCTGGCGGGGCTTGCGGTGGGCTACTGGAAGTCGCGCGACGAGATCGGCAAGTCCTGGAAGATGGACCGGAAGTTCACCCCGAGGATGGGCGGCGCGGCGCGCGACCGCCTGCACGCGCGGTGGAAGTGGGCGCTCGAGAGGGCGTGATCACAGCAACCTCTCCAGCGCCTCCTCCACCGTCTCCACCCCCAGGACCTCCATGCCGGCCGGCGCGTCGACGTGGCGCGCGTTCCCCGCCGGGACCACCGCGCGGCGGAACCCCAGCCGGGCCGCCTCGGAGAGCCGGGCCTCCGCCTGCGCCACGGCGCGGACCTCGCCTGCCAGCCCCACCTCGCCGAGCACCAGCGTGCGCGCCTCGATGACCCTGTCGCGAAACGACGACGCCAGGGCCGCCACGGTGGCGAGGTCGGCGGCCGGGTCCTCCAGCGTCATGCCCCCGGCCACGTTCACGAAGAGGTCGCAGCCCAGGATCTCGAGCCCGACCTTCTTCTCGAGCACCGCTGCGAGGAGCGCGACCCGCGACGGGTCGAGCCCCAGCGCGGTGCGGCGCGGCGTGCCGAAGCCGGTGGGGGCGACCAGCGCCTGCACCTCGACGAGCAGGGTCCGGGTCCCCGAGAGCGCCGCCGTGACCGCGCTGCCGGCCGCGTCCTGCGGCCGCTCGGCCAGGAAGAGGGCCGACGGGTTCGCCACCTCGGCGAGGCCGCGGGTCTTCATCTCGAAGACCCCGATCTCGCTGGCCGACCCGAAGCGGTTCTTGTGGGCCCGCAGCACCCGGTACGGGTGGGCGCCCCCTCCCTCGAAGTAGAGCACCGTGTCCACGATGTGCTCGAGGACGCGCGGGCCGGCGATGGAGCCGTCCTTGGTGACGTGTCCCACGAGGAAGACCGGGGTCTCGGTGGTCTTGGCGTAGCCCATGAGACGGGCCGCCACCTCGCGGATCTGCGTGACCGTACCCGGCGCCGAGGAGAGCTCGGGGAGGTACTGGGTCTGGATGGAGTCCACCGCCAGGACGGCCGGCTCGAGCTGGGCTGCGATCTGGAGCACCCGGGAGGCGTCGGTCTCGGCGAGCAGGTGGAGGTTCTCCGCGTCCACCCCCAGCCGGTCGGCGCGGAGCTTCACCTGGCGTGTGGACTCCTCGCCGGTGACGTAGAGCAGCGGGCGGCCGGAGAGCTGCTTCGCCAGCCGGTCGAGCGCGGTGAGGAGCAGGGTGCTCTTGCCGATGCCCGGGTCGCCTCCGAGGAGCGTCAGCATCCCCGGAACCACCCCGCCGCCCAGCACCCGGTCGAGCTCGCCGATGCCGGTCTTGACCCGCTCGTCCTCGCTGGCCACAACCTCGCGCAGCGGCACCGGCTTCGCCGCCGCGCCGGGGCGCGCCTGTCCGCGCGGCGGACCCCGCGTCTCCTCCACGACCTCCTCGTGCAGGGTGTTCCAGCGGTGGCAGGAGGGGCACTGGCCCAGCCATTTCGGCGAGGAATGGCCGCACTCTGCGCAGGCGTAGACGCTCCTCTGCTTGGGGGCTGCGCGGGACATGGCGGGACCTTGCCATGCAGGGCTGACGCCACGTCAGCGCGGGCGAAGGGCCCACGATCTGCATGTTCCCCGCAGATGGCCTGCCGCGCAGCGCGACGGAAGTTTCGAGACTGTTTATATAATCCCTACACTATGAAGGATAAGCATAAACACGCCCGGCCCCGAGGTTCGTGTGCCCAGGACCGATGAAGCCCGCGCGGCGGTTGCCTCCATCCAGGCGGGTGAAACGCCCCGAAACCTGGAGTCCGCGACCCTGGAGTTCAAGGAGCAGGGGCGAAGCGAGGCGGACGCCCTCAAGACCATCGCCGATGCGGCGCTGTGCTTCGCCAACGCCTCGGGAGGTGTGGTCGTCGTCGGGGTCGCCGACCAGAAGTCCGGAGCCGCCGCCCTCCCCGGTTGCACGATCGAGGTCGATGCCGTTCGACGTCGCGTCTGGGAGCTCAGCCGGCCTCCCCTGACCGTGGATGCCTGGGAGGAGCGAATCGGCGGAATTCGCCTCGTCCTCGTCTCGGTACCGCAGAGTCCCGAGATCCATTCCGACCCGCAGGGGCGTGCGCCAAGGCGAATCGGCCGGGACTGCCAGCCGATGGATCCGAGCGAGCAGATGCGCCTCCGGGAGGACCGGCGCGGCATCGACCTCACGGCGAGCGAGACCACGCTTCATCCCAGGGATCTTGCCGAGCCCGCCCTGGAGAGCGCACGACACCTGCTGGCGAGGTTCCCCGACGAGCGACGTCGACTGGCTCGCCTCGGCAGCGAAGAACTGCTGCGCGCTCTTGGCGTCGTGAACGGGCAGGGGCGCGTCCTGATGGCCGGCCAGCTCCTCTTTGGCAGGGCCGTCCAGGGAGGTCCTCCCGCCATCGTGTACGAGTTCCGGGCGACCTCCGGTGGCGAGCCGGGGGCGATCGAGCGGCTACCGGGACCGCTCCTCTCCGGATTCCAGGCCGCGTTGCAGCTGGTCCGGGCCCGGCAGTCCGTGACGCCTCTCGACCTGCCAGGGGGTCAGCAGGTCCAGCTGGAGGACTTTCCCACCCTCGCGGTGAGGGAGGCCCTCGCCAATGCGATCATCCATCGCGACCATCACCTGACCGGTCCAGTGAACCTCATCCACTCGCCCGATCTGCTCGCCGTGGTGTCGCCAGGGCCGCTCGTGTCCGGCGTGACGCCCGAGAACATCCTGACGCACCCGTCCAAGCCGAGGAATCCTTGCCTCGCCAGGGCAGCAAGGGTTCTCGGGCTTGCCGAGGAGGTCGGCCGCGGGGTCGATCGGATGTTTCGCGAGATGATCGGCTCCGGCCGTGGCCCTCCGCGGATCGAATCGAATCACGATCACGTCCGCGTGAGCCTCGAAGGTGGGCGGGCCAACACGCAGGTTGCGCGCTTCGTGGCGCAATTGCCGGAGCAGGAGCGCGACGACACCGACACGATGCTGATCCTGTTCCGGCTCTGCACGGTGAAGACGGTGTCGGCCCGGGAGCTCCCGACGCTGCTGCAGAAGGGGGTGGCCGAGATCGAGCAGGTCCTGCGTCGAATCGCCTCGGGTGGCGTGGCCATCCTCGAGCCCACGAGGGAGTCGATGCGCCGGGCCCATCCGTCCTACAGGCTCCGGGGCGACGTGTTGCGGGAGCTTGGCGCGGCAGTTCCCTACCATCGCCGCACTGTCGACGAGATCGACAGGAAGGTGATCGCGCACGTGCGGGAGTACGGAAAGATCACCAACCGGACGGTGCAGAACATGCTGGACGTGGAGGTCCAGCGCGCACGCAGCATCCTCAAGGCCATGGTGGACCGGGGACTCCTCGAGAAGACGTCCAGGGCGCAGCGCGGCCCGGGCGTCGAGTATGGACCCGGAAGCCAGTTCCCGCGGAAGGCGAGGGCGCCACGCCCCTCGTAAACCCATTTACCTCCCCGGGTTGACGACGCCTCCCCGCCGGGTATCCTCCGCCCCCATGTGCGAGACCCGCGCCGCGCTCCCCCCCGGAATCGAGCCCATCTCCGCTGACGAGGCCCGCCGCCTCATCCGGCTCACCTCCGGCCCCGACTTCGAGGCCCTCCTCGACCGCGCCGCCGCCGTCCGGCACGCCGTCCACGGCGACGAGGTGAGCCTGTGCGGCATCACCAACGCCAAGTCGGGCTCCTGCCCCGAGGACTGCGGCTTCTGCTCCCAGTCGGCCCACTTCAAGGACGCCGACGCGCCGACCTACGCGCTGCTCACCGCCCGGGAGATCCTCGAGCAGGCCAGGGCCGCCGAGGCGGCCGGCGCGCGCGAGTTCTCCATCGTCTGCAGCGGCACCCGCGTCTCGAAGGAGGAGGAGCTCTCGGTCATCGAGGAGGCCATCCGGCTCATCAAGGCCGAGACCACCGTCGAGCCCTGCGCCTCCCTCGGCCTCATGCGGGAGCAGGACATCGCCCGGCTCAAGGCCGCCGGGCTCATGCACCTGCACCACAACCTGGAGACCGCACCCAGCCACTTCGACAAGGTCTGCACCACCCACACCTTCCAGGAGCAGATCGACACGGTCCGCACCGCCAAGGGGCTGGGCTTGAAGCTCTGCACCGGCGGCATCCTCGGCATGGGCGAGTCGCCCGACCAGCGGGTGGAACTCGCCCTCGTCCTGCGCGATCTCGACGTGGACTGCGTGCCGGTGAACTTCCTCAACCCGCGGCCGGGGACGCCGATGGGGCATCTCGAGGCCATCACCGCGGAGGAGTGCCTGGCCGCCGTGGCCGTCTACCGGCTCATGATGCCCACCGCCCACATCTTCGTCATGGGCGGACGGGAAGTGAACCTCAAGGACCGGCAGGACGACATCTTCCGCGCCGGCGCCAACGGAACCATGGTGGGCAACTACCTGACCAGCGCGGGGCGCACCCCCGAGCAGGTGGTCGAGATGATCACCGGCCAGGGCATGAGCGTGCGCCCCACCCCCGACGCGGAGCACTGGGCCTTCCACGGCGAGGCGCCGGCCGAGACCCGCTGGAACCGGCGCGTCACCGAGCCGGGGCGCCGCTCGCTGCGGGTCGTGCGCGGATAGCCGTGCCGTCCCGGGCGCTCGACTGGATCCCCGGGGAGCTCGCGGCCCTGGAGGCGAGGGGGCTGCGCCGGAGGCTCGAGCCGATGGGCACTGCCCAGGGGCCGGTGATCGGCCTCTCCGGCCATGCGCTGGTGAACCTCTGCTCGAACGACTACCTGGGGCTGGCCGCCGACGGGCGCGTCGAGCGGGCCGCCGCCGAGGCGGCGCGGCGGTACGGGGCGGGGGCCGGTGCGGCCCGGCTCGTCGTGGGCGACCTGCTCCTGCACCACGAGCTGGAGGAGCGGCTGGCCCGGATGAAGGGCACGCCCTCGGCGCTGCTCTTCTCGTCGGGCTACCACGTGAACGCCGGTGTGGTGGGCGCGCTCGTCGGTCCGGGCGACGCGGTCTTCTCCGACGAGTGGAACCACGCATCCATCGTCGACGGCTGCCGTCTCTCCCGCGCCGAGGTCCACGTCTACCGTCACCGGGACGTGGACGGGCTCTCGTCCCTGCTCGCCGCGTCCCGGGCCCGCCGGAGGCTCGTGGTCACCGACGCGGTCTTCGGCATGGACGGCGACGCGGCGCCGCTCGTCGAGATCGTCGATCTCTGCGGACGGCACGGCGCCATGCTCTACCTCGACGAGGCCCACTCCACCGGCGTCCTGGGCGCCACCGGGTCCGGCCTGGCCGAGGCGCTCTCGGTCACCGACCGCGTGGACGTCCTCATGGGCACGCTCGGCAAGGCCCTGGGAAGCTTCGGGGCCTTCGTGGCCGGTTCGCGGGAGCTCACCGACTGGCTCGTTTGCCGGGCCCGGACCTTCGTCTTCACCACCGCGCTCCCCCCCGCCTCCTGCGGCGCGGCCATCGCCGCCCTCGACATCCTGGCCACCGAGCCGGAGCGCCGGGCCCGCCTCGAGGCGCTCTCGGCACGCATGAAGGCCGGGCTCGAGGCGCTGGGCTTCCCCATGAAGTCGGTGGTCGCGCCCATCTTCCCGGTGGTCCTGGGGGAGGAGGTCCGCGCCCTCGAGGCCTCGCGCCTGCTGCGTGGCATGGGCTACCACGTGAAGGCCATCCGCCCGCCCACGGTGCCCGCCGGGACGAGCCGGCTGCGCGTCTCCCTCACCGCAAGTCACACTCCCGGGCAGGTGGACGGGTTCCTGGCCGCCTTGAAGCACGTGCTGTCCGCGTTAGGGTAGGGGGATGGCTCCCAGAAGCATCCACGTGGTCTTCGGGGCCGGGCAGGTCGGCCCGCACCTCGCCCGCATCCTCGCCTCCCGCGGCCACGCCGTCCGGCTGGTCAGCCGGTCGGGCAAGCCGATCCCCGGCGCCGATGCGGGGATCCAGGTCGTGGCGGCGGACGCGATGGACGAGGAGGCCTGCCGCCGCGTCGTGGACGGCGCGGCGGCCGTGTACCACTGCATGAACCCCCGGTACGACACCAGGGTCTGGGAGGCCGAGCTCCCGCGCATCCAGGAGAGCCTGGTCGCCGCGGCCGGCAAGGCAGGCGCCCGCCTGGTCGTGCTCGACAACCTGTACGCGGTGGGGAGAACGGGAGGCCGCGCCATGGACGAGACGACCCCGGCCTCCCCGTGCAGCCGGAAGGGGGCGATCCGGGCCCGCCTCGCCGCCTCCCTCCAGGAGGCCGTCCGCCGCGGCGACGTCCGCGCCGTCACCGGCCGGGCCTCCGACTTCTTCGGTCCGGGTGGCGTGATGACGGCCTTCGGGGAGCGGTTCTGGACCCGCCTGCTCGCGGGGAAGGGGGCCGAGGTCCTGGGAAACCCCGATACCCTGCACACCTACCACTTCATCCCCGACGTGGCGGCCGGCCTGGCGGCGCTGGGGGAGGCGGGCGACGAGGCGAGCGGCGCGGCCGAGGGCAAGCGCTGGATCCTGCCCTGCGCTCCGGCCGGGAGCACCCGCCAGCTCGTGGCCTGGTTCGCGTCCGCCGCCGGCGTCCCTGCGCCGGTGCGAAGGATGCCTCGCCCCATGGTGAAGGTCCTCGGCCTCTTCATCCCCGTCCTGCGCGAGGTGGACGAGATGCTCTACCAGTGGGACGAGCCCTACGTCGCCGACGACCGGGCCTTCCGCGACAGGTTCGCGGTCCAGCCCACCGCGCCCGGCGAGGCGGCCCGCCAGACCGTGGCCTGGGCCCGCGCGGCGTTCGCGCGATAGCCCCCGGCTGCAGCCCGCCGTCTACCTCAATCTCACCAGCAGCCTCTCCACGTCCTGAACGGTCTCGCTCCCGGCGCTCCGGACCAGAACCCGGCGGCGGCCGTGCGCCAGGTCGCGCCAGGCGACGGCGGCGTCCCACCCCAGGACCGCCTCCCCGACGAGCGGAGGGCCTTCCCAGTCCTCCCGCACCCGGAGCACGGTGAGGATCCGGTCGAGCTGCTCGCGCGACCGGGGGCGGAAGAGGAGGTCCACCGGCGACCGGGGGGCCACGTACCGCTCGCCGGTGATGTGCTGCCAGGCCAGCGCCCCGGTCACCGAGAGCGGAACCTCCACGCCGGCCGCGGCCCGCTCCAGGTCGGAGAGGGGGACCAGCCAGCCGCGCGGGGCGCTCAGCATGGCCTCGGCGAGCGGCAGCGGGGGGGCCCTCCGCGTCACCGCGGCGCGCCCCACCGTGAAGCGGATGGTGGCGTTCCAGCGCGAGGCCGGCAGGGTGACGGAGAGCGCCACCCCCGCCGCGTCGCCGGGATCGTCCCGGCAGACCACCGCCGGGAACCCGCGGGCGAACCAGTGGGTGAGGGTGGCCCGGGCCTCGGAGGAGAGCTGCGACGCGAGGTGCACGGGCCAGGTGGGCGCGAGCCAGGCGCGCTGGTGCCGGGTCGGTCGTCCGTGGAGTGAGGCGCGCACGCCTGGAGCCTACACCAGGTCGACCCGGTAACCGTGCTCCCGCAACCCCCCGAGGATCTCCTCGACGTGCTCCGGTCCGCGCGTCTCGAGCGTGAGGAGCAGGGTGGTGTCCCCGAACTTCTCGGAGAAGGCCCGGGAGTGGTGCACCTCGATGACGTTGGCGCGCAGGCCCGAGATGATGCCGGAGACGATGGTGAGCTGGCCGGGCTTGTCGAGCAGCCGGATGTTGACGCGAACCAGCCGCCCGTCCTTCACCAGCCCCCGCTCGATGACCCGGGCCACCACGTTCACGTCGATGTTGCCGCCGGAGATGACCGAGCAGACCCGCTTGCCCTCGAGCCCGGGCAGCTTGTGGTGCATGAGCGCCGCCACCCCCACCGCTCCGGCCCCCTCGGCCACCGTCTTCTCCTTCTCGAGGAGGTAGAGGATGGCCGAGGCGATCTCCTCCTCGGTCACGGTGATGACGTCGTCCACCAGGGACTGGACGTGCTCGAAGGTGATCTCGCCGGCCCGACGCACCGCGATGCCGTCGGCCAGCGTGGACGCGGCGTCGAGCGTCACCAGCTCGCCCGCCTCCACCGCCGCCTGCATGCAGGGGATCGCGTCGGCCTCGACGCCGATGACCTTCACCCGGGGCGCCAGGGCCTTGACGGCCACGGCCACGCCGGAGATGAGCCCGCCTCCCCCCACCGGCACCAGCACCGCGTCGAGCCCGGCCACCTGCTCCACCACCTCCAGCCCCAGCGTGCCCTGGCCGGCGATGATCGCCTCGTCGTCGAAGGGGTGCACGAAGGTGAGCCCCTCCTCCCGCTCCATCCGGCGCGCCTCGGCATGGGCCTCGTCGTAGTTCGCGCCGGAGAGCACCACCCGGGCCCCGTGCCCCCGGGTGTTGGCCACCTTCATGATGGGGGTGGTCTCCGGCATGACGATGGTGGCCGCGAGCCCGAGCCGGCCGGCGTGGTAGGCCACGGCCTGGGCGTGGTTCCCGGCCGAGGCGGCGATGAGCCCCCGGGCCCGCTCCGCTTCACCCAGGGTGAGGATCTTGTTCAGGGCGCCGCGCTCCTTGTAGGCGCCCGTCATCTGGAGGTTGTCGAGCTTGAGGAAGGCCTGCGTCCGGGAGACCCGGGAGAGGGTCTCGGTGCGCGCGCAGGGGGACAGGTAGAGCGCGTCGCGGACGCGCTCCCGCGCCGCCTGGACGTCCTTCAGGGTGACCACTACCGGTTCGACAGGCGCCGCGCCAGTTCCACGCGGTTGCGCACGCCCAGCTTGTCGAAGATGGTCTTCAGATGGCTCTTGACGGTCTGCGGGGCGATGGTGAGCCGCTCGGCGACCTCGCGGCTGCGCAGCCCGTCGGCCACGAGCAGGGCGACCTCCCGTTCACGCTGGGTCAATCCGTCGGAGGTGGCCTCCTCGACCACGGAGGGGCTCTCGACCACGCCGGGCAGCATCTCGCGCCAGAGGTGGAACTGGGTGCGCCCCTTGCCCACCGCGGTGGACTCGATCCGGAGCCGCTCGCCGGCGTGCTCCATGATGAGGGTGCGGCGCACTCCCGGCGGCCCGGCCTGCGCGCCGTCGGCGAGGCCGCGGAGCTCGGCGGGAAGCGACGCGCCCTCGGCCGCGACGGGCCAGAACGCACGCAGCATGTCCTCGCCCGCCCTGTCGCAGCGAAGCGCCCCGTCACCGTCGGAGTATGCCGACGATCCCCTGGGCAGAAGCCGTGCATTGGCGCGCATCATCGTGTGAACCTCCCCCGAGCTGCCTTGATGAGGAACATCCAAGGAACCCCCCAAGGAATGTAGCACCTCCTCCCACTTTGGGGAGGGTAAGATGCCCATAACGGGGGCCGTCCCCTATGCACGGGACGCGCCACTCGGGGGATGCCTACGCCTTCACGACCCGCTTCGGCCCGCCACCACGGGGAAAAAGACCCGTCATCAGATTTCGCGTGTCGACGACGAGCGGCAGCCCCTCGAAGAGCGCCGGGTCCTTGAACAGCTCGTGGGCCGTGGAGACCACCACCGCGTCGTAGCCGCGCCAGGACGCGTTGTCGCTCGCCACCGACGTCATCCCCAACGTCCGCTTGCGCGTGACCGGCGTCGTCGGGAAGAACGGGTCGCAGTAGTCCACCCGGGCGCCGGCGTGCTGGAGAAGCTCGATGATCTCGTAGGACGGCGACTCCCGGTCGTCGTCGATGTTGGCCTTGTAGGCCAGCCCCAGGACGAGCACCCGCGATCCCCGGATGGGCTTGGCATCGTCGTTCAGGGCCTCGGCGATCTTGCCCACCACCCAGCGCGGCATGCTGGTGTTGATCTCGCCGGCCAGCTCCACGAAGCGGGCCCACTGGCCGTGCTCGGCGGCCTTCCAGGACAGGTAGAAGGGGTCGAGGGGGATGCAGTGCCCGCCCAGCCCCGGCCCCGGGTAGAAGGGCATGAAGCCGAAGGGCTTGGTCTTGGCCGCCTCGATGACCTCCCAGATGTCGATGTCCATCCGGTCGAAGACCGTCTTCAGCTCGTTCACCAGCGCGATGTTCACCGAGCGGAAGACGTTCTCGAGGAGCTTGGCCGACTCGGCCACCCGCGCGCTCGACACCGGGACCACCTTGGCGACGCCGGTCTGGTAGAGGGCCACGGCGAGCGCCGTGGATGCCGCGTCGAACCCGCCCACCACCTTGGCCGTGCTCCTCGTGTCGAAGTCCTTGCGGCCCGGGTCCTCCCGCTCGGGGGAGAAGGCCAGGAAGAAGTCGCGCCCACAGGTGAGGCCGCTCTCCTCCAGGATGGGGCGGAGCTCGTCGTCGGTGGTGCCCGGGTAGGTGGTGGACTCCAGGATGACGAGCTGCCCCTTGCGGAGCCGCTTCGCGATCTCCCGCCCGGTGACGTGGATGTAGGAGTTGTCGGGCTCGCGGTGCTTGCCGAGCGGCGTGGGGACGCAGATGGCGATGGCGTCGCAGTCGCGCAGGCCGTCGAAGTCGGTGGTGGCCTGGTACCGGCCGCTCCGCACCGCCGCCGTGACCCGCTCGGCCCCGATGTGCTTGATGAACGACTCCCCCTTGCGGAGCAGCTCCACCTTGCGCGGATCGACGTCGAATCCGGTGACCGGGAACCCGGTCTCGTGGAAGAGCAGGGCGAGCGGCAGCCCCACGTATCCCTGTCCGACGATGCCGATGCGGGCGCTGCGGTCCTGGATCCGGGCGAGGAGGGTCTTGTCCATGGCCGCCGAGTCTAGGCTACCGGAGCTCCACCTCGAAGCCCAACCTTCGCGCCGCCTCGAGGAACTCGTCGGAGGGCGCCACCTTCTCCTTCACCTTGAGCCGGGTCTCGCTGCGCTCCGGGATGACCGCCCGCACGCCCACCGGGCACGACCCGCCGTGGCGCCCGAGCAGCGCACGCAGCTGCCCGACCGTCTCGGCGTCGAGCCGGCCGGCGTCGATGCGCAGCACCACCTCGGAGGTCTTCTGGTTGCGCACGTGGGAGAGCAGCTCGATGTCGGAGGCCACGATCTCGGCGGAGGGGTGCTCCTCGTCCCGCTGGTTCAGCCGCACCTCGCCGTGCACCAGCAAGGGCTCGTCGCTCTTCACGAGCATCTCCCAGTCGCCCCAGCCCCGCTGCGCGGGCCGGTTGCCCTGCGCGGCCCGCCCGCCCCAGCAGATGACCTCCACCGAGCCGGACAGGTCCTCGAGCGCGAAGAACCCGAAGCGGGTTCCCTTCTCCTTGTTCTGCCGCTCCCGCAGGTCGCGGACCACGCCCACCACCGAGACCTTGTCCCCCTGCCGCTTCCCCTGCACCTGGGCGCAGTTGGCGGAGGCGTAGCGGCGGGCCTCCTTCTCGTAGCCGGCCAGCGGGTGGCCGGTGATGTAGAAGCCCAGCGCCTCCTTCTCGGCGGCCAGCCGCACCCGCTCGGGCCACTCCGACACCTCGACGTCGCCCACCCGGTCGCCCGGCTCGGGGTATCGAGGCCTCGTGTCGGCGACGGGCAGGGCGCCGAAGAGGCTGGCCTGGCCGCTCTGCCGGTCGGCGTGGGCCGACGAGCCCGCCGACAGGGCCGCGTCGATCCCGGCGGCGAGCCTCCAGCGGGGCACTCCCTCGAAGTCGAAGGCGCCGCTCTTCACCAGGGCCTCGATGACCTTCTTGTTCACCCGGCGTGGATCGATGCGGGAGCAGAAGTCGAAGAGGCTCTTGAAGGGGCCGCCCTCCTCGCGGGCGGCCAGCACGGCCTCGACGGCGCTGTCGCCCACGCCCTTCACGGCGCCCAGGCCGAAGCGGATCCTGCCGCGCGCGGAGGGTGGAGCAATCCCCGTGGCCGGAGAGGGCGCCGCGCCTTGCGCCGGCTGCGCCGGCGCCGCCGGGGGATGCGCCGTGAACGAGCTCGCCGACTCGTTCACGTCGGGTGAAAGGACCTCGATGCCCGACTGGCGGGCCCCGAAGATGTGGGCCACCACCTTGTCGGTGCTCCCCGACTCGCTGGTGAGCAGCGCGGCCATGAACTCGACCGGGTAGTGGGCCTTCAGCCAGGCGGTCTGCACGGTGAGGAACCCGTAGGCCGCCGAGTGGCTCTTGTTGAAGCCGTAGGCGGCGAACTTCTCCATCATGTCGAAGATGGAGCCGGCCACCGCCGCGTCCACCCCCTTCTCCACGCAGCCGGCCAGGAAGCCGGCCCGCTCCTTGGCCATCTCCCCGGCCTTCTTCTTCCCCATGGCGCGGCGCAGGATGTCGGCGCGTCCCAGGCTGTAGCCGGCCAGCACCTGGGAGATCTGCATGACCTGTTCCTGGTAGACGATGACGCCGTAGGTCTCCCGGAGGATGGGCTCGAGCCGGTCGTGGGGGTAGCGGACCTTCTCCTTGCCCAGCTTGCGGTCGATGTAGACGTCGACCATGGTGCGGCCGCCGTCCACCTTCTGGTCGAGCGGGCCGGGGCGGAAGAGCGCGCCGGCGGCGATGACGTCGTCGAAGCCCGACGGCTTCATCTTCGTCACCATGTGGGTGAAGCCCTCCGACTCCATCTGGAAGACGCCGTCGGTGTCGCCGCGGGCGATGAGCTCGTAGACCGCCGGGTCGTCGATGGGGATCTGGTCGGCGGCGAGCGTCGCCTGGTCGGGGTGGTTCCTCCTCACCCGCTTGAGCGCCTCGTCGATCACGGTGAGGGTCTTCAGGCCCAGGAAGTCGAACTTGACGAGTCCGGCCGCCTCCGCGTCGTCCTTGGAGAACTGCGAGACCAGCGTGTCGCTCTTGTCGTCCTTGTAGACCGGGACGTACTCCCAGAGCGGCCTGTCGGCGATGACCACGCCGGCGGCGTGAAGGCCGGCCTGCCGGTTCAGCCCCTCGAGCGCCATGGCGATGTCGAGGATGTCGCGGGTGGTCACCTTGCGCTGCGAGCCGTCGGGCTCGGTCCACTCGCGCACCAGGGTGGGCTTCTCGTACAGCTCGGCCAGGCGCGGCTCGATCTCGATGCACTCCTTGAGGGGCTTCACCTTGCCCTGCACCGGCTCGGGAACGAGCTTGGCGATGCGGTCCCCCTCGGCGAAGGGGAGCCCCATGACCCGGACCACGTCGCGGATCACCGAGCGGGCCTTGAGCGAGCCGAAGGTGATGATCTGGCCGACGTTGTCCTTGCCGTACTTCCCGGCCACGTAGTGGATGACCTCGTCGCGCCGCTCCTGGCAGAAGTCGATGTCGAAGTCGGGCATCGACACGCGCTCGGGGTTGAGGAACCGCTCGAAGAGGAGGTTCCAGCGGATGGGGTCGAGGTCGGTGATGCGCAGCGACCAGGCCACGATGGAGCCGGCTCCCGAGCCGCGCCCCGGACCCACCGGCACCTGCCGTCCCTTGGCCCAGTTGATGAAGTCCTGGACGATGAGGAAGTAGCCGGAGAAGTTCATGGACCGGATGATCCCCACCTCGGTCTCGAGCCGCTGCCGGTAGAGGTCCCGGTCGTGGGGGTACTTGCCCTCGATCTCCTTGAATCGCCGCTCGAGACCCTCCTGCGCCAGCTTGCCCAGCCAGTCGTCCTCGGTGACGCCGTCGGGCAGCTGGAAGCGGGGCAGGTAGCTGCCGCCCAGCTTGAGCTCGACGTTGCACATCTCGGCGATGCGCACCGTGTTGGCGATGGCCTCCCTGTACTGGGGCAGGGAGGCCAGCATGTCGTCCGGCGAGGCCACGAAGAGCCCGTCGGTCTTGTGGTGCAGGCGGCGCGGGTCGGTGAGGGTCTTGTTGGACGCGATGCACATGAGGACCTCGTGCGCCTTCGCGTCGCTGCGGTTCACGTAATGTGCATCGGCGGTGGCCACGAGCGGGATGCCCTCGCTCTCGGAAAGCTCGGCCAGCCGGGAGTTCACCTCCAGCTGCTCGGCCATGCCGTTCGACTGCACCTCCAGGAAGAAGCTGCCGGGCTCGAAGATGTCGCGGTACTCCCGGGCGGCGGCGCGGGCCCCGTCCATGTCGCCCTTGTGGGCGAGCCGCGGGATCTCGCCGCCCAGGCAGGCGGTGAGCCCGACCAGCCCCTTGGCGTGCTCGCGCAGCAGGGGCTTGTCGATGCGGGGGTCGTAGTAGAACCCCTCGGCGTAGGCCATGGAGGAGAGGTAGCGGAGGTTGGCCCAGCCCTCGGCGTTCCTGGCCAGGAGGATGAGGTGGCGGCCCACCCGCTCGCTGCGGTCCTGCCGTCCCTTGGGGCCGGCGACGTAGGCCTCCATGCCCAGGATGGGCTTCACCCCGGCCGCCCGGGCGTTCTTGTAGAAGTCCACGGCGCCGAAGAGGTTGCCGTGGTCGGTGACGGCCACGGTGTTCATGCCCCGCTCCTTCACCGTCCGGGTCAGGTCGCCGATGCGGATGGCGCCGTCGAGGAGGGAGTAGAGGCTGTGCAGGTGGAGATGGACGAAGTCGGACAAGGTGTGGCGCCCCCAGGGAGGCGTTAGATAGCAGGCCAGTCTGACCGCTTCCATCCGTGCTATCGGAGATCGCCAATGTTCAAGAAAATCGTCGTGATCCTGCTGGTCCTGGTGTTCGCCTTCGGGGGCTTCGTCGCCTATCGCCCGTCCATCTACAGGGTCGAGCGCAGCGCGGTGGTCCGGGCCCCGGCGGCGGAAGTCTACTCCCGGGTCGCCGACCTCACGAAGTGGGAGGGCTGGTCGCCCTGGGCCAAGCTCGATCCGGCCATGAAGCTCGACTACTCCGGCACGCCGGGGACGGTCGGCTCGACCTACCACTGGAAGGGGAACGACAAGGTCGGCGAGGGGCGCATGACGGTGAAGGGGCTCACCCCGGACCGCCAGGTGGTCATCGAGCTCCAGTTCCTGAAGCCGTGGGAGCAGACCAGCCTCACCACCTTCGACCTCGCACCCGACCCTGCCGGGACCAAGGTGACCTGGTCGATGACGGGCGAGCACGACTTCGTGGGCAAGCTCTTCGCGCTCTTCATGGACATGGACGGCATGGTCGGGCCCGACTTCGAGAAGGGGCTCAAGGCCTTGAAGGAGCAGTCGCGGGAGTGAGGTAGTCTCCCGGGGCGTGACGTCCGTCCTCGCCCTCGCCGTCCTCCTGGCCGCGGCCGACGCTGCCGCGGCCGACGGCAGCGCCGATCCCAACGGCCCGTCCTGCGCGCTCTCCGGAGAGGTGTTGCAGGCCTACGGCATCGGGACGCCGTGGGCGGACCTGGCCCGCATGGCCCAGGACGTGGGCGCCGCGCCGCTGCGCCCCGACCTCTTCCAGCGCCCGGGCGATCGCGCCGTGCCGCTCTGCGCCGAGGGTCCGGCCCTGCCGCTGGGCCGCAAGGTGGAGGCCGAGAAGACCCCCGGCTCGCTCTCGCTGGAGTGGGTCCCGGCCATGCTCTCCGTGTACGCCAACACCAGCTACCCGTCGGGCGCGAACGACGGCGCGGTCTGGCAGGGGAAGGGCGTCTCGGCGCAGCTCGGCGTCGGCCTCCAGTTCAAGTGGGGGATCCTCTCGGCGGCCTTCGTGCCCGGCGTGGCCTGGCAGCAGAACGCCGCATTCCCCATGCTCTCCACCGGCCTGCCCGGGAACCTGGCCTATTCCAACCCGTACTACGGGGAGGCGCTCGACGTTCCGCAGCGCTTCGGGGACGCGAACTTCTGGACGTTGTCGCCAGGGCAGAGCTACGTGCAGGTCGCCTACGCCGGGGTCGGCATCGGCGTCTCCACCGAGAACCTCTGGTGGGGGCCGGGCATGCGCAACACGCTGCTCATGTCGAACAACGCGGACGGCTTCCCCCACGCCTACCTGGGAACGGTGCGTCCGGTGGACGTCTGGGTGGGAAACCTGGAGGCGGACGTCTGGCTCGGATCGCTGGGCCGCTCCGACTACTTCTACACCCAGGATCGCGCATGGGTCTTCGCCTTCACCGCCGACCTGGAGGTCCGCTGGGTGCGCGGGCTGTACGTCGGCTTCGCGTTCGTGAACGTCATGTCCACCCTGTGCCGCAGCTGCGAGCAGAACTCGAACCAGATGATGGGGTTCTACGGACGGTGGGTCTTCCCCCCGGCCGGCCTGGAGGTCTACGGCGAGTGGACGAAGGACGACGGCTGGGCGAACTACGGGGACCTGACGAGGGAGCTCGACCACGCGGCCGGCTACACGCTCGGGTTGCAGAAGGTCTTCCTGGGCAGCGACTACTGGGTCCGGCTCATCGGAGAGATCACCGACAACAACGTCCCCCGGCCGTCGCGGGAATGGCGACCCAACCCGACCGCCTACTACGCGCACGGCGGCAACACCAGCTACGCGAACCGTGGGCAGATCGTGGGCTCCGCCATCGGCCCGGGAGGCTCCACGCAGTACCTGGGCGTGGACGTCCTCACGCCGTCTGGATGGTACGGCGGCTGGCTGGAGCGAACCCGCCGGAACGACGTCTACTTCATGGGGACCGGCGGGCCGAGGGGGGAGAACGACGTCGAGATCGGGGGCGGTTTACGCTACGTGAAGTCGCTGGGCGCCTTCGACCTGGGGGCCCTGGCCGGGCTGCAGTGCCGGGGGGCGCACGACGGGCTGCCGGATGCCGTGAACCTGCACGCGGAGTTCCAGCTCACCTGGTGGCCGGGCAAGGCGCTCGTCGCGTCTCCCTAGTGCTTCAGGCCGCCGCCGCCGTGCGGCTCCTCCTCGAAGCCGTGGGCCACCAGGAAGTGGTAGACCGCGTAGGGCTCGGCACGGTCCCCGCCCACCACCTCGAAGAGGTAGCGCCGCTCGCCGTCCTCCTCGGAGTCGAGGGTGGCCTGGACGAAGGCGACGTCGCGGACGTCGAGGATCATCTCCCCCAGGACCTGCTTGCCGCGGACGAGCTGCACCGACGGGTGGCGCTCCGGCCCCTCCTCGAGGTGCCAGTGGAGGTCCTCGTGGTCGTAGAGCCAGGCCTCGGAGGTGCCTGCCCGCAGGATGCAGTTGGGGTGGTGCTTCAGCCACTTCCAGAAGCGGTCGAAGGGGAGGGTGGCGCCGGCTTGGACGGTGACGGACATGTGACCGTCAATATAGTCAGCCGCGACCCAGCCGGGGCAGGATGTAGGAGAGCGACCGGTCGTAGCGGTAGTTCACGTCGCGGTGGCCGTCGTCGAACTCCTCGTGGACCAGGTCCACGCCGCCCTCGCGGAGCGACGCGGCGACCATGCGGGCGCCCCAGCGCAGGTTGAACTCGTCGCGCGTGCCGCAGTCGAGGAAGACGCTGCGCAGCCTCCGGAAGGCGTCGAGCGAGGCGGGGACGAAGCGCACCGGGTCGTGGGAGAGCCAGCGCTCCCAGACCTCGGGGCGGATGCGGGCGGTCTCCGGGTCGAAGGGGAGCTCCAGGCCGGCCGGCGCGCCGGCGCGCGGCGAGTAGGCGGCGGCCATGGCGAGGACGTTCAGCGGGGCGTGGTCGTCGCCCCGCATCTTGGTCTCGCGGGCGCGGCGGCGCAGCGCGTCGAGCCAGGAGGCGGGGTCGGTTCCGAGGAGCGCGCCCGCCGTACGGGGGAAGTCGGGGAGGTAGCAGTACTCGAAGCCGGCGTCGCCGGCGTGGCTGGCCACGTGGCCGAAGACGTCGGGGTGGTGGCGTCCCATGACCAGCGCCCCGTATCCGCCCGACGACTTGCCCACCACGGCCCGGGCCTCCGGGACGGGGAGCGTGCCGAGCTTCCGTTCCACGAAGGCCACCACGTCCCGCGCCACGTGGTCGCGGTAGTTCCCGATGGCCGGGCTGTTCACCCACTGGCTGCCGCCCAGCGAGGTCCACCCGTCCACGAAGACCCCCACCGCCGGGGGGACGGCCCCGGAGGCGACGAGCCGGTCCATGCGCTCCGGCACGGTGAGGCCGAAGCCGGGGAAGCCGGTCCAGGAGTGGGCACTGCCGGTGAACCCGTGCAGGAAGTAGACGGCCGGCAGGCCGGGGCGGAAGTCCGGGGGGCGGTAGAGGTAGACGGGGCGGCGCACCGGGTCGCCGAGCGGGTTGCCGCGCAGGGCGGGTGCGTCGAGGGTGTCGAGGTCGAGGCGGCCTTGCATGTCGGGTCCTCCGCGGGGATTGCAACCGTAGGGTCATTGCGCCATGAACAGGCTACAGTATAATCATGGCGCAAATGGCTGACCATCCCTACCTCGACCGGTCCTCCATCCAGGCGGCCTTCCAGGCCCTCGACGCCCGGCTGGAGGCTCCCGTCATGCTCATCGTCGGCGGTGGGACGGCGATGCTGCTCGCCCACGGCCTCCCGGTGCGAACCCGGGACGTCGATGCCTACACCGCCACGGGGCACCTCGACGACCTGGGTCCCGTGCTGCGAGAGGTCGCCAGTGAGGTGGGGCTGTCCTCCGACTGGCTGAACCCCTGGTTCGAGACCTTCACCCACGTGCTGCCGTCCGACTACGGCTCCCGCCTCCAGGAGGTGTTCGCCGGCCAGAGACTGCGGGTGATGGCGCTCGGGGTGGAGGACCTGCTCATCATGAAGTGCTTCGCGGGTCGGGACAAGGACGTGGGCCACGCCCGGGCCCTGCTCCGGAAGAAGCCCGACCTCGCACTCGTGGACGGGCGAATCCAGCAGCTCATCGAGAAGGGGATCAAGGGCGCGCGGGAGGCCGGCGACTTCCTCGATGACCTCGGGGCGGTGGAATGACCACCTCGGCAGGCCTGCCGCTCCAGGCTCGTGAGATTCCCCGTCTCTACGCCGAGCTCGAGGCTGTGGGCGGCCGCGTCGAGGGCAGGCGCGTCCCGTGGCGTTTCGGAAAGCCCTCGCCCGAGGAGGTGGTGGTGCTCGCGGCCCAGGCCTCGCGGCAGGAGCCGCGTCTCCTCTGGGCGCTCGTGGAGCTGCTGGCCCGGCACTACGACAGGTTCGACCCCCTCAAGCTCCGGCGCGCGCTGCCGGGGGCGCGCTGGCCGGCGACGCTGGGGGTCGCCTTCGAGTTCGCGCGGCTGGTCGCTGGATTGGTGGAGCTCGACGACCTGGCCGCGTTCGTCCTGGCGGGTGTGCGCCCCGCCCGAAACGAGCGCTTTTTCCTGGGAACCCGTGCATTCGCCGGAACCCTGGCCCGACGCGACGCCGAGGAGTCCCTCGCCGAGTACCTGCGCTGGGGATACATGTCGCGGGAGGAGCCCATCGCCAAGGAGCTCGGCTCGGGGGCTCACGGCACCCTGGCCCGGCCCCAGCGAATGAACATGCTCCATCGACTCGCCGAGCGGTCGCCCGAGTTCACCCTGGGCGACTACATGGAGGCGCTCCGGGGGCGCGCCTCCCGCCGCCAGGCCACCCGCGACCTGGCCACCGCGCCGTTCCTCGTCCGGACCGGTGCAACCCGGGGAGCGCGGTACAGGCTTCGTTCCCGGCTGGTAGGATAGCCCGCCCATGTCCACCGGCCTCATCCCCAGCTTCGGCCACGCGCTGCGCGGACTCGTCGAGGTGACGGCGCGCGAGCGGAACATGAAGATCCACGTGCTCTGCGGCACGGCGGTGGGGCTCCTCGGCGCGGAGGTGTCGCTGCCGCCGGCGTCGCGGCTGGCCCTCCTGCTGGCGGTGGCGCTGGTGGTCGCCGCCGAGATGGGCAACAGCGCCCTCGAGGGGCTCGTGGACCTGCACACCCGGGAGATCCGCGAGGAGGCACGGCGGGTGAAGGACGCCGCGGCCGGCGGGGTGCTGGTGCTGGCCCTGGGCGCGGTGCTGGTCGCCGTGGCCGTGGGGGTGGCGAGCCAGGACGCCGTGCAGTCGGCCCTCCACCGGCGCGGGGTGCACTTCCTGCTCGCCGCCGGGGCGCTGCTGCTCGAGGGGTTCCTGCTCTTCGGCCGCAGCCGCTCCGCGGTGCTCGACGGCGTCGCCGCCGCGGTGGGGGGGCTCATCGTGATCTTCCTCGGGGTGAACGGACTCTCCGGGGCGCTTTCGCTGGCCGCGGCGCTGCTCTTCGCGCTGGCCGCGGCCGCAGCCAGGCGCCCGCCAGCGGGGGACGGAGCATGAGGCACCGCCTGCTCCTGCTCCTGCTCCTGGCCGTCGCCGCACCGCCATCCCTGCCGGCGCCGCCGCCGAGGAGTCGCCGGCCCGCGAGCTGCCGGCCTACGGGGTCTCCCCGCTGCTGCCCCCCGAGCACTGGGCGGTGCGCGCAGCGGTGCGGCTCGACGGGGTGGGGCTCGTGACCGGGTGGCTGCCCGCCAACCAGGCCGCGCCCATGTACATGGTGTGGGCCGCGCTCGACGAGGGGGCGCGCCGGGCGGCGAAGGAGCGTCCGGGCATGGAGGCCCTGGCCCGCGGCTGGAAGGAGAAGTTCCAGCAGGAGTGGCGGGGCATCGACGAGAAGGGGCTCTGGCGCTTCCTGGGCGGACAGGCCTCGGTGGGCTACCAGTACGACACCGTCTCGCCGGAGCCAGCCGCGACGCCCCCCTCCGCCTGGTCGCTCACCCCGCCCCGGGACTCCACGCCGTACGTCGCGGTCGAGGCCGCCGGCGCACTCTCCGACCACCTGGCCCTGCTGGTCGCGCCGGTGGGGACGGCCTGGCAGCTCCGCTGGGCGGGCGAGCTCGTGGCCGGCGTCGGCCCGGTGTCGCTCTCGGTGGGGCGCGCTCCCGGTCAGACCGGGTTCGGCGCGCCGGGCGCCGGCGTGGTGTTCGGCGGCGAGGCCCTCCACGACCGCGTCGAGTTCCAGATCTACCGCCCCGTGGACATCTGCATCGGCCTGCTCACCTCGACGTCTCGCTCGCGAAGGTGGGCCCGCCCACCCATTCCGCGAACACCCTGCTCTGGGAGTGGTCGCTGCAGTACCAGCCCGTCCCGCGCCTCACCTTCGGCCTGCAGAGCGGCATCATGATGGGCGGGGAGACCTGGGAGCAGCTCACCGGAGCGCCGTTCACCATCAGTGATTTCTTCGCGGCCATCACCTACCGCGGGGCCGGGTACCAGAACAACGGCTACACCAACAACGTCTTCTCGGTCGCGGGGCGCTGGCGGCTTCCCACCGAGGACTGGGTTCCCATCACCCTGTACGGGGAGTGGGGCGGCGACGACAACGGCGGGGCCTGGCTGCAGGCGCCGGGGCTCGACGCCGGGATCCTGATCCCGTCGCTGCCCTTCGCGCCCGAGGTGGCGGTGGGGCTCGAGGCGAGCTTCTTCGGCGAGGTCTGCAAGGAGCAGACGGGCGGGACCTTCTGCCGGTCGCCCGGCTACAAGCTCAACTGGTACACGCACGCCTACAGCTGGACCACCGGGAACCTGCCGCTGGGCCACCGCATGGGCGGCAACGGCCGGGAGCTCTTCCTCCACGCCTCGGCCGACCTGCTCGACGCCCGGCTGCTCGTCCGCGGCGACGTCTTCGTGCGGGACCGCTTCTCCGGCAATCTCTACTCCCCGTACACCGGCCGGAGCGGTGGCTTCGACCTGCAGGCAACCTGGCGCTTCGGCGTCGGCGAGCTGGGCGTGTCGGGAAGCCTGGAGGCGGCCAGCGGCTGGACGGCCGGCGGCGCCGGGGCGCGGGCGACGGTGTATTTTTAGTCGCGGTCGTGCAGCTCCACCCCGGTCATGGCGAAGTGACGCCGGTTCCGGGTGAGCAGGGACCATCCGCGAGCCAGCGCGGTCCCGGCGATGAGGATGTCGCGGTCGCCCACCTGGCCCCGCTGGTGTTCGGTGAGGCCGCCCCACACCCCAGCCGCCGCCTCGGCGTCGTGCCGGGTGAGCCAGACGACCGGGACGCCGGCCAGCAGTCGCCGCATCTCGGCCCGGTCCGCCTCGGATTCGGCGCCGCGCCAGAGTTCGTAGAAGGCAACCACGGGCAGGCGAAGGCGCCCGCCGTGGATGAGTCGCTCGACCTGGCCGGCGGCTCCCGTTCCGCCTGCGAAGTCGATGAGCACGTCTGCATCGGCTAGGACTGGCCGCGCCATGGCGTCCTCCGGGCGGCGTGCACTCGCGCACGGAGCTTCTCCGCCCGTTCCGGGCCCATCGCCCCTCGGGCCGAGAGCGACACCTGGATCTGCGCCCTGGTCGGCGGGCCGGGCTCCACATCCTCCCGCCCGAGCAACGCATCCGCGGCCTCGTCGAGCAGGCCACGGGCCCAGTCGGAGAGGGGGACCCTCGAACGCCTTGCAGCCTCCATCCACCTGGCCTTGCGGTCCACCGAAATCCTGAGTTCAACCCGTCCCACGGCTCGAAGCGCCATCCGTACAGTGTACGGACGAAGTGCCGGGGGGGCAATGGCCCGCGGCGAACCTGGTCCGCACCTCGAGCCCGCCGGGCCGTGGCCTCGACCGGTGGAAGAAGCGGGGCAGGACCTCGCTGCGGTTCTCGGGCGTCATCACGCGCGCCAGGTCGGCCGCGCCGGGGAGGCACAGCTTCCCCTGCCGCAGAGGCTCGACCATCTCCGGGAAATCCTGGATGAGCCCCACCGCCACCTTGCGGTAGTGCGCGGCCGCATGCGACAGCCGCAGCTCGCGGTGCAGGTACGAGAAGAGGCTCGCGTGGCCGAGCTGCATCCAGAGCCGTTCCCGGTCGAACCCGGCCAGCGCGACCAGGAATGCGGCGAGGTCGTCCCGCTCGTGGCGCAGGAGCTCGGCGAGGCGGCGGGAGGATTCGCGGGCGGCGACGGGGCAGGAGGTGGCCATGCCCGAGCCACCCTTGCGAGAGCAGGGCCATGCCGGCGTACCGGAAGCCCGACGGATTCGAGGGCTCGGGCGGCCGTTCTGCGGACCTGGAGGTCACTTCTCGTACGCCGAGTCGTGGTCGGGATGGAGCGAGACCAGCCGGAGCAGATCGCCGTCCCTGTACCCCACGGCTCGAACTCGCTGGCTGATGCGCAGGGAGTTGACCCTCGCGCCGTTCGGCGCCGTGAGGCTGGCGATCGCCTCCCAGCGGAAACCGGGATGCTGGGCGAGAAGGTTCCAGTCGAGCCTTCGAAGGCGTCCCAGGGACGCGATCACCTGCCTCAGCTCGGGGGATTCCAGGCGGAAGAGGACGTCCTGGAATTCCGGACTGTTCAGGTCGAGCCTGACCCGGCTACCGGGGGGCGCCACCCGGCACCTTGCCTCGACGGGCCACTCCCCTCGCCAGGCCAGGAAGGTCGGTCTCCCGTGCCTCGGTCTCCGCCGCCCAGGCGAGCCCGCGCTCGATCCGGGACCGGTCGGGCTCGGTCAGCGTCCAGAGCTGGCTCTCCGGGACCATCGCGACGGGGGTGAGGACGACGGTGCCGTCAGCGTGCCGCTCCAGGCGAAGGGTCTTCCCGGCGAAGCGCTTGCCGAGGGAGATCTGTCCGCTGCGACCGACGATCTTGATCTCGACGGGGGCGGCATCGGGAGGTGTCATGTTGTCATTCTATCATGCTGTCATGCAGTGGTGCGAGACTCCGTCGTCGGTCCACCGCGGGCCGATTCTGGCCACCGGGCATCGCAAGTCGGAGACCAGGCCGGGCCCGCTGGATTCGCGGGCGCCACTTCCGGTGGGCGACCGTTCGACGGACCCGCTACCCGTCCAGCGCCCCGCCGGCCCGCTGCTCCCGCCGCGCCAGCTCCATGTCGCTCTCCATCATGAGCCGCACCAGCTCGGCGAACGACGTCCTGGGCTTCCACCCCAGAAGCCTCGTCGCCTTCGACGGATCGCCGAGCAGGTAATCCACCTCGGCCGGGCGGTAGTACCGCGGGTCGATCTCCACGAAGTCGCGGTAGTCGAGCCCCACGTGGCCGAAGGCCGCCTCGCAGAGCTCCCGGACCGAGTGCGCCTCCCCGGTGGCGACGACGTAGTCGTCTCCCCTGGGCTGCTGCACCATGAGCCACATGGCCTCGACGTAGTCCTTGGCGTAGCCCCAGTCGCGCTTCGCGTCCAGGTTGCCGAGGTAGAGCTTCTCCTGCACCCCGAGCTTGATGCGCGAGGCGGCGCGCGTCACCTTCCGTGTGACGAACGTTTCTCCCCGGCGTGGCGAGTTGTGGATCCACCCGTCGCCGATCCCGGCGTGGAACGTCCCGCTCTCGGTCGCCAGGTCGAAGAGCCAGCCCTCGTGCGCCACCGGGGTGGTCTTCAGGACCTCGGCCACCGGTCGGCGGAGATGCGCACCCTTCGCTCCCTGCCGCTCGTCGTCCGGCACGGACAGGTTGATCTGGTAGTAGGCGCGGCCGTCCCGGTCCTCGACCGAGAGGATGGCCCGCTGGCCGAGCGCGCGCTGCGCCAGCCACCAGAGTCCGGCGGCGAGACACGGCGAGGCCGTCTTGAACGACTTGAACTCGTACTTCGAGTTCCCCGCCTTGAGACCATCCGTCTCGTTGTAGCCGCGCAGGAAGGCGAGCTGGGCCTCCAGGCCCGCGTTCAGGACGCGACCCGGCACGCGCTTGTCCCCGCTCTCCGTGTAGATCTGCGAACGGATCCACCGGCCCCACGACGAGCCCCCGGTGAGGTTCACCGCCTCGACCGGCCTGGCGCCGAAGCCGGAGATCCCCGTCCAGCGGGTCGAGCCGCCGCCCGCCACCGCTCGCCAGGCCTGCGAGGCCTCGCCCAGCAGGGCGACGTCGTTGCCGGTGAGCCGCACGTCCCCCGTTGCGTTGATGTGGCCGTCGCCCGGTCAAGGCACCGAGCAGCCAGGCCTCGGCCTCGGTCATCTGGGTCGCGTTGGTCGGCTCCGGCGAACTCGCCAGGGCCAGGAAGTCGCCGGGTCGCACGTCGCCCGTGGGAACCTCCTTCTCGCCGTCGAGGAAGACGACGTGGTCGGCGGTGGCCGAGAAGAGCGCTCCGCGCGCGGCGACGCGCACGACCTCCTTCTGGCCCCGGTTGTAGGTCGCCGTCATGCAGGTGACGCGGGTGAAGCGATCCCGGTCCCAGACCTCGAGCGGCGCCGCCGGCTCCGACGTGTACTTCGTGCCGTGCCTCGGGTTCGTCCGGTGGGGAACGATGTCCTCGATGGGGACGATGTCGATGAGTCCATTCCTGCGGATGATGACCGGCGTCTCGGCGATCACGCACTCGTGGTTGAAGAGGATCCCGTTCGACACGTGCATCCCGTAGGACTCGCGGTAGTTCACCGAGATCCAGTAGGAGTAGACCTTGGCGCAGCCGTAGGGACTCCGCGGGTAGAAGGGCGTGTTCTCCCCCTGTGGCGGCGGCGAGGCCCCGAACATCTCCGACGACGAGGCCTGGTAGATGCGGGTGGCCTCGAGCCCGGTGTCGCGCACCGCCTCCAGCAAGCGCACGGTCCCGAGGCCGGTGACCTCCCCCGTGTACTCGGGCACGTCGAACGACACGCGCACGTGGCTCTGCGCGCCCAGGTTGTAGATCTCGGCGGGCCGGACGTGCCTCAGGATGGTGTTCATCGACGAGGCGTCGTTCAGGTCGCCGTAGTGGAGGAAGAGCCGCGTTCCCGGCAGGTGCGGGTCCCGGTAGATGTGGTCCACCCGGCCGGTGTTGAAGGTGGAGGCGCGGCGGACGATGCCGTGCACCTCGTAGCCCTTCTCGAGGAGCAGCTCGGCCAGGTAGCTGCCGTCCTGCCCGGTGATGCCGGTGATGAGCGCCTTCTTCACTTGTCGTGCTCCTATCCGCCCTGGTGCAGCTCGTACCACTCCACGGTCTCGCGCAGCCCTTCCTCGAAGCCGATGCGGGCCTTCCACCCGAACTCGGAGAGCGCCCGCGACGTGTCGAGCATGCGCCGCGGTTGCCCGTTGGGCTTCGTCGTGTCCCAGACCACCTCGCCCTGGAATCCACACAGCCTGGCGACCAGCGGCACGAGGTCGCGGATCGCGATCTCGAAGCCCGCCCCCAGGTTCACCGGATCGCTCTTCCCGTACCGCTCGCTCGCCTCCACGATCCCCTCGGCCGCGTCGCGCGCGTGCAGGAACTCGCGCGAGGCCGAGCCGTCGCCCCACACCACGATGCTCCGGTCGCCCCGCTCCCGCGCCTCCACGCACTTGCGCACCAGCGCCGGGATGACGTGGCTGGTGCGGGGATCGAAGTTGTCGTTGGGCCCGTAGAGGTTCACCGGGAAGAGCACGCAGGAGTCGAAGCCGTACTGCGCGCGGTAGGCCTGCGACTGCACCAGCAGCATCTTCTTGGCGAGGCCGTAGGGGGCGTTGGTCTCCTCCGGGTAGCCGTTCCAGATGTCCTCTTCCCGGAACGGGACCGGGCAGAACTTGGGGTAGGCGCAGATGGTGCCGAGCGCCACCAGCTTCTTCACGCCGGCGTGGCGCGCCGCCTCGATGAGCTGAACGCCCATCATGAGGTTGTCGTAGAAGAACTTGCCCGGGTTGTCCTGGTTGGCGCCGATCCCGCCCACCCGGGCGGCCAGGTGCAGGACCACGGTGGGGCGGGCGTCGCGGTAGAGCCGCTTCACGGCCTCCATGTCCACGAGGTCGTAGTCCCGGGAGCGCGGGACGAAGACGTCCGTCGCGCCCCGCTTCCCCAGTTCGTCGAGGACGTACCCGCCCAGGAAGCCGGCGCCGCCGGTGACGACGACACGCTCGGAGGGCCAGTGGATGGTCGGCATCGGGGGCGGGACGTTAGTGGCGGCGGCGAGCGGATGTCAACGAGGTCGTTGCCAGGCGATACCTGGTGTTTGGCGACCGGGGACGTGTGGTCGTCATCGCCACCGTTCCCTCCTCACGCATGGTGCGGAGCCAGCGCCGAATGCCAACTGACCCAATGCCAAGCGCCTTCGCGATCTCCTCGGCGGAGAGATCCCCCCCGCCCGAAGCTGGGCCAGGATCTCCTCGCGGCGATCCCCTCGCTTCATGCGGGCGGGCCCCTCCCGGATTTCCGGACGAAGTTCATAGGTTGCCCACCGACGTGTTCCCCGCTGGGCGACCAGCTCACGGCCGACGAGGTCGCCGAGTTCCTTCGTCGCCACCCGGCTGTCGACACCGAGCAACTGGCGGTACTGGCTGTTGGTCAAGGCGTGGCCATGCCGCATCATCGAGAGACCGAGCCGCTGGCTGTCGGTCAGGCCTGGAACGGCGAGGAGATGCAGCCAGCCCAGGGTTTCCTCGTCGAGCAGGCTCTGGTTGGGGAAGGTCACCCGGAACGTGGCGACGAGATTCTCGAAGACCGGCGGGCTCATCCCGACCTGGCGAAGCGACGCCAGCATGGCGCCGATCCCCGAGCCGCGGTTCTCGCAGACGGCGATCTTCTCGCCCGGTACCGCCACGTCCTCCAGAAGCTTCATGAGAACCTGGTTGCGAGCCGAGGAAACGCCTTCCTCACCGAGACGGTCCAGCGAGACGGCGCCGTGAAGGCCTCCTGGATTCACCACGACGAGCCGGTCGGGAAACATCTGGATCTGCACCGGCGACCCACGGGCAAGACCGCTCAGGTCGCGGTGGGCCAGCGCGTTCACGATGGCTTCACGCAAGGCTGTCTCCGGGTACTCCCACAGATCCTGGCGAAAGCCATCCCTCACCACGGCGCGACGCTTCATGTTCCGGTGAAGGACGTCCAGGATCGGTCCCACCATTCTCGGGATGGGGCCGTCGATGCGGCGGTTGTCGAGGAAGCGCTCCCCTCCCGGTCCAGACTCGCCAAGGCGGGCCGTCGGGTAGGAGACGAAGGTTGCCCCGAGTGCCGGAAAGAACTGCTGCGGGTGCTTGCCCAGGGCGAGGAGTCCAGCCAGGGTGGGGTGGATGTCGCCGTTCGCGACGACGAGGGCCTTCAAGGTCTTCAGCGCCCCTGCATCGTCGAGGCGGCGGAAAGGGCCACCCTCGGTCTCCCGGTTCCTGGCGAGCAGTGCCTGGACCAGTTCCGTGTCGAGGTCGTCCGGGGTGGCCTCGAGCACGGGCGCCTCGTCTTCCCGGGGCTGACCGCGAGAGGCGATGAGCACCTGGACCTCGTACTCGCCGAGCCGCCGGTCGCCATCGGCCACGCGCACGAACGCGCCGTTCTTGAGCCCGGCAGGGACATAGAAGCAGGGCTTCTCCGACGACGGCAACTCGGGCACGGAGCACGTGACCAAGGTCTTGCCCTCGAAGGGGACCACCTCGATCCGGGGGTTGAGCTTCGGCTGCATCTCCGCGCAGACGGATGCGAGGTCGCTCTGGACTTTCCTGGCGCCCTGGACGCCCGTGGCCGCGAACCCGCTCTCCTCGTCTAGCCCGAGGATGATGAGCCCTCCTCCGGGACTGTTCGCGAACGCAGACAGGGTCTCCCAGATGCGTCGCGGCAGCTGCGATTCGGCGCGCTTGGCCTCGACGTGCTGGTGGTCGGTCCCGAAGGTGCGGAGCTCGGACACGGCCTGGTTCAAGTCGGTCGGGTTCATGGAAAGATCTCGATACCAAGCATGCTACTTGTCAGGGGAAGTATCAAGGTGCGAGCAAGCTGGCGGCGCGCAACGGCGAATCGCATTGCCAAATGGACTCCGGAAGGGGATCCGCGCTAGTCACTCCGGATGCCTTCCGCGCGCAAGGGGATCATCCTGGCCGGCGGCTCGGGGACGCGTCTCTACCCGGCCACGCTGTCGGTCTCGAAGCAGCTGCTCCCCGTGTACGACAAGCCGATGATCTACTACCCGATGACGGCCCTCATGCTGGCCGGCATCCGGGAGATCCTGGTCATCTCCACCCCCCAGGACACCCCGCGCTTCGCGCAGCTGCTCGGCGACGGCAGCGCCTGGGGGATGCGCATCGCCTACACCGTGCAGCCCAGCCCCGACGGCCTGGCCCAGGCCTTCATCCTGGGGGCCGACTTCGTCCGCGGCGGCCCCTCCGCGCTGGTCCTCGGCGACAACATCTTCTACGGCCACGACTTCCACCAGCTCCTCCGGAACGCCGACGCGCGCCCCGCCGGCGCCACCGTCTTCGCCTACGCCGTCACCGATCCGGAGCGCTACGGGGTGGTCGAGTTCGACGCCCGCAGGCGCGCCGTGAGCCTGGAGGAGAAGCCCGCCCGCCCCAAGTCCCGCTACGCGGTCACCGGCCTCTACTTCTACGACGAGGACGTGGTCGAGCACGCACGCGCCGTGAAGCCGTCGGCCCGCGGCGAGCTGGAGATCACCGACCTGAACCGCCGCTACCTCACGGCCGGCAAGCTGGAGGTGGAGATCATGGGGCGCGGCTACGCCTGGCTCGACACCGGCACCCACGAGTCGCTGCTGGAGGCGGGACAGTTCATCTCCACCATCGAGAAGCGGCAGGGGCTCAAGGTGGCCTGTCCGGAGGAGGTGGCCTGGCGCCAGGGGTGGATCACCGACGCGCAGCTGGGCGACTGCGCGAAGGCGCTGGGCAAGTCCTCCTACGGCGCCTACCTGCGCGGATTGCTCGAGCAGAAGGTCTTCTCGTGAAGATCACCCCCACCAGCATCCCCGACGTCGTGGTCATCGAGCCGCAGGTCTTCGGGGACGCCCGCGGCTTCTTCTTCGAGAGCTACAACGAGAGGAAGCTGGCCGAGGCGCTCTCCCGCCCCATGTCCTTCGTGCAGGACAACCACAGCCGTTCGGCGCGGGGCGTGCTGCGCGGACTTCACTACCAGTTGCCCCATCCACAGGGGAAGCTGGTGCGGGTGGTCCAGGGCGAGGTCTTCGACGTGGCGGTGGACCTCCGGCGCGGCTCGCCCACGTTCGGCAAGTGGGAGAGCGACGTCCTGTCGGCGGAGAACAAGCGGCAGCTCTGGGTGCCCGAGGGCTTCGCCCACGGCTTCCTGGTCCTCTCCGAGACCGCCGAGGTCCTCTACAAGACCACCGACTACTACCACCCGGAAGCCGAGCACTGCCTCTCCTGGGACGATCCGGCCGTGGGCATCGCCTGGCCGGTCCAGGGGGTCCGCCCCCTCGTGTCGGCCAAGGACGCGGCCGGAAGGCCGCTCGCCCAGGCGCGCCTCTTCGAGCAGGGAGAACTGCACCGATGAACGTCCTCCTCACCGGCGGTTGCGGATTCATCGGCTCCAACCTGGTCCGTCTCCTCCTGGCCGAGCGGCCGGGCTGGCGGGTGGTGAACCTGGACAGGCTCACCTACGCAGGCAACGCCGAGAACCTGGCCGACCTGGCCGGCAACTCCCGCTACCGCCTCGTGCGCGGCGACATCTGCAACGGCGAGCTCATCGCCGACCTCTTCCGCAACGAGAAGTTCGACGCGGTCATGCATCTCGCCGCCGAGAGCCACGTGGACCGCTCCATCCTGGCGCCGTCCATCTTCATCGAGACCAACGTGCGCGGCACGCAGGTGCTGCTCGAGGCGGCCCGCGAGTTCGGCGTGAAGCGCTTCCTGCACGTCTCCACGGACGAGGTCTACGGCTCGCTCGGCCCCACCGGCCTCTTCACCGAGAGGACGCCGCTCAATCCGTCGTCGCCCTACTCGGCGTCGAAGGCCTCCTCCGACCTGCTGGCGCTGGCCTACTTCCACACATTCAAGCTCCCGGTGGTGGTGACCCGCTGCTCCAACAACTACGGGCCCTACCAGTTCCCGGAGAAGCTCATCCCGCTCATGATCGCCAACGCGATCCGCGACCTGCCCTTGCCGGTCTACGGCGACGGCATGAACGTGCGCGACTGGATCCACGTCGAGGACCACGGCCGCGGCCTGCTGGCCGCGCTCGAGCTGGGCGAGCCGGGGCAGGTCTACAACCTCGGCGCCTCGTCGGAGCGGCACAACATCGACATCGTCAAGCAGGTGCTGGGACTGGTGGGCAAGCCCGAATCGCTCATCCAGTACGTGAAGGACCGGCTCGGCCACGACCGGCGCTACGCCATCGACTCGTCGAAGGCGCAGGCCCAGCTGGGCTGGGCGCCGCGGCACCGCTTCGAGGAGGCGCTGGCCGCCACGGTCCGCTGGTACGTGGGCAACCGCCCGTGGTGGGAGCGGATCATCTCGGGCGAGTACCTCAAGTACTACGAGAAGCAGTACGGGGCCCGGCCGTGAAGGTCGCGGTCACCGGCGCGAACGGCATGCTGGGCGGCGAGGCGGTGGCCCGGCTCGCCGGCAAGCACGAGGTGCTGGCGCTCGGCTTCGGTCCGGGGCGGCCGCCGGAGGGGTCCTATCGGTGGGTGGAGGCCGACCTGGGCGACGGTTTCTCGGTCGAGAGGGCGCTCCTGGACTTCGGGGCCCAGGCGGTGCTGCACGCCGGCGCGGTCACCGACGTGGACGGTTGCGAGAAGGAGCCGGCCACGGCCTGGAAGGTGAACTGCGGGGGGACGGAGCAGGTGGCCCGGGCCTGCCGCGCGCTGGGAGCGCGGCTCGTCGCCGTCTCCACCGACTACGTCTTCGACGGAGCGTGCGGCCCGTACTCCGAGGAAGACCTCCCGAACGCGCGCGGCGTCTACGCCCAGAGCAAGATGGCCGGGGAGTGGGCGGCGCTCTCCATCGCCCCCGACAGCGCGGTGGCCCGGGTGGCGGTGGTCTACAGCGGCAGGGCCACGGCCCGGCCCACCTTCGCGACGCAGGTGGTGGACAAGCTCGGCAAGGGCGAGGTCGTGAAGGCCTTCGACGACCAGTTCACCTCGACCACGCTCGCCGCGAGCGGCGCCGCCATGTGCCTGGAACTCCTCCTCGAGCACGCCTACCGGGGGGTGCTGCACGTGAGCGACGAGACGGTCATGGACCGGGTGGACTTCGCCCGCCGCGTGGCGGCCCGCTTCGGCCTCACGGGGAGGATCGAGGGCGTGAAGACGGCCAGCGTGAAGCTGCTCGCCCCCCGGCCGCTCCGGGGGGGGCTCAAGGTGGCCAGGGCCGCGGGAATGCTCCGGAATCGCCCCCTGGGCATCGACGAGGCCCTCGACCGCTTCCACGCGGAGTGGGCGCGACGCACGGCTTCCTGACGTGCTAGAAAAGCCGGGATGCGCCGCACCCCGACCCCCTTCACCCGGGCCCTGGCCCTCTTCCTCTGCGTCCAGCCCCCGCTCTGGATGAGCAACGTCGCCTACGCGCAGACGCTCGGCCAGGGGTACGAGATGCAGCGGCAGGACCCGCGCAACGAGCAGGGGCAGGGGCAGCAACTCACGCCGCAGCAACTGCAGCAGCTCCAGCTGCAGCAGGCAGGCGGCCAGGGTGCGTTCGGGAGCTTCCAGCAGCACGGTCTGAACCAGCAGCCGGCACCGGGTCGATCTTCGGCGACACGCAGGCTCGGCCCCGGGACCGGGCGTCGACCCGGACACCCTGCGGCTCGAGCAGCCCAAGGTCCCCCAGCTCGGCGCGACGGCCATCCCGGTGGACGAGCCCATCGACCCGGCGAGGTACGTGCTCGGCCCCAACGACGTCCTCGAGCTTCACTTCTGGGGCGTGGAGAACTTCCGGCTTCGCGTGACCGTGGACCTGGAGGGGAGGGGGTTCGTGCCCAAGGTCGGCTACGTGGACCTCCGGGGCAAGACGCTGGCCGACGCCCAGGTGATGCTCCGCGATTCGGTGGCCCGCTTCTTCCCCAGGCTCGGCTTCGGCGTGACCCTGGTCGAGCCGCGGACCTTCCTCGTGCAGGTGGTGGACGACGTGGCGCGCCCCGGCTCGTACCCGGCGCGGGCCGTCGACCGCGTGGCCACGCTCATCAACCGCGCGGGCGGCTTCGGTCCCAACGCCTCGCGGCGGCGCATCGAGGTGAGGCGGCGCGACGGCACGGTGCTCACCGCCGACCTGCTCCTCTACGCCATCACCGGCGACGTGAAGCACAACCCGTACGTCCTCGACGGCGACGCCATCCGGGTTCCCTTCCAGTCGCTGGTGGCGACCATCGCCGGCGCGGTGAACCGCCCCGGCCGCTACGAGCTGGTGGGCACCTCAGACCTGGCCGAGCTGGTGGAGCTGGCGGGCGGGCTCACCCCCGGCGCCACCACGGGCCTGCCCGTGCAGGTGGTGCGGCGCGCACCGGACGAGAAGCTCCGCCGCCTCTCCTTCGACTTCGCCGACGGTGGAAAGCTCCCCACGGTCGCCATGGTCCGAGAGGACAGCGTCTGGATGCCGGCGTTCCTGGAGCTGCAGCAGTCGGTGACCATCACCGGCGCGCTGGCCGGCGTGGCGGCCACGGCCGGGACCGCCGGGACCACCACGGCGCTCTCCCTGAACGGCGCGAACGCCAACACGGCGACGAACGCGAACAACGACGACGGCGGCGCCACGCGGCGCCTGCCCTTCGCGCAGGGTGACACGGTGCGCACCCTGCTCGAGCGGGTGGGCGGCGTGGGCCCGCAGGCCGACCTCAAGGGCTCCTACATCCTGCGGAACAACCAGGCCGTGCCGGTGGACCTCTACGCGCTCGTCATGCTGCGCGACCTCTCGGCCGACAGGGCCGTCGAGCTGGGCGACACCATCGTCGTGCCCTTCAAGCGCGTCAACGTGCTCATCGAGGGGGCGGTCTTCAAGCCCGGACCGTACCCGTACAACCCCAACTACAACGTCCAGCAGTACCTGGCGCTGGCGGGTGGCCCCAACCGCTTCGCGCAGAGCACCGACAACGTGTACCTGGTGACCCCGGACGGCCAGACCAAGGAGTTCGCGCCGGACCTCAAGGTGGAGCCGGGCGCCTCGCTCGTGGTGCCGGAGCGGAACTTCTCGAGGAGTGAAGTGGTGGCCATCATCCTGGCCTCCGCGGGGCTGGTGCTGAGCGGCGTCACCGTCTGGATCACCCTGCGCAAATGACCAAGACACAGCGTCAGACGATCGACTTCTCGTTCCTGCTGGAACGCGCCGCGATGCGGCGGGTCGCCTTGATCACGCTGGGGTTCCTGCTGGCGGGGATCCTCTACTGGCTCGTGGCGCCGAGGTGGTACCGCTCGACCCTGGTGGTCGTTCCGGCGAGCGCTCCCAAGGGATCCGGGATCAGCGCGCTGCTTGGAGGCGAGCTGGGGGGCCTCGCCGCGGGCCTGGGGGGCTCCATCGGCTCCCCCGACGTGGCGCGCATCGGGGCCGTGATGCAGAGCGCCGCCGTGTCCGAGGCAGCCGTCGAGAAGTTCGACCTCAAGGGTCGCTACGGCGTCGCCGACGCCGAGTCGGCGCGCGAGGTCCTCTGGCGGCACTGTGACGTGAAGACCTTGCCCAAGCCCGGGCTCGTGCAGGTCTCTTGCGAGGACAGGGATCCGCGCTTCGCCCAGGCGCTGCTGGGCTTCTTCGCCGACCACGGGAACCAAGCGTTCCGGCGGGTGAGCGTCAGTTCCGCCACCGAGGAGGTCCGCTACCTGGAACGCAGGGTGGCCGAGCTCCGGCAGCAGGCAGAGACCTCCGCGGCGCGGGTCCGCGAGTTCCAGGAGAGGCACCAGATCGTCGAGCTCGACGCGCAGGCGCGGGCAATGGTCTCGACGATGGCCACCCTGAATGCGCAGCGGATCACCAAGCAGATGGAGCTCGGCTACGCCAAGACCTTTGCCGCCCGGGACGAGGCCGGCTCGCGCCAGCTCCAATCCCAGCTCACCATCGTGGAGGACGCCCTCCGCGACCTGGAGGCCGAGGGCGGCGACGCGCGCATGGCCGAGGGCGCGAAGGCGACGGGGCGAAGGGGAGTGGCCTTCCCGGCTGCGGCTGCCGTCCCAAGGCTGCGGGCCGAGTACGAGGGGTTGTACCGAGACCGGAAGGTCGCGGAGGCGACCCTGCTCTTCTCGCTGGACCGGCTGGAGGCCGCGAGGGCCGCCGAGGCTCGTGACGTCTCCACCTTCCAGGTCCTCGACCCGCCGACGATGCCCACGAGGAAGTCGCGCCCAAAGGGAACGGAGACGGTGGCGGTCGCGGTGCTTCTGGGGCTCGCCGTGTCGACGGGCCTGGAGTGGCGTCGGGCCCACCGGTCCGCCCCGTCAGCGCAGTGAACGACAACCCCGTCGCTGCGGCGACGACAGGACGACAACCGTGAAGAACTTCGCCATCGTCGGCGTCGGGGGCTACATCGCCCCGCGCCACCTGCAGGCCATCAAGGACACCCGCAACCGGCTCGTGGCCGCCCTCGACCCGCACGATGCGGTGGGAATCCTGGACCGCTACTTCGACGACGTGCCCTACTTCCGCGAGTTCGAGCGCTTCGACCGGTACGTCGACAAGCTCCGACGCAAGGGGGAAGAGCAGCGGGTCCACTGGGTGTCCATCTGCTCACCCAACTACCTGCACGACGCCCACATCCGCTTCGCCCTGCGCAACGGGGCCGACGCCATCTGCGAGAAGCCGCTGGTGCTCAGCCCCTGGAACCTGGACGCGCTCGCCGAGATCGAGAAGGAGACCGGGCGACGGGTGTACAACGTCCTCCAGCTCCGCCTGCACCCGGCCATCGTCGCGCTGCGCGACCGGATCGCCGCCGCTCCCGCCGGCAAGCCGTTCGAGGTCGACCTCACGTACATCACTTCCCGTGGGAACTGGTACTTCACCTCCTGGAAGGGGGACGAGGACAAGGCCGGCGGGATCGCCACCAACATCGGCGTCCACTTCTTCGACATGCTGACCTGGATCTTCGGCCCGGTGGAGGGGATGGAGCTTCACCTCCGGGAGCCAGGGCGTGGAGCCGGGATGCTGCGCCTGAAGAACGCGGTCGTCCGCTGGTACCTCTCGCTCTCGAAGAAGGACGTGCCGGAGCCCGCCCGATCGCAGGGCAAGGCCACCTTCCGCTCCCTCACCATCGGCGGCGAGGAGGTGCAGTTCTCCGACGGGTTCGCCGACCTGCACACCCAGGTCTACCGCGACGTGCTGGCGGGGCATGGCTTCGGGATCGAGGACGCCCGGCCCTCGATCACGCTGGTCCAGGACATCCGCTCCGCGCCGGTGGTGTCGTCCTCCCCGGAGCTCACCCACCCGTTCGTGGCCCGCCTGGCCGGCGCTGCGGGGAGCGCACGATGAGCCACTTCGTGCACCCGTCCTCCTTCGTCGACGAGGGGGCGAAGGTCGGCGAAGGGACGAAGATCTGGCACTTCAGCCACGTGCTGTCCGGCGCGGTGATCGGTGCCCGCTGCAGCTTCGGGCAGAACTGCTCGGTGGCTGGTGGGACGGTCATCGGCGACAACGTGAAGGTGCAGAACAACGTCTCCATCTACGAGGGAACGGTCATCGAGGACGACGTCTTCCTCGGCCCCTCCTGCGTCCTCACCAACGTCACCAACCCCCGCTCGCAGGTGGTGAGGAAGGCCCTCTACGAGCGCACGCTGCTCCGGCGGGGCTGCTCCATCGGCGCCAACGCAACCGTGGTGTGCGGCGTCACCGTGGGGCGATACGCCTTCGTCGGCGCCGGCGCGGTGGTGGCCAGGGACGTGCCCGACTACGCGCTCGTGGTCGGCGTCCCGGCCCGCTTCGCCGGGTGGATGAGCCGGCACGGTCACCGGCTGCCGAAGCCCGACGCGGGAGGGATCATGGCCTGCCCGGAGAGCGGGCTGCGCTACCGGGAGACGGCGCCCGGCGTGCTGCGATGCCTGGACCTCGACGAGGACGAGCCGCTGCCCCCCAGCCTCGCGGTGGGCAAGGTGGCCTATGACGAGTTGAAGAAGTGAGGAGCACGTGAACGCACCGGATAGGATTCCCGTCCTCGACCTCGCCCCGGAGATTGAGGAGGTCCGCCCCGCGCTCGACGCAGCGTGGTCGCGCGTCCTCGCCTCGGGCCACTTCATCCTGGGGCCCGAGGTCGAGGCCTTCGAGCGGGAGATCGCGGCCTACCTGGGGGTGAAGCACGCAATCGGGGTGGCGTCCGGCACCGATGCCCTCGTGCTGGCGCTGCGGGGAATCGGGGTCGGCCCGGGAGACGAGGTCGTCACCACCCCGTTCACCTTCTTCGCGACCGCCGAGTCGATCAGCGCGGTGGGGGCCACGCCGGTCTTCGCCGACGTCGATCCGGAGACCTTCAACCTGGGCGCGGAGCTCGCGGCTCGCGCCGTGACGCCGCGCACCCGGGCCATCATCCCGGTGCACCTGTTCGGGCACACGGCCGACCTCGATCCGGTGCTCGCCCTGGCCCGCGACCGCGGCATCGCCGTCCTGGAGGACGTGGCCCAGGCGCTGGGCGGAGAGTGGCGCGGCCGCAAGCTCGGTACGCTCGGCAGGGCCGGGGCCTACTCGTTCTTCCCCTCGAAGAACCTGGGGGGCTTCGGGGACGGCGGCCTCGTCTCCACCGACGACGTCGAGGTGGCCGGGAGGGTCCGCATGCTCCGGGCCCACGGGTCGCGCCGCAAGTACTTCAACGAGGTCATCGGCTACAACTCGCGCCTCGACGCCCTCCAGGCGGCGATGCTCCGCGCCAAGCTGCCCCACCTCGAGGCCTGGAACGAGGGGCGGCGCCAGGCCGCCGCGCGCTACCGGGAGCTCCTCGCCGGTGTCCCCGGGCTGGCCCTCCCGGTGGAGCGCCCCGGCGCGAGGCACGTCTACCACCAGTACACGGTGCGGATCGCGGGAGGCCGGCGCGACGCGCTCAAGGAGGCGCTCGGGGCGGCGGGCATCGAGACCATGGTCTACTACCCGAAGTCGATGCACGAGCTTCCGGTCTACGCACGGCCCGGGCTCTCGTTTCCGGCCGCCGAGGCGGCCAGCCGGGAGGTCCTGTCCCTGCCGATCTGGCCGCGCATTCCCGCGCCGGTGCAGGAACGGGTGGCGTCGGCGGTGCGCGCCTTCGTCGAGCGGGCTTGACGGACCGTCAATCGATGCTCTCGAAGCTCTCCGAGCGGCTGGGTCGCTGGATCCCCGAGGGCGGCTTCGGACGGAGCGTGCTGCTCCTCGTCGGGGGCACGGCGCTCGGCCAGGCGATCCTCGCGGCGGCCTCTCCGATCCTCACGCGCGTCTACACGCCGGACCAGTTCGGGATCTTCGGCGTCTTCACCGCGCTGCTGTCGCTCCTTCTCGTGGTGAGCAGCTTGCGCTACGAGATGGCCATTCCGCTCGCCGAGACGGACGACGACGCCATCCACCTGCTCGTCCTCTCCCTCGGGATCACGTTCGCGCTCGTGCTCCTCGTCTGCGTCGGGGTCTGGGTCGGTCGCACCGACCTGGCAAGCCTGGCCCGGGAGCCGCGAATCGGCACCAGCCTCTGGCTCCTCCCGGTGAGCCTCCTGGGAGCGGGGGCCTACCAGGCACTCAGCTACTGGGTTTTCCGCAAGAGGCGGTTTCCCGAGGCGGCCCGGGCGAAGGTCCTGCAGTCGATCGCCCAGGTCGCGGCCCAGGTCTCGCTCGGGCTCGGCGGCATCGGGGTGGGCGGCCTCATCGTGGGCGACGCCACCGGACGGGTGATCGGGGGCGGGGCGCTCCTCGCGATGGTGCGGCGGTCCACCACCATCCCGGCCCGGATCCGGTGGGACACGCTCCGCGCGGTGGCCATCCGCTTCCGGCGATTTCCCCTCATCTCCTCGTTCTCCGCCGTGCTGAACGCCGCCACCCTGCAGCTTCCCCCGCTGCTCTTCGTCGCGGCCTACGGCGCCAGGGAGGGCGGCTGGTTCGTGCTCGGCCAGACCGTCATCGCCATGCCCAGCGTCCTCGTCGGGCAGGCGGTCGCCCAGGTGTACATGGGAGAGGCGAGCGCGCTCCGCCGCGAGGACCCGGCCCGGTACGCGGCGCTCTTCTTCCGCACCGCGCGGCAGCTTGCGCTCGTCGGGCTCGCCCCGGTGGTGATCGGGCTGATCGCGGCGCCCTGGCTGTTCTCGGTGGTCTTCGGACCCTCCTGGAGGGAGGCTGGCATCTACGTCCGGATCCTCTCCGCCTCTTACCTGGTGAACTTCGTCGTCTGGCCGCTCAGCCAGACCCTGCTCATCCTGGAGCGCCAGGATCTGCAGATGTACTGGGACGCGGGGCGGCTCGCGCTCGTAGCGGCCGTCCTCGTGGCGCTGCCGCGACTCGGGCTCGGGCCTCGCTGGACCGTCGGCGTGCTGTCCCTCGCCGTCACGCTGAGCTACCTGGTATTCTTCTGGATGTGTGCACTGCTGGTGAGGAAGGAGGGCGCCCGTGCCGCGACAGGGTGACGCTTCCTCGCCCTGGCCCCGGCGATGGCTCGCCGCGGCGGCCGCCGTCTACGCGATCCTGGTGCCGTGGGTGTACGTGAACCGGGTTCACCCCATCTTCGACTACATGGGGTTCTCGTACCACCGGCCCGGGACGGGCTGGATGGTGATCGGCGTCACCCTGGCGGCCATCCCGGGCGCATTGCTCCTGCCCCTGACCTTCGAACGACCTTCCCAGTTCATCCTCGCCATCGTCTACCTCGTCGTCTACGTGCCGTCGCAGACCATCCCGTTCCTGGCCCTGCCCGAGCCGGATGCGTACCTCGGCATGGCGGTGGCGATGCTCCTCTGCTTCGCCCTCGTCGCGTACTTCACCTCGCGGCCGCCGATCACGCTCCCGAGGCCTGCCGTCACCGGGGCGAACCTCGACAAGGCGATGCTGGGGATGGCGCTGGCCGGGTCGGCGTGGATCGTGACCCACCTCGGCTTCCGGGGCCTGCCCGCGCTGCTCGAGGTCTACAGCGTACGCTCCGAGTACATGGACATGCTGGAGGGCTCGTCGCCACTCCTGAGCTACGTCATCAACTGGCTCGCCCACGTGGTCTTCGCCTACTTCTTCGCCCGTGGACTCTACTACCGGAAGACCTGGATGTGGCTGCTGGGGATCGCCGGGAACCTGTACGTGTACTCCTTCACAGGATTCAAGAGCGTGCTCTTCTCCATGGCGATGATCCTCCTCGTCGCGCTCCTCTTCCGGAGGAGGACCCAGCTCACGCTCCGGCTGGTCGTCGCTCTGGTCGTCTCGATCCTTGCCTTCGGAGCGATCGACGACCTCGTGGGCGGGTACATCGCCACCGGAGTCTTCACCCAGAGGGTGATCATGGTCCCGGGGTTGCTGACCGGGTACTACTTCGACTTCTTCTCGACGAACCCTCTGCTGCTGCTGTCGCACAGCATCTTCAAGTCCTTCCTCACGTATCCGTACTCGGCGCCCTACCCGTCGCTCATCTCGGAGTACTACCTGAACATGGAAGGGTTCGCGAACGCGAACTACCTCGCCGACGCCTTCGGCAACTTCGGGATCCCGGGGATGTTCGCCTTCTCGCTGCTCCTCGGCCTCCTGCTCTGGCTCCTCGATTCCCTGTGCGAGGGGATGGACGTCGAGTACACGGCTTCCTTCTCGATCGTGGCCTTCTTCACGCTCACGAACAGCGCGCTGCTCACCGGGATGCTCACCTTCGGCATCCTCTTCCTCCTGCTGGTGCTCTGGCTCCATCCGCCCACGGAGCAGGAAACCCAGTCCGAGGAAGGAACCTAGCCGATGTGCGGGATCGTAGGATTCCACGCGCCGCGCGGCACGCTCGGGCCCTGGTTCGCACGGGCCGCCCGGCAGGCAGCCCACCGCGGGCCGGACGGGGACGGGGCCTGGCGGCCAGGATGGAGCCACGGCCGGCGCCTCGACGCGCTCGCCGGTGAGCCCGAGACAGCCTGTCCGGTCGCGCTCGGCCACCTTCGCCTCTCCATCCTCGACCTGAGCGCCGCCGCCAGCCAGCCGATGGTCGAGGAGGGTCAGGCGGTCGTGGTGCTGAACGGCGAGATCTACAACTACGTCGAGCTCCGCCGGGAGCTGGAGGCCCTGGGCCGCCGGTTCCGGACCACCTCGGACACCGAGGTCCTGCTGCACGCCTATCTCGAGTGGGGGGAGCAGGCGCTGCCGCGTCTCGATGGCATGTGGGCATTCGCGATCCACGACCTGCGCCGCCAGGCCTCGCTGCTGTGTCGGGATCGGTTCGGGGAGAAGCCGCTCTTCCTCACGCCCTGGAGAGGGGGCGTGGCCTTCGCCTCCGAGGTGAAGCAGCTGGCGGCCTTCCCGGAGTTCTCGCTGCGCCTCGACGAACGGGTCGCGGCGCGGTACCTCGCGACCGGCCATCCATACGACGGACCTTCGACCTGGTTCGAGGGCGTCCGCCAGCTCCCGCCGGGCAGCTTCCTCTGGATCGACGAGCAGGGGACGCGGGAGGGGCGCTTCCACGACCTCCGCGCCTCGGTCGAGGCCGTGAGCCCGGCGCGCAAGCCGGAGGAATGGGGCGAGCGGTTCGAGGAGGGGCTCCGGCGGTCCATCACCATCCGGCTCCGGTCGGACGTCCCGGTGGGTGGTTGCCTCTCCGCGGGGCTCGACAGCTCCACCATCCTGGCGCTGGCCATGCGCCTGCCGCACCAGGGCGACTACCACAGCTTCACCCTGGGCAGCGACGATCCGCTCATCGACGAGCGGCCCGGCGCCGAGGCCCTGGCCCGCTCGGTCGGGTCCACCTGGCACGGGATCCTGGCCGACGGGGCGGACTTCTCCCGCGTCTGGGACCGCATGACCTGGCACATGGAGACGCCCGTCGGGGACACCAGCCTCTACGGGCAGTGGAAGGTGATGGAGACGGCACGCGGCCAGGGCGTGGTCGTGCTGCAGGACGGGCAGGGGGCCGACGAGATCCTGGGCGGCTACCACAAGTTCTTCGTGGCCTCGGTGATGCGGCTCCTGCGCACCCGGCCGCTCGAGGGCGTGCGCATGGGCGGGCACCTCCTCCGCCAGCTGGGCGTGAGCCCGAGGCTTCTCAAGTATGGGTACCGGTACGCCCGCTGGTTCTACCGGGCTCCCGAGCCGCACACCTGGCTCCGGCCCGGCCTGTTCGAGGGCGCGACGGCGCCCACCCTCCGGGACGCCGGGCTGGAGATGCGGCTCGTCGACGTGGAGCGGTACAGCCTCCCGAACCTGCTCTCCTACGAGGACCGGAACGCGATGGCCCACTCGGTGGAGACGCGCCTGCCGTACCTCGCCCCGGAGCTCGTGGCGCTGTGCCTGGCCATGCCGCTCGAGGTCACGCACCAGGGTGGGTGGAGCAAGTGGCCCATCCGGCGCGCACTCGATCGCGCCGGCGCGCCCGAGGTGGCCTGGAGACGCGGGAAGCGGGGATTCTCGGTGCCGCTCGCCCCCTGGCTCGACGGGCCGTTGCGTCCCCAGGTCGACGAGTTCGTGACCAACCGGCACCCCCTCTTCGACGCCCTGGTGCGTCCCGGCGCGCTCGACCCGTTCCTCGATCACTTGCGGCGCGGCAGCACCCAACACGCGGTGCACGACGTGCTATTACAGGCGGTCGCGCTCGACCGTTTCTTCCGCGTCTGGTTTCCCCGGTGACCTCCGAGCACTCCTGCCCACGCATCGCCGTCGTGACCACCGTCCACCGCTGGGGCGATCCGCGCATCTTCGAGCGGCAGGTGGCCTCGTACCTCGAGTGGGGGTGCGAGGTGCACGTGTTCGTGCCGCCCGCCGAGCCGGAGCGGCAGGGCTGGAGCACGAGCCGAAGCCTGCACTTCCACCCGCTCCCCGAGCGCACCGGGAGGCTGGGGCGCGCCCTGCTCTCGCTGGGGGCCTGGCGCGCGGTGGCGGGGGAGGGCGACTTCGACGTCGTCCACTTCCACGACCCCGAGCTCATCCCGGCCATGTCCTTCCTGGCCGCCCTCCGGCCGCGCAGCTACTTCCTCTACGACATCCACGAGGAGCTTCCGCTGGAGGTCGAGTCGAAGCCCTACATCCACCCGTTGCTGCGCCCGCCGGCCGCGATGCTCGCCGAGGGGCTCTGGGGGATCGCCCGCCTCTCGTTCGAGGGTTTCGCGCCCGCCACCGAGGCGATCGCGCTCCACTGGCCCGCGGCCGACACGCGGGTCGTCCACAACTACCCGAAGTCGGTGTACGCGGACGCCGACGCGGGCGAATCGGTCCCCGATCCGGACCGGCTGCTCTTCATCGGGGGGCTCGCCGAGGTCCGCGGCATCCGGGAGATGCTGGAGGCCGTGCGGGAGCTGCGCCGGACCCGTCCCGCGCTTCGCGTCGATCTCGTCGGGCCCGTCGTCGACGACACCCTCGGGGAGCCGGTCCGCGCCGCCGTCCTGGAGGGGGTCTGCACCCACACCCCGTGGCTCGCGCCCGAGGAGCTGGTCCCGTTCTGCCGCGGGGCCGGCATCGGCCTCATCCCCTACCTTCCGGTGTCCAACTACCTGGAGTCGCTCCCCACCAAGATGTTCGAATACATGGCCATGGGCATCCCCGTCCTGGCGTCCGACTTCCCGCTCTGGAGCGACCTGGTGCGGGACGCGGGCTGCGGTCGCGTCGTGCCGCCGCGCCCCGCCGAGCTGGCGCGCGCGATCGGGGAGATGCTCGCCTCCCCGCAGGAGCTGGCGCGCCTGGGCGCGAGCGGGCGGGACGCCTACCGGCGGGGCTATCGATGGGAGACCGAGCGCGCCAGCCTTCGCTGGCACCTCGATCGCGCCCTGGCGTGGCGCAAGGCGCGCGGGAGCGGGAACCCGGCATGAACCCAGGCACCGCTTCCCTCGCCATTCCCCTCCGCGTGCGGCGCGTCCCGGCCATCCGGAACGTTCCCGCACGCACCGTGCTGGGACTGGGGCTGCTGCTCGCGTCCTCGTGGGCGGCCCAACTCCTGCTCGGCGCCCCGACCTCCCTCCTCGCGATTGGCCTCCTCGCGGGGGCGTGGATTGTGGCGGTGCTCCTCACCGACAAGTACCGGCACAAGTACCCGCAGCGCTACGTCACCTACCTCCTCGCCTCGCACGGGAAGGCCGCTGTCGTCATGGCGATCGTGCTGGGGGCGGGGACGCTCGTCGCCGGCCCGGCCCGCCTCCCGGATGCGGTGCTCTGGACCGCCTTCGGCCTGTTCGTCGTGGCCGACTTCCTCCTCTCCCTTCCCTCGCGCCGCGAGGACCTCGCGCCCCTGCAGCTCGATGCCGGAGCCCCGGCCCAGGCGGGCGGGGCCGACGGCAAGGGGGGCCCCGCGGCCGGACCCGGCGTGAACACGCGGGCCATCCTCGACCGGCTGCCCTCCGACCTCGACGGGGATCTCGCGGCCTTCCTCCGGGAGCGGCTGCCCGCTGCCGAGGGAGCGAACGACCGGCTGCTCCTGCTCGAGGACCGGCCCGTCGACGGCGCCGTGCCCGGCGGCGCGCCGGTCGGGCTGCTGGTGGGAACGCTGCGCCTGAACGACGTGCGCCGGCTCGACCTCTTCCTCCAGCACTGCGCCGCCTCCATCGCCATGGGCGGCTACCTCGTCATCCGCTACCTCCCGCTGGAGAGCGCCGCGGCCGACCTGCGCAGGCGCCACCCGGGCTGGACCTACCGCCCCGCCTACCTGGGGAACTTCATCTGGTACCGGGCCATCCCGAAGATCCCCTTCCTGGACCGGGTCTACTTCTGGCCCGGCATCTCCTGGATCGACGACGCCTACTACGCCGTGGCGCGGAGGCGGAACCGCGCCCTCTCCAAGGCCGAAATGTGGGGTCGGCTCGCCTACCACGGGCTCCAGGTCGTCGCCGAGTCGAAGGGGGAGGGCGAGCTGGTGGTCCTCGCCCGGAAGGAGGGCCCCCCCGTTCGGCAACGGATGCCCTCCTACTACCCGGTCGTGGGCCTGGAGAAGATTGGCCTGGACGGCTTTCCCATGCGGACGCACAAGGTCCGCAGCATGTACCCCTTCAGCGAATTCCTGCAGAAGCGGATCTTCGAGGACAACGGGCTGGCCGCCACGGGCAAGTTCCAGAACGACTTCCGGCTCACCGAGTACGGGAAGTTCATTCGCAAGTACTGGGTGGACGAGCTTCCCCAGCTCTACGACTGGCTCCACGGCGACATCAAGCTGGTCGGCATGCGCGCCACGAGCCGCCACTTCCTGGGGCTCTACCCGAAGGAGCTCTATGACCTCTACGTCCAGATCAAGCCGGGGCTCGTGCCCCCCATCTTCAGCGAGAAGACGGGCGGCTTCGACCAGATCGTGGAGGTGGAGATGAGGTACCTCCAGAGCTACTGGGAGCGTCCGCTCCTCACCGACGCCCGGTACCTGTGGCAGACCTTCTCGGACATCGTGTTTCGCGGCGTGCGCAGCAAGTAGGCGATCGGAGGAAGCGGGGCGTGTGCGGCATCTTTGGAGTCTTCGTCCGGACGAACTCCGGCCTGGGCGGGTCCCTTCCGGAGGACTCGCTGCGCGCGGTCGCCCTCCTCTCGGAGTCGCGCGGGACCGACTCCTCGGGGCTGGTCCTGCGCTGCGAGCCGGAGCGCGAGCTCCGGATCCTGAAGGGCGCGGTGCCCATCCGCTACCTCCTCAGGACGCCGGAGGCCGGGCGGCTCCTGGGTGACGCCGTGGCCCGGGCGGCACCGTTCGCCGCCATGGGCCACTCCCGGCTCGTCACCAACGGTTCCCACCTCGACGACGTGAACAACCAGCCCATCCTCAAGGACGGGGTGGTGGGCATCCACAACGGGATCATCGTCAACGAGCGGAAGCTCTGGGCGGCGAACCCCGGGCTCCGGCGGACCACCGACATCGACACCGAGGTCATGCTCGCGCTGGTCGGCAAGCACCTCGGGGACGGCTGGGACGTAGCCGGGGCGGTGTCCCGGGCGGTCCAGGAGGTCGTGGGCACGGTGTCGGCCGCCTTCCTGTTCGACGACCGGGACACCGTGGCGCTCGCCACCAACAACGGGTCGCTCTACACGCTGGTCCACGACGCCGGGCTGCTGGCCTTCGCATCCGAGCGCTGGTTCCTCGAGGAGATGGCCCGGTCGGTGGGGCTCGAGAAGTGGGGGACGTTCCAGGTCTCCCCCGTGCCCTCCGGCCACGGCCTGGTGCTCCACCTGGATGCGTTCCGCGTCGAGCGGTTCGCCCTCACCGACGGTGGCAGGAAGGGCGCCCCTGCCGGTCCCGCGGCACCGCGTTTTCATTGCTCGACCGGGCACGTCTCCGACGGGCGGCCGGAGCAGCCCCTCATCCTCGACCCGGCGGGGATTGCCGGCCTGCCATGCGCCTCGCAGGAGGCGGCCATCCTCGAGGACAACTCCGCGCGGATTGCGGCGCTCCGCCGCTGCACGCGCTGCATCCTTCCCGAGACCTTTCCGTTCATCGCCTTCGACGACCAGGGGGTCTGCAACTACTGCCGCAACTACGTGGTGAAGAACCGGCCCAAGCCCATCGACGAGCTCCTCGCGCTGGTCGCTCCCTACCGGCGGACCGGCGGAGCCCACGACTGCATCATTCCGTACAGTGGCGGCCTGGGACAGCACCCACACCCTCCACGTGGCGAAGAAGGTCCTGGGGCTGAATCCCGTGGCCTTCACCTACGACTGGGGGATGGTGAACGACCTCGCCCGGCGCAACATCGCGCGGGTCTGCGGGAAGCTGGGCGTGGAGAACATCATCGTCTCCGCCGACATCCGCAGGAAGCGCGAGAACATCCGCAAGAACGTCGTGGCCTGGCTTCGCCGCCCCGACCCCGGGATGGTTCCCCTGTTCATGGCCGGCGACAAGTACTTCTTCTACTACACCGACCAGGTGAAGAAGCGGACCGGGCTCCGGCTCAACATCTGGGGAGTGAACCCGCTCGAGAACACCGACTTCAAGGTGGGCTTCCTGGGCGTGCCGCCCGACCACGACAAGGAGCGGATCTGCACTCGCTCTCCTCCGGCCGGAAGCTGAAGCTGATCGGGCGGTCCTGGGCCACTTCGCCGCCAACCCGGGCTACCTGAACAGCTCGATCTGGGACACCATCGGCTCGTTCGTGTCTCGATCGATCGCCCCGCACCGGGACTACTTCCACCTCTACGACTACTACCGGTGGGACGAGCAGGAGATCGAGAGTCTGGTGCTGGGCGAGTACGAGTGGGAGAAGGCCATCGACACCGAGACCACCTGGCGGATCGGCGACGGAACCGCGCCGTTCTACAACTACGTGTACTTCACGGTCGGCGGATTCTCCGAGTACGACACCTTCCGGAGCAACCAGATCCGGGAGGGCATGATGAACCGGGAAGACGCGCTGCGGGTCGTGGCCCGGGAGAACCGGCCGCGCTACACGTCCATCAAGTGGTACACGGAGATCATCGGGCTCGACTTCACGTCCACCGTGCAGCGGATCAACCAGATCCCCAAGCTGTACGCCTGATCCGAAGGGACACCGTGGGCAAGGTCATCTGGTACGTCTGCAAGTACGTCACGCCCCTCAAGTACGGCTGGGCGTCCCGGCAGTTCTACCTGGCCCGCGAGTTCCAGGCCATGGGCCACCGGGCCGTGGTGGTCTCCTCCGACTCCAACCACCTGGGCAGGTTCCCGGAGTTCCGGTCCACCTACACGCGGGAGGAGATCGAGGGGGATCGAGACCTGGTGGATCCGGACGGCGAAGTACGCACGCACCGCCTCGGCCAGGCGGATTCTGAGCTGGCTCGACTTCGAGGCCAAGCTCTGGGTTCCTGCCCCACGACAGGCTGCCAAGGCCGGACGTGGTCATCGTCTCGTCGCTCTCGCTGCTCACCATCCTGAACGGAATCCGGCTGAAGGCGCGGTACGGGTGCAGGCTGGTCTTCGAGATCCGGGACATCCTCGGCCCCTCACGATGACGGAGGAGGGGGGCTTCAGCCCCCGCAACCCCTTCGTGAAGCTGCTCGGCTGGGTGGAGCGGCTCGGCTACCGGCGCTCCGACGTCATCGTCGGGACCATGCCCAACCTGACCGAGCACGTGACCGAGGTGACCGGCCAGGTGCTGAACTGTCAGTGCGTTCCGATGGGCTACGACCCGGCGCTGTACGACCACCCGCAGCCTCTCCCGGAGGGGTACCAGGAGAAGTACCTCCCCGAGGGGAAGTTCATCGTCGGGTACGGCGGGAGCATCGGGCAGACCAACGCCCTGGAAACGCTCATGGACTGCGCCCGGGAGATGCGGGACGACCCCCGCTTCCACTTCGTGATCCTGGGGGAGCGGGGACCTCCTCGAGACGTTCAAGGCGCAGACCGCCGACCTCCCGAACATCACCTTCGCGCCCCGGGTTCCCAAGGAGCAGGTCCAGCGGGTGCTGGAGAGGTGCTCCGTCCTGTACCTGAGCGTGGAGCCCTCCCGGGTGTGGCGGTTCGGGCAGTCGCTCAACAAGGTGATCGACGACATGACCGCCTGCAAGCCGATCATCGCCTCCTACGCATGGCTTTCCGTCGATGATCGACGAGGCCCAGTGCGGGGTATTTATCCCCGCCAGGGATCTCCCTGCGC
>CAWHDZ010000024.1:0-26096 GCA_963828255.1 uncultured delta proteobacterium | reverse complement strand
GCGCCCAGGAGCACGGGGAGCACGGGCCGGTCGGCCTCGCAGAAGTCGTAGGTGGCGAGGCGGCCGGGCTCGGCCCATTCCATGGCGGCGGCGCCCACGAGACGCGGCTCGCTCCCGGGAACCAGCGCGCAGGCGAAGAACGCCAGCTCGACCTCCAGGTCCGGGTAGCGGTGGGTCGTGCGCGCGAGCAGCTCCCCCACCGAGACCGCGCAGTCGAGCTCCTCCCGGATCTCGCGCACCAGGGCCTCGGGCTCACCCTCGCCGGGCTCGACCTTGCCCCCGGGGAACTCCCACTGCCCGCCGCGCTCGGCGTGGCCATGGCGGCGCGTGACGAGGATGCAGCCGTTCCGCCGGACCACCGCCGCGACCACCCGGACCCGCTTCACCGCGCCCTACTTCAGGTCGGCGGCGACGAGCTCGCCGGCGTTGGAGAGCAGATAGACCCGCTTCCCCAGGATGGCCGGGGTTCCGGTCGCCCCGGAACCGCGGGTGATGAAGCGCACCTTGCGGCCGGTCTTGCGGTCGAGGAGCAGGAGCCCATATCCGACGGGGGCGATGATGAGCCCCCTCGTGATGGCCGGGTCGGCCATGGGCGCTCCCTCGTGGGCGATGGTCCAGCGCTGGCTGCCCGTCCGGGCGTCGAAGCCGATGACGTCGCGGGGGGTGATCACCACCAGGAGATCACCGTCGAGCAGGGCCCTGTAGGCGTCCGGCGCCCGCGACTCCCAGATCGGCGTGCCGTTCTTTCGGTCGAGCGCCGCCACCTGGCCGCCGTAGCTGACGACGAAGACCCGGTCCTTCGACACCTGCACCGTGGCGACGATGTCCGGGAAGGCTCCGCGTCCGACCGTCCGGTCCCACTTCACGGCGCCCGTCCTGGCGTCGAGGGCCACCACCGTTCCGTCGGCGAACCCCTGGTAGAGCACCCCGTCCACGACGGAGGGACGCCCCACGCCCAGGATGATGAACTTGCCCGACGGCTCCCGCCGGAAATGCCACATCCAGGCGCCGGTCTGGGCGTCGAGGGCGAGGACGGTGCCCTCCAGCGTGGCGAAGTAGACGAGGTCTCCCGAGACCACCGGCTGGCTTCCGAACTCCTCCCGGCCGCGATACATCCAGCGGAACTCTCCGCGGGCGGCGTCGAAGGCGAAGACCCTCCCGTCGAGGCCGGCGATGATGGCGAGCCCGTCGCCCACCGTCGGCGTCCCGAGGAACGGACCGACGAGCCGCGCGTACCAGAGCTCCTTGCCCTCGGAGGAGTAGGCCTGGACGAAACCGTCACGGGTGGCGACCACGACCATCCCGGTCAGGGGATCGACACCGGGGCCGGCCGGCTCGTAGGGCTTGTACTCGAGGAGGAAGGGCTGGACGAGGGTCTTGCGCCAGGCCACCGAGAAGAGGCCGTCGGTGGGGATCGGCGGCGGCGGCGGCGCCGCCACCGCCAGCGCGATGATCGCTGCGGCGGTGATGGCGTGCATGTGCTAGCGGGTCCCGCCCAGGGCGGCCAGCTGCGCGTCTGCCTCGGGCCGGAGCTGCGATTCCTTGAAATCCTGCGGGAAGGCCTGGAGGAGCTTCCTGGCCTCGTCGGGCTTGCCGCTCTTGGTGAGCAGCCGGGCTCGCTCCAGCGCGGCGCGGTCGGCCCGCGCCGGGGTCTGCTGGAGCTTCTCGAAGGCGGCCAGCGCGCCGGCCAGGTCGCCCTTCGACTCCTTGGCGCGGCCGATGCCCTCGACGGCGAGGAAGGAGAGCGAGTCCTTGGGCTGCGCCTTGGCCAGGTAGGCCTCGTAGTCGGCGATGGCGGCGTCCCAGGCGGCCAGGCGGAGGTTCGCCGCCGCGGCGGCCAGGGCGGCGGTGTGGGCCGCCTCGGTGGACGGGTAGGTCTTGCGCAGCTCGTCGGCCCGGCCCAGGACGGCCCGGTACTGCGCCTCGGCGCTCGCGAAGATGGGCACGCTCACGCCGGGGAGCGGGACGCTGGAGATCTGCCCGTCGGCGTCGTCGAGGGTGCGGTAGAGGAGCGCCCCTGCGGTGCTCTTCCGGGAGTCCATCCAGCCCATCACTCCGAGGACGATGGCCACGACGGCCAGCGCGCCGAGGACTCCGGCCACGATGCCCTTCTGCTTCCCGGTGATCCAGGCGGCCGCCTTCCCGGCGGCGCTCTGGAAGGCGTCCGGGGCCTTCATGTCCTTGCGGGTCAGCTCATGGTCGTGTTTCGACATGGCCCTCTTTCGTCAATCCTGCGAAAAGTCGGCACAATCTAGGCGGGGGGGCGATGGGCGTCAAGAGCCGCGGCGGCCGGGTTTCGACCTTCGTGGACGGTCGCGCCGGGACCGTTCCCGGTAGACGAACCGCAGGGGAACCCGCAGGCCGAACGCCTCGCGGAAGCGGTTCTCCACGAAGCGCTTGTAGTGGTCCGGGATGGTCTCCGGGCGGCTCGCCTGCATCACCAGGGTGGGCGGCGCCGTCGTGACCATGCTGACGTAGAAGAGCTTGACCGGGTGTCCGTGGGAGAGGGGCGCCGGGTGGGCCTCCTGGATCGTCTCGAGGAGCTCGTTCAGCTTGGGGGTGGGGAGACGGGTGCGGAACTGCTTGGCCAGCCTGGTGGCCTCCCGGAGGAGCGCCGTCACGCCCTTCCCCTCCGCCGCCGACACGAAGAGGACGGGCGCCCAGGAGACGAAGGGAAGCCGCTTGGCCAGTTCCTCCTTGTACCAGCGCTGGGTGGCGCCGGCGCCCTGGGCGATGTCCCACTTGTTCACCACGATGACGAGCGCCCGCCCCTTCTCGATCACCATCCCGGCCAGGCGCGCGTCCTGGTCCGCGCCGGCCTCCTGGGCGTCGAGGATCAGCGCCACCACGTCGGCGTCGTCCATGGAGCGCATGGCCCGGATGACCGAATAGCGCTCGACCTGCTGGGCGATGGAGCGCTTGCGCCGGATCCCGGCGGTGTCGGTGATGACGAAGCGCTGCCCCTCGTGCTCGAGCGTCGCGTCGATGCTGTCGCGGGTGGTCCCGGCGACCTCCGAGACCACGAAGCGATCCTCCCGCAGGATGGCGTTCACCAGCGTGCTCTTGCCCACGTTGGGGCGCCCCACGATGGCCAGCCGGATCTCCCGGGGCTCCTCCTCGGGGGGAGCCTGCTCCTCCTCCCCGTCCTCGCCCTCCCCGGCCTCCTCGTCGTCCTCATGCGCCTCCGGCGCCGGCGTTCCGCTGGCGGCCAGCCCGGCCAGGATCGCGTCCATCAGCTCGCCGACGCCGCGGCCGTGCTCCGCCGATACCGGGTGGATCTCCCCGAAGCCCAGCTCGTAGAACTCGGCCAGCGGCGACTCCCCCTCGGTGCCGGCGGTGTCCATCTTGTTCACGGCGACGAAGAGCAGCTTCCGGGAGGGGCGAAGCAGGTCGGCGATGGCGCGGTCCACCGCGGTGGGACCCTCGCGCCCGTCCACCACCAGCACCACCGCGGAGGCCTCGTCCACGGCGAGCCGGGCCTGCTCCTGCACGCTGCGCATGAGCGTCCGGTCGGGCGACTCGTCCTTGCGGGCGGGGGAGACGGGATCGAAGCCGCCCGTGTCCACGCCGGAGAGGAGCCGGTGCTCCCAGGTGAAGTCGCCGTAGTTCCGGTCCCGGGTGACGCCGGGCTCGTCCTGCACGATGGAGGCGCGCCTCCCCACGATCCGGTTGAAGAGCGTGGACTTCCCCACGTTGGGACGCCCCACGAAGGCGATGAGCGGCCGAAGCGCGGTCACGGCGCGATCCCCAGGCGGCGCAGCGCCTCGAGCCGCTCCGACCAGCGTTCCTCGACCTTCACCGTGAGACGAAGGAAGACCTTGGCGCCGAGCAGCCGCTCCATCCTCTCTCGCGCACGGGTCCCGACGCGCTTCAGCATCGAGCCTCCCTTGCCGATGACGATGGCCTTCTGCGACTCGCGCTCCACCCATACCACCGCGCCGATGCGGATGAGCCCCCCGTCGTCCCGCCGCTCCGACTCGTCGAACTCCTCGACCTCGACGGCGGCTGCGTAGGGGAGCTCGTCGCGGGTCTGCTGCATCACCTGCTCGCGGACGTACTCGGCCACGATGGCGCGCTCGGCCTGGTCGGTCAGGACGTCGGGCGGGAAGAGGGGCGCGTCGGAGGCCGGCAGGTGGCGGGCCAGCGCGGGCCCGAGCCGGTCCACGTTCTCGCCGGTGAGCGCCGAGAAGGGGACCACCTCCGCCCAGTCGTAGAGGGAACGGTAGGCCTCGATGACCGGGAGCAGGGTCTCCCGCGGCACCCGGTCCATCTTGTTCACGCCGAGCACGGCCGGCTTGCGCCTGCGCCTCAGCTCCGCGGCGATCCACTGCATGGTCTCGCCCACCTCGACCTTGCCGCCCGCCCCGGCAGCGGCCTCCACCAGGACCAGCGCCACGTCCACCTCGGAGAGCGTCGAGAGCGCGGTCTCCACCATGCGCTTGTTGAGCGGCCCCTTGGCCTTGTGGATGCCCGGGGTGTCGAAGAGCGCCAGCTGGTAGCCCTCCCCGTTCACCACGCCGAGGATGCGGGTGCGGGTGGTCTGGGGACGCGCCGTGACGATGGCCACGTGCTCCCCCAGCAGCTGGTTGAGGAGCGTCGACTTCCCGACGTTGGGGCGTCCGAGGATGGCGACGAAGCCGGCGCGGAACGGCCCCTTGTCGTCCACTAGCCCACCGGGCCGCGGGTCACGACGATCTTCACGAGCTTGACCTTGGCGTTTCCCATGCGGGCGATCTTGGGGATGAGATCCCCTCCCTTGACGACCTCGCCGAAGATGGTGTGCCCCCGGTTCAGGTGCGGGGTGGGAACCTCGGTGATGAAGAACTGCGAGCCGTTGGTGTTGGGGCCGGCGTTCGCCATGGCCAGCAGCCCGGCCCGGTCGAACTTGTTGTCGGGACCGATCTCGTCGCCGAACTTGTAGCCGGGCCCCCCGGTGCCGGTGCCGAGCGGATCCCCCCCCTGGATCATGAAGTCGGGGATGACCCGGTGGAAGACGGTGCCGTCGTAGAGCGGGGTCTTCACCTTCTGGCCGCTGCGGGGATCGGTCCACTCACGGGTGCCCTCGGCCAGGCCGAGGAAGTTCTCCACCGTCTTGGGGGCCTTCTCGGGAAGGAGCTTGACGACGATGTCGCCGGCGGAGGTCTGGAAGGTGGCGTGGATGGGCTCGGCCATGGTGGTTGCTCCTACTTGCACGAGGGGGGGGTCTTGGAGATGACGACCTTGTTGATCTTGACCTTGGAGTTCCCCGCGCGGGCGATCTGCCCGACGAGCTCGCACCCGCAGATGCCCTGGCCGAAGCGGGTGTAGCCGCAGACCCCGCCCTTCGCATCCGGGCAGGCGCGCGGCTCGAGCTGGGAGACCGTGCCGCCGTACCCCTCGGTGATGAAGAACTGCGAGCCGTTGGTGTCCGCGCCGGAGTTGGCCATGGCGAGGACGCAGGGCTTCTCGAAGGTCTTGGCGGGGGGCTTCGGCAGCTCGTCCTCGAACTTGTAGCCCGGGCTCCCGGTGCCGAACGGGCGCCCCTGGGACGTGGAGGTCGTACCGACCTGGGCGCCCTGGGTGAGCGGGTCACCGCCCTGGATCATGAAGCCGGGGATGACCCGGTGAAACAGGGTGCCGTCGTAGAGGGGGGTCTTCACCTTCTGGCCGGTCTTGGGGTCGGTCCACTCCTTCTTCCCCTCGACGAGCTCCACGAAGTTCCTCACGGCCTTGGGGGCCTCCCCGGGTAGCAGCTTCACGCCGATCTTTCCCATGGAGGTGTCGAAGGTTGCGTACACGTCTTCTGCGGCGGCGGGCGCGGCGGCCAGCGCCAGCGCGGCGGCAAGGGCGAGCTTGGTCATGCGGGGGATGCTAGTCAGCCGGCGGCCCGGCCGCAATCTTCCTCGATCGGCCGGCCTTGGCCTTCCGGGTCGGTCCGGCCGCGGAATGGCGGCCGGGCTTGGCCTTCGCGGCCTTCGAGGTCTTGCGCGCCCTGCTCCTCGGCGCGGGCGCCGCCTCGACGGCCGCCGCCGGCTCGGGAACCGGCTCGGGAACCGGCTCGGGAACTGGCGCGGGAACCGGCTCGACCGCCGGTGCGGGCGCGGCGACCTCCGTGTCCAGCGGCCTCGCGGCGAGCGCCTCGACCGCCACCCGGGCCGCACCCTGCTCGGCATCCTTCTTGGAGCGTCCCGACCCCCGGCCGAGCACCTCGCCACGGAGCTCCACCTCGATCTCGAAGGTCTTGGAGTGGTCCGGACCGACCTCGGCGACGATGCGGTAGCGCGGGGATGACCGGAAGCGGGCCTGGGCCTGCTCCTGGAGCTGGGTCTTGAAGTCGCGGTCGAGCGCGCCGCTGGCCGCCCGGGCGTAGACCTCCTCGAGGAACGGGTCGATGAGCCGATGGACCGCGGCGAGCCCGCCGTCGAGGAAGACCGCCGCGATCACCGCCTCCATCGCGTCGGCGACCACAGAGGCCTTCTCGCGCCCCCCGGTGAGTTCCTCGCCCCGGCCGAGCCGGAGCAGCTCCCCGAGCTGCAGCGCGCGCCCCATGGCTGCGAGCCCGGGCTCGTCCACCACCGCGGCCCGGAGCTTCGAGAGGTCCCCCTCGCGGGCCTGCGGGAAGTGGGACATGAGGTACTCGGAGACGAGCAGGTCGATGACCGCGTCGCCCAGGAACTCGAGCCGTTCGTTGTCCTCGGCGCCCTCGCCCCGGTGCTCGTTCACCCACGACTTGTGGGTGACGGCCACGAGCGCGGTGGCCCGGTCGGCCAGCGGCGCGCGCACCCGCTCGGCGAGCCGCGCCACCCGTTCCCGGTCCTCCACGGAGAGTTCAGGGGGCACTAGAGCCTCCTGGCCAGGTCGTCGGCCAGCTCGTACGGGTCGGCGCTGCGGGAGGCGATGCGGGCGGCAAGCTGGTCGAGGTGCCCGACCTCCTCGGCCAGGCGCGAGAGGGCTCCCTGCATGAGCCGGTCCCGCAGGATGGTGAGGAAGGTGGCCCGGGCCCGGGACACCTCGCGGAGCTGCCGCTCCCCCGACCGGTCGAGGTGGACGCGGTGGCTCTCGATCGCCTCGGCCAGCTCGGCGATTCCCTGGTCGCGGGTTGCGACGGTCTTCACGATGGGCGGCTCCCACCATCCGGCATCGTGCGGGTCCTCGGCGCCGGTCCGGGTCATGCGGTGGACCGAGTCGTGGTCCAGCCCCCCCCGGGTGGCGGTGCTCCGCCGGAGGTCGAGCATCATCTGGAGGTCCTTGACCGTGCGGTCGGCCCCCTCGCGGTCGGCCTTGTTGACGGCGAAGACGTCGGCGATCTCCAGGACGCCGGCCTTGATGGCCTGGACCTCGTCCCCCATGCCCGGGATGGAGACCACCACCACGCTGTGGGCCAGCTCGGCGATCTCGACCTCGTCCTGCCCCACGCCCACCGTCTCCACCAGGATGACGTCCTTGCCCATGGCGTCGAGCACGGTGACCACGTCGGAGGTGGCGCGCGAGAGTCCGCCGAGGTGGCCGCGGGTGGCCAGCGAGCGGATGAAGACACCCGGGTCGAGGGCGTGGTCCTGCATGCGCACCCGGTCGCCCAGGATTGCACCGCCAGTGAAAGGGCTGGTGGGGTCCACGGCCACCACCCCCACCGTGCGCCCGGCCTTGCGGTGGTAGGCGACGAGCCGGTCGGTGAGGGAGGACTTCCCCGCCCCGGGCGGCCCGGTGATCCCCTGCACGATGGCGTGTCCGGGCTTGAGGAAGAGCTCCCGCAGGATGGCCCGGGCGCCGGGGATCCCGTCGTCGAGGTTGCGCATCAGGCGCGCGGCGGCCCGGACCTCGCCGGACCGCACGCGTTCCACGGTGCTGGGAGCCCTTTCGCTCACGCGTCCTTCAGGATGGACCGGGCGATGACGAGCCGCTGGATCTCGCTCGTCCCCTCCCCGATCTCGCAGAGCTTGGCGTCCCGGAAGTAGCGCTCCACGGGGAAGTCGCGCGTGTAGCCGTAGCCGCCCAGGATCTGGATGGCCTTGGTGGTGGCGCGCATGGCCGCCTCGCTGGAGAAGAGCTTGCCCATGGAGGCCTCGCGTCCAAACGGCTTCTTCGCGTCGCAGAGCGCCGCCGAGCGCAGCACCAGCAGCCGGGCCGCGTCCACCTCGGTGGCCATGTCGGCCAGCGCGAAGGCGATGGCCTGGAACTCTGCGATGGGCTTGCCGAAGGCCTTGCGCTCCTTGGCGTATGCCCGGGCCTCCTCCAGCGCCCCGCGCCCCAGGCCGACGGCCAGCGCGCCGATGGTGATGCGCCCCCGGTCGAGGATGGAGAGGGTGTCGAGGAAGCCGTGGTCCACGGCGCCGACGCGGTTCCCGTCGGGAACCTCGACGTCCTCCATGTGGAGCTCGGCCGTGTCGGAGCTGCGCATGCCCAGCTTGCCGTGGATGGCGCGCTGGCTGAAGCCCTTCATCCCCTTCTCGAGCACGAAGGCGGTGATCCCCTTCTGCGCCTTCTCCGGCGAGGTCCGGGCCAGGACGACGAAGGTGTCGCCCACCGATCCCTGGGTGATGAACATCTTGGCGCCGTTCAGCACCCAGTGGTCGCCGCGGCGGACCGCCGTGGTCAGGAGCCCGGCGGCGTCGGAGCCGGAGCCGGGCTCGGTGAGCCCCCAGGCCGCGAGCTTCTCCCCGCGGGCCAGCGGCGGGATCCAGCGCTGCTTCTGCTCGTCGCTTCCAAAGTAGCGGATCTGGCTGGAGCCCAGGCCGTTGTGGCTCGCCACCGTGAGCGCCAGCGACCCGTCGTGGCGGGCGATCTCCTCGATCACCACGGCCAGCGCCATCATGTCGAGCCCGGCGCCGCCGAGCTCCTCGGGGACGGTGACCCCCATGAGGCCGAGCTCGCCGAGCTTCTTCACCGTCGCGAAGGGGAACTCACCGGTCTCGTCCCACCCGCGGGCGCGCGGCTTCACCTCCTCTTCGCAGAAGTCGCGGACCATCCGCTGGATCTGGAGGTGTGCGTCGTCGAGCTCGAAGTCCATGGATGCTCCGGTCAGACGGGGAGGACGGCGCGCTTGCGGGTCGCAGGCGGCTCGTAGCCGAGGGAGTGGTAGTGGAAGCGGCGGGCCAGCTCGTGGCGCAGCTCGGCGCCGGGGATCACCGCGTCGATGATGAGCTCGCTGGCCAGCTTCTCGATGTCGATGTCCCGCCTGTACTCGTCGCGCAGGGCCTGCACGAAGGCCGGGCGCTCCGCCTCGGGCTTCTCCTGGATCTTGTTGAAGTAGACCGCGTTCACCGCGGCCTCCGGCCCCATCACCGCGATCATCGCCTGGGGAAGCGCCAGGGTCGCCGAGGGGGCGAAGCCCGGGCCGTCCATGGCGTAGAGCCCGGCGCCGTAGGCCTTGCGCACCACCACGCAGACCCGCGGCACGGTGGCCTCGGAGACCGCGCTGATCATCTTGGCCCCGGAGCGGATGATGCCGGCCCGCTCGACCTTGGTGCCGATCATGAAGCCGGGAACGTCGGAGAGGTAGAGGAGCGGGATGTTGAAGGCGTCGCAGAGCCAGATGAAGCGGGTGGCCTTGTCGGCGGAGTCCACGAAGAGGACCCCGCCCTTCACCTTGGGCTGGTTGGCGACGATGCCCACCGGACGCCCCTCGATGCGGGCCAGGCCGGTGACGAGCTCGCCGGCGAAGAGCTTCTTCACCTCGAAGAAGGAGCCCTCGTCCACCAGCGCGTCCACGAGCTGCAGGATGTCGAAGGCCCGGTTCTGGTCGCTGGGGACGATGTCGGGGATCCTGGCCGGGTCCACCCGCGGCGGGCGCGGAGGCGTGATGGGCGGCAGTTCCCGGAAGCTGCGCGGGAAGAAGGTGAAGTAGCGGCGGGCCTCCCGGATGGCCTCCTCCTCGGTCTGGCAGAGGACGTCGCCGCAGCCCGAGACCGAGCAGTGCATGCGGGCCCCGCCCATCTCCTCGAGCGACACCTTCTCGCCGATGACCATCTCGGCCATGCGCGGCGAGCCCAGGTACATGGAGGCGTTGCCGTTCACCATGAAGACGACGTCGCAGAAGGCCGGGATGTAGGCCCCCCCGGCCGCCGAAGGTCCGAAGAGCAGGCAGATCTGCGGGACCACGCCGGAGAGGTGGACCTCGTTGTGGAAGATGCGCCCGGCGCCGCGCCGCCCCGGGAACATCTCGATCTGGTCGGTGATGCGCGCCCCGGCCGAGTCCACCAGGTAGAAGAGCGGCACCCGCTCGCGGGCGGCCACCTCCTGGATGCGGATGATCTTCTCCACCGTCCGGAAGCCCCAGCTGCCGGCCTTGACGGTGGAGTCGTTGGCCATCACCGCCACCGGGCGCCCGTCGATGGTGCCCAGGCCGGTCACCACGCCGTCGGCGGGGAGCTCCGGATCCTGGGCGTTGGCCAGCGCGCCGTCCTCCATGAAGGAGCCCTCGTCGAGCAGCAGCCGCAGCCGCTCCCGTGCGAAGAGCTTCCCGGCCTCTGCGTTCTTCTGGTGGTACTTCTCGGCGCCGCCCTTGCGCACCCGGGCGAGCTCCCGCTCGATGCGCACTTCGGGCGTCATCGGCGTCCCGTCGCTGGCCATTTGCTCTCCGTCATTCTCCGGTGAAGACCGGCTTGCGCTTCTCGGCGAAGGCGCGCAGCGCCTCCACCCGGTCCCTGGTCGTGAGGCAGTCCTGGTACATCGCGTTCTCGTGGTCCAGCGCGAGGTCGAGGTCGAGGTGGAGCCCGCCGTCGATGGCGCGCTTGGCCTGGCGGATCGAGACCGGTGCGTTGCGGGCCACGAGGCCGGCCAGCTCCAGCGCCACGTCCCGGAGCTTGCCTGCCGGTGCGACCCGGGAGACGAGACCCATGGCGAGGGCCTCGGCCCCGCCGACGCGCCGCCCGGTGAGGATGAGCTCCTTGGCCCGGGCCACGCCGATGGCCCGCGGGAGCCGCACGGTGCCGCCGCCCCCCGGGATGATGCCCAGCCCGACCTCGGGGAGCCCCATCTCGGCGCCGTCCACCGCGATCCGCAGGTCGCAGGCGAGCGCGAGCTCGAGCCCTCCGCCCAGCGCCACGCCGTTCATCGCCGCCAGGAAGGCCTGCGGCGCCGATTCGATCCCCCGGAAGGCGTCGCGCAGCGAGCGGTGGAAATGGTGCACCTCGTCGGCGGACATGCCGGCCCGCTCCTTCAGGTCGGCGCCGGCGCAGAAGGCCCTGTCCCCCGTGCCGGTCAGCACGACGCAGCGCACGGCCCGGTCGTCGCGGACGCGGGACAGGTTCTCGAGCAGCTCGCGGATCATGGCCCGCGACAGGGCGTTGCGGCGCGCCTCCCCGTCGATGGTCCAGATCTCGACTCCATCCAGCCGCTCCACCGCCCACGCGCGACCGCTCATGCCCTGCCCTCCGCGGCGCGCGCCCGGGTGGAGAGCTCCGCCTGCAGGGTCTTGCCGGGCAGCTTGCGCCCCACCAGTTCCTGGGCGAGCGCGCCGGCCGACACCAGCTTCCCGAGGTCGACGCCGGTCTCGTGCCCCATTCCCTGGAGCATGTAGACCAGGTCCTCGGTGGCGAGGTTGCCCGAGGCCCCCGGCGCGTAGGGGCAGCCGCCCAGCCCGCCCACCGAGGCGTCGAAGGTGGTGATGCCGGCATCGAGGCCGGCGAGCACGTTGGCGAGCGCGGTGCCCCGCGTGTCGTGCAGGTGGAGGGCGATGGAGCCGGGGCGAGCCCGTGAGGACAGGAGCCCCACGATGTCGCGGGTCTGGTTTGGCGTGCCCACGCCGATGGTGTCGCCGAGCGACACCTGAAAGCAGCCCATCGACAGCAGCCGTTCCGCGATCTCCGCGACCCGGTGCGGGTCCACCCGTCCCTCGTAGGGGCAGCCCCAGGCGGTGGAGACATAGCCGCGGACGCGCAGCCCCGCGGCGAGCGCCGGCCCCACCACCTCGTCGAACGCCTGGAGGGTCTCCTCGATGCCCTTGTTCACGTTCTTCCGGTTGTGGGTCTCCGACGCGGAGAGGAAGACTGCGGCGTCGACGTGCGCCGCCGGGCGGGCCTTGCCGCGCGCCGCGAGCAGCCGCTCGAGCCCCTTGCCGTTGGGGACGAGCGCGACGTACTGCACGCCGGGCCGGGCCGGGAGCCGCTCGACCAGTTCCTCCGAGTCGGCCAGGGCCGGGATCCACCTCGGGGAGACGAAGCTCGTGGCCTCGATCCGGGTGAGGCCGGAGTCCACCAGGGCGGCGACGAGCGCGAGCTTGCCGTCGGTGGGAACGACGCGCGCCTCGTTCTGGAGCCCGTCTCGCGGACCGACCTCGTAGACGGTGATGCGTGTCGCCATGTGCCCCGGCACGAGGTGCTAGGCGACCTCGGCGCGCGGCTTCACGTTGCCGCGGATCCAGTCGACGATGGACTGCGTGGTGGTCCCGGGCAGGAAGACCTGCGAGACGCCGGACTCCCGGAGCTTCGGGATGTCGTCCTGCGGGATGATCCCCCCGCCGAAGACCGTCACGTCGCTGCACCCCCGCTGCTTCAGGGCGTCCACCACCGCCGGGAAGAGCGTCAGGTGCGCTCCCGACATGATGGAGAGCCCCACCCCGTCCACGTCCTCCTGGACGGCGGCCGCGGCGATCATGTCCGGGGTCTGGTGGAGACCCGTGTAGATGACCTCGAAGCCCGCGTCCCGAAGGGCGCGCGCGACGATCTTCGCGCCACGGTCGTGGCCGTCCAGGCCCGGCTTGGCGACCAGGATGCGGAGGGTTCGCTCGTTCTTCTGGCTCATGCTGACCTTCTCCCGATGGCGATGAGATCCGGAGCGTCGTCGTCGAGGCGTTCCGCCGGTCGGTCCGCCTGCCAGGTGCTGGTGATGCCGAGGAGATCGAGGCCGCATCGACCGGCGAGTCCTTCCCACTCCTCCGGTGTGTAGTACCGCAAATGGGCCACTCCCGCCAGCACCGAGCCGTCGGCCCGGATGACGCGGCGCGTGCAGGAATCGCGTCCGGTGGCGGGATCGTACACCGAGCGCTCCTCGACCCTGCCCCCTCCAGGCCTTTCCCATTCGACGGCCTGCTCCGGCTGGCGCCGGAGCCGTGAAGGATTGTCGTGGTGCACCACGATCCGGCCCCCCGGGCGGAGCAGCGCCACCGCAGCGGCCAGGCAGCGGGCGTTCTCCTCGTCCTCGTACATGAAGAGGGACGAATACCAGGAGTAGAGCGCGTCGAGGCTTCCCGGCCGGAAGGGAAGCGCGCGCAGGTCGCCCTGGACCAGCGCCGCCCCCGAGTGGCGGGCCCGCGCCAGATAATCCGGGTTGCGGTCCATGCCCACGAGCAGCCCCACCTCGGGCGAGAGCGCCCGGGCGTGGCGGCCGTGGCCGCAGGCGAGGTCGAGGACCCGGTCCCGGGGGCCGAGCGCGAGCAGGCGCCGGAGGACCCCCGCCTCGAACCCGGACATGCGGGCCGTGAGGAGGTCCGCCACCGACTCGTAGTAGAGGTCGCCGTAGTAGTCGTCGGTCCAGTGGCGGCTCAACGGCGCCCCGGTCCCCTCACTAGAAGTGACCGTCCTCGCGGTACTGCCCCCAGACCTTCCGGAAGACGTCGCAGACCTCGCCGAGCGTCGCGTAGGCCTTCACGGCCTCGATGATCGGGGGCATCACGTTGGACCCGTCGCGGCAGGCCCGCTCCACGCCCGAGAGCGTCTCGGCGACCCGGTCGGCGCTCCGCTCGCTGCGGATGGCCTGCAGGCGCGCGGTCTGGGCGCGGGCCACGCTCTCGTCGATGCGGAGCAGCGGGATGGGCTCGTCCCCGGCGGTGCGGAACTCGTTCACCCCCACCACGACCCGCTCGCCGCTCTCCACCTCCCGCTGCCAGCGGTAGGCGCTCTCGGCGAGTTCCCTCTGCGGGAACCCCTCCTCCACGGCGCGGAGCATCCCGCCCATCTCGTCGATGCGCCGGATGTAGTCGAGGGCCCGCTTCTCCATCTCGTCGGTGAGGTACTCGACGTAGTAGCTGCCGGCCAGCGGGTCGGCGACCCGGTCCACGCCCGACTCGAAACCGATGATCTGCTGGGTGCGCAGCGCGATGCGGACCGCGTCCTCGGTGGGGAGCGCGTAGGTCTCGTCGAGCGAGTTGGTGTGGAGCGACTGGGTGCCGCCCAGCACGCCGGCCAGGGCCTGGAGGGTGGTGCGGACGACGTTGTTGTAGGGTTGCTGGGCGGTGAGCGAGACGCCGGCGGTCTGGGCGTGGGTGCGCAGGAGCAAGGACTCGCGCCTCTTGGCGCCGAACCGCTCCTTCAGCGTGCGGGCCCAGATGCGCCGTGAGGCGCGGAACTTGGCGATCTCCTCGAAGAAGTCGTTGTGGACGTCCCAGAAGAAGGAGAGGCGCTGGGCGAAGGAGTCCACGTCCATGCCGCGATCGACGCACTCCTGGACGTACTCGAAGCCGTCGGCGAGCGTGAAGGCCATCTCCTGGATGGCCGTCGCCCCGGCCTCGCGGATGTGGTAGCCGCTGATGGAGACCGGGTTCCAGCGCGGCATCTCCTTGGCGCAGAACTCGATCATGTCCACCACCATCTTCACCGCGGGGCGTGGAGGGACGATCCACTCCTTCTGCGCGATGTACTCCTTCAGCATGTCGGCCTGGATGGTGCCGCCCAGGCGGGCCCGGGGGACGCCCTGCTTCTCGCCGACCGCCACGTACATGGCGAGCGCCACCACCGCGCTCGCGTTGATGGTCATGGAGGTGGTCACGTCGCCGAGCGGGATCCCGTCGAAGAGGATCTCGAAGTCCTTCAGCGTCGAGACGGCCACGCCCTCCTTGCCCACCTCGCCATGCGACAGGGGGTGGTCGGCGTCGTAGCCCATGAGCGCCGGCATGTCGAAGGCGGTGGAGAGGCCGGTCATGCCGTGGGCCAGCAGATACTTGAACCGGGAGTTGGTGTCCTCGGGTGAACCGAAGCCGGCGAACTGGCGCATGGTCCAGAGCCGGCCCCGGTACATGGTGGACTGCGGACCGCGGGTGAAGGGGTAGCGCCCGGGGTAGCCGATGTCGCGCCGGAAGTCCTCCTGCGTGCGGCTGGCCGGGTCGAGGATGTCGGGGATGGGCACGCCCGAGTCGGTCTGGAAGCTCTTCCTCCGCCGCGGGGCCCGGGCCAGGGTCTCGGCGAGCTCGCCGGCCGTCCAGGACTCGCGCTCGGCCAGGATCTCCTGCAACTCCTCGCGGCCGTAGACGGGGTGCTCGGCGGTCGAGGGGGCCCCGGGGGTGGCCTTCCTGGGCTTCCCGGGAGCGGCTTTCCTGGGCTCTGCGGCGGGCTTTCCGGCCATCACGACCTCCAGATCGGTTCATCCTCGAGCGGAGATCGTGGGTATCGCACCGAAACGAAAAAGGAAAGGGGGCTTCACCTCACCGCTTCCCTAGAATCGCCCGGCGACGGCCAGCCCCTGAGAGAGCGGAACCACCCGCAGGCTCAGTCCGGGATTGCTGCGGTGGAGCCAGGGCACCAAAAAGCCGACCCCGGTCCCGACCACCGCCCCGACGAGGACGTCGGTCATCCAGTGCTTGTCGCCGGCCACGCGGAGATAGGACACAGCCGAGGCGGCCGTGAAGCCGACGGCGTAGACCCACGGCCAGCTGCCGTAGCCGCGCACCTGCGCCACGTATCCGGCGGAGGCAGCCGCCGAGAAGGCGGTGGTGGTGTGCCCCGACCAGAAGGAGAGCCGGTCCTCGGGCACCCCGGTGCCCTCCCCGTAGTAGGCAAAGGGGCGCATCCGCACGGAGGTGTACCGCACCACCGTCGTGAGGGCGCCGGCCACCGTCATCGCCTGGGTGATCACCATGAGATCTTCGGCCGCGGTGCCGAGGCCTCCCGCGGCATTCGCCTCGAGGAAACTCCAGAGCCCCAGGCCAAGCGGGATCGCAGCCACCAGGACGTCCGAGGTGAGCGCGGCCGGCGTCGGATTGGACCAGACGAGGGCCGTGCGCACGCTGACGTCGATGCCGGGCGGGGTGATCCAGCGCGCCGTGTCGGGCACCAGCGACGACTTGAAGAACTCGGGCAGCACCCAGACCGCAAGGGTGACACCGGTGATCGTCCCGTCGACGGCCCAGTTCACCTTCAGGGCCGTCAGGTCCACCCCCGATACGGGCGTCGTCACCGGCGCCGGTGGAGGAGGGGCCGACGGTCCGGGCGCCTGCGCGAGAGACGAGGCCAGGGAGAGGCCGAGGACAGCGCCGAGGATCGGGAGCACCATGGGTGCACCATACGCCCGCGGGGGCGCCCGGCGTGCGCCCAGGACCCCAAAGACCCCGCGCGGAAGGCTAGAAACGGAACTCGGGCGAAGCCACCAGCTGCAGGCCGCCCATCCAGTAGCCCCGGTAGACGCCGCCCTCGATGACCAGGTCGAGGCCGAGCCCGAGGCGGCTCGCGTTGAAGAACGAGGCGCCGCCGCCGATCCGGAAGGCTGCGCCCAGCTCCGCGTTCGGGCCGATGTACATTCCGCCGCCCACGCGGAACCGGCCGACCGTGCCCCGTGACGGCAGGCCGAGCTTGGCGACGTAGTCGACGGTGGGCTCCCAGATGGTCACGCTCCGCGTCACGCTCTGGGCGCTCAAGCCCGACGTGAAGATGGTTCCCGTGGCGCTGCCCAGGAAGACGTTGAACCCGACGCTGAGGTTGTGCATCCCCTGCAGGTTGATGTCCACCTGCGGACCCACCGTGAACGGGATGTAGCTCACCCAGGCGCCCCCGCCGCAGCTGACGGTGGGGTAGAACCCGCCCCAGAAGGAGCAGTTGTAGTACTCCGAGTAGAAGAAGCTCACGCCCAGGTTCACCCGCAGGACGTTGTTCCAGGTCGGGTACGGCAGAACCGGCTGCGCCGGCATCCGCGCCAGCGCCTCCCTCTCCTTCTGCTTCTGCCACTCCTCCTGGAAGACGTACTGCGCCATGGCCGGCGCGGCGACCGCGAGGGCGAACGAGGCGACGAGGACCTTGAAGGGATGACGCATTCGATGACGCCTCCTGGCGGGTTCCGCAGCATTATGAGCCAGAATCTAGGGGTTCTCTGCCTGTGAAATGCAGCGTTTCGTTAGGGATTCGTGTCCCCCCTGCCCCCCTTGGCTCCCGTGAAGTGGGGTACAAGTGGGGTATGGGCCTTTTCCGCTCCGGGTGAATGTCAACGCCGGCCGTGAGTGGTGGTGCTCGCCCCAGCACCTTTCAGGTGCTAGGAGGACCGGACCCTACCCTACCCGCGCCCTTGGTGTCAGCACCAGCGCGAGGCCTCCGGCGTCACCGCCGCGGCTTAAGCCACCGGGTCCGCGCCGGCAGGAACCGCCCTCCTGGCCCCTCGCCCTTCCACCCCTTCGGCGCGAAGCCCTCCGCCAGCGCCCCACGCACCGCGACTCCCTGGTCGCACCGCTCGGTGCAGGTCGGGAACTCGCCCCCTTGCCCGCGGCTCTCCTGGATCGTCCGTTGCCGCTCGCTCACGAGCTGGCGAAGCACGCAGCACCGCGCCGGGATGATGGCGTGCAGGGTCGCGCAGGAAATGGGCGTGCCGGGGCTCAGCCCCTCGGGGTCGGTGCGCTTCGCCTGCCAGGCCGCCGGAGGCACTCCGACGGCTACCACCGGACGCGGCGAACGTCTACCACCGGCCTACTCCCGCCCTCGACTTGGCCTCACGCCAACCGGGCGTTGCCTTCTGGCACCACGCCGTCGGTGTCGAGGTGAGCACCGTTCACTCCAGTTAAGGCGCGTTCACTCCGGTTAAGGTGGCCGGCTTTGCCTTCGGGCACCGCGCCCGCGTTGGAAGCACGTTCCAACGGGCGCCGGCCTCGACCTGGTGGTGCCAGTTGGCAGCGGTCGCCCTAGCACTCGCTAGAAAGACGAAGGCCCCACGGGCGGGCGGGCGCGCGTGAGGCCTCCGGGCCTTCCCCCACTACCGCCAGGCCAGGCGGGATGGAACTGGCGCGCGGGGTGCGCCGGTGAAGACAACGTGGCACCCGTGGGCGGGCGCGAGCCCTGCAGCTCGCGTCAGCGGCTAGGTGTGGGCGCCGAAAGAGCCCCACCGAGCCTGGCTCACCTTGCGGAGAGCCATCCCGGAGACCAGGCCGGGAGCCTTTGCCCGCCACACGGGCACCACAACTCAGGCCAGGCCGGGGTTCTTCACGAGGCCGCGGTGATTGGCGACGCCGCACCCGAAGTCGAGTCGCACCTTGCCCTGGAGACCGCGGTAGCCCGACCGCCGGCCCAGCTCGATGGTGGGAGCCTCGTCGCCGCCGGGGAACGTGCAGGAGAGACCGAGCCCGGAGTCGGGCGCCGCGGTGAGGTAGAACGCCGTCGCCGACGTGAGCCGCGGCTCGACCACCACCGCGAGCGGCGCCGGGTTGCCGAGCTGAGTGACGATCTTTCTTGCCGTCACCTCCAGCGCGCCAGGGACCACCAGGCCGAAGAGGAGCGACCGAGATCCGCTCGCCCCCGATGCCGAGCTGCGCGCGCATGAGCTTCATCAGATCGCCGAGCGATCCCTCGGAGAGCTGCGCCGCGCCGGCCAGGTTGGCGTGACTGGCGTGGAACAGCGCGATCCCGTCGGACAGGCCCCCGTTGGCCTCCAAGAGCGCCGCGAGCTTCCCCGAGACGAATTCCGCCGCCGCCTGTCCGAGACGGTCGGCCAGGTTCGCGAACGCGCCGAGATCGTCGTCGAGAAGCAGGGTGTGGGAGATCGAGAAGATGCGGCCGAACGTCGAGATCGAGTAGGTCTCGGCCGACGCTTGCAGCGAGCCGTAGGAGAACGGGGCGCCTTCCGGCACCTCTTGGAGCGCGATGTCCCCGTCGATCTGGATCAGCTTCACGTCGCGGAAGTCGCGCGAGGGAGCGCGCCCGGTCACGGCCTGGAGCCCGCCGGCGTAGGACTCGTACGCCTTGCGCAGCGCGCGGTTGCCCGCGCCCTCGAGGAGCGCGCCGACGTCGCCGGTCGTGATGCCGCGCTCGACCATCTCCGTGCGGCCCTTCCACGAGACGCCCCGGAGGGCGAGCAGCCCCGAGACCTGATCGGCGAAGGACATGCCCACGAAGCGCATGGCGCCGTCGGTCTCGGGGAGGCCCCCGCCCAGTCGGTAGGCGAGAGCTTCGGACATTTCGTCGCGGACCACCTGGAGCGCCGCTCCGGGGCTGCCCTGTTGAGTCTGCCCGAAGGCGTTCAGGACGGATGCCCTGGAACGCTCGGCTTCGATTGCCCTGCGGATGGGATTGGTCATCGGTGTGCCCTCTTGAGGTTGTCCAGCATCAGCCCGAAGTCTGGAGCCGCTTCCGCTTCCATCTCGCGGGGCGACTTGTGAGAAACGAGCACGCGGAAGACCTGCGCGGCCCCGAGCTTCCGGTCACGGCGGGAGGACGGGTAGACGGCCAGCGCCAGGCTCACGAGCGCGGACGCGCTGCCCACGCCCGGGGGCGAACACGGCTTCCGGGCCAGGTCGGCGAGGACGTGAGCTTTCTGCCAAGCGGAGAGCGGCGGGAGGAGCCGGGCCGCCTGGCGCAAGAGGTCGTTGCGCATCCGGCGCCGGCGGGAGGGAGCGAGGCCACGCCAGACCGCGGCCGCGGCCCAGCGGGCAAGGTCGGGATCGAGCCCGGCCGCCACCACCACGAAGGCCCGGAGCGCCTCGGCGTCGGTCATGCCGCCCGGCCGGCCTTGCGCGTGAGCCAGGGAAGCGCCGCGGCGATCTCCTCACCGTGGCCGGGGCACGCCTCCCGGAAGCGATGCAGCGCCACGAGGGCCAGCGCGACCGAGCCGGCCGACGCCGGGCGCCCGCGGCGCTGGTCCTGCACGAACCCGTATTCCATGAGCCGCACCGGGGCGAGTAGGCGCCGGAAGCGTTCTTGCTCGGGGGTGGGCGCGGGCGGCGCAGGCTTCGCCTTCTTCGGGGCCTTCTTCGCGGTCTTGGCGTTTTGCCTCTTCGCGGTCTGCGAAGTAGCAGGCGCGTGCCCGTTGCCCTTCGCCTTCACCAGCTCGCCGGTGAGCACGGCCAGGTGGACGCACCCACGCGCGCAGCTCGTGAACCTCGACGACCTGGCGACGACTCGCGCCCCGCACCCGCACCGGGGCTCCGGGCTCGCCGGAGGCCAGCCGGACGGCCGCCAGCCGACGGGCGGCGGGGACAGGGCGACGAGCCTCACCGCTCGCCCCGCCTCGCCCGCTTCCGGGCCGGCGGCCTCCACGCCCGCGCGGCCTTGGCGAACACCTTGGCGAGCTGGCGCCGCTTCGCCTCACGGCACCGGGGGCACACGCGCTGGCCCGGCCAGGTGGAGGCGCCGCAGAAGATGCAGGGGCGGAGGGCCACGGTCATCGGCCTTCCGCCAGGTCTTCGAGCGCCTCGCGGATCAGCCCGTCGAGTACCGCCAGGTCGGCGAGGGAGAGGTGCGGACATTGGTGCCGGATCCGCGTCGGGATCCCGAGCAGCTTCGACTTGGCGCGCGTGAACGCTTCGACCATCACGTCCTGCATCTCCGCCGCGTTCACCAGCTCGCTCCGGCTCTTGCGCAACTCGTCTTCCGCCAGGCCGGCGAGCGCCGCCTCCCGCCGGGAGCGCGCCTCCCGCCAGGCCGTGAGCGCCGGAACGTCGCCACCTCGGGCGCCTACCCGGAGCGGCGCGAGCGCCTCCCACTCGACCAGGCCCTTCACGGGGTCGATCCGCCACCGGCCCTTGGCGTCCTTCTTCGCGGACTTCGGGAGCCGCTTGGCCTTCCGCCGCTCCTGCACGGTCGAGAGGGACGACCCCACCAGCTTGGCGAACTGCCTCTCACTCAGCATTTCGCCTCCCGTGACCGGCCGACCGCAACGTATTGAATTCCTTGCCTCGCCCTCTATCGGGCTCGTCAGGACCCGCATTGGTCCCCCCCGAGGAGGGACCCAAGCCTAGTGCCCCCCCTCCCTCGATCGGCAGCGGCAGTTGCGACGCGTCATCGTCGCGTCGGGCGATCCACCGTTGCCGGTCATCGAACGCACGCAAGCGTCGGAGGGAGTCGCGTGCATCGGCGAGGCGGCCGGCGATGGTGAAGGCGAGGGCGCGTCCCACCTCGCGTCGAGCGGGGCGGTTCATGGCGTGACCTCGGGTTCCTGCCCCGTGCGGCGACGCAGGAAGGCGGGGGGCTGGTCACGGCCGCGGGCGCGCGCCGCGTTCAAGGGCGGGGCTCCGTTGCGGGAGCGGACGGCAATCCGTTGGCCTGGGTAGAGCCAGAGCACGCGGGTCTCGGAGGCCGGGCGGGTAGACCGCTCGTGGAAGATGTCGAGGTGGACGGCCAGGCCGCCACGGTCGGGCACGATGGCGGTCACGGGCGCCGTGCCGATGGCGGTGATGAGGTAGTCACCGACGGCCAGGTCGCGGGCGAGCTTGCACACGGGGGGCGTCATGCCGCGTCCCTCCGGTCGTGTGGCGTGCAGGTCTGGGAGTAGCAGGCGAGGGCGCTGGCGAGCGTGCGCAGTCCCTTGGTCGCGTCATCGGGAACGGCCAGGCGCATGGACCGGAGCGCCTTGTCGGCCCGCTTGGCGACCATGGCCAGGTCGAGGATGGGGAGGACGTCGGCGCCGCAACGGGCGCAACGGCGTGGGGTGGTCACGGGGTCTCCTTCGGGATGGCGGGCGGGCACAGACTGGCGATGCAGGCCAGCCCCGCGGCGAGGGCGCGGACGGCCTGCGCCACGTCGCCGCCAGGGAGCGCGAGCCGGCTGGAGTCGAGGGCGCGGCGCGCGTGCAGGGCGGTGAACGCGAGGTCGCGCACGGCGGGCATCTCGGCGCCGCAGCGGGGACAGGTACGGGCGGTCATGGTCGGCTCCTCGGGGCGGGTCACTTGGTCCACCACGGTTGGTCTCGGTCCTCTTCGTCGGGCGAGGCCGGCTCGGGGGGAGCCGTCGGTTCGGGAGCGGCGTCGCGGCGCAGGCGGCGCACCCGCTCGCGGAACCGGGCCAGGAGGTCGGAGGCGGGGGCGCGTTGGCGGGCGGGAGCGGCGGGAGCGGTGGTCATGGCGTGATCGGTTCCATCGGTTCCCATCGGTTCCCGATCGGTTCCGGGAACCGATAGGGATCGCTGGCCCCGGTATCGGTCGCATCGGTTCCCCGCCTTTAGGCGGGAACCGATCCCGGGAACCGATCCCGTGCCTCGGGGGTGGGGGGTGGAGAGGCTCAATCGGTTCCCGTCATGGAAAGGGTCCGGCGGTGGTACGTCCCGCCCTCCCGGAGGAGCTTCGCCCGCACCAGCTCGTCGAGGGCCGCGGAGACGGTTTCCTTCCTCCCCCCTAGGCGCTGGTGGATTACGTTGAGCCCGCCGGTGGTGCCGCCCTCGGCGCGCACGAAATCGAGGATCCGGGCCTTCGCGTCCGCGAGCCGGTCGGCCGGCCCCTCCACGGCGGAGGTCGAGCCGGAGTCGAGGACGGACACCCGGAGCCCGGCCTCGGGGCCGGCGTCGGTCGCGACGTCCTCGATCCAGAGCTGGAACGGGTCGTGCGTCTTCCCGGTGATCCGGGCCTTCTCATGCTCGACGGTGACGGGCTCGCCCTTCTCGGAAGCGAACACGAGGACGGAGCCGCAGGCGTCGTAGAGGGCGCCGGAGCCCCGGATCGCCATCCGAGCCCCCCCGCCCTGCTTGCGGGGATCCTGGGAGGGCTTCCGGGCATGGTGGAGGACGATGGAGAGCGCGCCGGTCCGCTCGGAAAGGCGGGTCAGGCGATCGAGGGGGACGCGGGCATCGGAGCTGTTCTCCTCCGTGCCGGGGCAGGCCGCCCGGAAGGAGTCCACGATCACGAGGTCGAACCCGTCCACCAGGCCGGCGAGGAAGTCGTCCGTCTCGGCGTCGAGGTACCAGGGCGGGAAGGGGCGGACCACGAGGCGCCCCTCGATACTGCGCGGGTCGAGGCCGCGGGCGTCGGCGAGCCGCTGGTACCGGAGGCGGGTGAGGTAGGACCCCTGTTCATAGTCGAGGTGGAGGACGCGCCCCTCGCGGACGGGGAAGCGGCCCCACGCGAGGGAGCCCGAGGCGGTGGCGAGGGCGAAGTCCTGCACGGTGACGGTCTTGCCGGAGTAGCCGTAGCCGGCGACGAGGACCGGGGCGCCGGGAGCCATGTCGAGCGCCTGGCACACCCAGGACACCGGCGGGAGGGGGGCGAAGATTTCGGAGACCGACAGAACGATCTCGGCCGCCCCGGGCTTCGGTGTCGCGCGGGTTTTCTCCCCGTCGGCGCCGGACAGGTCGATCACGGGGGCCTCCCCAACGTCGGTCTCGGGTTCGGATCCATCCGGCGTCGGCCCGGGGCGGGCGCCGAGCTGGTAGGTGCGGCGGGCGCCGTGGGCGAGCGAGATGATCACGCCCGCGTCGGCGTCGAACTTCGCCCGGTGCGGCCCGTAGGCGGGATCGAGCGGATCGGGCAGGCTCCACCCCTTCGGAACCCGGGCCGGGTCGGCGAGCATCTCGGCGACGGTGAGGTGCTTCCCGTTGCCGAGCGGGATCGCGAAGTCGAGCGGTAGGGTCTGCGTGCCGAACGCCTGGCGCGCGGCCGCGACGTGATCGGCCAGGTGGCCGCCGAGCTGCTCGTGCGCGACCATGCCGCGGGCAAGCGCGCACTCCTCCACCTTCGCCTTACGCTCCGGGTCGAGGCGCAACTTCTCGGCCTCGGCCATCCGCTTGTAGCGCGCCACCTCGGCCGACGAGAGCAGCTCCACCGTCGCCGGGATGCGACCGCCCGGGAAGATGCTCGGAGCGCGCGACCGCGAGAGCCGGGGCGACCCGAGGTGCGGCACCACGAAGTCGGGTTGCGTCGGAGGCCGGAGCGCCAGGTCGAACGTGGAGCGTTCGAGGAAGCCGGCCCCCGCGCTCACGATGACCTTCCCGAGGCCGGCGAGGTAGGACCGGCGGTGGCCGTCCTCGAGGAGCGCCTTGATCATCGGCGCGGAGTCCACGAGCGCATAGGCGTGGACGCCCCCCGGCCCGCGCACCTCCTGGCCGTCGAGGGCGATGCACGAGCCGGAAGAGTCCATGACGAGAAGGCCGACGCCTTCCAGCCACGGCGCGACCGCCACCAGGCCGGCGCGGACTTGCTCGTGCGTCAGCCACGGGTCGCGCTGGTACTTCTTGTCGATGTCGATGCAGAGGACGCCCGGACCTTCGCGGTGATCGAGGAAGTCGGCCGTTGCGCCCGGTGCTTCCCCGCCGGAGCGGAGCACCTTCCCGTTCACCTTCGCGCCCGGGTCGAACGTGCCGGAGAATCGGTGCGCGCACCCGCCGAGATCGACGGCCTGGTCAAGCAGCTCGTGGAGCGTCCGCACCTCGGTCTCGACGGCGATGCAGCCTTTGACCCATCGGGTCGTCATGGCGCTGTGGAGCTGCCCGGCCGCGTCGATGCTGTGGGCCTTGCCGAGCGGCGTGCCGTCGGGCGTCCGTTGCCAGGAGACGCGAACCGGCTCGGCGTTCATGACGCCACCGGCGGCCGGATCGTCGCCACCACGTTCGGATCGCACCGGCACGCCTTGCCGCCGAGCTTCGGGCAGTCGGAGTCATGCTGGTACTCGATGGCCGTTACTGCTCCGCGGGCGAGCCCGCCGGCCGCCTCGACGGCTGTCAGGAATTGCCCCCGGAGTCCAGCCGGCCGCCCACTCCACCACCCGTGTCTCGCCCATCCCGCCCTCCGTTCAGCCGTCACCGAGTAGCAGCAGCATCACCAGCGCAACGGCATCCGCCTAGACGTCGCGGTCCCCGGTGGCGTCCCCGAGCGTGCAGGTCGCGCTGAGCGGGGCGGCCTGCCCGGACCGGGCCGTCGGGGGAGTCACCGCGGCCGTCCAGGCAGATGGACTCCACGAGCCCGCGGCGGGGGCGTCGCGTCCCCTTGCGCCTGGCCGAGCGTGCAGAGGGCGGCCAGCTCGGTCGCCTCGCCGGTTCGGTCCTCGCCTGCGACCGCGGCCTGGCCGGTAGCCTCACCCAACGTGACCACGGCGGAGAGTGGCGCGGCGCCGTATCCCTGGCGCGAGCCGATGGCCGAGTCGAGGAAGCCAGAGGCGGCTAGGGCGTCTGCCGAGCCCAGCGCCGGCCCGAGAGCCAGGCGCCGCCCAGCGGCACCGACGGCCACCAGCTCGACCGCCTGGCCCGAGCCAGCCCGAGAGCCGGCCGGAGGCGCCGGAGCTGCTCGCGGCGGTGAGCCCCCGGCCGCCCACCGTTCACGCTCCGCGACCCGGTGACCGCTCCCGGGGATTCGCCGGATGCGGTAAGCGCCGCGGCCGTCCCGGTGCGGGCCTCCAATCCGCCCGTAGCAGCGTCCCAGAATACGGAGCCCCAGACCTGGGCCGAAACCTTCCCGTGCAGCGTCGGAGACCCCGGCACGAGCGCCCCCATGCCGGGGGTCCGAAATTAGGCCGGGCGAGCGGATCTTCCCCATGGCCTATCCGACTCCGCAGGCGTTCATCGCCGCACCACCATCGTCGGGATCGCGGCCGGGTCGCCTGCGATGCCGGCGTGGGGCTGGCCGCCCTCGACCACGGGATCGAGCCCGCCGTCCTCGCGAACCATGAGCAGCTCGCCCGTGGGGCCGACGAGGATCGAGCCTCGTGGAGCGCAGCCGGGGATCCACGGCCAGGAGACCCGACACCTCGGGTCGAGCAGCACGAGCGCCATGAGCTTCGCGCCGACGAAGGCCGGGGTCACCGCTTCACCCGCTTGCCGATGAGGATGTCCGCGAGCTGGGCGGCCGACTCCGCGGCGCCGTGCAGGCACCTGGCCGCGTTGCGCAGCTCGCCCGCGGCCCACTCGGTCAGCCCGTCCCGCGCGCCCTTCTCGGCGGCGGTGCAGTCAATCGCGGAGAGCGCGATCGCTTGCGACAGGTTGCGCGAGGCCTCGACCTCGACGGGTCGGTTTCCTTGGTGGTCATAGGTTCTCCAGGCCGATGGGGGCGGTGTCGTTCCGGGTCTTGCGAGTCGGCCTCGCCCGCGGACGCCGGCCCTCGGGGGTGATGCCGGATGCGACGAGCCGCTCGACCTCCTCCAGGGGGACGCGCACCTCGTCGAAGAACGGGACGGTGTGGAGGTGGCCGGCGGTCACGAGCTGGGCCGCGGTCCCGTTGCGCTTGCCGAGCGCCCGGTCCACGTCGCGCAGCGTGAGCGCGAGCCGGGCTTGCTGGCGCCGGCTCACGGCTGGCGCTC
>CAWHDZ010000023.1:0-87089 GCA_963828255.1 uncultured delta proteobacterium | reverse complement strand
GTCGTCCGCCCGCACTCTCAGTAACCCCGCAGGATCCCTACGGAGCGCGCTGAAACCGTTGATAGCACGCTTCGATATGCTTTGACCAGCTTCGACGCGAACCGACGTGAACTGGTGACATCTAGCGGCTGACTGTACCCGCTTTTGTACCCGGTTTCGGAGGGACCGATAATCCCTAGGTCGAGGGCGAGCCGGGCACACCTCGAACATGACCCGGGGATGGGGGCCAGAACGAATCCCTGGGCCCGCCAGGACGCGCAGGAGCACACAGACGCCCCGATGCCCCGCCGGCTGCCGAGCGCCCTCCCCTGCCCTTCCTGGCGCGCTCTGCGGACTACCCGTGCGGCTCCACCCGCGCCGCCGTCGAGCCGGGCCACGGGTCGTGGGTCTCGGGCGGCGGGACGACCACCAGGGGCTTGCCGCAGATGGCGCAGGCCACCAGCTCGCCGGGCTGGTGGTGAGGCTCTGGGAGCCAGCTCCCGGGGCAGTGGAGCGGCTCCACGGGTGGCAGGGGACGACGGCGATGGCTCACGCCGGGGACGGTAGCAGGCGGGTCTGCGCGCCCACCCTACGGCTTGCGCGCGAGCTGATTGAGCAGCTTCCCGCACCGACAGCAGGCACCAAGGTTCGGATCGTCCCCGTGGTCGCAGTCGGGATCACCACGGGTCTCGGGGTCGGCGCGCCACGTGAGACCCTTCTCGATCCCCGCCTGGAACCGAGCGACCTCGCGGCGCAGCTTCGCGATGGCGTGAGGGTCATGGGGGTCGATGTGGATGCCTGCCTGGGCGGCAGTCTCCACCGTCTTCCGGTCCACGACGTAGATCCTGGTCACGCGCTTCATCCCGGCAACCTAAGTCGCCTGCCGATCCCGTCAAGCCGCTTGGCAGACACGATGAAACGCCCCCGGCGGGGCCCACGATTCAGGGCCTACAAGGTGTTCGTGGGGGGTTGTCCCACCGGGGGCGAGGGTTGCAAAGCTGGAACGGGTGATTACCCTTCCGCGCATGGAGGACACGGAGAGGGACCGGAGGAAGATGGCGGAGGGGTTCGTGGAGCTGGTGGATGCCTACGTTCGCGAGCACTACAACGCGGACCCGTTCATGCTCGAACAGGTCGCGTTCTACCGGCGCGCCGTGCGCGCCCCGGTCCAGAAGTGGGCGGCTCGGGCTTTCGAGAAGCTCGTGGGCCAATGCCGCATGACCAAGACAGAGGAACTCCTCGCGCCCTACATCGACGCGGCTCGGGAGTGGAACATCGAGCTGACCGGGACCACGCGCATCTACGCCCCGGGCCAGAACCCCCACATCAACCGCGTCTAGCCCGGTCACGGGTGGCGCTCCTCGACGGGAATGGAGCACCCCGCGTACTCGATCCACGTCGCCGCCTTCTGCTTCGCCGCCTTCGGTGTGGTGAGCCCGAAGCGTAGGTCTGCGGCGAGGTCGAGGAAGAAGTACATTATGCGGACAGCTCCGAGCTGCTCGAAGCGGGCGGCACGTTGGTCGAAGTAGACGGCGAGCTGCTCGCGGGTCTTGGGGACAGGGCCGATGGAATTGCGCATCGCGTCCTCGGTCTCTAGGATGCGAGCTATCCCTGTCTCAGCATCCGTGGTGTCGCGCCGCCAGCTCGCCAAAGCTGGCGGCGCTTCTATTTGCTAATCGTGAATGACGGGAGGTGGAGGGGCCGGGGCGGGCGTGCGGAGGTTCCCCATCTCCTCGCGTGCCGCTGCCCGAACTTCCGAAGGTAGCGTCCTGTTGTCGATGGTCTTCCGCAGGGCAGCCCTGCGCTCGTCCACGCGCTTCACGTCGATGTGCCACTTCGAGACCTCGACCTTGCGCTTGTCGGGCACCGGATCGGAAGGCTGCGCGAGACCGGCCCCAACGAGCACCTGCTCCCGGCCCGGCCCCGGTGGGAGGTTCTCGGCGCGGGTCGTGGCGAGGGCGAATGTCGCCATCGCGTTGAGCGCGGCATGAACGGGGCCACGGCGAGCGCCGGGGGCGAAGGGGGCGGCGATGATGGACTGCTGCTCCGCCTGGAGTTCGGCCACCGTCATCTTCTGCATGGTCGCGGCGCGGCTGACGACGTCGGCTGTGTCCTCCGGGGAGAGACCGAACTGTGCAGCGAGCTTCAAGGCGTGTTCACGGGGGGTCATCTAGAGCAGTCCTTCCTGGGCCCGAAGCAGTCGGGCGGCTTCAGTGATCGACTTGTCGTGACCAATGGTGATGTTCAGCAAAGGGCCGAAGTCCAATGGTGCGGGCGCGAGGGCCCCGGTCAACTCCCAGAGCACCAACGCCTCGCTCATCGCCTGGAGCAGCACATCGGAACGGTGGGCGCGGCCCGCCTCCAGCTTCTCCTTCACCCGGGCCACCTTCGCTGAGTCGATTTGGCGGGCGAGCTGGACGATCTGCCGGTCGAGGTCGTCGGCGGCGGGGCTGAACGCGGATTTCGAGTCGAGCAGCTCCGATTCCTCCTCGTACAGCCGCTTCACGGTTTCCCGGGCCTCCAGGGCTGCCCCCTCGCGCGCCTCGGATGGCTCGATGAGCTGGTCGTGACGACGGCGGCGCGCCTCCTGCTGCGCCACGGCGAGCTGCTCCGCGACGAGCGACAGCCGGTCCTCGACCGCTGCCTGCTCATCGACCAGCTCTCCCCTGCGGGTGCGCTTCTTCGCGAGGAGAGCCTTCAGGTCGTCGATCTCCTGCTCGGTGGGCAGCGCCGGGGGAGGCGACGGCGCGGGGGCGGGTTCGACGATGGCGAACTCGTCTTCGGGCGACGGCGGGAGCGGGTCGGGCGGCGGAGCACCGGGGAGCATCTCCTCCACCATCTCGAACTCGGCTCCGAGATCCTTCCTGTCACTGCGCGTGAGACTTCGGGCCATGCGTGACCTCACTTTCGGAGAAGCGCCCAGGCGAGCCCGAGCAGGGTGAACCAGACGGCGGATGCCACGAGGAGAGCGGCGAGGCGGCGGCGGGCGCGGATCCGGGAGCGGAGGGAGCGGCGGAACTCGTCGGCTTCCACGGCCAGCCCGTCCACCATCTCCGCGCCAGCGATGCGGGATTCGAGGAGCGCGCCGACGCTCGTGATGGGCTGACCGGAGGTACGGGCCTCCGCGACAACCTCGACGGCGATCTTTCGGAGCTGACGGTTGCGGTGCCGGTTGTGGGAGGCGAACTCGCCCATCAATCGGTCTCGGTCACGGTGCATGGTGTGACGAGACCACAACCGGCGGTGACACCTCTCGCTGGACTTGCCACTTTCTTCCGGTCGAGGACCCATCTGCGGATGCTGCGCTGGTCGCGCTGGAACCGCTTCGCGACCATGCGCAAGGTTTCGCCAACGGTGAAGCCGTCCTGGCGGAACTGGAGGTACTGGTCCCGGGCCTGGAGCCGCTCCATGCGCAGCCACAGGCGGGGCTCGACGATGCGCAGGTGGAGAAGGACGGGGTGGTCGGCGTGGAGGCGGAGATCGAGAAGTGCACGCGCCACCAGCTCCGGCGGCGGGGCGCTCGGGGGCGGGCCCGAGCAGAGCCGTGCGCCTTCGCCGCCCATCGGTCAGCCGTGGGCCTCGTCGAGCATGGCGATGCGGAGCTGCTGTAGGAGGTGCTCCGCCTGCATCAGCTTGCGGCGGTAGTCCCCATCCACAGCTTCCCTCGCCCGGACGAGATCCTGGGACGCCGCCGCGATGGACGCCTCGGCGGCGAATAGGCGTTGAGCTTCAGCCGAGATGGGCCTCGCGTGGACGACGGGGCGTGCCTTGATGTTGGAGATGACGCTCACTCATCGCCCCTTGCGCCGGGGTGGAGGGACGACGGAGCCATCGGCGCGGAAGGAGCGGAAGCCGAAGGAGTCCTGCGCGCCTTGGGCATCGCGCTCCACGATCCGGCGCACGTGCTCATTCCAGGAAGGCGGCGGCTTCGGTGGGACACGGGTGCCGGGCTTCAATTCGGGCGGTGACTTCTTGTCATCGGTCATGCTCATCCCTCCCATGCACGGTGAGTGGTGAAGCGGACGTCGCGGATGATGGGTGTGCGAATCGAGGCCAGCACTACGGCATCGCCACGGTCGGGACTCCTCCCGAGCCTCCGAATGATCTCCTCCTTGCCCTCGATCTGGATGCCCCGGCTCGTGAGCCTGTAGCGGGGCGCGCAGAGGTCCGCGAAGAGCCGCTGGTCTCTGGGGAGCGCGACCTTGATGGCGCGGGAGGGCTCGAGAATTTCCCGCATCCGCCACCAGCACTCCGCGCGACGGTTCACGAATTTCAAATTGCCAGTGAAGTCGGCTTCCTTCGACTGTGAGGCGAAATTCACAGGCACGCATCGGCGGTGAATCCACGCTTCGAGGTGGTCGATCACGCTCGCCCCCACGCCGATTGGGTCCACGTGAACGGGGGCACTGTCGCCGCAGACGTCCAGGATCTTCTTCGTGACCCCGCCGCCGGTCGAGGCGACGGCTGGCGGCACGGCGATGAGGGGGTCGAAGCGCCAGTTCGATCTGCGAATGGCGATGATCGTTTCGTCGCCACCACGCGAGGGATCCACTCCGAGGGAGGTGATTTCACCTGGGGTGTCGCTCGGCTTCCACCTGTCCATCGCGGCTTTCACGTGGGCGGATGGACACACCTGCCATTCATCGTCACTTCTTCCGGCAGTAAACGACCCGTGCAAGAGCTGGCTACGGAGAGGTTCCGGAAGGGCGGAGAGCTGGCGGATGTAGTCAGCCCCCAGGAATCTGTTGTCAGTGACTTTCGCGGGGATAAAGGACCGCGAGAGCGGCCGGATGGTCTCTCCACGGACGGTGAAGGGCTCGGGGCCGTCCACCCACCGCTCCCCTTCCCCCGGGATCATCGCGACGAAGCGCAGCTCGCCGGGCGAGGCGGGGGTCGGGAAGTCTGGGTCGAGCCAGGGGGCCCACCAGCGGATCAGCCATTCCCCGGACGCGGAGGCGGGCGGGTTCGAGCAGAAGAGCGCGCGGCAGCGGATGGAACGGTCTGTCGAGCGGAGCCAGCCCAGGAGGAAGCGGACGCTCCCCTCCTCTAGATTTGCCGCCTCGTCGAAGACCTTGAGGTCGTGGTCCGCGCCCTGGAACTTGGTCTCGTCGCCTGCGTTCGGGATGCCTCCGAGCCGGATGGAGCGCCCGCCGGGCAAGCGCCAGATGCCGAGCGTCCCGTTGAACCCGTCGCGTGTGCCCAGGATGTTCGCGATCTCGTCGGCCACGGCTACGAGCTGGGTGGCTTCGCGCCGGATGAAGAGGGTCTTCCGGTGTTTGGTGAGCGCGAGGCCGATGGCGAGGGATGTTTTGCCGCCGCCGGCCTGTCCCCCGTAGAGGAGCTGGTCGGCGGGGCTCGTGAAGGCTTCGAGTTGGGGCCCGGGCTGGGGCACCCAGGGCGCGGCACGGATGACGGCGGAGAGTCGTTCACGGTTCACTGTCAGTCTCCATTGTAGGCGCGGAAGGTCTTGAAGGCGGGCTGGCGCATCCGCTCCGTCACCCGCTGGGGCCGGGTCCGGAGCATCTCCCCCTCCTCCGCGATGACATCGACGAGGTCCACCTCGACATCCACGTCGGGCTCGCCTTGCTGGCGGAACCCCAGCTCGCGAGCGTTGAACTCGCGGAGGTGGTTCGAGCGGATGACGTCGTCGATGACCGGCACGAGGACGCGCGCCAGCGTGCCTTCGAGCAGGAAGACGTGGGCGACGGTGCGTGGGGAGCGGCTCCGGAAGTCGGGGCTGAAGATGAACTCGCCCGGCTCGGTGCCCGGGAACGCTTGCGTGGGGTCGTCCGGGGCGAAGCGGACGACGATGCCCTCGATGCCGTTGCTCGCGTACATGAGGTCGAGCGCACGGGCGGCGAGCCGGCGCAGGTAGAGCTGGTCGGGGTTGATGACGAGGTTACGCGGCATCGGTTTCCTCCTCCTGGGTGGTGGGGGAGATGTCCACGGTGGCCGGCGGGAGCTGCTGGCGAACCTCGTGGGTGAGGCGCGAGGCGAGTGCCCACTCCTCCTCGGTGACTTCCGCGAGTGATGTCTGCGCGGTCTCCACCTGGAGGCGGAGGCGCTGCTCGGGGTAGAGCGCCGCGAGCTTGCCGATCTCGGTGAGGCAGGCGCGGGCCGTGCCACGGTCGCCGTGCTCCATCGCGTCGTCGTGGAGCGCCAGGAACTTCGTGCGCAGCCAGTAGACGTTGATGTCCGCCGTGCGGTTCAGCTTCTCCGTGTAGGCGGCACGAGCGCGCAGCGTGCGCTTCTCCAGCGCATCCGGATTCTGCGAGAGCGAGTAGCCGGCGAGCCGGGCTGCCGTGGCGGGGATGACCCCGGTGGTGCGCAACAGCGCGTAGCTCCCCTGGCGCGGGTTCAGCTCCGCCAGCTCCTCATCCACGAGCCGCTCCAGCTCGGCCATGCTCAGTCGCGAGAGATCCATTTTTCAGCCTCCGTTCAGCACTTTCAACAGTTTACGTTGAGTCCAGGGATTCTAAAACCCCGGCTCACACTGATTTCACAAGGCGATGCGTGGAAGAGGGTACTGGTTCGGGCCGCTCAGGGAGTTCGGGGTCGTCGTCTTCCGGTGGCCCGGCGAGCAGCACCGGGGGCGCGGACCAGATGCCGGCGACCTTGTCGCGGACCTTCACTCTCCGCAGAAACTTCCCGAGCTGGTAGTCCGCGTCCGCGAGGTCCACTGCGTTCACGAGCGCGAGCGCGCGGACCCCGGCCGGCAGGCGACGGTGGTGATGGTCGAGCCGGAAGGCCACGAGCGCCACCCGCGCCTCGCCCGGCTCCGGGACGGGGTGCAGGACGGCCCGGGGGGCGGTTCCAGGGGCGTCCGGGGGGCCGGTTCGAGGCTTGGTCGCGCGAGCGGCCGGTCCAGAAACGGATCGACCCCCATCCCTACTCCTATACATAGGCCACGAGGGGTCGATATTCGGTGTCCCCCCGACCCCTTCACCCGCTCTCGTCGACTCCCGTCCATCCCCGTCTGAAATCCGGGGGTCGATAGCCGGACGACGCAGCGCGTTATCTGCGGGTCGATACACATTAGAGCCTCTCTCATAAATAGGACTCTCAGTGCGTATCGCGAGCAGCTCCACCAGCCTCCTCGCGTTCGCCTCTCCCCTCCCCCGCCCGAGCCACCGTTCCGCCGTCTTCTCGGTCTTGAAGACCCCTGCGGCGACGAGCAGCCGGGGCACGAGCGGGAACACGTCCCCCGCCTTCAGGCCGGCGAGCATCACGTTCATCTCCTCCACGTCGGAGACCTTCAGCACTTCACGTACCGTCACGTCCACGGGCAACCTCCCGAGAATCATCACCGGCACCCGGTACGGCTTCCGCACCGCGCGGAACCGCCCGAGCCCTTGCAGCAGCTCGTCCTCTCGAAGCGTCCCCATGACCTCCCCGAGCAGCTCCGCGTCCCCGCCCTCGCAGGTCGCGTAGAGGTCCACGACCCCCTTCCGCGTGCCGTCCGCCATCCGGTAGCCGGCCGCGCGCTCGACGAGGCGCGCGTCGCGGAACGGCCGGCCCGGGAAGAGCGCACGGGCGAGCGCCACGACCTCCTCCAGCGGCGGCTGCATCCGGCCCACCACGAGCCCGAAGTCGCACTTGCGCAGCGTGTCCGACCCGCGCAGTGCCCCGTAGTGCAGGACGTCGAACGCTGCGAGCTGGTCGGCGTGGGCCTTGCTCGTCACGATGCCCAGCGTCTTGTGGTGGCGGAGCTGCTCGGGCAGCTCGTCGGCCACGCCAACGTAGGCGCGCTCCTCCTTCATCGCGGTCTTCGAGAAGGTCCGGTCAGCCACGACGTAGCCGTCGATGTTGTCGTCGAGGCGCACCTCTTCGATGCGCGCGTTCGGGAAGTAGGCATCCGCGATGGTCGGGCGGAGCGTGGCGTCGAGCAGGATGGTGTGCCGCCCGGCCCTCGCGATCTTCCGCACGAAGGAGAACTCGACGACGCCGGCTCCGACACGCACGTCGGGCAGGTCGTCGTGCCCCTGCTCGATGCAGGTCGCGACCATCTCGGCGGCGAGGGTCACGGAGGGGCGCGTCCGCTGCGCAGCGGCGAGCGTCTGCGCCGCGTCCATGCTGGGGCGCACCCCGTCCACGCGGTCCCGCAGAGCCCGCACTGCCTCCAGGTCGTAGAACTCCACGTCGGTGATGCCGGCGGCGAGCGGTGAGAGGGCGGCAGGCAGGCGGGCCTTCGGCACCTTCCCCTTCACGTGGAGCGCCTTCAGCGGGTCTTCGTCGATGACGACGACGTCCGGCTTCCGCATCCGCGCCACCAGCGTGCTCTCGGGGATGGCGAGGTGGGCGTGCTGGAAGACGACGAGCTGCGCGTCGGTCTCGTGCTGCGTGAAGTAATCGCAGTCCTGCGCGTAGGGGCAGACCTCGCCGCCGCCGCTGCGTGACTCGACGACCTCCTCCACGACCTCGCCGTCGTCGTCCACGAACTCCAGGATGGACGTCTTGGTCGGGCTCTCGCAGAGGTACTGCGAGACCGCCTGAAATCCCTGCTCCCGGAGGTGCTGAATCGCCGGGAGCTTCTTGCAGAGCGGTTCCATCGCACCGTTCAGGGTCTCGCGCCCCTTCATCACCTGCGCCGTCATGCCCATCATCCGGGCGCGGGTCGCCATCTCCTCCGCCTGCGCGTGGGTGGGGACGAAGGCGTGGGCGCGGTAGCCGAAGAGGTCGAGCGCGCGAAGCACCTGCTCGGTCTTCCCCACGCCGGCAGGCAGCCGGATGATGGTGCGGCCGGGCTTCTGAAGGCCCCCCAGGACGGCCCGCTCGGCCGCCAGCTCCGCTTCAGCGGGGGAGACCACCTCCTGCACCGGGAAGGCAGGCTCGATGCCCCGGACGATGTGCTCGTCGGTGCAGGAGACCGCCCAGCCGACGATGTCCTCGACCTCCTTCCGCAGCTCCTCCCGGCTCGTGCGGCGCGGCTTTGGGGCGGACCAGTCGATGATGCCCTCGACGTACTCGTAGATGGACTCGACCATCTCCGCCGGCTCCATCCTCCGCAGGTGGTAGGCAGCGTTCACCATGCCGGGGTGCAGTGCGGCCTGCTCGTTCGGGAGCAGGTACTCCAGGATCTCTTCCCCCTCGGGGATGTCCCGGAGCCGCACGCCACCACGGCCGGCGATGCGTGCGGCGCGGTCGGGCACGGCCGGGCCCTTGAGCTGGTCGAGGTCGATGGCGACCTCGCCGCCCTCGATGATGCCGAACCGGCGCGGGATGAGGTCCACCCCGCCCTCGATCTCGGGCGGCGCGATGTAGATGAACTGGACGCGCCGGGCGACGGCGGGGTCGATCCTCGGGTCGATCCCGAGCTTCTCGGTGATGCGCTGCGAGATGATGGAGAGGAGCCGTGTGCGCTGTGGCGCGCGCAGGCCCTTGTCGGTGATGCAGTAGAACCGGAGCCGGACGGGAGCCCCGGCACGGGGCTGCTGGCTCGCGGTGAGCTGCCAGAGCACGGCCGCGCCGTCGAGACCTGCGGCGGTGATGAGCTGGCGCACCGACTCCTCGGGCGCGAACGGGTCGAAAGGCCAGGGCAGCTCGGCACCGTCGAAGTCGATGGCGAGGAGCCGGGACGGCTGGTCCTCCAGGTGGCCGGGCAGCACCTTTCCCGAGTGCTTGATGATCTTCGGGCGCGCTCGGGCCTCGACGTATCCCTTCTTCGCCAGGACGGCGCGGCCGGCCTCGCTCACCCGCGCGTGGACGAGCCCGCAGTCGCCCGCCTGGATCTCCTCCGCGATCATCGAGAGTGCCTCGACGCTCGTGTAGGGGCGCTCGACCGGGATGAACCGCTTCCCCTTCGCGTGCCCCGAGATCACCTTCGTCAGCGTCGGGTCGAGGAGCTTCCTTCCGCGAAGGTGGATGTAGCGGTTCTCCTCCGAGTTCCAGTAGGAGGATGCGGGCAGGCGGAGGAAGGTGATAGAATCCAAGGTGCCTTCTCTGAGTGAAGGTGAACTTTTGGCCCCGGCGCGAAGACGAGCGCGCCGGGGCCTCCTCTTTTCAGTTCACGGTCTCCTCGGGGGTCGCGTTCTGCTCCGCGTAGAGGCGCTCCGCCCCCTTCGCGTCGCCGCGCCTCCAGCACTTGATGGACTTCTGGATGCGCCAGGGGACCTTCGCGCTCATGGTCCGCTCCAGCAGCTCCGAGCGGCTCTCGAACGGGCCGCGCGAGCGCCCGAGCGGGGCCCCGTAGATGCACGCTGCCGCGATGTCGACGAAGACGCGCTCGCCCTCAGTCGCGCTCGGGGCCATGCCGAGATAGTTCGGCCACGCGCCGGCCGGGCCCTCGTCGTCACCGAAGCAGACGGGCTCGGTGCGGATGACGCTCTGCCCCTCGCCGTAGACCTCGATGGTGAGGAGCTGCACGACCGGGGACGTGTAGACGAACGGTGGGCCCCCGAGCTGGCGGGAGAAGACCGCGACGGTGCCGGGAGGCGGGGCGGAGGCGGCGAGAACGCGGAACCGGATCTCCTCCTCGCTCACCGCGCGTGTAGAGGTGGGAGGTCATCGCGCCCCCTTCCGCTCAGCCTTCTTCGTGGCGACGACGAACGCGGTCCGCGCGGTCTCGTAGGCGGAGGGCGGGACGTCCGACACCTTCGCCACCCGGAACTTCCGGAGCACCCGCGAAACCAGCTCGGGGCCTCCTGCCTCCAGGCACCGCTGTGCGGCGGAATGGAACTTCCGGTCGAGGTCGCGGGCCGGCTGCTGACTCACCAGCACCGGCCGGGGCGCGGGCGCGTCCGCCTTCACCTGGACGGCCCCGGGCGCGCCCTGCTCGTCGTCCAGCGAGCCGATGAACGACTCCCTGGTCCGGAACCACCGCTCTCCGTCCGGGGCGCTGCTGTGCTGGACGACGTGCCCCGTTCTCCGGTCGAGGAGCGCGAAGTCGTGGCCTCCGAGACTCCGTCCGGTGATCGGGGTCACGGTGGTGGCGTAGTCGAGGACGCCCGCCGCGAGGCCACCCGTGAGCTGCTCGACGCGCCACGCGATGACCGGCCACTCCTCCAGCGACGTCGTGCCATCCGGCTCCTCGACGGTCTCCAGGAGCACGAGGTTGGGGTTGGTGTTCGGAATGGTCTCGACGACCTCCGCGAACTCCCCCTCGGTGTAGCCGTCGCTGTGCAGCACGCGGACGGCTGCCCCGCCCGAGCGTTCCTCGACGCCACGCACCTGCGCGACCGGGATCAGCTTGCCTTCGACCCTTATGAACGCGCTCACGGGGCCACCTCCTCGACGAAGGCTGCCGCCGTGGAATCGACGAGCACCCAGGCTGCCGACCGGGGCGGCTCGTCGCGGTGGCGCACCCGGACCTCCACGAGCCGCACGAGGTTCGCGTTGAACTCGACGACGGTGCCGGTGATGGTGCTGCCCGCCTTCATCGCGAACGACACGCGGGCCCTCGACTCGGCCAGCTTCGCGAACGGGTGAACCTTCTTCGGGGCCGGTTGCGGCGCGGTGGGCCGCACGATGGCTTTCTCCACGACGGGCCCGCTTGCGCGGGGGACATTCTGGAACGACATGACGAGTGCCTTCACTGCCGGCGACGAGGTGACGCGCGGTGGCCGGCCGCCGACGTGAGCGGCCACGGCGCGACGCCTAGTGCTTCCGCCTGCGCTGCCCGGCCGGCGTGGACTTCGAGAGGATGAGCTTCTCGATCTCCGCGACGTCGAACCGGGGCCTCCGCCCCGCGAAGTAGCGCGTCAGCTCGTACTGCCCGCGCGAGATGCCGGTCGAGAGTGAAGCCGGCTTCAGCCCGAGCATCGCGGCGGCGCGGTCGTAGTCGATCAGGCGCTTGCCCTGGACGACGATCTCGCCTGTCTGGGTGCTGGTAGTGCTCACGACAACCTCCGCAGTGCATGGGGGTCGTCGGGGGCCTGAAATGCGAAGAGCCCCGACGTCCCCGGGTTGGGGTCGTCGAGGCTCTGACCGGCCTCGAACTGCCACTGGCTGCCGTCTTTCAGGCTACTTCGTTGCCAGTGAGGGGGCCGATTTCTGTCGCGGGCTCCGCGCGAGGCAGATGAGGATGCCAGCCGTTTCGACAGCGATACTACTGGACCGTCACCCACGAGCGCAAGGGCCCGGCGATGACGGGCAGCAGCTCCATCACTTCGAGTCCGGGCTCCCGCCGAGCCGCTTCGACGTCATCACGCGGTCCACGGCAGCCTTCTTCGCCTCCACCGAGAGGTGAGCGTAGCGCGCCGTGGACTGCGGGCTCTTGTGCCCGAGCACCTGCCCGGTCTGGTAGAGCCCCTCCCCTGCGCTGATCATCCAGCTCGCCGCCGTGTGCCGGCAGTCGTGGAACCGGAAGTTCTCGATGCCGGCATCCTTCACCGCCGCGAGCCAGTGCTTCTTCACCGTGAACGGGCTCTCCGGGTCCTCGGGCCGGCCGAAGACGAGCCCGGTCGGCTGCCGGTGCTTCATCATCTCCTTGATGACTGCCACCGGGAGGATGAGCACGCGCGACTCGGTGTTCTTCGTGTCGTCGATCTGGACCTTCCGCTCGGACCAGTCGATGCGCTCCCAGCGGACCTTCTCGGTCAGCTCGCTCGCGCGGGCCCCGGTGGCGAGCGCCATCATCACGAGGAGCGGCAGCTTCTCCCACAGCGGCTTCACGGGCCGGTCCTCGTTCACCGGAAGCCCACGCGCCGTGCGGCGCTCGATCCGGAGGCGGACCTTCTCCTCCTGGCGCTCGCGCTGCGAGACCACGAACTTCCGGGCGGACGCGAGCAGCCGGTCGGCCTCGTCGTCGGAGAGGAAGCGGACGCGCCCCTTCGGCTCCTTCGCCTTCGCCACCGTGGCGACGGGGTTCGTGTTGAAGAGCTGCTTCGACATGGCCCAGCGGAAGATGCTGGAGAGCTGGGAGCGCATCCGGTTCCGGGACGCGGGGCCCCGCTTCGTGCCGTTGACCCGGGGCCGGCTCTTGCCCCGCCCGACGTAGACCTCCGCCTTGCCGCTGCTGTAGTAGTCGAGCGCGGCCTCGATGTCGCCGGGCAGGACGTCGGGGAGCTTCCGCGTCCCGAGCTGCTCGACCCAGAACTGGACCCGCTGGTCGCGGCCGAGCCCCGCCTCCTGGTACTGCTTCGCGAGCGCCGCGAGCGTCATGCCCGCGCCCGGCGTGCCGAGCGCCTGAGCCCATCCGGCATCCCCCTCGACCCCCCGGGCCCACGTCACCGCCTGCCCCTTCAGGTCGAAGGTCTTCTTCCTGGCCTTCCGGCCGGCCTTCCGGACGACCGCCATCCAGCGGACGCCCCGCTTGCCCGTCACCTTCACGAACGTCGCCATGATTTGCCTCCAGCCCGGTTAGGGAGCAGCGCGCGTCGGTGTACCCGGTATTGTACCCGACCTGCGGCGCGCTCGCCTATTTGTGCTGCTAACCTGCTGGAATTACTGGTGGTGAGGGGGAGAATCGAACTCCCGACCTAGGGATTATGAGACCCTCGCTCTAGCCGACTGAGCTACCTCACCGATTTCTCTCGAAGTGCGCGCTTATAGGGCCATCCCCGCGCCCTGTCAACGCGACGAGCCCCCGGTCGGTGGCGCCCCGTCCCCCTCCGCCACGTACTCCCTCTCCTCCTCCTCGAGCCCTTCCTCCACCTCGGCCGGCGCGGAGAAGATCTGGGCCACCCGGATGTGCCGCGAGAAGAGGAAGAAGAGGCCGAGCGCGGTGGTGAAGGCCAGCTGCACCGCCCAGAGCACGTTGGCGTAGGCAGTGCCCCGCGTGTCGAGGACCTCCTTCGGCACGAAGAGGGAGACGCCGAGCACCGTGGCGGCCTGGAAGGTCCCGACCATCCCGGGCCCGGCCGGGATCATCACCCCGACCACCAGCACCCCGAGGACGGTGAAGGCCTGGACGAGCGAGAGGCGCAGGTCGAAGGCCCGGGCGAGGATGCTCATCCCCCAGGCGTTCAGGCACCAGTAGCCGGCGGTGAGCAGGAAGAAGGCGGCCACCTTGGAGCGGGAGGGCACGAGCCGCAACCCGTGGATGAAGGCGTCCATCATCGCCGAGGCCCGCTCGGCGACCCGCGGGGAGAGCGGGTCAAGTACACGGTGGGTGAAACGCACCGCCAGCGCACGGTTGCGGTAGGCGACGACGAGGAAGGCCAGGAGGGCGCCGAAGACGGCGAAGACCACCAGCCCCGCCATGCGCAGCAGGTGCAGCCCCGGCGTGCCATCGGGAACCGCGAGCAGGGTGAGCACCAGCAGGAGCGCGGTGAACAGCCCGTCGGCGACCCGCTCCACCACCACGCTGGAGAGCGTCGCCGAGACCCGGATCCTGGGGCGCTCGGCGATCAGGTAGGGCCGGGCGAACTCGCCGATGCGGAAGGGCAGGATCATGAGCGCCATGAAGCCGACCGCCGACACCGCGTTGAGGCGCGAGAACGGGACCCTGGCCACCGGCTCGAGCAGGATTCCCCAGCGCACCGTGCGCGTCAGGTGGATGAGCCCCAGGATCCCCACGTAGGGCGCGAGCCAGACGTAGTTGGCTCCCTGAACGGCCGACCAGATCGCCCCCAGGTCCTTTCCACGCAGCGTGAGCCAGAGCGCGAGCCCGGAGACGGCGAGGCCGCCCGCGATCTGGAGGAAGCGCTTCACCGGCGCGTCATACCACGACGCGGTGGGCCGGTGGTCGTCCGGTGGCGCGGCGCAGGACCTCGTCCCACACCAGACGGGCCATGGCGGTGCGGGTCTCGACGGTCCCGGAACCCACGTGGGGCGTGAGGACGGCGTTCGCGGCGGCGCGCAGCCGGTCGGGAACCCGCGGCTCGTCCCGGAAGACGTCGAGGCCGGCGGCGAAGAGCCGCCCGTCCTCCAGGGCGTCGGCCAGGGCCTCCTCGTCCACCACCGGTCCGCGGGAGGTGTTGACCAGGATGGCGCCCGGCTTCATGCGGGCGATGCGCTCGCGCGAGAGGAGGTCGCGGGTGGCGTCGGTGAGCGGGCAGTGAAGGGAGACGAAGTCGCTCGTGGCCAGGAGGAGGTCGAGGTCGGTCCGGGTCGCGCCGGGGACCCCGGCATCGCGCGGGCCGGAATAGAGGATGCGCATCCCGAACCCGGAGGCGCGCCGGGCCATGGCCTGCCCGATCCTCCCGAAACCCACGATCCCCAGGGTCTTGCCGGTGACCTCGCGTCCGAGCAGGAACTCCGGGCCGGCGTCCCGCCACCCCCCGGCCCGGATGAGCCGGTCCCCCTCGCAGACCCGCCGCGCGGCGGCGAGGAGCAGCGCCATCGCCATGTCGGCGGTGGCGTCGGTGAGGACGTCGGGGGTGTTGGTGACGACGACGCCGCGCCGCTCCATGGCGGGCAGGTCCACGTGGTTCACCCCGACGCCGTAGGAACTGACCTGGCGGACCGAGGGCAGCCCGTCGAGCAGCGCGTCGTCCACCCGGTCGAGGTAGGTGACCACCAGGACCTCGGCCTCTCCCCCCTCGGCGTGGATGCGCTCGCGCGGCGGCGGGCGCCCCTCCCCTCCGCGGAGGTCGACGAGGGTGGCCACCTCGGGCGGAACCCCGCCCGGCAACGCCCGGACCGCATAGACGATCTTCTTCACGTGGGATCCTCCTCATCACCTTCCGACCGGGTCGCCGCCCCGTCCCCGATCCGCTCGCCGGGGATGCGGTAGGACTCCCCGAGCCAGCGCCCCAGGTCGGCCAGGCGGCAGCGGTCGGAGCAGAAAGGCCAGGCGCCGTTCTCCGTGCGGGGCGCGGGGACATTGCCGCAGGTGGGGCAGCGCCGTCCGAGGGTCGCCATCAGGCCCCCGTGCAGGAGGCCGGGACGTGCGGCTCGAGCGCGGCCTCGAGCCGCTCGCGCGACACCTTCCCGGTGAAGATCTTCCGGACCTTTCCCTCCGCGTCGATGATGTAGGTGCGCGGGTAGCCGGTCACCCGGAACGCCCGGGCCACGGCCCCCTCCGGGTCCATCACGACCGGGAATGGCACCTCCATCCGCCTCGCCTCGGTGGCCGCGTCCTCCAGGGAGGATTCCTCGGTGACGGCGACGATCTCGAGGCAGCGTCCCCGGGACGCCCGCCAGGCCTCGGAGAAGGCGGGCAACTCCTCCTTGCAGGGTGGACACCAGGTGGCCCAGAAGTTGAGCGCCACGGCCCGGCCCCGGAGCGATGCCAGTGAGATCTCACGACCCGAAAGGTCCCGGAGGACCAGCGGTGGCGCCGGCTCCCCGACCATGGAGTCTCCCGGCCCGGGATCGGGGGCCAGCCAGAGGGCCCCCACCCCGGCGAGCAGCACGAGGAGTCCTACCTTCGTCCAGTGGCGCATCGCGGGGGGAGTATACCGACCCCGGTGCGGTTGGCACGCCCGCCGACTTCACGAAACTTCACCAGATTCTGTCATCCCTCGCCCACCGCGCGCTTAATATCCCGCCCCCATGACCAAGCGTCGCGTCTTCATCGCACTGGCCGTCGTCCTCGTGATCGCCGCCCTCGCCTTCTGGCTCCTCAACCCGGGAGACGGGAAGCAGAAGCTCCAGTTCGAGACGGCCAAGGTCGAGAAGGGGCGCGTCGTCGCCAAGGTCACGGCCTCCGGGCTGCTCTCGGCCATCGTCACGGTCCAGGTCGGCAGCCAGGTCTCCGGGCGCATCGCGGCGCTCCACGCCGACTGGAACTCCCCGGTCAAGAAGGGGCAGCTCATCGCCAAGATCGACCCCGCCCTCTTCCAGGCCTCGGTGGACCAGGCCCGGGCCAACCTGGCTGCGGCGCAGGGAAACCTGGTCAAGGCCAAGGTGCAGGCGGTGGACGCCCGCCGCCAGGCCGAGCGCCAGAAGGAGCTCGCCGCCCGAAAGCTCAACGCCCAGGCCGACCTCGACACGGCGCTGGCCAACGCGGATGCCGCCGACGCCCAGGTGGCGGCGATCGAGGGCAACGTGGCCCAGACCCGGGCCGCGCTGCAGTCGGCCGAGGTGAACCTGGCCTACACCAACATCGTCTCGCCCACGAACGGGACGGTGATCTCCCGCAACGTGGACGTCGGCCAGACCGTGGCCGCCTCGCTCGCGGCCCCGACCATCTTCGTCATCGCCGAGGACCTCGCCAAGATGCAGGTGGATACCAACGTCGCCGAGGCCGACGTGGGTCGCCTCAAGGCGGGGATGGCGGCCTCGTTCACCGTGGACGCCTACCCGGGAGAGACCTTCCGCGGGAAGATCCGCCAGGTCCGCAACGCCCCGCAGACCGTCCAGAACGTGGTCACCTACGACGCGGTGATCGACGTGGACAACCCCGACCTCAAGCTCAAGCCGGGCATGACCGCCAATGTGACCTTCGTCTACGCCGAGAAGGAGGACGTGCTCAAGGTGCCGAATGCGGCGCTGCGCTTCCGGCCGCCCCCCTCCCTGCTGGGGGACGGCAATGGAGGAGCAGCCGGCGCGCGGGCTGCCGGTGCGGGAGGGGCGACCGGCGCTCGCGCTGCAGGTCCGGCGGGCGGCGGCCGTCCCGGCGAGGCGTCCGGTCGGACGGTCTGGACCCTCACCGGCGACAAGCCCGCTCCGGTGAAGGTGAAGACCGGCATCTCCGACGGGTCCTTCACCGAGGTGGTCGAGGGAGAGCTGACGGCGGGCGACCTCGTCATCACCGACGCGCTCGGCGCGGGCTCGCCCAACCTCCAGAACCTCCGCCGCGGACTGTAGCCCGAGCGCCATGTCCCCGCCGCCGCTCATCCAGTTCAAGGACGTCGCCAAGGTCTACCGAATGGGGGACGTGGAGGTTCACGCCCTGCGCGGCGTGTCCCTCACCATCGAGCAGGGGGAGTTCACCGCCATCATGGGGGCATCCGGATCCGGCAAGTCCACCCTCATGAACATCGTCGGCCTCCTCGACCGCCCCACCGGCGGCGTCTACCTGCTCGAGGGGGAGGCGGTTTCCACACTCTCCACCGAGCGCCTGGCCGAGGTCCGCAACCGCACCATCGGCTTCGTCTTCCAGAGCTTCAACCTGCTGGCCCGGACCTCGGCGCTGGAGAACGTCGAGCTTCCCCTGCTCTACGCCGGCGCGGGCAGCGCGGAGCGCCGCCTCCGCGCGGCCGCCGCGCTCGAACGGGTCGGGCTCGGCAACCGGGCCGACCACCACCCCAACCAGATGTCCGGCGGCCAGCAGCAGCGCGTCGCCATCGCCCGGGCGCTGGTCACCGAGCCGCGCGTGATCCTGGCCGACGAGCCCACTGGCAACCTCGACTCGCGCACAAGCGTCGAGGTGATGCAGCTCTTCCAGGAGCTGGGACGGGGCGGCATCACCGTGGTGCTCGTGACCCACGAGCCCGACATCTCCCGGTACGCCTCGCGCGTCATCCAGATGCGGGACGGGCGGGTGCTCTCCGACGAGCGGCAGGAACCGAAGGTCGCCGTGGTCCCGCCCTGGACCGAGGGCGACGAGGAGGACCAACCGTGAATCCCCTCCAGACACTCCGGGTGGCGCTCCGCGCCCTCACCCGCAACAAGATGCGCTCCTTCCTGACCACGCTGGGCGTGGTCATCGGGGTCTCGGCGGTCATCGCCATGGTGGCCATCGGCGACGGCGCCAAGGCCCGCGTCGAGGCCACCTTCGCGGCCATGGGATCGAACATGCTCATCGTCCTCCCCGGCACGAGCTCGGTCGGCGGCGCTATGGGCGGCTTCGGATCCATGCCCACCCTCACCTGGGACGACCTCCTGGCGATCCAGACCGAGATCCCCACCGCACGGGCGGCCGCGGCCCAGCTACGGGCCAACGCCCAGGTCATGTCGGAGGACCAGAACTGGGGAACGCAGATCCTGGGCACGTCCCCCGAGTACTTCCAGATCCGCACCTGGCCCGCGGCGATCGGCAACCTTCTCACCCACGCCGACGTGGAGGGGGGAACCAAGGTGGCGGTCATCGGCCAGACCGTCTCCAACAAGCTCTTCGGAGAGAACGCGAATCCCACCGGCCAACCCATCCGCATCAAGAGCATCCCCTTCACGGTGGTCGGCGTGCTCGCCAAGAAGGGGCAGTCGCAGTGGGGGCAGGACTACGACGATATCGTCGTCGTCCCGGTCTCCACCTTCCAGCAGAAGATCAAGGGCGGCCTCAAGAACTTCATCGAGGGCAGCGTCGCGGTGAGTGCTACCAGCGCCGACACCACCGCACGCGCAGAGAGCCAGATCCGCGCCCTGCTCCGCGACCGCCATCGCCTTCCCCTCGGGGCCGAGGACGACTTCTCCATCCGGAACCTGTCGGAGATCGCCAGCGCCCGCCAGGAAGGGACGCGCACGCTCACCACCCTCCTCGCCGCCATCGCCGCCGTCTCGCTGCTGGTGGGCGGGATCGGCATCATGAACATCATGCTGGTGTCGGTCACCGAGCGGACCAGGGAGATCGGCCTTCGCATGGCGGTGGGCGCCAAGCCCGCCGACATCCGGCTCCAGTTCCTGGTGGAGGCGCTCGCCCTGGCCATCACCGGTGGCCTCATCGGTGTCGCGCTCGGCGTCTTCGGCGCCTGGCGCCTCGCCACGAGCTTTGGCTGGGAGGTCATGTACCGGGCGGACGTCATCGCCATCGCAGTGGCCTTCAGCGGGCTCGTGGGGGTGGTGTTCGGCCTCTACCCGGCCCACAAGGCCTCCCGGCTCGACCCCATCACCGCCCTGAGGTTCGAATGAACGCGCTGTTCCTCGCACTCGCCGTGGCGGCCGCCGAGGCCGCGACCCCGGCGACGGCCCAGGCGGAGGCTTCGTCGACCGCCCCGCTCGCGCTCGAGCAGGCGCTGGATCTGGCGCGGGCCAATCCCCAGCTGGCCCAGGCACAGGCGTCGGTCATGCAGGCCCGGGGGCAGGTGGGGATCGCCCGATCCGGCTTCCTCCCCGGCGGATCGGCGGGGGCCAAGGCCGGGTGGACGGCCAGCAGTCTCGGCGCACGTCCGTCGTCGGCGCTCTACGACACCTACAACGCGACCATCACGCTCAACCAGACGCTCTGGGACTTCGGACGGACGCTGGGGGCCTACCTGGCCGCCCGTGACCAGGAGCGCGCGGCCCGGGCCGGCGTGGACGCCGCCTGGAACGCGGTGGAGCTGAATGTCCGGACCGCCTACTACACCGTGCTCGCCACCGAGGCGCTCGTGGCCGTCGCCGACCAGACGGTGGCGTCGAACCAGCGGCAGCTCGATCTCGCCCGCGGCCAGTTCGAGGTGGGCACGCGCCCCCGCTTCGACGTGACCACCGCCGACGTGAACCTGCAGCAGTCGCTCATCTCGCAGATCACCGCGCACGACGGGGTGCTGCTCACCCGCATCGCGCTGTCGCAGGCCGTCGGCCAGGACGTGTCGAAGCGCACGCTGCTCCTGCCCACGGTGCCCCAGGACACCGACCTCGACGTCCCGCGCCTCATGGCCGAGGCGACGGCATCCCGCCCCGATTCTCAAGGCCTCCGAGCTCCAGATCTCGGCCGCCGACCAGAACCTCTCGGCCGCGAGATCGGCCTGGTATCCCATCCTCGGGGCGAGTGCGAGCTACCTCTGGAACAACTCGCGCTATCCCGTCGCCGGAGGGCTCCCCGCCTCCGACTCGAACTCCTGGAACATCCTCGGAACCATCACCTGGCCGTTCCTGAACGGTGGCGCCGACATGGGGAGGGTGGACGTGCAGTCGGGCGTGCTGGCCTCCACGACCGCTTCCCGCGACCTCCTGCTCCTTCAGGTTCGCACCGACGTCGAGCAGGCGGTGACCACGGTCAAGGAGGCCAGGGCCCGCCGCACCGTGGCCCGGACGCTTGTGACCCAGGCGAAGGAGAACCTCGAGCTCGCCGAGGGGCGCTACCAGGCCGGGATCGGCACCATCATCGACGTGACCATCTCGCAGACCTCCTACACCTCTGCGCAGGCCCAGGAGGTCAAGGCAGCCTTCGACCTCGCCTCTGCCTGGGCCCAGCTGCAGTACGCCATCGGGAGGTAGCTTCCCCCCGCCCGCAAGGGCGTCCTACTTCGCCGCGGCGGCGGCCCCCGCCGCCGCACCGCCGCCTCCCACGAGGAGCGCGCGCAGGTCCTGATCGTTGAAGTAGACGCCCGCGCCGATGAAGTAGTCGCGCCCCGACCCGTAGTTGTAGGCGTTCAGGAGGTTCTCCATCCCACCGGTGAGGTAGACGTTGGGGATGAAGCGCCAGTCGAACCAGAGCTTGGTTCGCGGGAAGGTGTCCACCGTGGGACGCGTCCACCCGTAGATGTTGAGGGACAGCTTCAGGCGGTCCTGGAAGAGCAGGTAGTCCACGCCGATGCCGCCGGAGCTCTCGATGAGCCCCACGCGCCCGATCAGGTCTCCCCAGCGCTTGCCGAACATCGCCGAGATGGCGAGCCGCTGCTCGTTGATGGAACGGACGGTCGTCGTGGTGACCGAGGACCCGGTCGCCTCGTTGAGCGTGGTGGCCGTCTCGGTGATCACCGAGTTGTAGCCGCGCGGGTCGGTCATCAGCTCGAGGATGTAGAACTTGTCCGGCTTGGGCATCAGCGTGACGCCGAAGTAGGCCCTCGTGCCCCCGTAGTTGATCAGGTACTCCGAGCGGATGTTCACGTAGAGCTGCCAGGCCGAGATGCGGTTCACGTAGTCGGAGAGGCTCTCGGCTGCCATGCCGACCTTCTCGCCGAGTTGCTCGTCCACGAGCAGCTTCCCTGCCACGCCCTGCCCTGCCGCCACCTTGGAGGTGACCGACTGCACGTCGTCCAGGGTCTTGTTGAGCTTCAGGAGGGCCTGCCGCGCGCCCTGCACCGACTCCTTCAGCTCGGGAGTCTGGCTCGGGCCGACGATGTCCTCCACCGAGGCCAGGATGCGGTTCAGCCGCTGGCTGGCCTCGTCGACGTTCCTGGCGATGGACGAGTACCGGCCGGCGTCCTGGGCCGCCACGGCCCGAAGCTCGCCGGTCAGGGCCTCGGTGTTGTCGAGGATGCTCGCCACCTTTCCGGTGTTCTCGTCGAGCAGCCGATCGACCGATCGGGTGACGTGGGTCAGGTTCTCGATGATCTCCCGCACGCTTCCCTGGGTGCCCCCGACCGTCTTCGCCAGGTCGGCCGACACGACCTGGATGTCCCCGGCGATCTTGGAGAGCGACTCCATGAGCTTGGCGACGTTGGCCGCCTCGCGGACGCAGGTGATCTGCCGCTCCGCCTCCGGAAGGTCGCGGAGCAGCGGCGCGGGAGCGGATCCCAGGCTGGCCTCGAGCAGCGCGTCGGGAAGCAGCGCCGACGGGAAGCGCTTGGTCAGGCAGGCGTTGGCCCGCAGCGGGATGTCGTTCTTCACCCGGATGATCACCCGGGCCCGCTCCCCGGAGAGCTCGATCCCGGTGACCTCGCCGACCTGGATCCCGGCCACCTGGACCCGGCTCTTCCAGGAGAGGCCGGTCACGTCGTCGAAGACCGCCGTGATCGCGTAGCTGTCGCGGGCCGCCAGCCCCCCCTTGCGGAAGAAGGTGAACGCCACCAGGAAGACGCTGCCGGCGATGGCGACGAGCAGCCCCACGGCGAGGGCGCGGTTCAGCGTGGGCGTGTTCGAGGCGGCGGGCATGGTCGTCGGTCGCGGGTCACTGCTTCTCGAACCAGAGGGAGAGGAAGCGCTGCACGTAGGGGTCGTCGCTCCGCCGGACCTCCTCCGGCGTCCCCTGGGCGGCGATGCGGCCATCGTAGAGCACGGCCAGCCGATCGGCCACACGGAATGCGCTGGCGATGTCGTGGGAGATGACCATGCTGGTCACGCCGCGCCGTTGCTTGGCCTGGTCGATCATCGAGTCCACCGAGTTGGTGGTGATGGGGTCGAGGCCGGTGGTGGGCTCGTCGTAGAGGACGATCTTCGGATTGGCCACCAGCGCCCGCGCCAGGGAAACCCGCTTTCGCATGCCCCCGGAGAGCTGGGACGGCCACTGGTCGAGCACGTCCTCCCCCAGGTCCACGACCCGGAGGCTCTCGATGACCCGGGCCAGCAGCTCGTCGTGGGGAATCCTCCGCTCCCGCTCCCGCACCGGGAAGGCCACGTTGTCGAAAACGGTCATCGAGTCGAAGAGGGCCGACCCCTGGAAGACCATCCCGAAGACCCGCCGCGCCTCGGTGAGCGCGCGCCCGGAGAGGGCCGAGATCTCCATCCCGTCCACGTGGACCGAGCCGGCGTCCGGCCTGAGAAGCCCGATGACGTGCTTCAGGAGCACCGTCTTGCCCGACCCCGACGCCCCCAGGACCACGAAGGTGGTGCCCTCCTCGACATCGAGGCTCACCCCCCGGAGGACCTCCTTGTCGCCGAAGGCCTTGGAGAGGCCGCTGATCCGGATCATCGCCACGCGGTCAGCCGATGGAGATGAAGGTGAGCAGGTAGTCCACGACCAGGATGGCGACCGAGCTCCAGACCACCGCCTGGGTGGTGGCGTCCCCCACGCCCCGGGCGCCCCCCGCGGCGCTGTAGCCCCGGTAGGTGGCGATGAGGGAGACCACCGCCCCGAACATGACGGCCTTGGAGAGGCCGTGGGTCATGTCCGGGATGTCGAGCATCGACTTGGTGTGGTCGAGGAAGGGGCCGGGCGGGATGAGCGAGACGTAGACGCCGATGAGGTAGCCGCCCAGGTACCCCATGGCGGTGAAGACCACCGACAGGACGGGCATCATGAGCGTCGCCGCCACCACGCGGGGGACGACCAGGTAGTGGACGGGGTTCACCGCCATCGACTCCATGGCGTCGATCTGCTCGGTGACCCGCATGGTCCCGAGCTCGGTGGTGATGGCGCTGCCCGACCGCCCGGTGACCATGAGTGCCGTGAAGACCGGCCCCAGCTCGCGCACCAGGCTGATGGCCACGAAGCCGCCCACGTAGCCCTCGGCGCCGAACTGCCGCATGGCGTAGTTGCCCTGGAGCGCCAGGACCATCCCGGAGAAGAGGCCGGTCACGGCGACGATGAAGGTGGACCCCACCCCGATGGCGGCGGCCTGGTGGAGGAGCAGCTCGAGGCGGAACGGGGGGCGGACGGCCCAGGCCAGGGTTTCGCCGGCGAAGAGCACCTGCCCGCCGAAGTCCTCGAAGACCGCCCGGATGCGCCCCACGCCTCCTCCCCCGGCCGTCCCCGGCCCTCGCGCGAAGCCCGCACACTAGCATCGAACGACGCCCTGCGCCCTGCATCCCTTGCGGCTATACTCCGCCGCCACATGGCAAGCGTCGGGGGCGAGGTGGATGCGTTCTGCACGAGGTGCCAGTTGCTCCTCGCACACACGGTGATCGCCATGGTCGGCGCCGTCCCGGTGAAGGTCGAGTGCAACACCTGCCGGAACGTGCACCGCTTCCGCGGCGCCTCGACCGCGGCGAGGAGCACGGCCGGGCGCACCGTCAAGCGCGCCCCCGCCGTCTCCTTCGACGAGATGCTGGCCGGCCAGACCGGCGAGCCACGCCGCTACGCCCCCACGGTCCTCCTCGCGGCCGGCGACGTCCTCGACCACGCCACGTTCGGCCGGGGATTCGTCTCCGCGGTGAAGGCGCCCGGCAAGGTCGAGGTGACCTTCCGGACCGGGGTGAAGACCCTCGTCCACGGGAAGCGGTGACGATGCCCCCCTGGAGAACGATCCTCGTCGCCGCAGCGCTTGCGTCACTCCTCCCTGCCTGCAGCCGCGACGGCCGCCCGGGCAAGCTCGACCTCCCCACCGGCGGCGCAGTGGCCGAGCCACCGGCCGACCCGGCGTCCCGCTTCGTCACGGTACTCGCCACCCTCCGGCGCGAGCCCACCGAGCAGGCCAGGGTGAAGATCGCAACCCTACACCGCGGGGAGCGCGTCACGCTCCTCGAGGGGCGGGACGACTGGTCACGGGTCCGCGCATCGGACGGCGCGGAGGGCTGGATGAAGAGCGCCTCCCTCCTCCCCGCCTCCCAGGTCCAGGAGGGAACCGTGCTGGCGGTGGCCTGGGCCTTCGACCGCCCCGACCTCCTCGCGGCCAACGCGCGCCGCAAGCTCGACCCGGGCACGCTCCTCTTCATCCGGAAGACCAAGGACCTCTTCACCGAGGTGGACGCCGGCCCCGGGGCGAGCACCTGGATCCTCACCGACCGGGTGACGACGCTGCCTGGCGACGTGGCCTCGGCGAAGCTCGTCGAGAAGGCCCGCTTCCTCCGGAGGAACGAGAGGCCCGACGAGGCGCGCGAGCTGCTCGCCCTCCTCCGCTCCCGCTCCCCCGAATCCCCTCTCGTGTCCGTACTCGCCGCGGAGCTGGGCGAGACCGCGCCCGAGGGCGCACCACCGAGGCCGCCATGAACCGACGCGCCGCACTGGCCGCACTGGTGCTGCTCGCCGGAGGCCCAGCCTCCGCAGCGCCCCCCGGCAAGGGCATCGTCCTCGCCGCCTGCCAGCTCGCCCACCCGATCGCCGCGGTCCGCATCCCGGCGCGCTGCGGGACCCTCGACGTCCCGGAGGACCCGGGCAAGCCGGAGGGCAGGAAGATCACGCTGCGCGTGGCCGTCCTCCCCTCCGAGAACCCGTCCTCGAAGCCCGACCCGGTCTTCGTCCTGGCCGGCGGCCCCGGGCAGTCCATCACCGAGGTCTACCCGCGCATCGCCGCCGCCTTCGACCGGCTCCACCGCGAGCGGGACATCGTCCTCGTGGACCAGCGGGGCACGGGCGGCTCTGGCCTCCTCTCCTGCCCGAAGATCGGGAGGGCCGACCGGGACGTCGAGCTCCTCCCCGCCGAGGCCGGCCGGGTCGCCGGGCAGTGCGCACGCTCGCTCCCCGTGGATCTCACCCGGTACGGCACCGGCGACCACGTGCGGGACCTCGACGCCGTGCGCGCCGCGCTCGGCTACGAGAGGCTGAACCTGGTCGGATTCAGCTACGGCACCCGGGCGGCGCTCGCCTACGCCCGGGCCCACCCGGACCGGGTTCGCACCATGGTCCTCGACGGGGTCGTCCCCTTCCAGATGATCGTGGGCGCCGACTTCGACGTGGACTCGGAGGCGGCCCTCTGGCGCCTCTTCGCCCGCTGCGCCGACGAGCCCGCCTGCCGGGAGCGCTACCCCGACCTCGAGAAGGACTTCCGGGACCTCATCGTCCGCCTCGACGCGAAGCCGGAGAAGGTCCGGGCCCGCCACCCGGTCACCGGCGAGCCGATCGACCTCACGGTGGACGGCGACGCGCTCCGGCAAGTGGCGCTCGCCTTCCTCTACGCCCCGGAGACCACCGCCCTCCTCCCCCCCTCATCCGCCAGGCCCGGCAGGGCGACCTCGCCCCGCTCGCCGCACAGGGCATCCTGGCGGTCACCGACATCCAGGCCGGCATGTCCCGGCCGCTGCAGCTCTCGGTGCTCTGCTCGGAGGACGTCCCCCTCTACGCCAATCCGGCCCCCGGCGCGGCACCCACGTTCCTCGGCAACGGCGCCCGGGAGGCCTTCCGTGGCCTGTGCGCCGAGTGGCCGCGCGCGCCGCTCGACCCCGCGTTCCACGAGGCGCCGCGCATGGAGGTCCCGGCGCTCCTGCTCTCCGGCGAGGCCGACCCGGTCACCCCGCCCCGCTGGGCCGACCTGGCCGCGGCCACTCTCCCCGCCTCCCGGCGCATCACCGTCCCCGGGCAGGGGCACGGCGTCTTCGCCCGGGGTTGCATCCCCCGCATCGTCGCCGAGTTCGTGAAACAGGGCAGCGCCGACGGGCTCGACGTCTCCTGCCTGGACCGGCTGCGCCCCTCCCCCATCTTCCTCGACCTCCAGGGAGGATCTCCGTGATCCGCCTCGACGCGGTCTCCAAATCCTTCGGTGACGTCCGCGCACTCGGCGGCATCTCCTTCGAGGTCCCCGACGGGCAGGTCACCGGCCTCCTCGGCCCCAACGGCGCGGGCAAGACCACGGCGCTGCGCATCGTCTATGGCGTGCTCCGCCCCGACGCGGGCGTGGCCTCGGTGGACGGGATCGACCTGTCGACCGATCGGCTCGGGGCCCAGAGGCGGCTCGGCGTCTTCCCGCACGCGCAGGGGCTCTACACCCGGCTCACTGCGCGCGAGCACATCCTCTACTTCGGCCGGATGCACGGACTCTCCGGGGAGGCGCTGCGGGCGCGCGCCGACGAGCTCGTGGCCGCCCTCGGAATGGAGGACATCGCCGACCGGAGGACCGAGGGCTTCTCGCAGGGACAGCGGGTGAAGGTGGCGCTGGCCCAATCCCTGGTCCACGACCCGCGCAACGTGGTCCTCGACGAGCCCACCAACGGCCTCGACGTGGCCGCCACCCGGCAGGTCCGGACGCTGCTCCGGCAGCTGCGCGACCAGGGGCGCTGCATCCTCTTCTCGTCCCACGTCATGCAGGAGGTCTCGGCACTCTGCGACCGGGTGGTGGTGATCGCCCGCGGGGCGGTGGTGGCGGAGGGAACCCCCGACGACCTCCGCCGGCAGACCGGGAAGGAGAGCCTGGAGGACGCCTTCGTGGCGGCCATCGGCTCCGAGGAGGGTCTCGCGTGAGCTGGCTCTCCTCGTTCTGGGTCGTCCTCGCCAAGGAGCTCCGCGAGGGCGTTCGCGATCGCAAGGCGCTCGTCACCGCCCTCTTCTTCCCGGTGCTGGGCCCCATCCTGGTCATCGTCATGCTCTACCTGGTCTCCGACTCGTCCCGGCAGGCCGACGAGAAGGGGGTCGCCATCCCGGTGGCCGGGCGCGAGAACGCGCCGAACCTGGTCGCGCTGCTGGAGCAGGGGGCGCGGGTGGTGGACGCCCCCGCCGACCCGGTCGAGGCGGTGCGCCGGGGCGACGTGCCGGTGGTCATCGTCATCCCGCCCGATTTCGGCGAGAAGCTCCGCGCCGGCCAGCCCGCACCGGTCCGGCTCATCCTCGACGAATCCCGCCACCAGGCGCGGCCGGCCGCCGCCACGGCCGAGCGGCTGCTCGCGGCCTGGTCGCAGCAGGTGGCCGCGCAGCGGCTCATCGTCCGGGGCATCCACCCCGGGGTGATCGAGCCGCTCGCCGTCGAGCGGGAGGACGTCTCCACCCCGGCCAGCCGCGCCGCCATGCTCCTCGCAACCATCCCCTTCTTCCTGGTCATGGCCATGTTCACCGGCGGGATGCCCATCGCCATCGATGTCACTGCGGGTGAACGGGAGCGCCAGTCGCTCGAGCCGCTCTTCGCCGCTCCCGTCCCGCGCTCCTCGCTGGTCCTCGCCAAGATCTGCGCCTCCGGGTTCTTCGGGATGGCCACCCTTGCGGAGACCCTGATCGGCTTCGGCATCGTCCCGCTTGCGGTCCCGTCCACCCGCATCGGCTTCTCGGTCCAGCTCGACCCGGGGATGCTCCTCACCACCTTCCTGCTCTGCCTTCCCATCGTGCTGGTGGCCGCCGCGCTGATGGTGATCTTCGCCGCCCGGGCCCGCACCTTCCGCGCCGCGCAGACGTCGCTCTCCCTGCTCATGCTGGTCCCCTCGCTGCCCGGCATGGCGCTGGCCTTCCAGTCGGCGCGTCCGCCCGCCTGGCTCTACGCGGTGCCCTTCCTGGGCCAGCAGATGATCGTGAACGAGCTGGTGCGCGGGACGCCGCTGGTCCAGTCCCAGGCGCTCCTCGCCACCGGGTCGTCCCTGGTCCTGGCGCTGGTGGTCTGCGCCTTCGCCATCCGGACCTTCGAGCGAGGTCAGCCGCTCTTCGACGCCTGAAGGGCCTCGATCGCCGACTGCATGTCGGCTGGCAGCGGCGCGTCCACGCGGGTCGGCTGGCCCGTGACCGGGTGGAGGAACTCGAGCGAGGCGGCGTGGAGCGGCGTCCGGTCGAGCGCGGCGCTCCCGCCTGGCGCGCGCCACGGCGCGGGCTCCCCGTAGTCCGGGTCCACGAGCAGGGGGTGTCCGGTGTGGGCGAGGTGGACGCGCACCTGGTGGGTCCGGCCCGAGGCCGGGTATGCCTCCACCAGGGTGGCGGCGGCGCCGAAGGAGAGCACCGGGCGGACGAAGGTCGTCGAGGGGCGCGCCCCTGGAAGCCCCTCCCCGGCCCGCATCCTCCCCTTGCGGCCTGGAGCGACCGGGACGTCCACGCGCAGGTCGCCGGTCACCGCTCCCCGGACGAGGGCCAGGTAGCGCTTCGAGACCTGGTGCCGCTCGAAGAGGGTGCAGAGACTGCGGTGGACGTCGGCGCTGCGGGCCAGGAGCAGCACGCCGCTCGTGCCGCGGTCGAGCCGGTGGACCACCCAGAGCGGCCCCAGGATCGCCTCGGCCTCCTCGCGGACGGTCCGCTCCGGCGCGCCCCGCCCCGGGACGACGATGCTCCCCGGCGGCTTGGCCACCGCGACGAGGTGCGGGTCCTCGAGCAGGACCGGGAGGTTCACATGACCCGCCGGACCGGCCAGACCTCGACCGGTCCGAAGCGGGCCAGCTGCTTCTCCAGCGGACCCGCCGGCCCCACCGCGAGGACCACGCCGTCGTCGATGGGGAGGTGGCGCGCCGTGGCCGCCTGCGCCTGCTCCGGCGTGACCGCCCGGATGCGCTCCTGGTACCCGCGGACCTCGTCCACCTCGTAGCCGTAGATCCAGGCGTCGACGATCCGGTCGGCCCACTGGTCGTGGGTCTCGAGCGAGAGCGGGAAGAGTCCCGCCAGGTAGCTCGAACCCCGGGTGATCTCCTCCCCGGTGGGGCCGGACGCCGCGAAGCGGGCCATCTCCTCGAGCGCCACCTCGACGAGCTCGCCCGCGGTCTCGTTCTTGGTGAAGCTGGAGACGGCGAAGATGCCGGTGGAACGCCCCACGCCGAATCGGGAGCGCACCCCGTAGGTGAGGCCGCGGTTCACCCGGATGGCCTCGACGAGACGGGAGGTGAAGCCGCCGCCGAGGACCGTGTTGCCGACCAGCGCGGGAAAGTAATCGGGGCTCCGGCGCGGGATGGCCACCCCGCCGATGCGGATCTGCACCTGCGACGCGTCCGGCTTGTCCACGACCACCACCCGTCGCGGACGGCGAATGGCGGCGCCGATCTCGTCGGGGGTGGCCGGCGCCGGCTTCCAGGCCCCCAGGCGTCGCTCGGCCTCCTCGACCGTGGCGCCGGGATCGACCGGTCCGGAGACCACCAGCAGCGCCGACCCGGGTCCGAACCAGCACCCGTGGAACGCCTCCGCGTCCCTGCGCCGGATCTTGCCCAGGTCCTGGCCACGCCCTTCCACCGGATGGCCGTAGGGATGGCCGGCGTAGACCGCCTCGAGGAGCGCGCGGTCGGCGACGGTGGCGGCCTCGTCGGCGTCGTGGGCCAGCTCGGCCCGCTCGCTGCGCCGGAGCCTCTCGAACTCGGCAAGGGGGAAGGTCGGCCGTGCGACCACCGCCGCCAGGACCTCCAGCAGGCGCGGGAGGACCTCGACCGGCGCCGACAGCCCGTGGACCGAGGCGTCCTCCTCGGCCCCCCCGGCCAGGTTCGCGCCGAGCGACTCGACGAGGTCGTCGATGGCCCGGCCGCTCCGGCGACCGGCGCCGCGCCGCGCCGAGATGGCGACGAGATGGGCGAGGCCGAAGGCGCCTTCTGGATCGAGCGCGGAGCCCGCCCGGACCGCGAGGCGTGCGGCGGCCAGCGGGACGCCTGGACGACGCGCCACCACCACGCGCAGGCCGCTACCGAGCCGCGCCTCGCGCATCTCGGGCAGGACGACGCCGGTCACGACACGTCCTGCGGGTCGAGCCAGACCACGTTCCGGTGCGCCGGCGCGAGCCACTCCCGGGCCGCCCGCCGGACGTCCTCCCGCGTGACGGCCTGGTACCGCTCCAGGGACTTCCCCGCCTCGCGCCAGTCGCCGAGCAGCGCCTCGGCCTGCCCGAGCGCGTGGGCCACCCCGTTGCGGGTGGAGAACTCGTGAAGCGTGCTGCTGCGGAGCAGGGCCCGGGCCCGGGACAGCTCGCGCTCCGCCACCCCGCGCGAGGCGACCCGGTCGATCTCCGCCCAGAGGGCGCCCTCGGCCTTGCGCTGCGAGGCGCCCGGCGCGAGCTCCATCGACACCAGGAACACTCCCGGGTCGGCGCGCCAGGTGAACCCCACGCCGACCGAGACCGCCACCTCCTGGTCCTGGACGAGGCTCCGGCGCAGCCGGGAGCCCTCCCCCGAGGCCAGGCAGGCCTGGAGGACGTCGAGCACCGCGGTGTCCGGGTCCCGCGCGGCGGGCCCACGGAAGCCGGCCAGCATCGCCGAGGCGTGCGCAGGGTGGCGGATGCTCGCCCGCCGCTCCCCGCGCTGGGGCGGCTCCCCGCCGATCGGGGACGGAACCGGGGGACCGGCGGGAATCGGGCCGTAGGCCGCCTCGATCCGGCGCAGCAGATCGTCCGGGTCCACGTCGCCGCAAACGTAGATCGAGGCGTTCCCCGGCGCGTAGTAGGTCCGGAAGAACGCGAGGCAGTCCTCGCGCCCGATGCGCGCGATGTCGTCCATCCAGCCGATGACCGGCCAGCGGTACGGGTGGGCCTGGAAGACCAGCGACTCGAGCTGCTCCTCGAGCAGGCCGAAGTGGGAGTTCTCGGTCCGCAGCCGCCGCTCCTCCATGACGACCGAGCGCTCCTGGTCGAGCGCCTCCACCGTGATGCGAAGCGCCCGCATCCGATCGCTCTCCAGATCGATCACCACCGGGAGCGCGTCGGTCGCGAAGTCGTCGTGGTAGGCGGTGACGTCGTTGGAGGTGTAGGCGTTGGAGGCGCCGCCGTGGGCCTCGAGGACCCGGTCGAACTCCTTCGGTCCGTACCGCTCCGAGCCGTTGAACATCATGTGCTCGAAGAGGTGGCTGATCCCGGTGATGCCGGGGCGCTCGTTGCGGGAGCCCACCCCGAAGAAGGTGTAGTAGCTCACCGCCGGGACGAGCCGGTCGGGGAGCACGCGGACGCGCAGGCCGTTCGCCAGGGTATGGGCGACGACCGGGCCGAGATCCAGCGGGATCACAGCGGCCGTCCGCACCACCGGCAGCGCCCGGCCTGCTTCCGCAGGGGCAGCCCGCACCCGATGCAGCGGTGCGGGGGGCGCGCCACCGGCTTCGAGGCGCTCCGCCCGTCGCCCGGGGGCGCCTTGCCCTCCTCGACGCGGGTCAGACGCTCCTCGAGCGCGACGAGCCGCTCGACCAGCTCGCCCACGCTGGGACCGAGCTTGCGGCGGCGCCCCGGGGGGCGCGGGGATCGCGTGGAAACCGGCACCCTCGGAGCCTGCCACACCCCCGACGGCGCGCAAGGATCCTCCGCCCCGGGGCCACCCCCGTGCTACTTCCCTCGGATGCCCGGACGCGAAGATCTGGCCGGAAACGAGCCCCTGCCCGGCGCTGAGCGCCGCCTACCTCGACCCGGTGGTCCGGACCATCCTGGACGGCCCGCGGGCCGGAGGCCGGGACGTCCCTGCCTCGCGCCAGATCTTCGTCAACCGGAACCTCCGGCTGGACAAGATCGAGGTGGTCGGCTTCGACATGGACTACACGCTGGCCATCTACCACCTGCTCCAGCTCGAGGAGCTGGCCTACGACATGACCGTCGAGCGGATGGTCGAGCGGCGCGGCTGGCCGGAGCGGCTGCGCGAGCTCCGCTACCTGTCGGCCTTCGTCATCCGCGGCCTCGTCGTGGACAAGCTCACCGGGAACATCTGCAAGATGGACCGGCACAACCACGTCGGCCGGGCCTACCACGGCCTCGCCGCCGTGCCGAAGGAGGAGCGCTACCGGCTCTACCGGGACGAGCGGGTCGCCTTCTCGACGCCCCGCTTCGCCTGGATCGACACCCTCTTCGCACTCCCCGAGGCCGCGCTCTTCGCGCAGGTCATCGACCTCGAGGAGGCGGCCGGGAAGAAGGTCGACTACGACCGGCTCTTCACCGACATCCGCGAGTCGATGGATCAGATCCACGCCGACGGGACCCTGAAGACCCGCGTGAAGGCCGACCTGGCCCGCTTCATCGTCCGCGACCCGGAGCTGGGGCCGGCGCTCCACAAGCTGCGGTCCGCGGGGAAGAGGCTCTTCCTGCTCACCAACTCCCACCTCGACTACACCGAGGCGGTGATGCGCCACGTGCTCGACGGCGTGCTCCCCGAGTACCCGAGCTGGCGCAACTACTTCGACGCGGTGATGACGGCCTCGGGGAAGCCCGGCTTCTTCTCCTCGAGCTCCCCCTTCGTCGAGCTCGACGAGGCGGGGGCGCCGATCCCCGGGGAGGTCCGGGTCCTCGAGCGCGGCCGCACCTACGCGGGCGGGAACCGGGGAGAGCTGGAGAAGCTGCTCGGGGCCGGGGGGATCGCGTCCTCTACGTCGGCGACCACATCTACGGCGACATCCTGCGCTCGAAGAAGAGCTCGCAGTGGCGCACCTGCCTCGTCATCGAGGAACTGGAGCGGGAGATCGACTGGCTCGACCAGCACCGCGCCGACCTGGAGGAGGTGGCCGGGCTGGAGGAGCTTCGACTCAGGGTCGACGACGAGTCGGCCGCGCACCGGGCGGCGCTGAACGCCGTGGAGCGGCGGCTCGATCGGCTGAACGCTGGGGACCCGTCCCGCCCCACGATGGAAGCCGAGCGCGTGCGGCTGAAGCGGGAGCTCGAGTCGCTCCGCGCCGCGCTGCGCGACGCCAACGGCCGCGTGGCCGGGCTGCAGGCCAGCATCGAGAGCGGCTACAACCCCTACTGGGGGCTCACCTTCAAGGAGGGGAGCGAGAACTCCCGCATCGGCGAGCAGATCGAGGACTACGCCTGCGTGTACACGAGCCGGGCCTCCAACTTCGTCTTCTACTCCCCCATGCAGTACTTCCGCGTGCTGCGCCGGGTCATGCCGCACGAGGCCGCGGCGCTGCGCCTCGCACCGTGGGGCGCCTCGACGCCTTGACCCGGCCCCGTCGGGCCGATACACCGGTCGGCGGCGGGACGTCCCAGGCTGGTGCCGGGCCCGGTCTTCAAAACCGGTGAGGGGTGCCGAGAGGCGCTCCTGGGGGGTCCGATTCCCCTGTCCCGCCGTCCCTTGACGCGCTCGTCGCCGGTGAGTGCGAATTCTCCCCCATGGCGCCGACATCGCCCGGCTCGAGCTGGCCATGGAGGTCGGGGGCGTACCGGGTGTTCGAGGACGTCGGCAGGGTCATGCACGCGTCCGAGGGAGCGATGCTGGACCTCATCGAGAAGGACCGATGAACGGCGTCAGAGCACGGCGAGCAGGGCGAAGATGAACTGAGGGTAGTACGGGCTCTTCCCCGCCGCGTCTCCCTTCACGCGGATGGCCGGTCCGCCGGAGGGGGTGGCCCAGAGGTCGGGGGCCACGCGCTTCAGGTCGTAGAACCGGTTGTCGTAGCGAGCCACGAGCCCGTCGGGCGAGAGCACGATGCGAACCCGCTTGCCCTCCACCGTTCCCTGGCATGTCCACTCCTCGCCGTCCCGATCCATCACCATGTTCAGGTTGCCGCCGGAGATGCGGTTCTCGGTGACCTTGAAGACGCCGTCCAGGTCCTTGATGTTGCCCTTCCACTCCCCGTTTCCATTGTCCGTGAGGTTCACCTTGGGACCGCGGACCCGCCCCGGGCCGTAGGAGGCAGTCCGGTTGTACGGGAGGGTCCCCACCTCTCCCACCATGATCTCGACGGTCTGGGTGGGGGCGGCGGCCGCCTTCTCCGCGGCGGCCGGAGCGGCGGGGGGCGCCGAAGGGGCATCCTCGGCGAGCCCGGACTCGGGCGCGGCGAGAGCGAGGGCGGCGAGGAGAGCGAGGAAACGGGCCACGGAATGCCTCCGATCGTTGGATCGCGATGGTAGCACGGACGAAAACGGCCGCCCCCCGGAGGAACCGGCCGGAGCGCTACGCGGCGGCCTTCGGGTCGCCAACGGCCGCCGTCCGCTTGAGCCAGCGCTCGTAGGGAATGGGCGCGACCATGCTGGCGATGAGGTAGATCAGCACGGCGCCGGTCACCGCCGGAACGTGCTCCGGAAAGGCGGCTCGAGCCGAGGAGGAGCGCCACCCCAGGATGGCGCGACACGTTCGCCGACGCGAGCGCACCGCGCTTGCCGCGGTCGGGCCCTCCGAGGAGGTGCCCCGCCAGCAAGCCGAACCCGATGATCACCAGGCTGACGACGATCGTTCCCCGGCCGGTGACGGCGAAGATGTCCCTCCACCTGGCCACGAGCAGGACGACCCCGCCGAGGAGGAGGACCACGCTGCCGACCCGGTCGGCGAGGAAGGCGAGGCGCGGGGCGGACGCCGGCCGGAGCCTCCCGAGGCCCATCCCGACCGCCAGCGGAAGGCCGATGGTGACGAGCAGCATCAGCTCGACCGACCAGGGGTCCACGGCGGTCTGCACTCCGAACACGCCGTTCACGATCCAGATCATGACGGGAATGACGACGATCGAGGCGGCCGTCGCCATGACCTCGAGGCCGATGACGTAGCCGGAGGCGGCGCCCAGCGCGTACCCCTTCTTGGCCCAGGGAGGCAGCACCGGCGCGACCGCGAATCCCAGCAACGCGGCGCCCACCCCCTGCCGGAGATCGAGCAGCCAGACGACGAGGAGCACGAAGGCCGGCTGCAGGACGAACATCGTGGCCAGGGCCGGGACGCCGAGGTCCGGGCGGCGAAGGAGCAGCAGCGAATCGTCCGGCCGGGCCCGGAGGCCGATCGCCAGCACGAGCAGCACGACGCCGAGGACCAGGACGAGCTTCAGGATGGTGGCAGGATCCACGATCGATCTCCGGGGGGTGATCCGGGTTCCGTTGGTGCTCGGGGCTTCGGCGCCGTCAGCTGAACGGGCCCACCCGGAGCATGATGCTCAGGATTGCCGCCAGCCCCACCAGCAGGAGCAGGAAGGAGGTGAGGAGCGACATGGAAAAGGGGAAGGCACTCGTGCCCGGCAGGTATCCGCACTCGATGAACTCGGCCCGCTGGCGGCGCAGCTGCACCATGTACCGGTAGTGATAGAGGGTGCCGAGGAGGAGGACGAGGACGCCGATGAAGACGAGGGCCAGCCCGAATCGCGCCGGAGCCCGGGGCGGGAAGACGCCACTCACGACCTGGCTGCTGCTCGCGATCCCCTGGAAGAAGGAGAAGATCGTGAACCCGAAGCCGATGAGCGAGAGGGACGTGCGCAGGGTGGCCATGAGGGTGCGCTCGGCCGCCATGCGGGTGCGCTGAACGGAGAGGCTCGTCCGCAGCGAGGCCATCTTCTCGCTGGCGCCTAGGTCGTCGTATTTCATTTTCCGTTCCAATAGTAGCGGAGGTTGACCCACGCCGACGTGAAACTGGCCACCTGCTGGCTGGCGAGCCGCCCCAGCCACCAGTCGATCTCGATCCCGGCCGCGAGCTCGGGGACGCCCGTGTAGTAGACGCCGAGACCGAAGTTCTGCGTCGTGGCCAGCGCTCCGCCGAGGGGCGAGAGGACGGAATAGACGCCGCTCAGCCCGAGGGGCAGGAACGGCGTGAGGGGCCGGAGGTCCAGGTCGACCATGCCGGCGAAGGCGATCCCGCTCGAGGCGAACTGGGCGTTTCCGGACCCGTCGGGGAAGAGGAGCCGGACGTTCATGGTGACGCCGACGAACGGGAACGGGGCGAACGCGCCGGCGAGGGCGGGAATCCACGTGAGCGCCCTCCTCTCCTGGTAGAACTGGTCGAGCGAGATCTGGCCGCTGTTCACGGCGTCGATGAGCCCCTGCACGACGAGCGCGGTGAACACGGGACCGTACTGCGCGTCGAGGATCGCCGCCAGGCGCACGTGTTCCCCGATCCGCAGGCTTCCCTTCAGGCCGAGCAGCCCGGTGAGCTGGGCGCTCGTGCCGACGACGAGGAGGGAGCGGTTGCCGGTCCCCAGGTAGGCCTGGGCATCGGCCGAGGCGTGGACCGAGATCCACTCCAGGATCCTCGCCTCGAGGTTCATGCCGATCCCGAGCCCGTTGACGCCGTAGGACCGGGTGTTCTCGAAATCGATACGCGGCGGGGGCCCGAGGTCCAGGGTGGGCCCGATGGCCTCGCCGCCTCCCACGCCCCAGAACAGCCCCACGGCGGTGTACGAGAAGGGGTCCTGCACGAGGTGGGAGGGAACGAACAGGTGCCCGGCGAGGGCTCGATGGCTCACCGGTCCGTCCGCCGCCGACGGGACGTGGGCCGGTTCCGCCTGCGCCCGGACCGGAGCCGGTGAGGCGAGCACGAGGAGGATGGCGAGGAGCGTCCCGGAGCACTGTCCCATCGGGGCTGATTCTAACCATCTCGGGCGTCGTCGCACACCTCGGGACGATTCCTGGTGCCCTCCAGCGGATGCCCACGTTAGATTGTGGCCCGATCCAGCTCACCCCCCGTCCTCGCCAGCCTCCGGGTGCCCCATGAAACGCCTGTCCATCGCCCTGGCCGTCCTCGCCGCCGGAGCAGCCTTCGCCCAGTCCCCGGCGGCTCCGTCCACCGCCTGGCCGCGCGTCATCGGGGTGGCGAACGGCTCCGTCGAGATCTTCCAGCCCCAGATCGAGAGCTTCAAGGGTGACCAGCTGGCCGCGCGGGCGGCCGTCGCCTGGACGCCGAACGGCCGGCCTCCTGCCTTCGGCGTCGTCTGGGTGGAGGCCCGGGTCTCCATCGACAAGGTCGCCGGGGACGTCGGCCTCCAGGATGTGAAGGTCCAGCGGGTCCGCTTCGCCAACATGAGCAAGGAGCAGGAACAGCAGGGCCGGGCCCTCCTCGAGAGGGAGATCCCCACCTGGGACCTGCACCTCTCGGTCCTCGAGCTGGAGGCGAGCATCGCCGTCAACGAGCAGGAGATCCAGACGTCGGAGGCGCTCGACTTCACGCCGCCGCGGATGGTCTTCTCCCAGGAGCCGGCGGTCCTGCTCGTCATCGACGGCGCCCCGATCGAGCGACCGGTCGACTCGACCGACCTGCGGCGCGTGGTCAACACGCCCATGCTGGTGCTGTTCGATCCGGCCACCCGGACCTACTACCTGTCGGGCGGGAAGTTCTGGTACGCGGCCCCCGCCGCCACGGGTCCGTACGCCCCGGTGGCCGCGCCGTCACCGGCGGTGAGCGCCTTCTTCGCCCGGAATCCCCCGCCGCCCATCGAGCTGGAGGGGAATCCGGAGGAGCAGGCGGCCGAGAAGGCCGTGCTCGAGCCGTCCTCGCCTCCCCGGATCGTGGTGGCCACCGAGCCCACCGAGCTCTTCGTGTTCGAGGGCGCTCCGCAGTACCGGCCGGTGGGGGAGGAAGCCTACCTCCTCTACGTGGCCAACACCGAGAGTCACGTGCTCGTCGACGTGCAGTCGGGCGAGACCTACGTGCTGGCCTCCGGGCGGTGGTTCAGGGCCCCGTCCCTCGACGGACCCTGGGTGAACGTGCCCCCCGATGAGCTCCCCGGCCCCTTCGGCGACATCCCGCCCGAGTCGGACATCGGCGACGTGCGCACCTTCGTGGCCGGCACGGAGGAGGCCGCGGAGGCGGTCGCCAACTCGCTCATCCCGCAGACCGCCGAGGTTCGCAGGGACCAGCAGTTCCAGGCCGCGTACGACGGACCGCCCCAGTTCCAGAAGATCGAGGGAACCGAACTGTCGTACGCCATCAACACGCCCGACGCGGTGGTCCTCGACGCGGGCCGTTACTGGGCGTGCGATCAGGGGGTCTGGTACACGGCGCCCGCCGCGGAAGGGCCGTTCGTGGTGGCCGACCAGCGCCCCCCACACATCGACCAGGTCCCGCCGACGGTCCACATCTACCACACGCGTTACGTATACGTGTACCGGTCGACGCCCCAGGTCGTGTTCGTGGGGCACACTCCCGGTTTCGTGGGCGTGTACCGCCACCGCGGCGTGGTCGTCTTCGGCACCGGATTCGTCTACCGCCCCTGGATCGGCCCCACCGTCTTCTTCGCGCGCCCCACCACCTTCGGCGTCCGCGTGGTCTACAACCCCTGGACGGGATTCGGGTTCGTGGTCAGCCCGGCGACGCCGTTCTTCACGGTCGGGATCCACTTCCACCCCGCGTGGGGCCCCCGCCCGCGACCGCCGGGATGGTGGGGGCCGGTCGTGTACCGTCCGGTGTTCATCGTCCCGCCGTCGCGGCACGGCTGGCACCGGCCGCCTCCGGGCTTCCGCCCTCCCCCCCCTCCGGTTCGTCGTCCGCCGCCCGGCGCCCGGCCCCCGCCCGTCTCCCGCCCGCCGCCCCCGAGGCCCCAGGCCCCGGTGGCCCGGCCGCCTGCCGCCGGAGCCCGCCCCGGCGTCCCGCAGGGCCAGCGCCCCGGGAGCAACATCTACAACCAGGCCCAGAATCGCCCGCGCAACGCCGAGCGCCCGGTGGCGCAGGCCCCACGGCCGACGCCGCAGCCGGTGGACCGGCCCAACAACGTGTTCGCCGACCGGTCCGGCAACGTCTACCGCCAGAACGACCGGGGCAACTGGGACCGGAACACCCGGCAGGGATGGGAGCCGCAGCGTCCCACGCCCACTCCCGCGCCAGGGACGGGTGGGCGGCCACAGCCGCAGAGCCCGGGGCAGAACCAGGGGCAGACGCCCCGACCGGCCCCCGGCCAGCCGACCGGCCAGCCGAACCGGCAGCCGACCGGTCAGCCGACCCGCCAGGCGCCACCCCCGGGGCAGAACCGGGGCGGGTCGGCACCGGCCGGCCTTGGCCAGGATGCGGCGGCCCGCCAGCGAAGCGCACCCCAGCGCGCAGCCCCCCAGCCAGCGAGACCCGCACCCCAGCCCAGCGAGCCGCACCCCAGCCGGCGCGAGCCGCTCCGGCAGGCGGTGGAGCGGGCGGCCGACGCTGAAGCCATCCCGCGGTTGGCGAGCCCGGAAAAGCAAGGAGCCGGCCCCGTCAGGACCGGCTCCGTGCTTCACGGCTCGAGCCAGATCAGAAATGGAACTCGGGTGAGGCCAGCAGCTGGAGGCCGCCGATCCAGTAGCCCTCGTAGCTGCCAGCCTCCAGCACGAGGTCCAGGCCGATGCCGAGCCGGTTCGCGTTCAGGAAGGAGGCGCCGCCGCCGATGCGGAAGGCCCCGCCGTACGTGCCGTTGGGGCCGAAGTACATGCCGCCGCCGATGCGGAACCGGCCCACCGTGTCCTGCGTGGACGGCCCGAACTTGGCGACGTAGTCGAGGGTCGGCTGCCAGACGGTCGCGTTCGCCGAGGCGTTCTGCCCGGTGGGGAGCTGGCCCGAGACGGTTCCCATCAGCACGTTGAACCCGACGCTGATGTTGTTCATCCCCTGCAGGTTGAGGTCGATCTGCGGACCGACCGTGAAGGGGATGTAGCTCGCCCAGGAGCCCCCGCTGCAGACTGACCGTCCAGCCCCAGTAGAAGCAGTTCCAGTAGCTCGAGTTGTAGAAGCTGACGCCCAGGTTCACGCGGGCGACGTTGTTCCAGACCTGGAGTTGCTGAACCGGCTGGGGCTGCTGGCCCGGCTGCGTGAAGGTGAACTGGGCGCTCGCGGGGGAGGCGACGGCGAGCGCGCAGGCGAGAGTGGCGATTCGGACGAGGCGGTTCATTTTTCTTCCCTTCGTGGGTGGTGTTGCCGAGGGCACAATATATAACCAGACGTGTCTTGACCAACCTGGAATGCCGAAGGGAATCACGACACCCGACCTGACGAGCAAGGAGATCTCCATGAATCCGACCCGTTCGTTCCTCGCCCTCGCACTTGCGATATCGGCGCTGCCCGTGACCGCACAGACCCCAGCGGCGAAGCCCGACGCCGCCGCCGTGGCGGCGCCGAAGGCCGCTCCGGCCCCGCAGGCCGCGGAGCCCGAATACGTGCCGGCAGGCGAGATCCGGATCCGCCTCTCCGCGTCCTACGATGCGACGCGGGTGCGCGGCCCCAACACCAACCTGACACTCGCGAGCGACGGCCGCTGGGCCGGGAGGCTCTCCGGCCAGTCCGTCCGGCTCCAGGTCACCCCCACGCGAATCTCGGGCGCCGGAGTGACCCTGACCGTGGCCCGCGAGGCCGAACGCCTCTCCGTCCAGGGGACGGCCGCCGGAGCCCGTGTGCGGATCATCGCGACCAGGACGTCCATCGACGCGCAAGCCGGCCAGCGCAGCTTCAACGCCACCCGTGACGCGGACGGCAACTGGCGCCAGGTCAACCAGGCGGGCGGGGCCACCAACTTCCGGTTCACCGGTTCGGCCGCCGACCCGCTGGCCGCACCGTCGCCCCAGTGGATGCTGGCCGTCATCGCCGCGCTCTGAGTGGGGGCTCCACCGGGCTCCGCAGCGCGATCATCCTCAGGACGAAGTACCCGGCCAGGGCCGCAGCGAAATGTTTCAAGGTGTGGCCGCTGACCCCGGTCGCGTCCAGGATCTGCCAGTCGAGCGCTTCCAGGATCTTCGCCGCCACGTAGGCGGCGAAGATCTTGTAGACATCGTTTCCGCGCGTGTATCGCGACGGGAGCATCGCCATCACCAGCATGACCAGGACGGAGAAGGCCTGGAGGATGCCGTAGGGGGTCACGTTTCCGGCGCCCGCCCTCTCCGTCTCGCGCCAGTAGACGACCGAGCCCACGCCAACGAGCAGCATGGGAGCGAGCAGGATCACCCCGGCCCTCAGGCTGATGCGTTCGGCGACCTGCGCGGCCACCAGCGCCATGAACGAGATGGTCATGGGCAGCCGATCCCAGAACAGCGTCTCGTTGTCCGGGGCCAGGTGATAGTAGGCCGACCCTCCCGCGGTCAGCACCATCCCGGCGAAGAAGACGGCGTAAAGGAGCCGCTCCGAGCCCGTGGCGAGCCGGGTGCGCGGGAGGAACGCAACCACCATGCCCGCCACCCCCACCAGCAGGAATGCTGCATTGGAGGTCACGTCGAGGAAGTTGGCCACCCCGAGCATGGACCGGGAGTCGGCGAAGTCGTGGTAGGCGGGCGGCTGGGGCATCGCCGGAAGCAGGAACGCCGCTGCGACCGCCACGACGGCCAGCCCACCGATCATCCAGGTTCGCTTCGGCATCATGGACACCCTCCCTACATAGGCGATGCCCGTCCGGCGGTCGAGTACCGGGGTGGGGACGCGCCCGCCGCGCCGCGGTTGGCTTGATAATCCCTGGACTCCCCGGACGTGCCGCACTAGCCTTCCCGTGTTCCTTCGAAATCGTTCGGGGACCCGTGGGATGGGGGCATCGATGCGTGCAAAGGGACGACGGATAGGCGCCATGCTCGCCGCAGTGCTCGCTACCGCGACCGCCCGCGCCGGCGACCCGATCCTCCCGCCGAACCCGACCGACGAGGAACTGGCCACCGCGGCCCAGAACCCGGTCTCCGATCTGATCAGCGTCCCCTTCCAGAACATCATCCTCTTCGGCGTCGGCCCGCAGAAGGAGGTCGCGAACGTCCTCAACATCCAGCCGGTCGTCCCGTTCCACCTCACCCCGGACCTGAACCTCATCTCCCGGACGATCCTGCCCATCGTGACCATGCCCAACTTCACGGGCGACGGGAGCACGACGGGGCTCGGAAACCTGACGGCCACCGCCTTCCTGTCTCCCGCCCGCCCCGGGGCGGTGATCTGGGGCGCCGGTCCAGTGGCCACCTTCCCGACCGCGACCTCGCCCCTGCTCGGGTCCCAGTCCACGTGGGGGCTCGGACCCTCCGCCGTGGTCGTGGCCATGCCCGGTCCCTGGGTGGTCGGCGCGCTCGTGAACAATATCTGGTCGGTCGCGGGGGCCAAGGCGAACACCTTCCTGCTCCAGTACTTCGTGAACTACAACTTCCAGAGCGGCTGGTACCTGACGACGGGTCCGATCATCACCGCGAACTGGGAGGCGCCCTCCTCGCAGAGGTGGGACGTCCCGTTCGGCGCCGGCGGCGGGCGCATCGTATGGATCGGCCCCCTTCCCTTCAACCTCACCGGCCAGGCCTACTACCACGCGATCCGGCCCGACCTGGGCCCGAGCTGGTCGGTCCGGCTGACCGCCACCCTCCTCCTCCCGAGGAGCATGTTCTTCTAGCAGCGGAAGCAGCGACGAAGCGCGGTGACCAACGAAGACGGAAAGGAACCGATCGATGGCCAAGACAGGCAAGCCAAACATCCTCGTTCTCTGGGGCGACGACGTGGGCTGGTGGAACATCAGCTACAACAACCGGGGGCAGATGGGCTACCGGACGCCCAACATCGATCGCGTGGGCAACGAGGGCGTGGCCTTCACCGACTACTACGCCCAGCAGAGCTGCACCGCGGGGCGCTCCGCCTTCATCACCGGCCAGAACCCCCTCCGCACCGGGCTGACCAAGGTGGGAATGCCCGGCGCCGACTCGGGGCTCCAGAAGGAGGACCCGACCATCGCCGAACTCCTGAAGCCGCTCGGCTACGCGACCGGCCAGTTCGGCAAGAACCACCTCGGCGACAAGGACGAGTTCCTGCCGACGATGCACGGATTCGACGAGTTCTTCGGCAACCTCTACCACCTCAACGCGGAGGAGGAGCCCGAGGACCCGGACTACCCGAAGAATCCCGAGTTCAAGAAGAAGTTCGGACCGCGGGGCGTCCTCCACTGCTGGGCGGACGGCAAGGGTGGCCAGAAGATCGAGGACACCGGACCGCTGACGAAGAAGCGGATGGAGACGGTCGACGAGGAGGTGACCGAGCACGCTCTGCGGTTCATCGACCAGCAGCACAAGGCCGAGAAGCCCTTCTTCCTCTGGTACAACACCACGGCGATGCACTTCCGGACCCACTGCGCCGAGAAGCACAAGGGCAAGAGCGGCCAGGGGGACTACAACGACGTGATGGTCGCGCACGACGAGAACATCGGCCGGATGCTGAACAAGCTCGATGAGCTCGGGATCGCCGAGAACACCATCGTGATGTACTCGACCGACAACGGCGTCCACTACAACACCTGGCCGGACGCCGGCATCACGCCCTTCCGATCCGAGAAGAACACCAACTGGGAAGGTGGATGGCGGGTCCCGTGCTTCCTTCGCTGGCCGGGGAAGATCAAGGCGGGCTCGGTGGTGAACGGCATCGTCAGCCACCAGGACTGGCTGCCGACCTTCCTGGCCGCCGCGGGAGAGCCGAACATCAAGGAGAAGCTGCTCGAGGGGCACAAGATCGGCGACAGGACCTACAAGGTCCACCTCGACGGCTTCAACATGCTGCCGTACCTGACCGGAGAGGCGAAGGAGAGCCCCAGGCAGTCGTTCTTCTACATCAGCGACGACGGGGACATCATGGCGATCCGGTGGGGCGACTGGAAGGGAGTGTTCCTGGAGCAGCGGGCCAAGCAGCTGCAGTGCTGGGTGGAGCCCTTCGTGCCGCTGCGGATCCCGAAGATGTTCAACCTCCGGCGCGACCCGTTCGAGAGGGCCGACGAGAACTCGAACACCTACTACGACTGGATGATCTCCCACGCCTACCTGATCTACGCGATGCAGGCGGTCGTGGCCCAGCAGGTGGAGAACTTCAAGAAGTTCCCGCCGCGCCAGAAGCCGGCGTCGTTCAACCTGGACTCGCTGATGGCCAAGCTGGAGGAAGCGGGCGGCGGCGCGAGCCACTGAGCCGCCTTCGCGGTCCGTGAAAACACTGGCGCGGCGGCCGGACTCCGGTCCGGTCGTCGCGTCGTTCCCTCGAGGCCCCGCGCATGTCCGTCGAGCCCGCCGCACCGGTCCAGATCCCGTCGGCGCTCTCGCCGCCGGCGTTCCACCTCCTGGCCAAGCCGAGCGGGTCCACCTGCAACATCGACTGCACCTACTGCTTCTTCCTGTCCAAGGATGCGCTCTATCCCGGCGACAAGCAGCGGATGTCCGAGGCCACCCTCGAGGCCTACATCCGCCAGCTGCTGGAGGCCCACCGGACACCCGAGGTGACGGTGGCCTGGCAGGGGGGAGAGCCGACGCTCATGGGGCTCCCCTTCTTCGCCCGCGCGGTCGAGCTGGTCGAGAAGCACCGCCGGCCGGGACAGGTCGTCCGGCAGACCTTCCAGACCAACGGGATCCTCCTCGACGACGAATGGTGCGCCTTCTTCAAGAAGCACGACTTCCTCGTGGGCTTGAGCGTGGACGGACCGCGCGAGCTGCACGACGCCTACCGGCTCGATCGGCGCGGCCAGGGCACCTTCGACCGCGTCCTGGAGGGCTGGCGCCGCCTGCGCGCCCATGACGTCCCCTTCAACGTCCTCTGCACGGTCAACGCCGCGAACCAGGAGCATGGCCGGAAGGTCTACCGCTTCTTCCGGGACGAGCTCTCGGCACAGTGGATCCAGTTCATCCCCATCGTCGAGCGCGCCACCGAGGAGACCCTCGGCGCCGCCAACGAGGGCTGGAGCGACCGGCCCGGCCGCGGGAAGCGCCCCCTCTACACGCAGACCGGCGCACTCGTCACCGGCCGCTCGGTGGGCGGCGCGGAGTACGGCCGCTTCCTCGTCGACGTCTTCGAGGAGTGGGTCCGTCGCGACGTGGGGAGCGTCTACGTGCAGCTCTTCGACGTCACCCTCGAGGCCCATTTCGGACGTCACCTCCTGTGCATCCACGCCCCCACCTGCGGCTACGGCCCGGCGCTGGAGCACAACGGAGACCTCTACACCTGCGACCACTTCGTCGAGCCCGGCCAGGAACTCGGCAACATCCACGAGACCCCGCTCGTCGAGCTCGTGGCCTCGCCCAAGCTGCGCCGGTTCGGCGACGACAAGCGTGACCGGCTCACCGCGCAATGCCAGCGCTGCGAGGTTCGCTTCCTCTGCAACGGGGGATGCCCCAAGGATCGCTTCGCGACCTCCGCCGACGGCGAGCCGGGCCACAACTACATGTGCGCCGGGCTGGAGGCCTTCTTCCAGCACACGCGCCCTGCGATGCAGGTGATGGCGAACCTGCTCCGGAGCCGGAAGGCGCCGGCCGAGGTGATGGCGTGGGTGGCCGGGGAGGACGCCCAGCGCGATCCCTACCAGCCCTGCCCCTGTGGTGGCGGGCGCAAGTTCAAGTTCTGCCACGGCGACAGGAGAGCCTGATGCCCTCGTTCCTCCGGAAGGTCCAGTCGCTCGCCCCCGCCCGAGCGGATCTGAAGGCGGACCTGGTGGCCGGCCTCACCTTCGCGGTCGTCGCGGTGCCGCAGGCCATGGGCCATGCCCTCCTCGCCACCGTGAACCCAGTGATGGGCATCTTCACCCTGATGGTCGCGGTCCCGGTGGCCGCGGTGACCACCGGCTCGGTGTTCATGAACGTCTCCACCACCGCGGCGACGGCGGTGGCGGCGGGAGCGGAGCTTGCGGACATCGCCCCCGGCGATCGCCTCGCGGCATTGGCGGCGCTCGTCCTCCTGGTCGGCGTGATCCAGTTGCTCGCCGGCGTGCTCAAGACCGGCTCGATCCTGCGCTTCGTCTCCGACCCGGTCATGACCGGGTTCCTGAACGGCGTGGCGGTGCTCATCATCCTGGGCCAGCTCGGGGAGCTGACCGGTTACCGGAGCGCGTTCCCCAACGCCGTGGCCCGCGCCCTCGACCTCCTTCTGCGCCTCCACCGGGTCGACGTCCGGACCACCGTCATCGGCGGGTTGGCCCTGGGCGCGATCGTCCTCCTGCTGCGATCCCGGTTGAGCAAGTTCGCCTTCGTCCTCGCCATCGCGCTCGCCACCGGCCTCCTGGCCTTGCTCTCGCTCCCGGCCCTCGACCCCGGGCAGGGCTGGAGCGCCGTCCGGATCGTGCGCGACGTCTCGAGCATCCCGCGCAGCCTCCCTGAGCTCTCCCTGCCCGAGCCCGCGATGCTCCTCACCATGCTGCTCCCGGCCCTGTCGGTGGCCATCATCGGGCTCGTCCAGGGCGCAGGGGTCAGCCAGGCGTACATCAACCCGGATGGACGGTTCCCGGACGTCTCGCGCGACTTCCTCGGCCAGGGAGCCGCCAACATCGCCACCGGGCTCGTCGGCGGCCTCCCGGCGGGCGGATCCATCTCCGGCACCGCCCTCATCCTCGGCGCCGGCGCCCGGTCCCGCTGGACCAACGTCTTCGGTGGCATCGCAGTCGCCGTCATCGTGCTCCTGGCCGCCCCGCTGGCCGAGATGGTTCCCATGCCCGCCCTGGCGGCGCTCCTCATCGTGGCCGGCTTCCAGGGACTGCGGATCGAGCCGGCCCTGACGGCGTGGAAGACGGGGTGGGCGCCCGCTGCGGCGATGTCGGTCACGTTCCTCGCCACCCTCTTCCTGCCCCTGCACTTCGCGGTGCTCCTCGGGGTGGCCGTCACCATGCTCCTTCACGTCACCCGCGAGTCGAAGCGGGCCGAGGTCAGCGAGATCGTGCTCGTTCCCGGAGGGATGCCCGAGATCCGGCCCGCTCCGCGCCAGGCTCCCAGCAACCAGTTGACCGTTCTGATCGTCAACGGCAGCCTCTTCTTCGCCGCCGCGAAGAACGTCGGGGACCTGCTGCCTTCCGTGGAGGGCTCCTCACGCGCCGTCGTGGCCCTGGCCCTTCGCGGGAAGACCGACCTAGGGAGCACGTTCATCGCCGTCCTGCAGCGCTACGCCCGGGCCCTGCAGGGGCGCGGGGGCAGGCTCATGCTGGTCGGCATCGATCCCGCCGCCCGGGAACAGCTGGCCCGGACCGGCACCCTCCAGATCATCGGCGAGGAGAACGTCTTCCTCGCCACCGAGCAGCTCGGCGCATCGGTGAACCAGGCCGCCGCCGCGGCCCACGCCTGGCTCGGGCAGACCCCGTCCGGCGAGGCGAAGTGAACCGCCGCGCCCGGGCGAGATCCGAGCCAGATCACCGCGCCGCGGAGTCCGGTCGCCGCGGGGCGATTCCCTCGTCGATGCGCTCGATGACGTAGGCGAAGAACGGGTTCGACGACACCCGCAGCAAGGCGTCCAGGCTCACGACGAGGGCCCCGCGCTCCCCGCGGCCCGCCATGGCGCCGAGCGCGATCCCGTAGTCCTCCGTCCCGTCGGGCTGGAGCCCGTAGAGCGCGTCGCCGGGCGGGAACGGCAAGGCCACGTGCGAGAGGGAGAAGACGTCCTGGGGGTAGTAGAGCCCGAGCGGCCGGACGGTCGCGGTGGTCTGGCCGGCCTCGATGACCCGCGCGACCTCCTCCCGGTCTTCCGGGCCGTTCGTGATGATGGTGGTCCGGTAATTCCGCGGCGGATCTGGGAGCATGCGCTCCACGAGTGTTTCCATCGAGCTCCGGAGCAACGGGCTGAACAGCGCCGCCCGGTTGAGGTCGAAGAGGACGAGCTCGCTCCCGTTCCTGGGCAGGTGGGCGTAGAGCGCCTCGATGATGGCCCTGGTGTGGACGGTGTAGTCGAGGACCGACTGGAAGGTGAGGATGGGGCGATCTCCTCGAGACGCCCCTCGCGCTCGTAGCGGGCGATCCGGCCCTGGAGCACCTGCGTCAGCCGGTGGGACTGGGTTGCGCCGTTCACCGGGAACGAGTTGTACTTGAACGGGTTGAACTCCGGCATGTTGGAGAGCCAGGCCGCCTTGGCGAAGCGCGGCAGCATGGCGGGCATCCCGGCCACCCCGGCGAAGCGGGCGAAGCTGGTCACGCCGATCATGGGGGAGATGAGGACCAGGCGATCCGGCCGCGGCAGGGCCTTGTCCCCGAGCGCGTCGAGCGCGTACATCATCGCCAGCGCACCCCCGTTCGAGAACCCCACGATGTGCAGCGGGGTCGAGGGGCCGGCACGTCTCCGGGCCTCCCGGACGGCGAGCCGGGTCGCCGCGTGCCACTCCTCCCATTCCACCGTGGACAGCGCGGCGGGAACGGTGCCGTGGGCCGGGAGGCGGGGGGCGATCGAGACCCAGCCCGCCGCACGATACAGCCGGGCGATGTGACGCAGGCTGTAGGGCGAGTCGGTGAGCCCGTGCAGGAAGACGACCGCGCCGAGGGGCGGACCGTCGGGTTCGAGCACGTAGGACCGGTTCCAGTCCTGCTGGAACCGGGGCGGGTAGATGGGGCTCCCGTAAAAGTAGCGGTTGCCCGGGATCCGGTCCTCCTCCTCGAGGCCGCTCTTCAACTCGGCGCCGAGGCGTTCGAAGAGGGCCGCCTCGGCCTTGACGTACCCGGCCCAGTCGCTCCGCTCCATCTCGTCGACGGTCAGCTCCTCCGGCACGTAGGTGTGCCACACGCGGAGCGGCGGCCCGCGCTGCGTCTCGACGACGCGCCCAACGAAGAGGGTGACGACGACGACGACCGCCAGGATCCCCGCGCGCTTCGACCACCGAACCAGCCCGGCCGTCATCCCGCCATCCTCCCTAGGCGAGCGCCTTGGCCTTCAGCTTCGCGTACTCATCCTGGGTGATGGTCCCGGCGTCGAGCAGTGACTTGGCGGTCGCGATCTGGTCCGCCGGCGACTTTCCGGCCACCTCCCGGATGTAGTTCTCCGTCTCCGACCGGGCCTTCTGCACGCTGGCGCGCTGCCGCTCCGACATGCTCCTCCCGCGGCTGAGCACGTACACGATGGCCGTGAAGACGGGCAGGAAGATGAGCCCGATGATCCAGATGGCCCTCGACCCCCCTCCGAGATCCGGGTCGCGGAAGAGGTCGACCACGATCTGGAAGAGGATGATGAGGTACGAGATGAAGATGAACGACGAGAAGATGAGCCAGACCAGATCCCAGAAATTGGACACGTGTATTCCTCCCTTTTCGAGCCACGAATCTTACCGTGCAACCGTACGTTGGCGCCATTGGATCTGGGGGTGCCCCGCTGCTAGTGTGCCTTCCCGCCATGTCACGCAGAGCAATCACCGTCCCGATCGGGGTGGCCTGTCTGGGGCTGCTCCTGCTGGCCTCGCGGGCCGAGGCCCGCGAACGAACCGACGTCGTCACGCTCCGCGGCGGCCTCCGCGTCCCGGGCGAGATCCTCCAGATGTCGCTCGGCCGCCTGGGCCTCCGCACCGACGACATGGGAAGGGTCTCCATCGAGTGGCTTCGGGTGACGCAGATCGAGAGCACGTACGCGTTCGCGGTCGAGTTCTCGTCCGGAACCACCTACTTCGGCCCGCTCTACGCCGGCGGGGACGGCGAGCTCCTGGTCGGGACCCGGTCCGTGCGCCTGAGCGAGGTCGTGTCAATCACGCCCGTCGACGCCGGGTTCTGGAACCGGGTTCGCGCCAACGCGGATCTGGGCTTCTCCCTCGCCAAGGCGAACAAGGCCCTGACCCTCTCGGCAGGCGGCGGTTTCGATTACCGGGGGGAGATGTTCGGGACGTCCGCGACCTTCACCACCTACGTCCAGGGCAGCGAGCAGGTGGCGGCGACCACCGACAACTCGCTGGCGCTCACCGGGAGCTACTACTTCAAGCCCTGGCGGGTCAGCCTGCTCGGCGGTCTCGACCAGAACGCCGAGCTCGGCCTCAACTTGCGACTTTCCACCGGCGCCGACATGGCCTACGCGGCGATCCGGAACAGCTTCATGGAGCTCTGGCTGGCCGCGGGGCTCACCGTGGCATGGGAGCAGTATTCGGGGGTCGACTCGGACGTCGCCGTCGCCGGCTACTTCGACGCCACCTGGCGGGCCTTCCGCTACGCCAGCCCCGAGCTCGACACCGAGATCGAGCTGTCCATCCTGCCGGTCCTGAACGACCTCGGGCGCGTACGCGGAACGGCAACCGGCAGGGTGAAGTACGAGGTCTTCTCGGACTTCAACGTGGGGATGAACCTCATGTACACCTTCGACACCCGACCGCCCGACGAGACCGCGTCGAGGAGCGACTACCGCCTCACGGTGTCCGTCGGCTGGTCCTACCGCCGCTGAGCATCCGGCCCGCGCGACGGCCCGGACGCAGGAGCGGTCAGAAACACATCGGCCCCGGCCGAGACCCGCGAACGGGTCGACCAGGGCCGACGGGTTCCACACGTCAACAGCCTGCTAGTTCGTGATCACGAAGTCGACGCGCTGGTTCTTGTAGCGCCCCTCCTTCGTGTCGTTCGGCGCGATGGGCTGGTTCCAGCCGAAGCCCACTGCCTCGAGCCGCTCGGGGGCGATGCCCTTCTCCACCAGGTAGGCCTTGACGGCCTTGGCGCGGAGGTCCGAGAGCCTCAGGTTGAAGTCGGCGCCGGCCTTGCCGCGGGCCGCCGACTTCGGATCCTTGGAGGCGTGCCCCTCGACCCGGACGTTGAAGTTCGGGTTGGCCTTCATGATGGTCGCCACGTCCGTCAGGATGTCGTAGGACTTGGCCTGGATGGTGTCCTTGTTGGTGTCGAAGAAGATCACGTCGTCGATGACGATCTTCTTGCCCTCGACCTTGGCGTGCGCGGGCGGCGGCGGGGGCGGCGCCGGGGCCGGCTTCGGCGTCACCTTCACGTCGAAGGCGACCTGCTCGAGGAGGCGGTAGTCGACGGTCTGGCCGACCGAGATGCCGCTGAGCAGGACGGGGTTCTCCACCCTGATCGGGAAGCTGCGACCCGCGGGGCCGGTGAACGTGATGACCTGCGCGGTCTTGTCGATCGCGGCCACCGTGGCGGTCCCCTCGGCAATGACCTCGCCGGCCTCGATGACCTCATTGGGACGGGACGCAGTCTGGAAGGCGCTCACCACCTCCGGCGCCATGAGGGTCTCGCCCTTCTTCGCCACCAGGAACGTGGCCGACTGGTAGGTTTCGGCGACGATCGCGTCCTGGACGTTGATCTTCTCGAGTCCCTGGATGTTCTTGGCGGCCTTGATGGTCCGAACCCTGCCGCTCGGCCCCTTGATGTCGACCTTGCGGCTGGCCGGATCGACCGAGGCCACGACCCCCTCCAGTCTTCCGGTCTCGACGGCGCGCAAGGCCAGGACCTGGTAGTTCATCTTCGGGTCGGGCGTGAAGCCCTGCGCCTGAACCGTACCCGCAGTGAGGCCGACAGCCGCGGCCGCGACAACGCAAAGAATCCTCTTCATCGGATGGCTCTCCTTCCCATGGAAAGCGGCTTCAGGCCGCCTCTTCGAGCGGGAATCTGAACCCTCCGTATATCCCACATGCCGGGAAACGCCTCCAAATTTGCGCCGCACACCCACAATGTCACGCCGCGTCACAAACGGATGCCGGAGGACCCCGTCGGGTATGCGGGATATCCAGGAGTCACCGGGGCGCGGGGATGCCGGACCAGCTCCGGGGGTCGAGCGGGCCCGCAGCCGGCCGCACCTCCACGGGAAATCCGGTCAGGTGCGCCATTCCGCTCATCCGCTCGATCCCGTCGGGGCCGTCCGCGGCGAGCAGGTTCACGTTGACGCCCGTTGTCCTGGAAGCGATGGAGAGTCCCTCGGCGTGCTGGTGCCCCCACCCATGGGGGAGCGCCACGGTGCCGGGCATGAGGTCGGGGAGGTACTTGACCGGGAGCCGCACGGTGGCCACCCGGGTGGAGACGTCGGCGAGTGCTCCGTCGGCGACCCCGATCCGGGCCGCGTCCTCCGGGTGGACGTAGAGCAGGTTCGTCCCCGGGGCCGCGAAGGGCGCGATGTTGTGGGTCCAGGAGTTGTGCGTCGTCACGGCCCGCCGCGAGATGAGCTTGAGCACGTCGCGGCGCCCCCGCTCCCGCTCGAAGTCGTCGCCGAGCTTGCGCGCCTGCTCGAGGAGCCTCGCGGGGGCCAGGTCCACGAGCCGGTCGTCGGTGACCACGCGCGCGCCCAGGAAATCCCCGCCCCGGTTGGGCTCGCGGAGCCTCCCGTGCCGCTCGCGGAGCAGCGCGCCGAACGAACCCTGCTTCGTGGCCCGCAGGATCGCCGAGAGCAGGAGCTTCTGCGGGAGGGCCGGCTGCGTCCCGGGGCGAGGCGAGAGCCGCTTCATGGCCTGCAGGACCCCCTGCGCGACGCGGGACCCGAAGAGCGAGACGCCGCTCTCCCGGCAGAGGTCCAGGTAGATGGAGGCCTCGTCCCGGACGTCGCCCGGCGGCGCCAGCAGCGCATCGGTGGCCTGGAGATACGGCCTCTCCTGAAGCCCGAGCATGAGCGGGAAGATGAAGGGCAGGTCGGGGCGCTCCAGCGGGGAGGTGCAGGGGAGCACGTAGTGGGCGATCGACCCGGTCTCGTTCTTGAAGAGGTCGAGGGTGACGAGGAGCTCGAGCTTCCGGAAGGCGTCGCGCAGCCTCCCGGCGTTGGCCATGGTGATGAGCGGGTTGCCCCCGGTGACGAAGAGGGCCCGGACCTGCCGGTCGCCGGGGGTGAGGATCTCGTCGGCCAGGACGCCTCCGGGAAAGGCATCGTTCACGGAGAGGAAATCGCCGATCCGGGAGCGATCGGTCCGCAGCAAGGTCCCGGTCCTCTTCCCGAACGCGGCGAAGTCGATGACCCCGTTGCCCACCAGCGTGCCGCCGGGCCGGTCGAGGTTGCCCGAGACGCAGTTCGCCACCTCCTGAAGCCAGAAGGCCAGCGACCCGTTCGACCCCATGTTGACGCCGGTCGAGGAGTAGAGCGCCGCGCCGTCGGCCGACCGGAAGGCCGCCACCATCTCCCGCAGCTTCTCCGGAGGGATGCGGGTGACCTCGGCGGTGCGCTCCGGGCTCCAGGGCGCGCACAGCTCCCGCACCGCGTCGAGCCCCCGGGCGAAGCGCGCGACCCGCCCCTCGTCGACGCCGGCGGCCAGCAGCTCCCGCAGAAAGGAGAGGTAGAAGAAGACGTCGGTGTCGGGGCGGATGAAGACGTGCTCACCGGCTGCCCGCGCCGTCTCGGTCCGGCGCGGATCCACCACGAAGACCCGCCCGCCCCGCTCCTCGATGGCCTGGAGGGCCCGGGCCGGGTTGGGGACCTGGAGGAAGCTCCACTTCGAGATGACCGGGTTCGCCCCCACGATGACGAGGCAGCGGGTCCGCTCCAGATCCGGGAAGGGCTGGGTGAAGGGGAAGCCGTAGACCTCGCGGGCCACGGCGAACTTGTTGGAGCAGTCCTGCGTGGACGACGAGTACATGGAGCGGGAGCCGATCCCGGTCATGAACCCCTGCGCGAAGACCGGGTGGAGCACGCCGAACCCGGCCGCCGTCCCCACGTACATGGCGATGCTGTCCGGGCCGTGCGCCGCCCGCAGGGAGCGGACCTTGGCCCCGATCTCCCCGAGCGCGCGATCCCAGCCCACCCGCTCCCATCCATCCCCGGTGCGCTTCTCGGGAGCCAGCAGCCGGTCCGGCGAGGAGTAGATCTCCTGCTGGCGCAGCCCCTTCGGGCAGGAGAAGCCGCGGGTGGCGACGTGCGCGTCGTCGGCGCGGATCTTCACCACCCGTCCCTGGTCGACCTCGACCTCGAGCCCGCAGAGCGACTCGCAGATCCGGCAGAAGGTGGTGTGGGTCTGGCTCGTCGACATGTCTTCCGCCTTCACCGGGAGAGCAGGGCCTGCGCGTCCGCCACCCAGGTCGCCACGTCGGGATCGCCCGACCACGGGGGCCCACCGGCGAGCTCCACGGCGCGGAGCAGCGCCGCCCGCCCCTGTGCCTTCTGACCGTTCTTGAGAAGCACCTGGCCGAGCGCCAGCTGGTTCGGGGGGTACCCGGGGCGCAGCTCGACGGCCTTGCGGGCGTGGACCAGCGCCTCCTCGTCGTCCCCCGGGCCGATGGGCCACCCCGGAGCCCGGACGAGCAGGATCGCCAGCACCCGCTCCGGCCCGGCCTCCTCGAAGAGCGGCGCCTCGATGGCCGCCTCCCGCAGGAGCTGGACCATCCGCTTGAGACCGTCCTCCACCGTGGTCGGCCGGTCCCTGGCCTGCAGCCCGAGGGCGACGGCCAGCCAGAACTTGCAGGAGACGGAGGTGGGCTCGCGCCGCAGGCACCACTGCCCCGCCTGGACGGCGCTCACCGCGAGGTCGGTGCGGACCTTCACGTCCCGCTCCCGGTCGGCGAGCCAGGACTTGGCCTGGATGGCGCACACCAGCCCCGTGGCCATCGATTCGTCGGCCTGCGCGGCGGCGAGGCAGAGCCCCTCCGCGCGCCGGACCGCGGCCGGGTCGGGGCGCTTCGCGTACTCCTCGGCCGCCTCCTGGAGCAGGGCGTTCGCCGGGACGGTCCCGGTCGGCTCCCGTTGCAGGGTCGCGATGGGCGGCGGCTCCTTCAGCGCCGAGGCGCAACCGGCCCCGAGCAGGACGGCGAGCCAGCCAATGCGGGCGGCGCGGATCACTTCGCCGCGGCCGCGTACGCCTTGCGAGCGGCGGCCAGGGGAGCGGTGTCGAGCGGCACGAATCCCTGCAGCCGGATGGCCTCCAGAGCGGCCGCTCCCTCCGGGCGATCTCCCAGCTGCCGCAGCCCCTTCTCCAGCGCCTTCCAGCGATCGGGCGTGAGCCGCTTCGACACCGTCACCACAACTCCGGTGGGCAGCGGCGCGGACCGGGCCACCACCTCGAGCTCGGCGGCGAAGGGGAGCGTTGGCAGGGCCGCCGCCTGTGCGCCGTCGAGGAGGACCGCGACGTTCTCGCCGGCGACCGCCTTGCGGAGGGACGAGAGCACCTGTCCCGACTGCACGACCTTGACGCTCGGTGGCATCCGCCCCCACCCGGCCAGGGCCGTGGCGGTGACGAAGGCCGGGGCGTAGCCCGCGACGGAGCTGACCTGCCAGCCGTCGAGCGAGGCCGGACCGGTCACCCGCCCCTTCTTCGCAACCAGCGCCCAGACCTCGGTCGCCCCGGTCCCCTTCTGGGCGGCGGCGAGCCGGGGCTCGAGGTGCAGCGCCTCCCCTTCCTTCAGGAAGAACGGGAGAGAGACCATGCCCAGCGCCGCGTCTGGCTTCTGCAACCGCTCCGCTCCCGCGCGGTCCTTCTCGAAGTAGGCGGCGGTGATCGACCCCGCCGGCAGCCCCGACTGGGCGGCCAGCGCCACCGCGAAGGCGTCCATGGACGCCTGGGCCTCGGTGGTCGTTCCGGGATAGCCGGGGGCGACGGCGACGAAGGCCACCGGGTCGGCGGCGAGGGCGAGGGCTGCAAGCAGGGTCGAGAGGGTCATCCGGTCTCCGGACGTGAATCTAACCCGGGGGGCGGGTCGCACCAACCGCCATTGCGGCGAGCGATTGCCCTTGACCGTGGGCACGCCCCTCCGTGAGTCTGGGCCGGTGATCGTGGCGCTCCTCCTCGCCCTGCTGCCGGTGCTCGCCGAGGCCGCTCCGCCCCCTGCCCCGGCCGGCGCCGACGTGACCCTGCGGGACGCCCCGGTTCTCACCCTCCGTGCGCCGCGCGGCGGCGTCGAGGTGGCGCCCCGCGCCAGCGCGGCGAGCAAGGCCCTCGCCGACGCCATGGAGGCGGGCCCCACCGGCGGCGCGGTGGTCGAGCTGCAGGGCGACTCGGCGTCGATCCGCGTCGGCGAGGTGGTGGTCCTCGAGCTCGGTCCCGAGGACGTCGCCGCCGCCGGGCTCCCGGGGATAGAGGAGCTCTCCCGCTCCGCCGCCGCCGACGTGGACCGGGCGCTGCGTGTCGAGCGGCGGAGGGCGCGCATCGCCGAGGTGGTCTTCCACTTCTCCCTCCTCGTCCTCTCGGGACTGGTTGCCTTCCTGCTCCTCCGCAAGGTCGGCGACCTCGACCGGGGCGTGGAGGCGACGATCCGGGAGCGCAGGCGGCGCGCCCCGGCGCTCCGGCTGCGCGGCGTCGAGCTGGTGAGCCCGGAGGGGGTGGCCGGGGCGCTCGCCGTGGGCGTGCGGGTGGGGCGCGTGGTGCTCCAGATCGTCATCGCCTACGCATGGATCGTCTTCGCCCTCTCCCTCTTCCCCTTCACCCGAGGCGCCGGGGTCCACCTCGGCAAGGTGGTCCTCGGACCGGCCGCGAACACGCTGGCCCGGGTGGGCGGCGCCATCCCGGCCACCATCGCGGCCATCGTGGCCGGCGCGCTCCTCGTGCTCGGCCTGCGCGCGGTCCGGCTCTTCTTCGGGAGCGTGGCGGCCGGGGAGACCCATCTCCGCTGGATGCCGGCCGAGCTGGCCGTGCCCGTCGGGCAGCTCCTGCGCATCGCCCTCGTCATCGTGGCTGCCGTCTTCGCCGCGCCGGTCCTCACCGGGAGCGACGAGGGCATGCTCGCGAACCTGGGGAACGCCGCCCTGCTGGCCGTGGGGCTGGCGGCGGCGCCCGTGCTGGCCAGCGTGGCCGCCGGGTTGCCGCGCCTCCTGGGGAGGGTCTACCGCACCGGCCACGTCGCCGAGATTGGCGCCACGGCGGGGATCGTGCGCGCGGTCGGGCTCCTCGACGTCGAGGTCGAGGACGCGTCGGGCCGGCGGGTGCTCGTCCCCCACCTGGCCACCTTGATCCTGCCCACCCGCCTCCCCGGTCTCGCCTCCGCGGCCCGCTTCGAGCTCTCGGTGGACTCCTCCGAGGACCAGGCGCTGGTCCGGGAGATCCTGATTCGCACCGGCGGCCCGGGCACCGCGGCCGATCTGGTGAGCCTCGACGCCACCGGGGCGGTCTACCGCGTGGCCGGCCCCGGAGCCGACCTGGCCGTGCGCGTCTCCTCCGCGCTGCGCGCCGAGGGGGTGAAGCTGGGCCGTCCCGGTCCTGGAGCGGTGGGGGCGGCGTGAGCACCCTGCAGTCGCTGTTCGTCCTGCTCCTCGTCGCCTACGTGGGCGGTTTCCTGATGGGAGGGCGCGGGCTGCGCGGCCGGGGCCTGCCGTCCGGGTCCGAGTGGCTGCTGGCCGGCCTCGTCGCCGGCCCCTCCGCGCTGGGGCTCGTCGGCGGCTCCGAGGTGGCCCGCTTTGCCCCTCTGGCGCTGCTCGCCACCGGCTGGATCGCGCTCCTCGTCGGACTCACCCTGGGCGTGGACGGGGAGCGGCGCATCGGTGCGGGCGACGTGTCCCTGGGGGTGCTGGTGGGGCTCCTCTCCCTCGCCGGGGTCGGCGGCGCGGTCCTCCTCGTCCTCGAGCGGATCCCCTCGGCCGGGGCCCTCTTTCCGGCCCCGGAGCATCGCATGACCATCGCGGTCTGCATCGCCGCGTCCCTGGCCGACACCTCGCGCCACGTGGCCCGCTGGGCCGCCGAGCGGCTGGGCGCGGGGGGGCCCCTGATCGAGCGGGTGGCCGGGATCACACGCTCCGACGAGCTCGTCCCCATCGCCGCCATGAGCCTTCTCCTGTCGCTCGACACCTCGCGGGGCGTGATCGCCCTCCCCGGCGGCGGCATCGTCCTGGGGGGCGTCCTCGGGCTGGCCTTCGCCGGGCTGCTGGGACGCGCGCTCCGGCCCGTGACCTTCTGGTCGCTCCTCTTCGGATTCAGCCTGCTCGCCACCGGGCTCGCCGAGCGGCTCGACCTGTCGGTGCTGGCGACCGGGTTCTCCCTGGGCCTCCTCCTGGCCATCGCCTCGCCCCTGCGGGCACGGGCGCGCGCGCTGGCGGGCGGGGTCGAGGGAGCGGTGATCATCCCCGCGCTCTTCCTGGCCGGCGCCCGGACGGGCATGGTCACCGGCCCGGCCCTCTGGATCGTGGGCGCGGCCCTGCTGGCCCGGCTGGGGACGGCGCTGCTCGCGGCGGCGGTGGTCGCGGCGGTGGACCCGGTGACGCGCCGGGGCGGGGCCGGGGTCTCCCTGGCCTTCTTCTCCACCGGACCGCTGGGGATCGCCATTGCACTGTCAGTGACTCTCCGCTACCCCGGATCGGTGGGAGACGTGGTGCTCACGACCGCCGTGGCCGCGGCCGTCGCCGGGGAGTTCCTCGGGCCGCCGGCGCTACGCCGGGCCTTGCGCCGCGCCGGGGAGGTCCCGGCGTGAGCGCGCCGGATCGCAAGGGCCCCCTGACCCGGCTCCTCGAACTCGGGGCCCTGCTGGGGCTCTTCGCGCTCATGCTGGGGGTGGACCGCCTGGCCGGCTCACTCACCGGCGAGTGGCAGCGGACCGGGCGCTACCTGGCCGCCATCGGCTTCTTGCTGCTGGCCGGCACCCTGGCCGCGAGCCTCCTCGAGCTGCTCCGGCTCCCGCACCTGACCGGCTTCCTCCTGGCCGGGATCGTGGCCGGGCCGCACGTGCTCCACGCCGTCGGACACGAGGCGGTGGCCGACCTCTCGATCGTCAACTCCCTCGCGCTCTCCCTCATCGCGCTGGCGGGCGGCGCCGAGCTCCGGCTCGAGGCCTTGCGGCGCGGCTTCCGGAGCCTGGTCGCGGCCACGGTGATCCAGAACGGTCTCGCACTCCTGGTGATCCCCGCCACATTCGTCCTGGCCCGCGACCTCCTCCCGTTCACATGGGGGATGGAGCTCCCTGCGGTGTTCGCGGTGGCCCTCCTCTGGGGCGTCGTCTCCATCACCCGCAGCCCGTCGGCGGTGATGGGCATCCTGAGCCAGACCCGTCCGGCGGGGCGCCTCACCGACTTCACCGTCGGATTCGTGATGACCTCCGACGTCGTGGTGGTGGTGCTGCTCGCGCTGGTCATGACCGCCGTGCGGCCCCTGCTCGAGCCGGGCGCCACGCTCTCCCTGGCCGCCTTCGGCGATCTCGGACACGAACTCCTGGGGAGCATCGCCATCGGGACCACCCTGGGGCTCCTGCTCGTCGCCTACCTGCGCTTCGTGGGCCGGCAGGTGCTGCTCGTGCTCCTGCTGCTCGGGCTCGTGGTGGTGGACGCCATCGCCTACCTGCGCTTCGAGTGGCTGCTGACCTTCCTCACCGCGGGCTTCGTGGTCCAGAACTTCTCGCGGCAGGGAGACAGGCTGCTTCACGCCGTGGAGCAAACCGGCGAGGTGGTTTACGTGATCTTCTTCGCCACCGCCGGTGCCAACCTCGATCTCGGCCTGCTCGGGACCCTCTGGCTAGCTGCCCTGCTCTTCTTCGCGGTTCGCTTGGCCACCGCCGTGGTCGGGGCGCGGGTCACCGCCCGGATCGCCGGCGATCCCCCCGAGTTGCGTGCCTGGGGCTGGGCCGGCCTGGTCTCCCAGGCGGGAATCGCGCTGGGAATCGCCTCGCAGATGCAAGGGCAATTCCCCGCCTTCGGAGCGGAGTTCGGGGCGCTGGCGGTGGCCGCGGTGGCCCTCAACCAGCTTGTCGGCCCGGTCCTGTTCAAGCTATCGCTCGACCGAAGCGGAGAGAGCGGCAAGGGAGCCGCGGCGGAGGGCGCGGGAAGCTAGCCGATCGGGATCCCTGCGTCGGCCTCCGGCGCCGGCGGGTCGGCCGGGTCGGCGGGAGGCGCGGCGGCGGCCACGCCGTCGGCGGGGCCGGTGGGGCCGGCCTCCACCTGCATCCCGTGCAGGTAGGTGTATCCCCGCATCACGCCCTCGTAGAACTGGGAGAGCCCCACCCCCTCCTTGGGCCGGATGCTGCCGTCCTTCATGCGGACGTCGAGGGCGGTCTTCACCCGCCGCACCAGGTCGGCGGGCTCGTAGAGGAGGGACTGCAGCACCTTGTCCACGTGGTCGCCGCGGATGATCTCCCCCAGGTAGAAGTCCTCCGGGTCGTCGTCGTCCACGTAGACGTGGACCTCGTTCACCCGGCCGAACAGGTTGTGCATGTCGCCCATGACGTCCTGGTAGGCGCCGTTCATGAACATGCCGAGGAAGTAGGGCTTGCCCGGCTCGAGCGCGTGCAGCGAGAGGGTCTCGTCCACGCCCTCCCCCTCGATGAACCGGTCGATCTTCCCGTCCGAGTCGCAGGTGATGTCCACGATGGTGCAGTCCTGCGTGGGGGCCTCGGCGAGCCGATGCAGGGGCACGATGGGGAAGAGCTGGTCGAAGGCCCAGTGATCGGGTGCGCTCTGGAAGAGCGAGAAGTTGGCCATGTACTGGTCGGCGATCTTGTCGCCCAGATCGCGCGTGTCGCGCGGCAGCCGCTTCTTCCCGCGGTTCAGGGCCACCAGGGTGCGGGCCAGCTTCCAGAAGAGCGACTCCACGGTGGCCCGCTCCTCCAGCCCCAGGATGCCCAGCTTGAACATCTGCAGGGCCTCCTCCTTCTTGGCCACGGCGTCGTGGTAGACCTCGGCGCGGTTGCGCGGCGAGAGCGACGCGACGATCTCGCGCATCTCGCGCACCACCTTGTGCTCCCCGGGCTGCACCACGGAGGCGGCGGTGATCTCGGCGCGGGAGCCGATCTCGATGCTCCCGAAGACGTTCATGATGATGCAGGAGTGGTGGGCGGTGATGGCGCGCCCCGACTCGCTGACGATGTGCGGCTCGGGGACACCCTCGTTCGCGCAGATGCGCTGCACGTTGTAGATGACGTCCGCGGCGTACTCCTCGAGCGTGTAGTTCATCGAGGAGGCGTACTCCGGTGTGCGCGAGCCGACGTAGTCCACCCCCAGCCCGCCCCCCACGTCGAAGTACTCGATGCCGAGCCCCATCTTGCGGAGCTTGGCGTAGAGCCGCGCCCCCTCGTTCACCGCGTCCTTGACCACGCGGATCTCGGTGAGCTGGCTGCCCACGTGGAAGTGGAAGAGCTTGCAGAGGTGCTTCTTGCCGGTGGCCTCCAGGATGCGGACCGCCTCGATCATCTCCGGGGTGGTGAGCCCGAACTTGGCGAAGTCGCCGGACGACGACTCCCACTTGCCGGTGCCGCGGGTGGAGAGCTTGGAGCGCAGCCCGATCCAGGGCTCGACGCCGACCTCCTCGGCGGCCTTGAGCAGCGCCGGCAGCTCGGAGAGCTTCTCGATGACCACCACCACCTTGCGCCCGAGCTTTCGCCCCAGCAGGGCGAGCCGCATGTACTCCTCGTCCTTGTACCCGTTGCAGATGGTGAGTGCGTCCGGGTCGGCGTTGTAGCCCAGCACGACCATGAGCTCGGCCTTGGAGCCGGCCTCCAGGCCGTAGTGGTACGGCGCGCCGGCGTCGAGGATCTCCTCGACCACCTCGCGCATCTGGTTCACCTTGATCGGGTAGACGCCGTAGTAGCCGCCCCCGTAGCCCAGCTCGGCCACCGCCTTGGCGAAGGTCTCGTTGAGGAAGCGCACCCGGGAGCGCAGCACGTCCATGAACCGGACGTTCACCGGGAATCCCAGGCCGCGCTCCTGGATGTCCTCGACCACGTCCATGAGGTCGATGGTCGGGCCGCCGGGCCCGTGCGGGTTCACCACCATGTGCCCCTTCTCGTTCACCGAGAAGAAGCCGGCTCCCCACCCGGCCATGTTGTAGTACTGGATGGCCCGCTCGATGGACCAATCCGAGGCGGGCGTGGATGCGGTGGCGTCGCTCTTCGGCTCGGGAAGGTTCATCGGCAACCCATGTACGACGTGGCGGCGAAAAACTGAAGGCGCTATCTAGCCTACAACCTTGCCCCCCGCCCGTCGCCCGAGGTCCCCCGGTACCGACCCCACCGGCCCGACCGACCTCCGCGGCCGGCTGGCCGCGGCCGCCGGCGTCTTCGGGCAGGTCCCGGGCACCTTCCGGCTGGTCTGGGAGGCCGATCGGCGCAGCACGCTCGCCATCGCGGCGCTCACCGGGGTGGCGGCGCTCCTCCCCGCCCCGGTGGCCTGGGTCGGCAAGCTCATCATCGACGGCGTGGTGGAGGCGGCCCGCACCGGCGCCTCCGGGGACCGGGACCGGGTGGCCCGGCTGGTGCTCGTGGAGCTGGCCCTGCTCGCGGCGACGCTCGTGCTGGGGCGCCTGCTCGGGCTCCTCCGCGAGCTCCTCCGGACCCACCTCGGCAACCGCATCAACGTCCGGATCCTCGAGAAGGCCCTCTCGCTCGAGCTGCGCCACTTCGAGGACGCCGACGTCTACGACAAGATGCAGAACGCCCGGCGCGAGGCCTCCTCGCGCCCCCTGTCGCTCGTCATGCAGGCCTTCGGGGTGGGGCAGGCGGCGGTGACGCTGGCCGCCCTCTCCGCCCTCCTCTGGCGCCTCTCCCCCTGGAGCGTGCTCGTCATCCTGTCCGCCTCGATCCCGGCCTTCGTGGCCGAGGCCCGCCTCTCCGCCGAGTCGTTCCGGGTGAACACCTGGCGCGCCCCGGAGGGGCGGCGCCTCAACTACCTCGAGTGGATCCTCACGCGCGACTCCCACGTGAAGGAGGTGAAGCTCTTCGACCTGGGGCCGCTCGTGCTGGGGCGCTACCGGGACCTCTTCTCCAAGTTCTACGCCGAGGACCGCAGGCTCGCGGTCCGGCGGCTCTTCGCCGGGACCGCCTTCGGGATCCTGGCGCTGGGCGCCTTCTACGGGATGTACCTCCTGGTGGCCGACCGGGCCGCCCGGGGCGAGATCTCGCTCGGCGACATGACCCTCTACCTGGTGGTCTTCCGGCAGGGGCAGTCGGCCTTCCAGGGGATCCTGTCGGCGGTGGGCGCCATGTACGAGGACGCGCTCTACATGTCGAACCTCTTCGCCTTCCTGGCCATCCCGACCTCGGGCGAGGCGGCGCGGGTCGATCCGCCGGCCACCGTACCGCGCGGCGCGCCGCTCCCCATCGCCTTCGAGGACGTCTCCTTCCGCTACCCGTCCCGCCCGGAGTGGGCCCTGCGGAACGTGAGCCTCCGGCTCGAGCCGGGGGAGACCCTGGGGCTCGTCGGCGAGAACGGCGCCGGCAAGAGCACCCTGGTGAAGCTGCTCCTGCGCCTCTACGACCCCACCGAGGGGCGGATCACCTACGGCGGCGTGGACCTGCGCGACCTCGACCCGCACGACCTCCGCTCCCGCATCGGGGCCGTCTTCCAGGACTTCGTCCGCTACCAGTTCACGGCCGCCGAGAACATCGGCTTCGGGAATCCCGCCCACGTGGGGGATCGCCCCCGCATCGCCGAGGCGGCCCGGCGCGCCGGCGCCGGGGCGCTGGTGGACTCCCTACCGTCCGGGCTCGACACCGTGCTCGGCGGCTGGTTCGAGAGGGGGCACGAGATCTCGGCCGGGCAGTGGCAGAAGCTCGCGGTGGCCCGGGCCTTCATGCGCGACGCCGAGATCCTGGTGCTCGACGAGCCCACGGCCAGCATCGACGCCGAGTCGGAGCACGAGCTCTTCGTGCGGTTCCGCGAGCTGGCCGCGGGGCGGACCGCCATCGTCATCTCCCACCGCTTCTCCACCGTCCGCATCGCCGACCGCATCGCCGTCCTGCACGGCGGCCGCGTCGAGGAGCTGGGAAGCCACCGGGAGCTCGTCGAGCGGGGCGGTCGGTACGCCCACCTCTTCTCCCTGCAGGCCAAGGGCTACCTGGACTAGGAGTCCTCCATGCGCGGCGCCGAGCAGATCCCCTGGCTGTACGACGGCGCGATGGCGATCCTCGAGAGGCTCGGGCTCGGCCCCTGGCGCCGCTGGCTCGCCGGGGGGGCCCGCGGCCGCACCCTCGACCTGGGATGCGGCACCGGGCGCAACCTGCCGCTCCTCCCGCCGGGGACCCTCGCCGTCGGGGTGGACCCCTGCTCCCAGAGCCTGGCCCGGGCCCGGCGCCGCTCGCCCGGCGCGCTCCTCGTCCGGGCCCGCGCCGAGGCGCTCCCCTTCCGCGACGGCGCCTTCGACACCGTGGCGAGCGGACTGGTCCTCTGCTCGGTGATCGACCCCGCCGCCGCCGCCGCCGAGATGCTGCGGGTCCTCGCGCCGGGAGGCACGGTTCGCGCCCTGGAGCACGTCCGGTCCCCGCTGCCCTGGAAGGCCCGGATCCAGGACTTGAGCCAGCCGGCCTGGACGGCCATCTCGGGCGGCTGCCACCCCAACCGGGAGACCGAGCGGACGCTCACGGAGGCGGGCCTGGACATCGATCCGTCCACCCGGCGCGAGCGCGACACCATGCGCCGCTTCGAGGCCCGGCGGCGGGGGCGCTAGCTGCGGCGCAGGATGGCCATGGCCTCGGCCAGGTCGGGCGGGACGGGCGCCTCGAACCGGCGCAGCCGTCCGGTTCGCGGGTGGTGGAAGGCGAGCTTCCAGGCGTGGAGCGCCTGCCTCCCGATGGCGGCGCCGGCGAGACGCAGCGGATCGGACGGACCGAGCCGGGATTCGCGCCGGGTCCCTCCGTACGCGCCGTCGGCCAGCACCGGGTGCCCGGCCTCCGAGAGGTGGACCCGGATCTGGTGGGTTCGACCGGTGTGGAGCGTCACCTCGGCCAGCGTGGCCCGGTCGCCGAACCGCTCCTTCACCCTCCACTCGGTGAGGGCCCGGCGGCGACCTTCACGCCCAGTGAACTTCTTCCGGTCGCGCGGGTGGCGCCCGTAGGGCGTCTCGAGCCTGCCCTCGTCGGGGAGGCGTCCGTGGACCAGCGCCAGGTAGGTCTTCTCGACGGTGCGCCCCTGGAACTGCGCCTGGAGATCGGCGAGCGCGGCCTCGGTCCGGGCCACGACCAGGCAGCCCGAGGTCTCCCGGTCGAGCCGGTGGACGAGGCCGAGCCGGTCCCCGGGGGCTCCCTGGGTCCCCAGCCGGTGCAGGAGCGCGTTCACCACCGTGGAGTGGGGCGACCCACGCGCCGGGTGGACCACCATGCCGGCACGCTTGTCGAGGACGAGCAGGTCCCTGTCCTCGTGCAGCACGGTGAGGGGGAGGTCCTGCGGGAGCACCGCGGAGGGCACGGGGTCCGGGACCTCCACCGCGATCCGCTCGTTGCCGCGCAGCCGCATCGAGGGCTTGCCCGGCCGGCCGTCCACGAGCACACGCCCCTCGGCGAGGAGCCGCTGGACCCGCGCACGCGAGAGCGAAGGGGAGAGGCGCGACACGGCCAGGTCGAGGCGGGCTCCCGCCTCGCTCTCACCGGCCCGGAACTCGTGGTGCTGGCCCAGCTTCCCTCCGCCTCACCAGATCCGGGACTTCACGTGTCCCTTGGGGCGAAGGATGACGTCGACGATGGCGCGGTCGTAGAAGTTGGTCCGCTGGTAGAGGTCGGGGGCGACGCGGGAACGGTACAGCTCCCGCCCCTCCTCGAGCTCCTCCCGGAGCGCGTCGAAGAAGGAGTCCTGCTCGATGGAGCGGACGATCTTCTCCTCGTTGTAGAGCGACACGTCGGAGCAGATGGCGCGCGCCAGACGGATGGCCTGCTCGGGCGCCTCGATGAGCGGCATCCGCTGATGCTAGCCCGCCCCTCGCGCCGGTCAAGATGGAGACCGCTATCGACCCGTCCTGGAGGCCCCCGCAGCCCGCTCCAGATACGACCGGGCCACCTTCTGGCCATCGAGCCGGAGCTCCCGGGCGATGCACATGACGATGCCCCGCAGGTAGGCGGCCACCGGGAGCTGGGTGAAGCTCTCGGCCTCCACCGCCTCGATGTGGAGCCGGGAGAGCTTGGTCCGCTCGGACAGCTGGACCACCGTGAGCCCCCGGGCCTCTCGGGCCTGACGCAGGAGCTCGCCGGTCCACGCTGCCCCTTCCGGGGGGACGAACGGGCGTGGCGGCTCGACCGCCGGCGGAGGCGGGACCGGATCGGGCGGGGCCAGCGTCGTGGGCGCCGCCGCCGGGACGGGAGGCGCGGCGGCGGGCTCCGGGGCGGGCCGCGCGGAACGGGCATCCTCCACGGGGAGCCTGGCGTCGTAGGCGGCCCGGGCCATCGGGTCGAGGAGCACCTCGAAGGCCTCGTCGATGCGGCTCGCGAGGACCGCGGCCAGCTCGGGGGTGAGGAGGGTGTAGGCGGCCAGCGACCCCGTCCCGTAGAGCACCCGGGCCCGCTCCCAGGCGCGCTCGATCTCCTCCGGCGTGGCCGAGGGGGAGACCTCCAGGAGCTCGTAGAAGCTCTGCTCGAGGATGCGTCGCACGGTCAGTCCCGCAGCTCGACGTTCCAGTAGGCCGCGTCCACCAGCCCCAGGAACGGAATCCACTGCCGGTGAATGGCGCGGCGAGCCGCCGCCCGGAAGACCGCCGTCCACCGCGGCCGGGAGGGCTGGCGCAGCAGCCGCATGCCCGCCTCCTCCGGCGTCCTGCCTCCCTTGCGCAGGTTGCATGCGACGCAGCTGCACACCACGTTCTCCCAGCTCGTCGAGCCGCCCCGGGATCGCGGGATGACGTGGTCGAGGTTGAGCTCGGAGCGCGCCCGCCGCCGTCCGCAGTACTGGCAGGCGCTCTCGTCCCGCGCGTAGACGTTCAGGCGGGAGAAGCGCACCCGTTGGTGCGGCAGGTGGGCGTGGGCGACCAGCACGACGACCCGGGGCACGCGGATGGCGCGGGTGGGCGTGTGGATTGCGTCCTCGCTCGCCGCAGCCAGCTCGGCCCAGCCCTCGAAGTCGAGGAGCCGGAACTCGTCGTCGATGGCCCTCGCCACCCCCTGGTAGAGGAGCGACACGGCCCGCCGGACCGACGTGACGTGGATCGGCTGGTAGACCCTGTTGAGGACCAGGACCGCGGTGTCGAGCATCGGGGAAACCCTACCACGGGACCCGGAGTCACGCTCTCAGGGCGGCGCCGGGGGGAGCTGCTGCACCAGCCGTACGGGTCGTTCGCCGTCCCGGCCGTAGAGCATCCGGTAGGCGGAGTAGCTGCGCAGCACCCGCTTCACGTAGCCGCGGGTCTCCTGGATGGGGATCTCCTCCACGAACTCGTCGAGGGGCAGGGAGCCACGCGACCGCCACCAGGCCCGGGCGTTCCCCTCCCCGGCGTTGTAGGCGGCCAGCGCCAGCGGCGCCGACCCCCCGAAGCGCTTCATCAGATCTCCCAGGTAGGCGGCTCCGAGCCGGATGTTGAGGCGTGGGTCGGTCAGGTCGGCTGCCGAGGGGGCGGGCAGTGAGAGCCGCCTGGCCGTCTGGGCAGCGGTGCGGACCATGAGCTGGGTGAGGCCGACCGCTCCCGCCGACGAGACCACGGCCGGGTCGAGGGCGCTCTCCTCCCGCATGAGCGCCTGCAGCAGGTCGGGGGGCACGCCCGCCCCCGGGGCGAAGCGAACCACCACGTCGCGCCAGGCGGGGGGATAGGCCATCTGCCACACGCGCAGCCCCATGCCGGCGGGCGGCTCCCGGAGCACCTGGCGCCCCTGGGCGCGCAGGAGCCGGTGGGAGGCCCGGGAGTCCCCGGCCTGCTCGAAGAGCTCGGCGAGCAGGAGCAGCGGCTCGGGGTGCTCCTTGCTCCCGCCGAGCGCCTTCCGGTCCACGGCGTTGAGCTCCTCGGCGGCCTCCTTGTCGAGCCCGAGGCGAAGCAGCGCGAGGGCGGCGCGGAAGTGCGGGTCCCCGGCGAGCGGCCCGGACCGGTAGCGGAACCCCTTCCGGCTCGCGCCGGCGGGCCTGTGGTCGGCCACCTTGATCCCTGCCTCGGCGAGGCGGGCCCGCGAGAGCAGGCCGTAGTAGTCGCCCGGATAGCGGCGCGCGACCTCCACCCATTCCTGCCTGGCCCGGTCGCGGTCCCCCTTCCCGGCGCGCTGGGCCAGCGTCCGCCCGCGCCAGTACATGGCCCGGGCGTGCTCGTAGGGGTCGGACTCGCGGTAGAGCTCCTCGATCCGCCCGAAGGCCGCCACGGCGCCGTCGAGGTCGCCACGGCGCCGCTTCGTCCAGCCCTCGCGGAAGATGGCGTCGGCGCGGAAGTCCCCGTCCGGATAGCGCTCCACCAGCTCGGCGAGCAGCGCCAGGGCCTCGTCGTGCTTCCCCTCGCGCATGAGCAGGTCGGAGGCGAAGTAGAGGGCGTCGTCGGACTGGCCGTGCTCAGGGTACTCCCGGGCGAAGCGCCGGTAGGCCTCGATCCCCGCCCCGTTGGCCACGTTGGACCGCGTCACCGAGAGCAGGTAGAGGGCGCGGGGGCGCAGGGCCGGGTCGGTGCACAGCTCGACCACCGGCTCGAGCTCGGCCGCCGCGTCGCCGTGCTGGCGGAGCTTGCGGAGGGCCTTTCCGCGGACGAAGGCGGCCCGGCAGGAGAGCGGCGCGTCGGCCGCCACGGGCGGGAACCGCTCCCCGATCCGCCGCGCGTCCGCCAGCGCCTGCTCGTTGCGGTTCCAGTCGAGGAGCGCCTCGGCGCGTCGCAGCGCGTCCTCGTCCCCCGGGGGTCCCCCGTCGGGAGGCGGCAGGGCCTCCATGCGCGTCCGGCACTCCCTGGCCTCGGCGGAGAGGCCGTGGCCGGCCCAGCACTCGAGCAGCACCCGCCGCGCCTCCGCGCCTCCTCCGGGCTGCTCGGCGAGGATCTTCCCGGCGAGCAGCAGCGCGCGCGGCGCCGGGTCGCCCCTGGAGAGGTCGCCCGGCGCCGGGAGGGAGAGCAGAGGCCGGAGCGCCTCCACCGCCTCCGGACCCTTCCCGTCCGCGTTGAGCAGCCTCGCCATGGAGACGCGGGCCTGCGGCCAGAGCACCGACTCCCTGGGCACCCGCCCCCAGGCCTCGACCGCCCGTCCCGTGTCCCCCTGCGCCTCGGCGGCGGCGGCCGACATGGCCTCCACCCGGTCGGCGATGGCCGGGAGCAGGGCGGCGAGCCCGGGGAGGTCACGGGCGGCCTGCTCGGCGTCGCCCGTGGCGAGTGCGCTCCTGGCCCGCAGGAAGCGGAGCTCGGCCGGGGTGCGCCGGGCCGCCGGGGGGTGGACGTCCGCCTCGCTGACCACGCCGGGGGACGAGGCGGCGAACAGGATGGCTGCGGCGGCGACGAGGAGCATCGGGACGGAATCTGGGGGACGACCGGCCGCCGGTCAAGCGCGCGACCGGGAAGCCGATCTGGCCTAGGATTGGCCCCGGTGGACATCCGCGATCAGGCAGCGCTCCTCGCCGCCATCGTCGCCCTGGCGCTCGCCGGGGCCGCGCTGCTCCGCCCGGCGCGCCCCCGGTCCTTCACCCTCTTCGCCCTCCTCTCCCTCGACCTCTTCGTCTTCTCCGCCGCCGAGTTCCTCCACGGCCTCTCGGGGACCGAGGGCTTGCACGACGTCTGGAAGCGGCTCGCCATCGGATCGGGCTCGCTCCTGCCGGCCGCGGCGCTGGCCTTCTTCCTCGAGTTCCTGGGAGTGAAGCGGCGCCCGGCGCGGCGCGCCCGGGACCTCATGCTGGCCGGGTCGGCCTTTGGCATCGTGGTGGCGGTCTCGCCGCTGGCACGGTCGGACCTGGCATCGCTCCTCGTGGCGGTCTTCGTGCTGCTCGCCCTCGCAGCCGTGCTCTCGGTGGTGTGGAGGGAGACCGCTGCCGCGCCCACCCGCGCCGACCGCGCCCGGCTCACCTACGTGCTCGTCGGCGCCGCCGTCGTGGGGACCCTGGCCTTCCTCGATTTCCTCCCCCGTCTCGGGGTCGCCTACCCGCTCGAGGGGCTCGGGTTCATGGCGCTCACGCTGTACATGTTCCTGCTCCTGCAGGCGCTCCTGCGCCGCCGCCTGCTCGACCTCCACGAGTTCCTCGGGAAGATCGCGGTGGTCACGCTGCTCGGGATCGTGCTCGCGAGCATCTATGGCGGGCTCGTCTCCTGGGTCGGCATGCGCCCGGGGCTCTTCTTCTTCAACACCCTGGTGGCCTCCTTCGTGATCCTGGCCCTCTTCGACCCCATCCGCTCCAGGGTCGAGGAATGGGTGGTGGTGAACCTCTTCCCGGAACGCTACGAGCTGGTCCGGGAGCTGGAGACGCTGCGCGACCGCGTGGTCAACGTCATCGACCCCGGAGATCTGGAGCGCGCCGTGCTCGACGGGCTCACCGAGACCCGACGGGTCACCCACGCGTCGATCTGGCTCGTCTCGGAGGACCGCCCCGGCTACCGGCGGCTGGCCTTCCGCGGGCCGGAGCCCGTTCCCTTCCTCGACGCCGGGACCGCCCGCGCGCTGCTCCGCGCCGCCGGAGACGGCCGCCGCGCCCTCCTGCTCGAGAACCTGGACCGCCGCCTCGCCGACCTGCAGGCCGAGTACCCGCCCGCCAAGGGGGACGCCACCGCCACGCCGATGCCCACGGCGATCTCGCAGGAACTGGAGCGGATCGTGGACGCCCGCGAGGCCATGGAGCTCATGAAGGCCGGCATCTGCATGCCGCTCCTGGCCGGCGACCGGGTGGCCGGATTCCTGGCCTGCTGGGACGAGCGGGTGCAGGAGGCCTTCGCCTCCGACGAGATCGCGGCGCTCATCGAGGTGGCCGACCGCTGCGCGGTGGTCATCGACAACTCCAAGCTCTACCAGCAGATGAAGGAGCGCGACCGGCTCGCCGCGCTGGGCGAGATGGCCGCGGGCCTGGCCCACGAGATCCGCAACCCGCTCGCCGCCATCAAGGGCGCCACCCAGTACCTCGACCCCCGGCGCCTCCCCGGCGAGGACCGGGAGTTCCTCGAGATCATCGTCGAGGAGGTCGATAGGCTCAACGGGGTGGTCACCGCCTTCCTCGACTACGCCCGCCCGCTCAAGTCGAGCATGTCGCCCGGGGACCTGGGCGACATCCTGCAGCGCACCTTCAAGCTGCTCACGCCCCAGATCCCGGAGGGCATCGAGGTGGCCATCGACGTGGCGCCCGAGCTGCCCCCGGTCGAGTGCGACCCCGAGCAGCTGAAGCAGGTCTTCCTGAACCTGGCGCTCAACTCCTTCCAGGCCATGCCCGGCGGCGGCAAGCTGCGGGTCACCGCCACCCTCGCCCGCGACGACCTGGACGGCTGGCGCGAGCCCCGCTACCGCGACGCCCGCATCGAGGTCCGCTTCCGCGACACCGGCCCTGGCATCCCCCCCGAGGCCCGGGAGAGCATCTTCGTCCCCTTCTACACGACCAAGGAGAAGGGGACCGGCCTGGGGCTCGCCATCAGCCAGCGCATCGTCAAGGCGCACCGCGGGTCCCTCTCCGTCTCCGCGCCGCCGGAAGGGGGCGCCGAGTTCACGGTCTCCCTTCCCTCGATCCCGGTCGAGTCGGCCGTGCCGCCCCCCGCCGGTCCGATCCCGGGGGCGGCCGACGTCCGGCGCGCCCGGAGACGGCGGCGCCCCGGCTGACGTGCGTCCCCTTCGCTCCCCTTCCACGGCCACTCGTGCTAACAGGACGGGCCGTGGCGCACGTCCTGATCGTCGACGACGAGACCAACATCCGCCGCGTCCTCGCGGCGATGCTGAAGCGGGACGGGTACGAGGTCACCACGGCCGAGAACGGGGAGCAGGCGCTCGCCGCGATGCAGCGGGCCCCCATGGACGTCGTGGTCACCGACCTCGTCATGCCCCGCATGGGCGGCATGGACCTGCTCCGCCAGGTGGCCACGGCCCACCCCGACGTCCCGGTGATCATGATCACCGCGCACGGCTCGGTGGACACGGCGGTCGAGGCCATGAAGGCCGGGGCCTTCGACTACATCACCAAGCCCTTCGACCAGGACGACCTGCGCAAGGTCATCGCCAAGGCCTCGCGGGCCCGTGTCCTCGAGGGGCAGCACGTCCACCCCCCCACGGCCGAGGGGGAGCGCCCGCCCCTGGTCGGGCAGTCCCCTTCCATGCGGGCGGTCTACGACGTCATCGCCCGGGTCGCCGACTCCCCCTCCACCGTCCTCATCACCGGGGAGAGCGGCACCGGCAAGGAACTGGTCGCCCAGGCCCTGCACCGGGGCAGCTCGCGCCGGACGCAGCCGCTCATCAAGGTGAACTGCGCCGCCATCCCCAAGGACCTCGTCGAGAGCGAGCTCTTCGGCTACGAGAAGGGGGCCTTCACCGGGGCGGTGGGCGCCAAGCCCGGCCGCTTCGAGCTGGCCGACGGGGGAACCCTCTTCCTCGACGAGATCGGCGAGATCCCCGTCGAGATGCAGGTGAAGCTCCTGCGGGCCCTGCAGGAGTCGGAGTTCGAGCGGGTGGGCGGCATCAAGACCATCCGGGTGGACGTGCGGCTCATCGCCGCCACCAACCGGGATCTCATGGCCCTCATCGCCGACGGCAGGTTCCGCGAGGACCTCTTCTACCGGCTCAACGTGGTCCCCGTCGCGCTCCCGCCGCTTCGCGACCGCCGGGAGGACATCCCGCTCCTCGTCCAGCACTTCATCGAGAAGTACGACCGGCGCCTGGGAAAGCGGGTCGAGCGTGTGGACGACGGGGCCATGGAGATCCTCGTCAACTACGGCTGGCCGGGGAACATCCGCGAGCTCGAGAACGTCATGGAGCGCTCGGTGCTCTTCGCCGACGGCGCGCTGGTCACGGTGGCCCAGCTCCCCGAGACCCTGCGGGAGCGCGCTCCCGGCCCGGGGCGCCCGGTGGCCCCCCTCGGCGTGCTCGGGGCCATCGCCGCTCCCAGCGGCGCGTCGATGAAGGACATCGTCCGCCAGGCACAGGCCGAGCTGGAGCGCACGCTCATCTCCAGGGCCCTCGAGGCCACGGGTGGGAACGTCACCCGGGCGGCCAAGAACCTCCAGATCAGCCGCAAGTCGCTCCAGGTGAAGATGAAGGAGCTGGGGCTGCGCGGCGCCGAGGACCTGAGCTAGGGTCCTGGCTCAGCGACGGCCCCGCACCCGCTCCACCAGCGCGTAGGCCTCGCTCCGCGACAGGTCCCGCCCCTTCGCGATGGCCCGCGCCACCCCCGTGGGCGCCTCCCCGGCCGCCAGCCGTCGCCGGATCTCCTCCTCGGGCGGCTCGAGGGGAGCCTCCTCGGGGGCCTCGGCGACGCCGGCCACCACGAGGGTCACCTCGCCGCGGAGCTCTCCGGTGAACCGGGAGCGGAGCTCCGAGAGCCGGCCGCGCGCGATCTCCTCGTGCAGCTTGGTCAGCTCCCGGGCCAGCGCCGCCGGGCGGTCGCCGAAGGCGGCCTCGAGGTCCGCGAGCGTGTCCGCCGCCCGGTTCCCGGCCTCGAAGAGCACCAGCGTGGCCGGAACGCCGGCGAGCCAGCGCAGCGCCTCGGCCCTCGCCCCGCCCTTGCGCGGCAGGAAGCCGGCGAAGAGGAACCTGTCCGCCGCGAGCCCCGAGGCCGAGAGCGCCGCCAGCGCCGCCGACGGCCCTGGCACCGGGACCACCTTCGCCCCCGCCTCCCAGGCGGCCTCGACGAGCCGGCAGCCCGGATCGGAGACCCCGGGGGTTCCGGCGTCGGTCACCAGCGCCACCGAGGCGCCGCCCGCGAGCCGCGCCACGATCCGCTCCACCCGGCCCGCCTCGTCGAAAGCCGGCAGGGAGAGCAGATCTTCGGGGTGGGCGTCGACATGGGCGAGCAGCGTCCGGGTCCGGCGGGTGTCCTCGGCGACCACCACGCCCACCGTTCGCAGCACCTGCGCCGCGCGGGGGGAGAGGTCCCCCAGGTTGCCGATGGGGGTGGCCACCACGAAGAGGGTGCCCGTCCCGGCGCTCATCCCGGCGCCCCTCCCGAGGAGTCGAAGGCGCCCTGGAAGAGCTCGAACCCCGCCGCGTCGCCGCTCCCGTTCACGGAGAGCACGTCGAAGCGGATGTCGTCGTCCATGGAGCCGTGGCGCCTGGCCCAGTCGGTGGCGGCCGCGACCACCCGCAGCGCCTTGCGCCGGTCCACGGTCTCCTCCGGCGCGCCGTGCCCGCGGCCGGCCCGGCTCCGCACCTCCACGAAGCAGAGCACGCGCCCGTCGCGGCACACCAGGTCCACCTCGCCGCTCCGCGTGGCGTGGTTGCGATCCAGGATGACGTACCCGCGGTGGACCAGCCAGGCCTCGGCCAGCCGCTCCGCGTCGCGCCCCTTCTCCCGGGTGGTGGGCACTCCCTACCCGGCGTGGTCCGCCGCCTCCCGGAAGAGGACGTCGGCCGTCCCGTGGATGATCTGGCGCCCCTTGGCGAGCTGCTTGAGGACTCGGGCCAGGATCTTTCGCGAGCCCTCGGGAAGGACGCCGAACCCCTCGTCGAGCACCGCCACCGACTTGCCGGCGGCGAGCCCCTGCTCGAGGAACGCCACCTTGAGCACGGCGAAGCAGACGTCCCGCTCGGGCGCGCCCATCGTCCCCGTGGGGACGAGCTTCCCGCCGGCCTGGACCTGGAGGTTCCCCCGCTCGTCCACGAAGAAGTTGGTGAGGCGCTGCCCGGAGAGCGCCGGCAGGAGCTGGATGACCCGCGGCTGAAGGGCCCGGAGCGCCGCGCCCGGGGTGAGCCCCAGGTCGGCGGAGGCCCGCTCCATGAGGGTCCGCAAGGCCTCCCCTCGCGGGGCCGGCGTCGGTCTCGACTCCCCGACCATCGCCTCGCCGAGCGGTTCGAAGGGACCGGCCTCCACCTCCCGCTCCAGCCGGGCGATCTCCTGCTCCAGGGAGTGGATGTCCCGCACGAAACCGCCCGCTCCGCTGGTGAGCTGCCCCTCCAGGACCCCGATCTCCTGCTGGACGGCCACCCGCTCCGCCTCCGCATCCGAGGTCTCGGCGCGCGCCTGCCAGGCGGTGAACCCGGCCTCGGCCTCGTCGAGGTTCGCCCGGGCCTCCCGCGCCCTGCCAAGCAGGTCCTCGAGCTCCCCGAACGTCGTCACCCCGGCCACGGCCATCACGCCCCGGACTGCGGCGGTCTCCCGCTCCCAGAGCTCGACGGCCTTCTTCTCCCGCTCGGCAAGCCACCGGGAACGGCGGCCCGCCATCTCCGCCGACTCGGCCCGCCCGATCCAGCGGAGACCCTCGAACGCGGACCAGCCCGTGGCCGGGATGGCTGCGAGCGCCAGCGCCCTCAGATCCGTGAAGAGTCCGGCGAGCAGCGCCACCGCGCCGACGCCCAGGCCGGCGAGGAAGCCCGGCTGCTGGAGCAGCGACCGGGATCCCGGGCTCGCGCCCCCCTCCTGCGCGTCCCGCTCCGCCGCCACCTTCTTGAGCGCCTCGTCGCGCCGGGCCGTGGCTTTGGCGCAGGCGGCGAGCCGGGCCCCGGGGTCGCCCAGGGCGGCGAGGGCCGTCTCCCCGGCGGCGAATGCGGCCATGCCGGCCTGCGCGGCGCGAACCCGATCCTTCACCTGCTCCCCGGACTTGAGCATCTCCTCGAGCTTGAAGAGGCGGGACTGCGCGGTGTCCATCTGCGACTGGATCTGGTCGGCCGACCGTGCGTGCTCGAGCTCGGCCCGCGCGGCCTCGAGCTTCTTCCGGGAGCCGGCCGGGTCGGCGGCGGTGCGGCGCGGGGCCGCGACCGGCAGCGTGCGCTCCATCCCGCCGGGCGCCTGCCGGGACGGGAAGTCGGCGGAGGCGACGGAGAGGACCGCTGCGTAGCGCTCCGGGGACGGCGCGCCCGCGGCGCGGAGCACCTCGGCGATGCGGACCGGGTCCTGGAGCACCGACTCGAAGGTCCTCTTCTCTGCGTCGTAGCGCTGGAGCTGGCAGCCGCCGCCGAGGTCCCGCACCACGCGCCAGGTGACCCCGTCGTCGCCCGCCAGCGTCAGGCCGGCCCGGACCGCCCCGGCCGTGCCGGCGCCGTCGCCGCGCAGCATCGGATCGGGGGGGAGATCGGTGTGGAACAGCGCCGCGACGACACGGCGAAGCGCCGCGCCGTCGCCGGCGACCACGTTGTAGCCCGCGCGGAAGAGGATCCGCCCCCGCTCGGGCGCGAATCCGCGGACACCCTGGGCTGCGATCTCGAGCAGGAGCACGTCGACCGGGAACTGTACTCCGCGCACGGAGCGCGGGAAAGGTCTAGACGGTCCGGCTGGACGCGCCCGGTCCCTCTTCCTGCTGGACGCGGGCGGCCTTCCCCTGGAGGTTGCGCAGGTAGTACAGGCGCGACCGGCGGACGGCGCCACGCCCCACCACCTCGATGCGGTCGATGCGGGGGCTGTGGACCGGGAAGATGCGCTCGACGCCCACGCCGTAGCTCACCTTGCGGACGGTGAACATGGCGCGCGGGCCGCCGCCGGACGAGGCGATGACGATGCCCTCGTACAGCTGGATGCGCTCCTTGTCGCCTTCCTTGATCTTCGTGTGCACCCGCACGGTGTCCCCACCACGGAAGACGGGAACGTCCTTGCGGAGATACTTGGCCTCTACGGCGGCGATTTCCTTGCGCAGCATCGTCTCATCTCCCTTACAGCTCGTCGTCGCCGGCCTCGATGAGCCGGCGGTCGTCTTCGTCCAGTTGCAGGCGCGCGAACAGATCCGGGCGCCGTTCCCGCGTGACCCGGAGCGACTCGCGCCGGCGCCACCTCTCGACGCGCCGGTGATCCCCGGAAAGGAGGACCTCGGGGACCTCCACTCCACGGAACGCCGGCGGCCGCGTGTAGTGAGGGTACTCCAGGAGGGGGACTCCGGCGAAGCTCTCCCGGCCGGCCGAGGTCTCGTTTCCGAGAACCCCCGGGACCAGGCGTGCGGCCGCGTCCACGACGCAGAGCGCCGCCAGCTCACCTCCGGTGAGCACGAAGTCCCCGCAGGAGACCTCCATGTCGACTGCCGTCCTCACGCGTTCGTCCACTCCCTCGTAGCGCCCGCAGGCGATGACGAGACGTCCGTGCTCCGCCAGCTCCTCCACCAGCCGCTGCGAGAGCGGCGCGCCCCGGGGGCTCATGAGCAGCACCCTGGCCCCGGGCAGCCGCTCACGGGCGGCCTCGATGGCGGCGGTCAGCGGCTCCGGCTTCATCACCATCCCGCCGCCCCCACCGTAGGGAGCGTCGTCGGTGACCCGGTGCTTCCCGGAGGCGTATTCGCGGATGTCGGTCACCCGCGTGTCCAGGAGCCCTGCCTCCCGCGCCTTTCCGAGGATGCTCTCGGAGAGGTACCCCTCGCACATCCGGGGAAAGAGGGTCAGGATCTCCACCTCCAGCCGCTTCACGTCGGTCTCCTCTTCGTCCCGCGCTCCTCCTCGTCGTCCAGCTCCAGCAGCCCGGGAGGCGCATCCACCACCACCCGGCCCTGCTCCCGATCCACCGTGACCCAGGGAGCGAGCGGCACCAGCCGTTCTCCCCCGGGACCGCGGACCACCAGCACGTCCACGCCCCCGGTCACGTAGAGCTCCACCACCCGTCCCAGCTCGACCCCGCTGGCCTCGACCACCGGCATCCCCTCGAGGTCGGCCCAGAAGTGGCGCCCCTCGCCGGCGTCTCCCATCTCCTCCCGCCGCCCCCACACCTCGCTGCCCCGCAGCGCGTCGGCGCCCGTGCGGTCTTCCACGCCCTCGAGGCGCAGCCACCAGATCCGCCCCTGCGGTCCTGCGGAGAGGACCCTGCGCTCGGTCTCCGCCGCGCCCGCCCTGCGGAGCGCCACGGTGCTCATCCTCGGGAGCGCGCCCTCGGTGCCGGCCACCCCGACCTTGCCGTCGAGGCCGACGGCCCGGACCACGGTGCCGAGCCGGACCCAGGCCATCAGTCGAGGATGTCGACGACGGCCCGCCGACCCTCGCGCCGCGCCGCCGCGTCCACCACGGTGCGGATGGCCTTGGCGGTCTTGCCGCCGCGGCCGATCACCCGCCCGAGGTCGGCCGGATCGACGGCGAGCTCGAGGACCACGCTTCGCTCGCGGTCGATGGAGTCCACGTGGACCTCGTCCGGCCGGTCCACCAGCTCCTTCGCCAGCCAGAGAAGCAGGTCGCGCATGGCCGAACCGCCCGGGAGGCCCGGAACTAGGCCGGAGCCGGAACCGCTGCCCTGGCCAGCTTGATGAGCTTTGCGACCGTGGGGCTCGGCTTGGCGCCGGCCTTGAGCCAGAAATCGACGCGATCGACCTTGAGCTGCAGGCGGATCGGGGACTGGGTCGGGTCGTACTGGCCGACGTCCTCCAGGTAGCGGCCATCGCGCGGCTTGCGCGAGTCGGTGGCCACCACGTGGTAGAACGGCGCCTTGTGCGTTCCCGCCCTGGAAAGGCGAAGGACAACCGCCATCGGATACTCCTCCTTCCGGGCTACTCGCCCTTGGCCTTCTTGGCCTTGGCCTTCGGCGCCTTCTCGGCGGGGGCCTTCTTGTCGGACTTCTTCTCGGCCTTCTCGGCCTTTGCGGGCTTCGCGGGCTTGTCGCCCTTCTCGGCCTTCTCGGGCTCCGCGGCCGTGACGACGCGGTCGACGAGCTCGATGATCGACATGTCGGCGTTGTCGCCGTGCCGCTTGCCCTTGTGGATGATCCGGCTGTAGCCGCCGGCGCGCGAGGCGTACCGCTCGGCGATGGGGCCGAACAGCTTCTCGATCACCTCGCCGTCGCGGACGTCGCGGAAGGCGATGCGCCGCGCGTGGGCGGTGCCCTTCTTGCCCAGGGTGATGACCTTGTCGGCGATGCGCTTCAGCTCCTTCGCCTTGGGCGTGGTGGTCACGATGCGCTCGTGGCGCAGGAGCTGGGTCACCTGGTTGCGGAACATCGCAATCCGGTGCTCTGTGGTTCGGTCGAGCCGGCGGCCGGCTACGCGGTGCTTCATCTCGGCATCTCCCTCGGAGAGTTCGTTGGACGCCTAGGCCTTGGGGGGCTGGGGCGCGGTCTTGGGGGGCCAGTTCTCGAGCTTCATGCCGAGGGAGAGCCCCATCTCGGCGAGGATCTCCTTGATCTCCTTCAGCGACTTCCTGCCGAAGTTCTTGGTCTTGAGCATCTCCGCCTCGGTCTTCTGCACCAGGTCGCCGATGGTCTTGATGTTGGCGTTCTGGAGGCAGTTGGCGCTGCGGACGGAGAGCTCGAGCTCGTCGACCGAGCGGAACAGGTTCTCGTTCATCACCTGTTCCGGGACCGTCGCGATCTCGATGGCGGGCTCCTCGGTCTCGTCGAAGTTGATGAAGATCGAGAGCTGCTCCTTCATGATCTTGGCGGCGAAGGCCACCGCGTCGGCCGGGGCCACCGAGCCGTCGGTCCAGACCTCGAGCGTGAGCTTGTCGTAGTCGGTCTGCTGCCCCACGCGGGCGTTGGTGACCTGGTAGTTCACCTTGCGGATGGGGCTGAAGAGCGCGTCGATGGGGATGGTCCCGATGGGCTGGCCCGGCACCTTGTTCCGCTCGGCCGGCACGTAGCCGCGGCCGCGACGCGCCGTCATCTCCATGCGCACCCGCCCGCCCTCGCTGAGGGTGAGGACGTGGTGGCCGGGGTTGAGCACCTCGACCTGGCCGTCGGCGACGATGTCGCCGGCCTTGATCTCGCGCGGTCCCTCGGCCTCGATGCGGATGGTCTTCTGCTCGTTGGAGTGGATCTGGAGCAGGACCTCCTTGAGGTTGAGGATGATGTCGGTGACGTCCTCGGCCACCTCGGGGATGGCCATGAACTCGTGCTCGACCCCCTCGATCTTGACCGAGGTGACGGCGGCGCCCTGCAGGCTGGAGAGCAGCACGCGGCGCAGCGAGTTGCCGAGCGTGATCCCGAAGCCGCGCTCGAGCGGCTCGGCGACGAACTTGCCGTAGGTGTTGGTGAGGGACTCCTGGTCGACCACCAGGCCGCGAGGCTTGATGAGGTCGCGCCAGTTCTTCGTGACGATGGCGTCCGCCATGGGCTTTCTCCTTTGGCCGCCGCCCCCTCCCCTTCCTCCGCAGCCCGGCGGGGTCAGGGCGCCGTGGGGCGCGCGACGCTTCGTGTTGGATTCCGACGACGTCGGGCGCGGCCGGCAGGCCGCGCCCGGGGTATCACTTCGAGTAAAGCTCGACGATCAACTGCTCCTGGATCGGCATGGTGATGTCCTCGCGCGACGGTGCGGTCCGCACCGTGCCCTTGAACGCCGCCTTGTCGAGCTCCAGCCAGGCCGGGACGCCGCGCCGGTCCACCGCCTCGATGGCCTCGGCGATCCGGGCCACCTTCTTGCTGCGGTCGCGGACGTCCACGACGTCCCCGGTGCGCAGCTGGTAGGAGGGGATGGTGACCTTGCGGCCGTTGACCCGGAAGTGGCCGTGCTGCACCAGCTGGCGCGCCTCGTTGCGGCTGTCGGCGAAGCCGAGCCGGAACACGGCGTTGTCGAGCCGGAGCTCGAGCCCGCGCAGCAGGTTCTCACCGGTGCGCCCCTTGGCGGCGGCGGCGCCGGCGAAGGCGTGCCGGAAGCCCGACTCGAGGAGCCCGTACATGCGCTTGACCTTCTGCTTCTCGCGCAGCTGGACGCCGTACTCGCTGAACTTGATGCGGCCCTGGCCGTGCTGTCCGGGCGGGTACGGACGGCGCTCGATGGCGCACTTGTCCGTGTAGCAGCGGTCGCCCTTCAGGTACATCTTGAGATTCTCGCGGCGGCAGAGCCGGCAGACGCTTTCGGTGTAACGAGCCACTGTGTTCGTCTCCTGTCCGTCTCAGACGCGCCGGCGCTTGGGGGGCCGGGTGCCGTTGTGCGGGATGGGCGTGACGTCCTTGATGAGCGAGATCTTCAGGCCGGCAGAGGCGATGGCCCGGAGCGCCGACTCGCGCCCAGCGCCCGGCCCCTTGACCATGACCACCACGGCCTTGAGGCCGTGCTCCATGGCCTTGGCGGCCGCATCGCCCGCCGCCACCTGGGCGGCGAACGGCGTGGACTTGCGCGAGCCCTTGAAGCCGCGCGCGCCGGCCGACGACCAGGACAGGACGTTCCCGGTCGGATCGGTGATGGTGATCATCGTGTTGTTGAAGGTGGAGTTGATGTACACGATCCCGCTGGCCACGTTCTTCTTGACCCGCTTCTTCCCCTTCTTCGGGGTCACGGGGGACGCGGTCACCGGCTCGATGCCGGTCAGGTTCGGGACGGCGGAGGGCGCCGACTCCTCGACCTTGGCGGGAGCCGCCTCGGCCTTCTTCACCGGCTTCTCGGCCTTCTCGGCCTGCTTCTCGTCAGCCACGCTGGCTCTCCGTTCTCTGCGAAATCACGCCGGGCATCCTAGCGGGGGGCCGGTGCGGCCGCAGCCTTGCGCACGAGGCCCCGCTTCGGGCCCTTGCGGGTGCGGGCGTTGGTGTGGGTGCGCTGGCCGCGGACCGGAAGCCCCTTGCGGTGGCGGAGGCCGCGGTAGCAGCCCAGGTCCATGAGGCGCTTGATGTTCATGGAGGTCTCTCGCCGCAGGTCGCCTTCGACCTGGGTGACGGCCTCGATGGCCTCGCGAATGTGGCGGATCTGATCGTCGTCCAGATCCTTGGTCCGCGTGACCGGGTCGATCCCCGCCTTGGCGAGGACCTTCTTGGCGGTGGCCTTCCCGATCCCGAAAATGTACTGGAGCGAGATCTCGACGCGCTTTTCTGCGGGGAGGTCGACGCCGGCGATACGAGCCATTCCTCTGTCTCCGGTTCTCCGGGTCTAGCCCGTTGGCTAGCCCTGGCGCTGCTTGTGGCGGGGATTCGCCGCGCAGATGATCCGCACGACGCCCTTGCGCTTCACGACCTTGCACTTGTCGCAGATCTTCTTCACCGACGCGCGGACCTTCATGACCTTGTCACCCGACCGAAAAGTTCTGGCACGAGACGAAAAGCCCCGCCGTGCCTGCCGGCGGGACCATCGGAGGCGCCTTGCCCCCTCGAGTTTCCTCGACTCCTGACGCACCCGGACCACACACATCGGCCCGATGCGAAGGGCGCCCTATAACACGCGTAATTTTGCCATGCAAGCGCCACATGATCCTTGGCCCCGGGGAACTCAGTTCCCCGACCGGGTGAGGACCTCCGGACCCGCCTCCGTGATGGCCACGGTGTGCTCGAAATGCGCCGAAAGGCTCCCGTCCTCGGTGACCGCGGTCCAGCCGTCGACCAGGGTCCGGACCCCGGGCAGCCCCGCGTTCACCATCGGCTCGATGGCCAGGACCAGTCCGGGGCGCATCCAGGCTCCCGTGCCGGGCTCCCCGAAGTTGGGCACCTGGGGAGGCTCGTGGAGCTTTCGCCCGATCCCGTGCCCGACGAACTCGCGGACCACCGAGAACCCCCGGGCCTCCGCGCTGCGCTGCACCGCGGCCCCGATGTCCCCCACCCGGCCGCCCGGCAGCGCGGCCGCGACCCCGGCGGCAAGAGCCTCCCGGGTGGCGGCCAGCAGCCGCATGGCCTCCGGGCTCCCCTGCCCCACCAGGACGGTCTCGGCGGCGTCCCCGTGGAATCCACCCAGGATGGCGCCGAAGTCGAGCCCCACCAGGTCCCCGTCGCTCAGGATGCGGCTCTCGGAGGGGATCCCGTGGACCACCTCGTCGTTCACCGAGATGCAGACGCTGGCCGGGTAGCCCAGGTAGCCCTTGAAGGCCGGCACCGCGCCCAGGGCCCGCGTGCGGGCCTCGGCGAGACGGTCGAGCTCGGCGGTGGAGACTCCTGCGACCGCGGCAGCCGCGACCTCGTCGAGCACGGTGCGGACGACCCGCCCGGCGTCGCGCATCCGCGCGAGCTCCTCGGCCGACTTGAGCTGCACTAGGAAACCTGGCCCAGGACCCGCAGCGCCGCCCCGAGCACCTCGTCGGGCGCGCCGGTCCCGGCCACCTCCGAGAGGCTGCCCCGCTCGTGGTAGTAGCGCTTGAGCGGCTCGGTCTTGGACTCGTACTCCCGCAGCCGGCGGGCCACCGTATCGGCCTTGTCGTCGTCGCGCTGCACGAGCGCGGCGCCCTCCCGGTCGCACACGCCGGCAGTGCGGGGCGGGTTCGCCGTCACGTGGTACACCGCGCCACAGGTCGGGCAGCTGCGCCGGCCGCTCATGCGGTCCACCAGGAGCTCCTGGGCGATCTCGTAGGAGACCGCCCGGTCGAGCTTCCGGCCCATCGAGACCAGGACCTGGTCGAGGTAGCCTGCCTGCGCCGTGGTGCGGGGGTAGCCGTCGAGGATGAACCCGCCGGCCACGTCCGGGCGCGAGAGCCGGTCCTTGACCATGGCGTTGGTGACGTCGTCGGGAACGAGGCCGCCCGAGGACATGATGGCGTCCACGGTCTTCCCGAGCCCGGTGCCCCGCGCCTTGTGGTCGCGGAACATGTCACCGGTGGAGATGTGCGGGATCTGCAGCTTGCTGGCGAGTAGCTTGGCCTGCGTGCCCTTCCCGGCGCCCGGAGGTCCCAAGAGGATGAGGATCATGCGGCTCTCCCGGTGCGCGCCGACCGGCGCGTCTAGGCGTTCATGCCGGACGCCGTGGCGCGCCCGCGGATGCGGGGGCCGCGCGGCCCGGTGAACCCCTCGTAGTGGCGGGTGATGAGGTGCCCCTCGATCTGCTGCACGGTGTCGAGGGCCACGCCCACGACGATGAGCAGCGCCGTGCCGCCGAAGTAGAAGGGCACGCCGAACTGGTTGATGAGCACCGTGGGCAGGATGCTCACCGCCGACAGGTAGAGGGCGCCGCCGAAGGTGATGCGCGACAGGACGTAGTCGATGTACTCGGCCGTCTTCTTGCCGGGGCGGATGCCCGGGATGTAGCCGCCGTACTTCTTGAGGTTGTCGGCCACGTCGACCGGGTTGAAGGTCACCGCGGTGTAGAAGTAGGCGAAGAAGATGATGAGCACGACGTAGAAGGTGTTGTAGACCCAGCCGCCCGGCTGCATGAGATCGGAGACCCTCTGCAGGAAGGGGAACCAGGAGGCCAGCGTGGCCGGGAAGAGCAGCACCGAGCTGGCGAAGATGGGAGGGATCACCCCCGAGGTGTTCACCTTGAGGGGAAGGTGGGTGCTCTGGCCGCCGTAGGTGCGCCGGCCCACCACCCGTTTGGCGTACTGCACGGGGATGCGCCGCTGGGCCCTCTCCACGAAGGTGATGAAGGCGATCACCACCACCATGACCGCGACCAGGATGACCAGGCGCAACTCGTCCATGCCCGCGCCCGGGGCCTTGTAGGCCGCGTAGAGCTGGAAGATGGCGTCGGGCATGCGGGCCACGATGCCCGCGAAGATGATGAGCGAGATGCCGTTGCCGATGCCGCGCTCGGTGATCTGCTCGCCCATCCACATGATGAAGGCGGTGCCGGCCGAGAGCGTGATGACGGTCATGATCCGGAAGGACCATCCCGGCGTGATGACCACGGCGAGCCCGGAGGGGTCGCGCAGCGACTCGAGGTAGGTGGCGATGCCGATGCCCTGGATGCCGGCCAGGATCACCGTGCCGTAGCGGGTGTACTGGGTGATGCGCTTGCGGCCGACCTCGCCCTCCTTCTGCATCTTCTCCAGCGCCGGGACCACGACGGTGAGGAGCTGCAGGATGATGGAGGCCGACACATACGGCATGATGCCGAGCGCGAAGATGGAGAGCTGCTCGAGCGCGCCGCCGGAGAAGAGGTTGAAGAGTCCGAGCAGGCCGCCCTGGGAGGCCACGACCTTGCGCATGGCGACCCGGTCCACCCCGGGCGTGCTGACGAAGACGCCGAGACGGTAGACCGCGAGCATCCCCACCGTGAAGAGGAGCCGCTTGCGCAGCTCGGGGACCCGGAAGATGTTGGCCAGACTGTTGGTGAGCATCCCGTACCCCCCGCGCCGCCTACGCCTTGCCCTTTGCCTTGGCCTTCTTCTCGGCCTTCTCGGCCTTCTGCTTCTCGCCCATGGTCTGGCGCGCCGGCAGGGTGTCCACCTTGCCGCCGGCCTTCTCGATGGCCTCGCGCGCCCCGGCGGTGACCCGCTCGACGCGGACGGTGTAGGCCCCGGTGAGCTCGCCCTTGCCGAGCACCACCACGCCGTCGCCCTTGCCGCGGGCCAGCCCGGCCCCCTTCAGGGCCTGGAGGTCCACCACGCTGCCGGCCGGGAGCAGGCCGAGGTCGGTCACCTGGACCTCCTCGAACTCGAGCCGGAAGTGGTTGATGAACCCGAACTTCGGAAGGCGGCGCTGGAGCGGCATCTGACCGCCCTCGAAGCCCTCGAAGTGCATGTTGCCGGAGCGGGCCTTCTGGCCCTTGCCGCCGCGGCCGGCGGTCTTGCCAAGGCCGGAGCCCTGGCCGCGACCGACGCGCTTGCGGACCTTGGTGGCGCCGCGAGGCGCCTTCAGCTGGTTCAGCGAAGACATGAGCTTCCCTTTCTACACGCGTTGGAGCGGGGGGCGCCGGGCGCCCTCACGCGCCCTTCGACTTCCTGGCCAGGCGGCCCACCGGCGCCGGGGCGTCCACGCGCTCCCAGACGAGGAGATAACCCACCTTGCGGATCATCCCCATGGTTGCCGGGTTGTCGGGGAGGATCTTCGACGAATTGGTCTTCTTCAGACCCATTCCCGTCACCGTCGCCCGCTGGTCCGCCGGGATCCCGGAGAGTCCGTGCTTCAACGTCACCTTGATGGCTGCCATCTTGGGTCCCCTGCCCTATTCCGTCATTTCGGCAATGGTCTTGCCGCGCATCTGGGCGACGCGGTCTGCATTGCGCAGCCGCTTGAGCCCCTCGACCGTGGCCTTGAGCACGTTGTGCGGATTGCGCGACCCCTGGCTCTTGGTGAGCACGTTGCGCACCCCGGCGGCCTCGAGGACGGCGCGGACTGCGCCGCCGGCGATCACGCCGGTGCCCTCGCTGGCCGGCTTGAGGAGCACCTTCCCGGCGCCGAAGTGGCCGATCACCTCGTGCGGGATGGTGGTCCCGGACATGGGCACCTTGAACACGTTCTTCTTGGCCTGCTCGCCGCCCTTGCGGATGGCCTCCGGCACCTCGTTGGCCTTCCCCAGGCCGACGCCGACGTGCCCCTGGCCGTCGCCTACCACGATGAGGGCGGAGAAGCTGAAGCGCCGTCCGCCCTTGACCACCTTGGCGACGCGGTTGATGTGGACCACGCGGTCCGTCAGATCGAGATCGTTCACGTTGATGGGAGCAGCCATTCGTCCCTCAATCCTAAAGTGTCTAGAACTTGAGGCCGGCCTCGCGGGCGGCCTCCGCCACCGCGGCGACACGGCCGTGGTAGTCGAAACCATTTCGATCGAAGACGACATGGGTGACGCCCTTGTCGAGCGCCATCCTGGCGACCGCCGTCCCGACCTTCTTGGCCGCGGCGGTCTTGTCGTCTTCCTTCACCGCCTCGCGCAGCGCCTTGGACGTCGTCCCGGCGAACGCGATGGTGGTGCCGGCCACGTCGTCCACCAGCTGGGCGTAGATGTGGTTCAGGCTCCGGTAGACGGTGAGGCGCGGACGCTCCGCGGTGCCCGACAGCTTCTTGCGGATTCGCGCCTTGCGCTTCTCGCGCGGGGTGACCTTCTCTGCCATGTTTGCTCCTCCTTGCGCCGGCGCAGACCCAGCCGGCACATGAGCGGGCGGCCGCTAGGCCGCGCCGGTCTTGCCTTCCTTGCGGCGGATGATCTCGGTGCTGTACTTGATGCCCTTGCCCTTGTACGGCTCGGGCGGCCGGAGCTCGCGGATGCGGGCGGCGGTCATTCCCACCAGGTGCTTGTCGGCGCCGCGGACCGTGACCTTGGTCTGCTTCGGATCGACCTCGGCGGTGATCCCCTCGGGGAGCTTGAAGACCACCGGGTGGGAGAAGCCAAGGATGAAGTTGACCTCCTTGCCCTTCCCCTCGGCCTTGAAGCCGACCCCGACGATCTCGAGGGTCTTCTCGTAGCCCTTGGTGACCCCGTCGATGGCGTTGCGCACGAGCGTGCGCGTCAGCCCGTGGAGCGAGCGGGCCAGCGTGGACTCGTCGGGGCGGAGGACCAGCACCTCGCCCTTGTCCACCTGGAACTTCATCAGGGCGTTGGCCTTGAACGAGGTCTTGCCCTTCGGCCCCTCGACCTTCACCGTGGTTCCGTCCACGATGACCTTGACCTTCTCCGGGATCTTGACCGGAAGCTTTCCGATGCGGGACATGGATGCTCCTACCAGACGGTGCAGATGAGCTCGCCGCCCACCTTCTGCTTGCGGGCCTCCCGATCGACCATGACGCCCTTCGAGGTCGAGAGGATGGCGATGCCCATGCCGTTCAAGACGCGGGGAATCTGGGCGGTGTCCACGTAGCGCCTCAGGCCGGGCTTGGAGACCCGCTTGATGTCGCTGATGGCGGGCTCCCTGTCCTGCCCGTACTTGAGGAGGATGGTGATGGCCCCCTGGTGCCCGTCGTCCTTGTGCAGGACGAAGTCCAGGATGAAGCCCTCGGACTTCAAC
>CAWHDZ010000022.1:0-7766 GCA_963828255.1 uncultured delta proteobacterium | reverse complement strand
GGGTGACGGTGCTCCCGGCCGGCTCCCTCCGCGGGGCCGTGCGAACCTTCGGCAACGGTGGCCTCTTCGGATACTACGGCTGGTACTTCAAGAAGGGCCCGTTCCGCCTCTACGCCACCCGCACCGACCGGCTGGTCCAGGTGGTGATCGGCGGGAAGCGCGTCGTCCTCTCTCCCGATGAGCCGCAGCGGTTCGTGGATGGGCTGCTCTCCGCCGCGCCGAGGGCAGGGGAGTCCCGGAGCAACCGCGCGACGCGGTGATCCGGTCAGCGCCCCACGGCCAGCGCCACCCGGACCAGTTGCCGCACGTTCTCCGGGCAGTCGATCCCGTCGGTCCCCGTCACCCAGCGCGCCTCGCTCCACTCGTCGCAGGAGGCGAGCGCCCGGGTCGCCACGTCGGCCACGAAGGCGAAGTTCATGTGCAGCCCCTTCGAGCCGGCCTGGTGCTCCTCGTATCCGACGAGCCCGGGAGGCGTTCCGTCCACGCCGAGCCCGGGCGGGAAGGACCCGGAGAGGCCGGTCTCCTCGCGAAGCTCGCGGACCGCGGCCTCGAGCGGGGTCTCGCCGGGCTCGATCTCCCCGCCCACCGGGAGCCAGGTCCCGAGCCGTCGGTGGCGCACCAGCAGCACGGCGCCGGCGCTCCGGGCGAAGATGGCCACCGAGAAGGCCCGCCGGCCCGTCGCGCCCCCCGGGGTCACGTCACCACCAGGTCGCGGATGCCGGTGGCCACGAGGTAGGCGGTCAGCCCGATCATGACCACCGCGGTGGTCCAGGCGATGAGGTTGAGCCAGCGCCCGTTGCGGTGGACCCCCATGAGCTTCTCGTCGTTGGCGAGCCGGAGCATGTAGATGAGGACGAACGGCAGGAGCATGCCGTTCACGATCTGCGAGAGGAGCATGATGCGGATGAGGGGGATGTGAGGGATGAGGACCACGCCCGCACCGACCGCGACGATGCCGGTGAAGAGCCAGTAGAACTGCTTGGCCTCGCCCCACTTCCGGTCGAGCCCCGACTCCCAGCCGGCCGACTCGGTGACGAAGTAGGCGGTGGAGAGCGGCAGGATGGCCGCAGCGAAGAGGGAGGCGTTGAAGAGGCCGAAGGCGAAGAGCCAGGAGGCGTACTTCCCGGCCAGCGGTGCCAGCGCGAGGGCGGCCTGGTCGGCGGTCTGGATGGTGATGCCCTGCTTGTGGAGCGTGGCCGCGCAGGCCATGACGATGGAGAAGGCCACCACGTTGGTGACCATGCAGCCCAGGACCACGTCGATGCGCGTGTAGCGGAGTTCGTCCACGTCGATGCGCTTTTCGACCACGGCGGCCTGCTGGTAGAACTGCATCCAGGGCGCGATGGTCGTTCCCACCATGCCGATGAGCATCGCCACGTAGGCGCCGTCGGTCTGGAAGGTGGGCGTGACCGCGGCCAGCGCCACCTCCCCCCAGTCCGGCTTCGCGAGGAAGAGGGAGATGGGGTAGGCCACGTAGAGGAGGCTCGCCACCAGGAAGACCTTCTCGACGGCCCGGTTCGAGCCCTTGAGGACGAGGGCCCAGACGCCCACCGCCACCAGGGGCACCGAGACCCAGCGCGGGACCTGGAAGATCTGGAGGCTGGCCGCCACGCCGGCGAACTCGGCGATGGTGTTGGCGAGGTTCGCGAGCACCAGCGCCAGCGACACCCAGAAGGTGGTGCGGACGCCGAAGTTCTCCCGGATCAGGTCGGCGAGCCCCTTGCCGGTGACCACGCCCAGGCGGGCGCTCATCTCCTGCACGACGATGAGCGCGACGGTGATGGGGCCCATCGTCCAGAGGAGCTTCGTGCCGAAATGGGCGCCGGCCAGCGAGTAGGTGGTGATGCCGCCGGCGTCGTTGTCCACGCTGGCGGTGATGAGCCCGGGACCCATGACCGCGAGGAAGAGGGCCACCCGGCGCCAGCGCCCGGGTCGCACCTGACGCTTCTCAGGCGCCACCGACCACCTCGGCGAGGATGTCGTCCACCGTCACCATCCCCATGAGCGACCCGGCCCTGTCGACCACCGGGACCGAGAGCAGGTTGTACTTGGAGGCCGCCCGGGCCACCTCCCGGACGTCGGCGTCGGCGCCGACCGAGGCGGGGATCTCCCGGAGCAGGGAGGAGAGGGGAACCGAGGGGTCGGCCGCCACGATCAGGTCCTTCAGGGTCACCATCCCCTGCAGCAGGCCACCCTCGACCAGGAAGATCTCGTAGACCAGCGGGAGCTCCTCGGCCCGGCGCCGCACCTCGGCGAAGGCCTCGGCCACCGTCGCGGAGGGGGAAAGCTCGACCAGGTCCGGGGTCATGAGGCCGCCGGCCGACCGGGGGTGGTACTCGAGGAGCTCGGCGACCTCGGCGGCCTCCGGCTTCTCCATGGCCTGGAGCAGCTCCTCGCGGGTGTGGCCGGGCAGCTCGGAGAGCGCGTCGGCGGCCTCGTCGGGGGCCATCTCCTCGAGGATGTCGGCGGCCTTCTCCGGCGGAACCGCCTCGAGCAGCTCGGTGGCGAGCTCGGTGGAGGTCTCCTCGAGCGCGTCGGCGGCGGTCTCCACGTCGAGCCGCTGGAAGAGCACCTCACGCTGGTGCCGGTCCAGGTCCTCCATGATCTCGGCGAGGTCGGCCGGATGGAGCGACGCCAGCGCCTTCTTGGTGGCCTCGATCCGGACCCGGCCGGGGGCGCTCTCGATGGGCTGCACGAGCTTCCAGGAGAGGAAGGTGTCGGCGTTCAGGTATCGGGCCCTCGGGCGGAGCAGCGAGACCACGCCGTCCACCGGACGCTGCCACCCCATGCGGCGGACCAGGCCGCGCAGCCCCACGTCCACGTGGGCGATGCGCATCTGCCCCTTGGTCTCCAGGAAGTGGAGATCGTTCACCCGCACCAGCTTGGCCCCCTCGATGTCCACGATCTGCCGGTCGAGGATCTCCTGGCCGAGGTGGAGACGGTCGGCCACCGGGACGGAGGGAGCGGGCCCGACGGTGGCGCCGGGAACGAGCTCGATGTCCCCGTTCACCGAGGCCACCGACGACCAGGGGACCTGCTTCAGCGTCCTTCCGGAACGGACGAGGAGGGACTCGACGGGAGGGTAGGGCTCGCCGCTCACCGCCACGAGGTCGGAGAGCCGTCCCAGCGATTCACCGTCGGAGGAGACGACCTTCTTCCCGATGAGGTCGGTGAAGAAGAGGAAGCGGAACTTTCCGGACGGACGCTCCATGGACGACTCCCGCGCGCTTGGGTCACGCGGGTCTACGCTCCGACGTGCGGGCGGTCAGCGCAAGTTCCCGGCCACAGGGTGCTTCCCGCGTCGGAGGCGGGCCCGGAGGCGCTCCACCTGGACGAAGACCACCGGGACCACCCAGAGGGTGAGCATGGTGGAGGTGATGACCCCTCCGATGACCGCGACGGCCATGGGGGAGCGGAACTCGCTGCCCATTCCCCGGCCGAGCGCGGTAGGGAGCATCCCGAGAACCATGGCCGCCGAGGTCATGAGGATGGGACGGAGCCGGCGCGGCCCCGCCTTGCGGATGGCGACCGCCGCATCGTCCCCGCCGTCCCGCATGTGCTGAAGCGCCCCGTCCACGAGCAGGATGGCGTTCTTGGTCACGAGCCCCATGAGCAGGATGAGGCCGATGAGCGACCCCATGTTGATGGAGCCCCCGGTCAGGGCGAGGCCGAGGAAGGCTCCCACCAGCGCGAGGGGAAGGGCCAGCATGATGGTGAAGGGGTGGACGAGCGACTCGAACTGGCTCGCCAGGACCATGAAGATGAAGATCACGGCCACGAGCATCGCGAAGGCCATGTTGGACTGGGTGTCCTCCTGCTCCTTCTGCATGCCGTCCCAGACGTAGAAGTACCCGGACGGAAGCTGGTGGGCGCCGAGGAGGGAGCGAAGCGCCTTCGTGGCCGACCCCAGGTCGGCGCCCGGGGCGACCTGGGCCCAGACCGAGATCTGCCGCTCGCGCATCTCGTGCTCGATGGCGGACGGGCCGTCGGCGAGGCGGAGCGCGGCGAGCTGGGAGAGGGCCATCGGGCCGCGCGGCGTCTGGACCCACATCCGCTCCAGCGCCCTCGGCGAGTCGCGGTCCTCGCCGGCCAGGCGGACGCGGATCTCGGCCTCGCGCCTCCCCTCGCGAACCTTGCCGGCCACCTCCCCCTGCGTGGCCAGGCGAACCTGGAGCGCGACCGCGCCGGCCGACACGCCGGCCCGCGCCGCCTCCTGGCGATCCACCGAGACCTGGAGCTCCGGCTTCCCGGGGCTGTCCTTGAGCTGGATGTCGGTGAGGGCGGGGATGGAGCGCATGGTCTCGAGGAGGAAGTTCGCCTCGGTGCGCAGCACGGCGAAGTCGCGCCCCACCACCCGCATGAGGACGGGGGGCCAGTCGCCCAGCCCCTCGACGGTGGGCGGGTCGGAGACGGCGGAGGTCGCGATCCCGGGCTCGCTGGCGAGGACCGCGCGGACGCGCCGCTTCATCTGGTTGGCCGTCTCCGCCCGGCGGGACTTGTCCACCAGGTTCACGCGCCATCGCGCCAGGCGCACGTCCTCCTGGGGCCCGAGCGTGGACTGGACCGCGGCCACGCCCGGGATGGCCTGGACCTCGCGCTCGAGCCGCCCCGACAGCGCGGAGGTGGTGGCCAGGCTCGTGCCCGGGGGGAACTGGAGGTTCACCACCAGCTGGTTGCGGTCCTCGGCCGGGACGAACTCGGAGCCGAGGCGCGACCCCACGAAAAGGCTGAGCGCGAAGAGCAGGGCGGCCGCCCCCACGGTGAGCCACCCGTGCCGGAGGACCCAGTCGAGCGAGCGCTCGTAGGAGCGGTCGTTCGACTCGAAGCGGCGGCGCAACCAGGCCGCCAGCGCCACCTCCCGGCGGGGCTCGCCGGGGACGTGGGGGCGCGCCAGGCGCGCCGAGAGCATGGGGTCGAGCGTGAAGGCCACGAAGAGGCTGATGAGGACCGCCACCGAGATGGTGAGCCCGAACTGCCGGAAGAACTGGCCGGTGATGCCCTTCATGAACGCCACCGGCACGAAGACCGCGATGAGCGTGAAGGTGGTCGCCATCACGGCCAGTGCAATCTCCCGCGTGCCCTGGCTGGCCGCGACCGCGGGGGGGTCGCCCAGCTCGAGGCGGCGGGTGATGCTCTCCCGCACCACCACCGCGTCGTCGATGAGGAGGCCGATGGCGAGCGAGAGCCCGAGCAGCGTGAGCTGGTTCAGGGAGAAGCCCATCACGTACATGAAGAAGAGGGTGCCGACCACCGAGGTGGGGAGGGCCAGGGCCGAGATGAAGGTGCCGCGAAGATCGAGAAGGAAGAGCAGGATGATGAGCACGGCCATGGCGCCGCCGAAGAAGATGGCGATCCAGACCTCGTGTGCGTTGGCCTCGATGGTGAGGGCCTGGTCGAGGATCACCTGCGACCGGAAGCCGAACTGCGACTCGAGCACGGGGAGGAGCTCCTTGGCGGCGTTGGCCACGGCCGCCGAGTTGGCGCCGGCCTGCTTCACCACCTCGAGGGCCACCGCATCCACGCCGTTGGTGCGCACCAGGGTGCGGGGCTCCTTCATCCCCTTGCGCACCAGCGCCACGTCGCCGAGCCGGACCTGGCTCCCGTCCTTGCCGGTGGCGACCACCATCTGGCGCAGGTCGTCGGCGGTGGTGAACTCGCCGACCACGCGGACCCCCACCTCCTGGGCTCCCGACGGGAAACGGCCGCCCGGCAGGTCGAGGTGCTCGGACCGGATCTTCTGGAAGACCGCGTCGGGGGCGAGCCCCAGCTGCCGGAGCCGCTCGGGGAAGAGGTCGACCGCGATCTCCGGCTCGGCTCCGCCCAGCACCCGTACCGCCGCCACGCCCTCGATCTGCTCCAGGCGCGGCCGGACCTGGTCGTCGAGCAGCTCGCGGAGGGCGATGGGGTCGTTCCCGGCCGAGGCCGAGAAGACCAGCACCGGCTGGGCCCCCACGTCGAACTGCGAGATGACCGGGGGCCTGGCCCCGGAGGGCATCTGCCCGACCGCGACGCCCACCTTGTCCCGTACGTTCTGCACCCCCTCCGAGAGGGGAACGGAGAGCTTGAAGCGCACGAAGACGAGCGAGACGTCCTCGCGCGACCAGGAGAAGACCCGGTCGACTCCCGAGATGCCGGCCACCGCGTCCTCGACCGGGCGGGTCACCGACTCCTCGATGTCCTGCGGGGAGGCGCCCGGGTAGACCGTGGTCACGGTCACGAAGGGGAAGGTGACGTCGGGGTAGAGGTCGGTGCCCAGCCGGCCCAGGCCGAGGAACCCGAGGACGATCAGGGCGACGGACAGCATCGCCGTGAAGACCGGTCGCCGGATGGCGACGTCGGAGACGTTCACGGGGCGGCCCCGGCAAGGGGCGCGCCCTCGACGATCCCCAGCGGCGGGGCGGCCACCACCCGCACCCCGGCCGGCCAGCCGCCCGGTCCGGCGCTCACCAGCGCGTCGCCGGCCGCCTGGTCGAGGAGCTTCACCGGAAGTGCGTGAGCCCGGCCGTCGGGGCCGGCCACCCAGACCGCCACCGCGCCCTCGCGCTGGAGGAGGGAGGCCACCGGCACCTTCCAGGCGTCCCGCTCGGCGCCGGAAGGGAAGGTGGCCCGGGCGAAGGCGTGGGGAAGGAGCCTCCCGTCGGCGTTGGGGACGGCCACCTCCACAGGCACGCGACCGGTCCCGGGATCCACCGAGGGGAGCACCAGCCGGACCACGGCGCCGGCGGCGCGCGCGCCGGTCTCGGCCACGACCACCTCGACGGGCTGCCCGACCCTGAGCGGGGCGGCGTCGTCCTGGGTGAGCGTGGTGTCGAGGACGAGCAGCCGGTTCGCCTCGACGGCCACCACCACCTGCCCGGCGGCGACGGCGATCCCGGCGCCGTCGGGAACCCGGGTGACGACGCCGGCGAACGGAGCCTTGAGGGTGTGCTTCTCGAGGTTCACCTGGGCCTGGCGCAGCCCCGCCTCCGCCGCCCGGGCCTGCGCCTGGGCCAGGTCCCGCTGGGCCTCGGCCTGGACGGCCTGCGACTCGGAGATCGACTCCTGGGCGCGCAGCCGCAGGGAGCGCTCGTAGGCGTCCTGGGCCAGGCGGGCCTGGGCCCGCGCCGCGGCCAGGCCGGCCTCGGCCTGGGCGACGGAGGCCCGGATCACGTCGGCGTCGAGGAGGGCGAGCGGGGTTCCCTCGGCGACGACCTGGCCCCGCCGCACCGGCACCGAGCGGAGGGTTCCGGCGATGGGGAAGGCGAGTTGCGAGGCCTCGCGGGCCTTGAGCACGCCGGTTGCCTCGACGCGCGGCGTGAAGCGCACCTTCTCCGGGGCGAGCAGCCGGACGGGGGGCGCGGCGGCGGTGGCTGCCGGGGGCGCGGTGGCCGGGGAGGCCGGCGGCTCCTTCCTCCCGCACGCGAGGAGGAGGGCGGCGAGCGTGGCAGCGGCGAGGGTGCGGTTCATGTGGGGTCAGGGCGCGGCGAGCGCGGCGGCGAAGCGCCGGGTGCGCCGCTCCATGACGATGTTGAGCAGCGGGAGGAGCGCCATCTGGCCCGGCACTGCGAGCCAGGCGACCCGCTCACCGGGAGGGGCGAGCACCACCACCACGACGAAGGCCAGGACGAAGACGGCGTCGGCGATGCGCAGCCGCCTGCGTGCGTCGAGGACCCGGGCCAGCCGCGCCGATTCCTCGGCCCGGAAGCCCTCCGGGTCGTCCCGCTGCCGGAACCGGGCCTGCTCGTGGCGCGCCCCCTGGCGCCGGACCGCCCAGAACCCCGGGACGA
>CAWHDZ010000021.1:0-182099 GCA_963828255.1 uncultured delta proteobacterium | reverse complement strand
TTTTTTATTACCTTAAATGGGGCGCTAATTAAAACTATTTTTTCTTAAACTCATTCCAGGGGTAGTCGATGAGTTCAAGAAGGACCCCATTGACCTTTTTGGGATGGACAAAGGCAAATTTGCAGCCCCGGAAGGGCCTCAGCCCGCCGATGAAGGGGTAATCCTTTGCCTTCAATTCATTCATCGCTGCCTCGGTGCTATCCACGTTCAGCCCGATGATCATAACGCCCTCGCCCTTCTTTTCGATGAACTTGGCCACGTCGCCATCAGGGGTCGTGGATTCCATCAGTTCAAACCCGACCTCCCCCAGCCAGTACCTGGCGACTTTGATCTTCTCGGGTTCATCGATGTAAGGATCATCGGGTTTTGATTTTCCAAGAATCGGTCTCCCAAACCTTTCGTGCTGCCTCCAGGTCTTTCACCGCAATACAAATATGGTCGATTTTATTTACCTTCATACGATTCCTCCTGTCTTTTCCAGTCTCTTGGAGTTGTTCCCCCCCGAAGATTCGACCCTGCAAAAAAAATGAGCATTCGCGCTCTGAACTCACACTCCTCTCCAATTTCAAAGGCTCCGTTATCGTCTTGAGAAATGAAGAATATTCCCGGTCTCGTAGCCGCCGTTGGGAAGTTCATTGACCATTGCAACAAAGGGACAGACAAAGGCGCAGATGCCGCATTCCACACAGAGATCGGTGAGAATGGCCGCCTTATTTTTAACCAAACCGATGATTTGATCCGGACACTCCTTGACACAGGTTCCGCAACCCGTGCATTTGGAAACAACGACATGTGGTACCATAGGCTTCTCCTTTTTTCGTGATTTGTGATTCACCGCTCGTGATGCGTGTCCACTTTCAGTGCCTCTTTATCTCCGTCCGAGTCACGGACACGCGATCACGCCTGCGTGCCGAAATACACCCTGGCGTGCAGACGCGGTCACGCATTAATGTTTGATCCTGTGATAGGTCTGATAGGGTAGGAAGTCGACTCTCATCCCCATCTTATAACCATCGCGAATCGCTCGCCGTCCCCCTGCGCACCTGAATGCAATCGCCGATCATGATAGACCTCTTTCGCATACTTTGCCATATCCCACCGCCTTATCGGGCACCAGGTTGGCAAGGACAACGGAGTCCGCAGGGATGGACGCTCTCTTTCTTGTCAGGGCCCTCCACCACGACCTCTTTATCCCGGATCTCCTTCACAAGGCTCTGCGTCACCTGGGCGACATCGCCTTCCTTCATCTTCTTCATGTATCGCCAGATATAGGACGGATTGACGTCTGTCCCGAACTTCTTGGGTTTGTCAACAATGGAAACCGTATGCTTTCCCTTGTCCATGATATAGAGGGCTGTGGAAATGGCTGCGCCCGAACCGCCCACAATGACCACTTTCTCGCCCAGCTTCACTTTTCCCTCGAGGACGTCGAACAGAGAGACGACATGGGGTTTATCGCTTCCGGGAATCGATCTGTCCGGGGTGGCGCCTGTGGCGATGATCACGGAATCGGCCTTTTCCTTCTCCAGAAGCTCCTTGGTCACCGTGGTATTGAGGACGATCTTGGCCCCGTGCTTATCGCACTGGGCCTTCAGGTAATTGACCATCCGCTGAAATTCCTTGTCGCCCCAGGGACCATGGGCTGCGGCCGCGAACTGACCGCCGACATGGTCGTTCTTCTCGTAGACCGTGACATCATGGCCCTTTTCCGCGGCAATGGCTGCGGCCTGAAGTCCTGCAATCCCCGACCCAAGACAATGACCTTCTTCTTGGTCTTGATTTCTCCAAACCGTAGAAACCCCAATCCACCTCGTTCTCATGACCCAGGGACGGACGAACCGTACAACAAAGTTCCGTATCCCGGAACAGACGGGCCAGGCAGACGTTGCAGGCGATACAGGGAATGATATCCTGCTGACGGTCTTCCATGATCTTGATCGGCAGGAAGGGATCCGCGATCATCGGACGGCACATCTCCCAGAGATCCAGCTTCCCTTCCGTCATCGCCTTCTCCGGAATCTCCGGTACGAACTGACGGTACGCCATGGTAACAGGGATCTTCATGTTCTTCTTCATCCGCTCCGCAATGTAGAGCCAGTCGCCCATCGGAACGTCGCGCGTGATGACCGATACCGCACACTCCTGCCAGCCCGCCGTTACGCTCAGGTAATCACATCCCGCTTCCTCCGCCATCTTGATCGACTCGAGGCTCTCCTCAACCGTGTTACCACCGCGGTCATCCAACAGCTCCTCGCCGCAAAGACGAATGCCGACCGGAACGTCGCGGCGGACTTGCCTTGCAGCCCTTGATGATGTCCTTCATGAACGCTTCTGTGCCATGGATGTCGCCGCCGTACTCATCCGTTCTCTTGTTCGTGTACGAAGAAACGTAGTTCGAAAGAAGGTAACCCACGATGCCCGAAATCTCGACCATCATGTAGCCCGCTTCGACCGCCCTGCGCTGCGCCGTCAATGTGCTCCTGGATACAATCCTTGATCCTCCTCCTTCGTCATCTCCACCGGGGGACGGAACAAGGGCAGCTTCTGCGGTACATCGGACGGACCCACCGAGTAGTTCAGCTCGATCGCGCCGACACGACCGCAGTGCATCAGCTGCAAACAGGCGACGGCATCGTGCTTGTGGATCACGTCCGCCAGTCTCTTCAACCCGGGAATGAACTTGTCATCCCAGATCGCCATCATGCCGACATAGCCCCGGCCTTCACCGCGGGGGTCCGTGTACGCACCCTGCGTCGTCACGATACCCGCGCCGCCTCTGGCCTGCGCTTCCATGTAACCAACTTCCTTATCCGAAACATAACCGTCACGATAATTGAAGTTCGTCTCCGTCGATGCATACTTCACGCGGTTCTTTACCTTCAGTTTCCCAATCTTCATGGGACTGAAGATATGGGGATACTTTTTAATCCTGGTAACATACTCACCCTCCTTTAATTGAGTTAGGCCGTTAAAAAATTAATCTCTTGGAATCTTATCCCCTCCTTTCCATTTTAATAAATACTTTGCTTCTTCCTTGTTTCCAGACAGAAAAACAGTGTCCATTGAATTTTATTCGATAGTTTAGGCAAATGATGCCAAAGCAGCAGGTCTTTTCGGGAAACCTAAAAGTGTATACTGTATACACAAAAAAAACAGGTTTGTCAAGCTAAAAATTGGAACTCTGGTCAAAATTGTCATGACGAATCCTTCCCCGATGTATAACGGATTAAAATGTGTTTATAATGAGATGAATTTATTGATCAAGTTTGTCATTCAACCTTTTCAGGGGGGCTCTCGATATCCTGGTAAAGTTGGGTGAGAAAATCTTGTTCCAGTTCTTTCACGCCTTGGGTTTTACAAGAGGGAATCGATTGCAGAGCTTAAGATTTAATCCCTGGTACCCGCAATTTCAATCGATCGGCAGGACGAATCTGATCTTTCCCGTTGAGATGATTCCACGCCCCGGATGTCGGAAATGGTGAGATGTATTTTTTGGCGATGCTCCAGAGGGTGTCTCCCTGTTTCACCACGTAAATGATTTCCTTCCCACTCTTTCCTCCCGGGGTTTCATCCGGAGTGTCGGTAGAGCCGTCAAGTCGGATTTTGAGTTTGTCGCCAGGCATTAATTTCTTTTCCGGATGGAGGTTATTCCAGCGGCTGAGTGCGCCGATGTTAATTCCGAGTTCCGATGAAATACTCCACAGCGTATCCCCTTTCTTGATCGTATAGATCGTTTCTTGAGGCTTAGGGCTTCGGTTTTCGACCTCTGGCCTCTTTTTCGCTGCGAGGAGGGGTTTTGGATCGGGCTGAGACTTGGAGATGGGGATCATGAGATTCATCCCCGGGGAGGCATTCGGCTTCCTTTATTCAATCGGTTGATTTCGAGCAGGGGGTCCAGCTCAACCTGATAGAGGCGGGCAATCCGCTGGATCGTTTCCCCCTTTTTCACGGTGTGGGTTTTAAACCGAACCCTTTCAATGGGTTGAAGGGCTTCAAGGTTTACGAGGAAGCGCTCCCTCTTTCCATAAGGGATCCTGATTTCATAACCGGGCTCATCCGGAGGGGTACACCCTCTCAATAATTCAGGATTGAGATCCTTGATCTCTTCCAGTGGCGCATCAGCCGTCCTGGCAATAAGCTGAAGGTCCATCGGGGAGGAACCTGGACCTTATCATAGCGGAGAGGTTCCTGATACTCGATCCCTGTAAAGCCATAGGCCTCCGGATCCTTTGCGATGAGGGCTGCAGCAATCATCTGCGGGACATAGTCTTTGTCTCCTGTTTCAGGAAGGGATATTTGGTAAGTTCCCAAAAATCTTCTGTCCGGTAGCGCTTCATGGCTCTGCGATCTTGAATTCCCCCGCATTGTAACCGGCGGCTGCAAGATACCAGCATTCAAACATATCGTAGAGATCCTTGAGATATTTCGCTGCGGCGACGGTCGACTTCTCAGGATCCCGCCGTTCATCCACCCACCAGTTCACCTTCAAACCATACCGTTTGCCGGTCAGATAAATAAATTGCCAGGGGCCTGAAGCCTTGCTTCTCGAATAGGCATAGGGGTTGAACCCGCTCTCGATGAGGGCAAGATAGACGAGATCTTCCGGAAGGCCCGTCTCTTTCAGCACATTTCTCATGAAGGGAATATACTTTTCCGATCGGGCCAGCCAGTTCGCGAACCGGTTTTTGGCCGTGGTCTGAAAATACTGGATGAAATGTTCGACCTTCTCGTTGATCACAATCGGGATATCGAAATCAGGTCCCTTCTTTGGAGGGCCTCCGGGGAGGATCTCAAGGTTAAAATCGTCGTTGGATTGATCACTGATGGGAAGTTCGAGCCTACCGGGATTGACCCCATTGGCGGGCAGCATAGAGGGGAGCGAGGAGACTTCCGTTTGAACAGCCGGTGGGTCGCAGGAAAAGAGGGCCTCCAGTTCGGACGGAGTAAAAAGGGAATGAGGTTCCTCCTGGAGGGCGGTCTGTTCAGGACGGTCCTTCTCATGAAGGAGGCTCAAACTGGGAAGACAGGCTGAGGAGAAAACCAAGATCATCCCCAGTAGTATTATCTTGCGAATCAACTGAACTCTCCTCCCGGAAGGATTGGAGATTTTTGAGAAACTGAACTGTTTACAACATTAGCGATAAAAATGGCACAGAAGGTCCTGTTTTGTCAAGCTACCCGCATTCGCCTAAGGGTCCATGCCGGTTTTTACCGGCATACTTTTTATCCGCAGACCATTCCACCCAGGAGCCTTGAAAGAGGCGAACTCTGGGAAATCCCAGGACCTGTTTTAGGGTAAAATAGACATGGCTTGCTTCTCTTCCGGTTCGACAGTGGACGATGATGTCTTTGTCCTTCGTGACCCCGGATTCAGTGAAGAGTCTCTCTAAGTCCTCCCCGCTTCTTCCAGCCCCTCACCTCCTCCCCTTCGAGGGTTGTTTCCCAGAAGATATTTCTCGCCCCGGGGATATGGCCTTGCCGGATCTCCTCGCCTTCTTCACCACTGTACTGTTTGGGCGGCCGGGCATCGACAATGGCGTCCCCCGTTGTATTCAATCGATCGTAAACCCATTTCTTTTCAGCCAATGTTTCCCGGATGACCTTCCCGAAGAATTTTTTCGGAGAGAGCACAGGATATTCCTGCGTTACGGGGTGTTTTTCCGAGACCCATTTCTCCCAGCCTCCGTTGAGGAGGAGGACCCTCTTATGGCCTAAAAAGTCGAGGGCCCATGCCAGGTAGGTGGCATTGGGGTTTGATTTTTCAGAGTAGAGAATGACCCACATATCGTTCGAGACGCTTAAGAACTCCCCCAGGATCTTTTCGAGGTGATCCGATCAGGGGCCTGGGCTGGAATGCCGTTTCGGGGGACCCGAAGAACCTCGAAGGAGAGATAGACGGCATTGGGGAGATGACCTTGCAGGTAGTCGAGAAGGGAGGTCCGCATATCGATGATCCGAAGGGAGGGGTGATCCGTGAATCCTGTGAGCTCTCCGGTTTCGATGAGTCTGGGCCGATCTCCACTTTTAAACGGAAGGGGTTTGCTGACGACAAGGGACGGAATCACGAGAAGAGAAAAAAGAGACTGCCCATCGGAGCCCTCTCAACGGATTTCCTTTTCTCATGCCAACGTCCCCCTCACACTCGATCGAGGTGAATTTCCAAAGGACCCTTTGTCAGAGCGCCCAACGCCTTGTTGGAAGGGACTCTTTTTCGTTTCGCCAATGCCTTTCGGATAAAGATCGAGATAGGACTCCGCCGACCTCTTCCAGGAAAAGTCCGCAGTCATGGTGTTCCGGAGAAGTCGTTCCCAATGCTTGGGCCGATGATAGGTCCGAAGGGCCGCCTTGATCTGTTCAAGGAGACACTCTGGCATCGTAGCGAATAAATTTAAACCCGTTTCCATGACCGGTTGCAGGGTCGTAAGGGACGATCGTATCGTCGAGCCCTCCGGTGGCGCGAACGACGGGAATCGTCCCATATTTCAGGCTGTAGATCTGGTTGAGTCCACAGGGTTCGTACTTGGAGGGCATCAGGAAGATATCGGACCCGGCTTCGATCATGTGGGCCAGACGATCGTCGTAGGCGATCCGGATCCCTGCCTTTTGAGGATACGGACGGCCGATCCGAGTAAAGAGATCGTGGTATTTCTGTTCCCCCGTGCCCAGCAAGACGAAACCGATATCGAGACTGAAGAGACTTCGAGAATCTCGGCGAACAGGAGGTCAAACCCCTTCTGGTCCGCGAAACGGGAGATGACCCCCAGGACGGGAACGTTTCAAGAGACGGGGGAAGATTCAATTCCCTCAGGAGGTCCCTTTTACACACCCGCTTTCCGGAAAGATCCTCCGGACTGTACGGGGAGGCGAGACGCGAATCCTGTGAAGGATCCCAATCCTGATAATCGCACGCCATTGAGAATGCCGTAGAGATCCCGGCTTCGTTTTCTTAAGATCCCCTCCAATCCGTAACCATATCCGGCGGTCTGGATCTCTTCACTGTATTTCTGGCTCACCGTGTTGATCACATCGGCATAGACGATCCCCGCCTTCATGAAGTTGATCCGTTCCCAGAACTCGATCCCTTCCGGATTGTACAGCTCCAGCGGAAGACCTGTAAGCGAGAGTTTCTCCTTTCGAAAGAGTCCCTGATAGGCGATATTGTGAATGGTGAACACCACGGCTGTATGAGCGAAGAGGGGATCTTCTCGGGAGGTGGATTTGAGGTAGGCAGAGATTAACCCTGTTTGCCATTCATGATGGTGGATGACGTCCGGAGAAAACCCTATGGCCCGACAGAGGGTGAGGGCTGCCTTTGAGAAGAAGGTGAAGCGCTCCGCATTGTCAAAGTAATCTCCCTTGGGAGTGCCATAGAGATACTCCCGATCGAAGAATTCCTCTCGACCAATGAAATAGATCGGAATCTGATCGGAGAGTTCGCCCCGATAGAGGTCTGCCCTCAGGGATTCATCGCCCAGATGGAGCTGGGGCAGCACGTCGACGCGCGGCTTCATCGCCCCCTTCACGTCCTGGGGCGAGAAGATCGCCAGCGCCTCCTTGAGCGCATCGGAGACGCCCCAGTAGTCCACCACCAGACCGTAGGTCTTCCCCTCCTCCTTGCGGTTCACCCGGGCGATGGCCTGAAGCAGCGTGTGCTCCTTCAGCGGGGAGTCGAGGTACATGACCTGCTCCACCGGCGCGTCGAATCCCGTGATGAGCATGTCGCAGACCACCAGGATCGACAGCGGGTCCTTGGGCTTCTTGAACCGCTCGATCAGCTCCTTGCGCTGCTGGTCGCTGGTGGCCCACTTGGCCAGGTGGGCCGCGTCGTCGTTGCGTCGACGACATGATGAGCGCGGAAGTGGGGGCGTTGAGGCGGTCAAGGGTCTCCTTGTAGACGACGGCGGCCTCCCGACTGACCGCCACGATCTGCGCCTTGAAGCCGTTGGGCTGGATGAAGCTGACGTAGTGCTCGATGAGGTCGAGGCAGATGGCCTCGATCCGCTTGGGCGCCGTGGCGATCGCCGCCTCGGTGGCGTACTTGCGCTTGATCTCGACGCGCTCCTCCTTGGTCCGGTCGGAGAAGACGTGGTCGAAGAGCTTGTCGAGCGAGGCCCCGATGAGGTGGAGCTTCGGGAGCCGGGACTCGTAGAAGATCGGCACCGTGGCGCCGTCCTGGACGGCCTGCTCGATGGTGTAGGTGTCGATGTACGGGCCGAACGTCTGCTTGGTGGAGCGGTCGTTGCGGTCGATGGGCGTACCGGTGAAGCCCAGGAAGCAGGCCCACGGCAGCGCCACCCTCATGTTCGCCGCGAGGCTGCGGTACTGGGTCCGGTGCGCCTCGTCCACCATCACGAAGATGTTCTCGGCCCCGTTGAGGACCGGCGGCGCGCCGCGGCCCCCGTCCGCGGCTGCGAGGTCCTGGAACTTCTGGATGGTGGTCGTGAGGGTGATGCCGGTGGGGCCGGCCAGCTTCTCCCGCAGGTCGCGCACGCTGTCCGCGCGGTCCGGGTTCGGGAAACCGGCGGCCTGGAAGGTCCCGCTGATCTGGTCGTCGAGGTCCGTCCTGTCGGTGACGATCACGATGGTCGGGTGCTCGAAGGCAGGATCGCGCCGGAGCTTGAGCGCGAGCCAGAGCATGGTGAGCGACTTGCCTGACCCCTGCGTGTGCCAGATGACGCCGCCGCGGTCCTCGGGGTCCTTCGCCCCCTTGATGCGCGCGATCGCCTTGTTGACGGCCAGGAACTGCGGGTAGCGAGGCAGCTTGTGGATGACCCGGGACGCCTTCTTGTCGTTCTCGTAGACGACGAAGTTGCGGACGATGTCGAGCAGGTTCGCGGGCTGGAAGAGCCCCCACAGGGCGACGTCCTGCGGCGTCGGCTTCTTACCAAGCGCCACGGCCACCTCCTCCTCCAAGGCGGGGTACGGCGTCTTCCACTCGGCGAAGAACCGCTGCGGCGTGCCGACCGTGCCGTACGCCGCGCGCAGCCCGCAGGGCCGCCACGAGCCCTGCACCGTGTTGAAGACCTGCGGCGCGCCGAGGTCGCGGTAGCCCTCGGAGCCCTCCTGGTACCGTGTGAGCTGGTCCACCGCGTCGTGCAGCCAGGCGTCGCCGAGCGTCGGGTTCTTCAGCTCCAAGACGGCGAGCGGCAGCCCGTTCACGAAAACCACCGCGTCGGCGATGACGTGCTTGGTGGCGCCCTTCACCTTGAACTGGCGTGTGACGAGCAACTCGTTGCGGCCCGGGTCGTCGAAGTCGATCACCCGAACCGTCTGGCCCTGAACGCCGTGACCGACGTCCTGCTGGACCGTGACGCCGTGGGTGATAGCGACGTGGAGCGCTGGTTGATGTCCCCGAGGCCCGTGCCGGTGGCGTGCGTAATCGTCCGCACTGCGCGGCCGACGTTGTCGGCCGTGAGATGGGGGTTGAGCCGCTCGATCGCCTTGCGCAGTCGGCCAGCGAGGATCGCGTCCTTGAAGGTGTCCCGCTCCGCCTCCAGCACCTCCGGCCGCGCGTACCGATAGCCGAGCTGCACCAGGACCCCGACCGCGGGATCCTCGGAGAGCTGTGGACTCGGTCCACTTCCTCGGCGTCACGATGGACCTCGTCGTCGGCGCGCGGGCGCTGCCCGCGCACGGCCGATTCTACACACCGTCCGCACCGTCACCCGCATCTTGCCGGTCAGCAGGGCGTCGGCGAGGGCAGCCTTGACGCGGCGACGCTCGGCTGAGCAGCGCGCCTCCGCATCTAGGCGAAGTCGACCGCCGGAGCACCCCCACGGTGCGTCGCTGCTCGTCCAGTGGGACCGGAACCGAAAGATCATGCAGTCGCTCAGTCGCGAAGTCGCTTCGTTCCGTGGTTGGCTACTTCTACGAGTCCGAGCACTTGGTCCTTCGCCGCCGTTAGCCAGTACAGCATGTATGACGGATCGAGATTCGGCTGAGGGCGCAGGGCCTTGATGTCCTGATTGAACGTGACCGGGGCCGTCGTCAGAGCAACTGGGAAGGAGTGAGCGAGGATCATCCGGCGGACGACCATCAGCAACGTCCCCGGCGGCACGAGCCGTGTTCCGCTGGAGGCCGCGCAGGTCGCTGACATGGTCGATCGCGTCGCCAATGCGTGCACTTTTCATGTCCTTCGGGCTGACCCATGGAACCGTTCCATTCCAGAGGTCGGAGCGTTCCTTGTTCGGCGTACCACCGCTAAGCCACTCTCCGGCGTCGCCGAGCTTCACCGTCGGCCATTTCCCGGATGCCCGGTGCAGCAGCAGGTCCTCTGTGAGTGCGCGCCGCACGCGGTCAAGGTGTTCCGCGAGGGCCTCGTCGGACGCAATGACGTCGTCAACTGAAGCCAGGATAGCGGAAATTCGCCGCTGCTCAGGAAGGGGCGGGAGGGGAAGCTGGAACGACTTCAGCACGCCAAGATTGATATGGGGCACGCCCGTTGCGGTCGTTGCGCGCAGGATCTCGCCGTTGGCCGACCCCCGAGCGGAAGTAGTGACAGACGTAGTCGGCGTCCGCCTTCGTTACATCTACCGTCAGTTTCATCTGACTTTGGGACAACACGTACCTCGCGGCACTTGCGTCCAGGCGGATGCGGGCCACCTGACCCAGCGAGCCACGCTGCGTGAAGATGATGTCGCCGGGGAACGCCAGGTTCCTACGAAGAACGTCAGCCTTCGCTTCCGAGACGTACACAAACGCATCCTCGGACATCCAGTGGCCCACGCCAGACAGGTTGGCGCCGCGGATGACAGGCACGCCACTCTGCGTGTAGTCCTTGGTTGTGAGGTCTGAACCAAACGGCCCCCCAATACACGAATAGTCTTCGCCGGACGCGATCTCGTGAATCGTCACCTTCCCGCGCTGGCTAGACGCCATACCCCAGACCTCGGAGCAGGGCGATCATCCTCGCCTCGGCCTCCTGCCTGCTAGCCTCCAGGGCACGCAGCGTTGCAAGGCTAGCCGGCAGATCGATTTCTGCCTCGTCCTGGGACGACTCAACGAAGCGGCTGATGTTGAGGCCCCACCCGGCCTTCTCGATCTCGGCGAGCGGCACGAGTCGAGCGTACTTCTCAACGTCCTTGCCGGCGTGGAAGGTGCCGGTGATCTTCTCGAAGTCCTCGTCACGCAAGTAGTTCTGAGCCTTGCCCTCTCGGTACTCGCGCGAGGCGTCCACGATCAGCACCTTGCCGCGCCGGTCCTGGGCCTTGTGCTTCGACAGGATGATGACGGTTGCGGGGATGGCAGCCCCGTAGAAGAGGTTGGCCGGCAGCCCAATGACCGCCTCGAAGAGGTCCTCCTTGAGCATGCCGGCGCGGATCCGCCTTCCGCGCCTCCGCGGAACAGCACGCCATGCGGCACCACAACGCCGACCCGGCCGTGGATGTTCATGGTGGCAACCATGTGCTGAACGAACGCGAGGTCGCCCTTGGCCTTGGGCGGTAGCCCGAACCGAAAGCGGTTGAACGGATCAGCTTCGGCGGTGTCCCTACCCCAGTCGTCCAGACTGAAGGGCGGGTTGGCGATGACGATGTCGTAGACGTCCAGCGCGCCGTCCTTCACCAGCCTCGGGTTTCGGATAGTGTCGCCCTTCTCGATCCGCGCGTCCGGCAGGCCGTGCAGCAGCATGTTCATCTTGCAGATCGCCCAGGTCCCGAGGTTGTTCTCCTGGCCGTGGAGCGTGAGCTTGCGCGGGTCGCCGCCGTGGCGCTCGACGTACTTGGCGCACTCGATGAGCATGCCGCCCGAGCCGACGGTCGGGTCGCAGATCCGGTCGGTCTCCTTCGGGCTGGAGCAACTCCACGATGAGCTGCACGACCTTGCGCGGCGTGTAGAACTCGCCGCCCTTCTTGCCAGTGTCGTCGGCGAACCGCTCGATCAGGTACTCGTAGGCGCTGCCGAGCACGTCCGGCTCGGCCAGGTCGGCGCTGCGTAGCGAGACCTTGGAGAAGTGGATGACCAGGCGAGCGAGCAGCTCGTCCCGCTCCTTGGCGTGGCCCAGCTTGTTCTCGTCGTTGTAGTCGATGCCGCGGAGTACGCCCTCCAGCGAGGTGTTCTCCTCCTCCAGCGCGGCGCAGGCCTTGTTGAGGTAGTCGCCGATGCCCGTGGCCTGCTTCTGGATCGAAGACCAGCGCGCCCGCTTCGGCACGTAGAAGCGGTGGTAGTCGCGGTCTTCCCAGGCCACCTCGGGCGCATTGCCGGCGGCAATCAGCTTCTCCGCCTCCTCCTCGAACACGTCGGAGAGGCGCTTCAGGAACAGGAAGCCGAAGATGAAGCTCTTGTAGTCGCTGGAGTCGATCTTGCCGCGCAGCTTGTCGGCGGCCCCCCACAGGTAGGCCTCAAGCTGGTCGATCGTCGCCTTTGGCCCCGGCGGAGGCGGGTCGACCACCGTCACCGCGGTGCCGTTGGCCGCGGGCTCGGCCGACGCCTCATCAGGGCCGGCGAGATCCGCTCACCAGGTACTCCTTCTCGCGGCCCGAAGAATCGAGACCGCGCCCCTCGCAAATCGCCTTGAGGTCGTCGCGCTGAAGCTCGCCGAGGAAATCGGCGAACTCGACCGTGCGCGAGTGCATGAGCGCCTCAACGTGCGCAGCCGCGGCGCGGCGGTCCGGACGGCGAGGTCGAACCTCGGTGAGCTTGGCGAGCGTGTCGCGGCCGAGGGCCTCAAGGGCCGCCGCGGACCTTCGCGGGGAGGTCGGGCATGGGTCGGCGATCGCGCCGGCGCGACGGGCACGTCTACCCGGATCGAGGCTGCCGCCCTGCCCTGGTCCAAAGGGCCCGGCAAATACTCCATCGTTGACGGGGATAAGAGGTTGGCGGGAACTTCTGCCGCTGCGGCTCGTCCTGGCCGCAGCCTTCCCAATTCACGACGCCTCCACGGCTGGCCCGGCCGGCGCGGGATACGTTCGTCCCGAGGTTCCACATGGCTCACGACATCAACCACATGATCTACGTCGGCGAGATGCCCTGGCACGGGCTCGGCGTCCGGCTCCCCGCCGCGCCACCTACGACGAGATCGTCCCGGCCGCCGGCTTCTACGAGGCGATCGAGAAGGACGTCTACATCCCGCCGTTCCGCACCCCCATCCCCGACAAGAAGGCGCTCGTCCGCGGCGACAGCGGCGAGTACCTGTCGGTCGTCGGCAAGGGCTACGAGGTGGTTCAGTTCAGCGAGGTGGCCCGCACCCTGGTCGAGGCGGCCGGGGACGTGAAGGCGGTCTTCACCACCGCCGGCACGCTTGGCCCGGTCGGCATCCGGGGCTGGCTGCTCGGCGAGTTGCCCAACCCCATCAACGTCAAGGGCGACCCGTCGCCCATCCGGAAGTACGTGCTCGGCACCACCGGCCACGACGGCGTCACCGCCGTGGTCATCAAGAACGTCGCCACCCGCGTGGTCTGCGCCAACACCCTCGGCGTCGCCCTGGGCGAGCGCGGCGGTGCCACCTGGCGGATCCAGCACACCGCCAACGCCCGGTTGCGGCTCGACGAGGCCGGCAAGGCGTTCGCCCAGCTCGCGCGTTCCTACGATCGGCTCGGCGAGCTGGCCAACGTGCTCGCCACCACCCCGTTCACCGACGTCCAGATGAAGGCCACGGTCGACCGGGTCATGCCGGTCCCCGTGGACGACAAGGACCACACGCGGCTGGAGGCGGAGCGCACCAAGGTCGTGCAGCTCTTCGACACGGCCGTCGGGATCGAGCGGGTGCGCGGGACCGCCTGGGCGGCCCTCCAGGGCTGGACCGAGTACGCCGACCACCACCGCCTCGTCCGGGACACCGGGCGGGAGAACCCGCGCCGAGCCCGGCTCGCATCGATCTGGATGGGCAGGGCGGCCGGCATCAAGCAGGCGGCGCTCACGGCGATCGCGGAGGAGGCCGGGGTGCAGCTCGCGGCGTAGGAGTCCTCGGCAGGATCTCCTCGCCAACCTTCCTGCCGCCGGCCGGCGGTCGAGGAGGTCCCGTGGCCAAGTCACCGACCCCGAATCCCGTGCTCATCTGGGCCGAGATCGCCAACGCCATCGTGACGCTGGTGATCGAGGTGCTGAAGAAGCGCGAGCAAGGGAAAGACTGAGGACGGGGCGCCCCCGGTGCAGGTCGGCCGGGGGCACCCCATTTCACGAGGAGAACGACATGAATCCCACCACGCACCCTTGCTGCCCGACGTGCGGCCGACCCATCGCGACGGCCATGCGCTGGCGCGACCTCAGTGGAGCCGGACGGCGCGGTCATCATAGAGCTCGACGACTGAGGGGACGTCGCCAACCTGAGGAGCAGGACGCCATGGACGTCTCCTGCACGTGCGGAGCGTCCGTCAGGGTCGGCAGGGACTTCCCGCAAGCCGCCGCGTAGCTCCAGAAGACCTTCAACCAGGTGACGCCCTCACGGCAGGTGCCGTGGGGGCGTTGCCGTTCACGGGGCGCGATGCGCCCGAGGAGCAGCACCATGACACCCGAGGCGAAGAAGAAGCTCTACCAGCAGCTCTCGCAGCCGTTCCCCGAGGAGGCCATCGAGCGCACCGACGGCCGCCAGACCGGCAAGGGGTACTCGACCACCGGCATCAAGGCGCAGTTCATCATCAACCGGCTGAACGAGGCGCTCGGCATCGGCGGCTGGCGCACCCACCGCAAGATCACCGTCCGGGAGCTGACCACCAACTCCGGCCGCAAGGCCTACGAGGCGGTCTGCGACCTCGTCCTGGAGCTGGGCGAGTGGATCGAGGGCACCTTCGTCCCCTTCGCCGAGGCGCTGGCCGACGGCGGCCACGTCTCGATGTCCGAGGCCGACGCGAGGAAGGGCAGCCTTCAGCAACAGCCTCAAGAAGGCGGCCGCGGCGTTCGGGGCGGGCCGGCAGGCATACGAGGGCACCATCGACGACGACAACGTGCCCTCCGACGAGCAGCGTCAGGCGGCCCACCAGCAGCCAGTGCGCCCTCCGCAGGGCCAGGCCGGCCCCCCGCGGCCGGCGGCCCCGGCGACCCCGCAGTTGCCAAGCACGCCGCGCAACCGGCTCACGAGCAAGCAGCTCGCGGCGCTGATCGCCATCTCCCGCAAGCTGGGCATGGACCTCTCGCAGTTCCGCCAGCAGGTCCGTTCCCGGTTCGGCACGCAGATCGAGTTCATCACGAAGGCCCAGGCCTCCGAGCTCATCGGCGAGATGTCGAACGGCGGGCTGCACCACCAGGGCGACGGCGACCCCGAGATGGCGGAGCCTGGGGCGGAGGGCTGACCGTGGCCGCCTTCGAGCAAGCACGAGACGGGCTGCACATCTCGGTGAGCCAGATCCGCACCTACCTGCGGTGCCCGCGCAGCTACCAGTTGCGGTATGTGCTGGGAGCCAAGCCGGCCTTCAAGCCGGTGCCCTTCGCCTTCGGCACGAGCTTCCACGCCGCCCTGGCGCGGTTCTACCTGGCGGTGAAGGAGGACGGCGCACCGCCGCCGCTCCAGCTCGTCAACGACGCCTTCCGCGACGCCTGGCAGCGAGAGCTGGAGACCGACCTGCCGCTCCAGGCCGACGACGACGAGCCGGCCGACACCGGCGCGCTCGTCGACAAGGGCACCGAGATGCTGGCCGTCTTCCACGACCACGCCGTGAAGAACCTCGACGGCGTGAAGGTGGAGGCGGTGGAGCAGCCGTTCTCCGTCCCCCTCTTCGACCCCGACACCGGCGTCGAGATGGAGGAGAGGCTGGTCGGCGCGCTCGACCTGGTGCTGAAGAAGGGCCGGAGGCGCCAGATCGTCGAGCACAAGACCAGCGCGCGGAAGTTCGGCGAGGACCAGATCCGGTGGGACATCCAGCCCACCGGGTACAGGCTCGCCGCGCGGGCCATGGGCCTCGGTGAGGTGAAGGTCACGTACCAGATCGTCACCAAGGCTCGGGCGCCGGTACTCCAGATCGTCGACCTCGACCGTAACGAGGAGGACGAGGAGGAGTTTCGGCGGGTGGCGGTCAACGTCATGCGCGGCGTGGACGGCGGCGCCTTCCCGCCGGTGAGGTCGTGGGCATGCCGGTCCTGCCCGTACGCTCACGCTTGCCGACCTGCGCGGTCGAAGGCGGCGGCGGCAGGGTGAAGCAGAAGTTGGGGATGCTGGCCGCCGGTTGGGCCGGCTTCCCCTTAGCCCCTGGGCAGGGCCGGGGCAGGATCCCCCCCCCGAAAATTCGGGGGCGCCAATCCGCAAGCCCGATTCGAGAAGGCCGGGTGGGGGTCAGGCGCCCGGAGTGGGGGCAGCGAGGGAACTGGCCTGGGAATCCCCCGCTGCCCGACCAAGAGGGAAAACTGGCCAGGCTCCCCGAGGTCCCCTCGTGCGAGCCCCGAATGTCGGCTACCACCACCCCTCCCTCCCCCGGGGGGCTTCGCCGTTCGGGTAGGCCTAAAGCTGGGCGAGGTTTGGCCTGCCGGCTACCCGCAGCTCGACGCGAACGAACGAACCTGCCGTCGTGTCGGTGGCCGGCAGGGCGCGGAGCTGCGCCAGTACCCGGAGGACCCGCTCCATCTCGCCGAGGACCCGCTTCCGGTAGAGGTCGATGAGCCGGAGCTTTCTCTCGTTGCCCACGGTCGGGTCGGTGGCCAGCTCGGTCCGCGTCTTGCCCACCTCGACGCTGGCGATCACCACGGCGGTGTCGAGCCAGGCCACCACGTCGGTGGTCGGCAGCGCGATGGCCGAGAAGGCAGCGGCCTCGACCTCCAGCCCGCCATGCCGGAGGACGCCCTCCACGGCTCGCTGCAACGGCACGAGGAGAGCCAGCGGCACACCCACGGCCTCCAGGGTCACCATCACCTGGCGCATGGCTGGGGCGAGCTGCCTGACCCATTCCGCGGCGACCGCCTGCTGGATGCCGCCCACGGTGAACGCCATGTCGGCTGCGACCTGCCGCGCCTCGGCTAGGCGAAGCATCCGCCGGTGGGCGTCGGAGGCAAGGATCGCCTGCTCGACGCCGTCCTCGCGCACCCGCTGCTCCTGCCGGTCGAGGCGGTCGAGGCGTTTGACTCCGTCCGCGAGCCGTACACCGAGGATCGCCTCCCCGGCCGTCGCCGTCCGCAGCGTCTGGGTCATGGCGTCGGCCATGGCCTGGTGATCGGCCAGATCCTCGCCCGGCATGAGGACCAGCTCGGCGGTGACGCCAGCCTTGATGGCGTTCATGGCCGAGACCATCTTGCCGACGGCGCTCGTCGGTCCCTTGGAGCGTGCGCCGTTCAGCCGGCTTGCTTCGGACTGGGCAGGGGTCGGCGCCATCGCGGTGGTCATGGTCGCCAGCATGATCCCGGTGGGGATCGGTGGGAAGGGCCGCCTGGTGTCCGCAGATCCTGGCCCAAGCCCACGGCGTCTACTGGTTCACGCGCACCGAGCGGTTGGCGGCGAGGCGTAGAGGGAGAACAAGACGACGCGGCAGACGCGGGTACGGGCTTCCGGTTGCAGACTTCCTGACCGCCGGCTGGTCAGGAATTGCCTAGGTAGACTTGGGGGAGAAAACGGGGAGTATCACTTGCGCCGCTGGCTCCGACGACCTTGCTGGCGGCGCATGAATCGGCGGACTCGGACGCAGGGATCCCTATCCGGTTACACCTCCGAGTAACATAGGCAATTCCTGGCCGCCGGCTGGTCAACAACTACAGCCTCATCTTGGGGTTGGTCCTGTAGCGCCTGGCCGGTCGACCCAGCGCCTTCGGCGGTGCGAGCTCGCGGACGATCTTGGCCTGCTCCAGCAGCGCCAGGTCGGAGCGAATCTTCGCCGAGGACAGGTCCCGGTCGCGCCGGTGGATATCTCGAACCTGGAAGATCTCTGGGAGCCCTGGCGCAGTGACGATGGCGCAGACCGTCGCGGCGATCGGCGGGATCGGCAACGGGTCAGGCCAGTTCGGCGCGTCTACGGCGGCGGCCCACGCCTCGTGGAAGGCGGGCCAGAACCCCTCGGGCCCCCGCTTGACGTGGAGGTCCGACAGGTCCTTTTCGGGGAGCCGCATGGGGAAGACCTGGAACGAGAAATGGATGTCGGAGATCCCGCGCCGAACCCCTTTCAGAAACATCCGCTGCTCGTAGTCGTCCGGCTCCTCGATCACGAAGATGTAGTGGATGCCATGAAGGAGGTGAGGATTGTTGGCGATCACGCTCCGCGCCATCCCCTTGCCGGGGATGCCGAGGACGGGAAGGTGGTGCCGCCACCCGGTAAGCGAGTCGGTTTCACCTTCGACGAGAAAGAGGACGTTGCCGGTGCGGAACGCGGGCAGCAGCCAGGCGCCGTACGCGGTGATCTCGTGCCCCGCATATGGCTTGTCGCCCCAGAGGCAGTGCTTGGCACTTAGCCCTGGCCGGATCCTCTCCCGCGGTGGACCAGAGCCATCCCAGTAGGGGATGTGGATGCCCATCGGGCCATCTCGCATGCCGGCCCAGGCCAGGAGTTCCACGGGAAGTCGCTTCGCTTGCGCCAGGCCGCTGATCGTTGCAAGCGGCCCCTCGGCCTTGGCCGCGCCGGTCTTCTTGAAGAAGAAGTCTGACTTGGAGAGGCCCGTGAACTCGACCACGGCCTTGAACATCTCTGCCTGGTCACACCCAGCGTGGCACTTGAAGAGGACGCGATCTTCTCCATCGGCGATGGACAGTGAGGCCTTGCCATCGTCGTGGCAGGGGCACGCCGTGTAGAAATTGTCCTGGCCGCCGGCGATCACCGCGCCCTGCGCCTTGAAGGCCTCCAGTACGGCGAAGAGCGTAGGACTGACCTTAGATGCCATGAACATACGGACCTGCCTCCTGCGACTGCGTCGCCATGAGTGTTCCATGGTGGCCAGCGGCGCTGGCGCGCTCGTCTACAACCAACCGCCTCTCCCATCCGCCGAGGAAGGCTCCGCGTAGGAATCCAGATCCTCGGCCGTCCCCGCGGCGTACGTTTCCTCCGGTCGAGTGTGCGGTCGCGCGACCGTTTGGATCCGGGCGTCGTCCCCTGGCACTTGGTCCGGTCTGCACGCCCGGGCCGCAACCCAGACGGTGTGGATGGCCTTCAGCCACCTTCGGACTCGGCCTGACTGCTCAATGAGCACGTCGAGCTGGCCCGCACTGGTGCGCCTGCCGGTTCGAGCAGCCGCGACCGCGCGATGCCGGCCCTCTGGTGGCCCATCGCCGACGCGCGAGTCGCCTCGCACGATTTCCCCTTCAACGTCTTCACCGGCATGCCGGTCGAGAGCTCGGGGCGTCGCCCTCGTCCTGCTAGATCTCCACGATCCTGGTCGGCTTCACGATACGGCGGCGGCTTGTCCCGGCTGGGCTTGAGCGGCCGCCTGGCCACCATCGCGGTGAGGCGTCGTGCCTCCTGGACATCGGCGAAGGGGCCAGCAATCTCACTCTGGGTGAGCGCGTAGATCCCAGCCTGGTCGAGCATCACCGGGCCGACGCCTGGGAATTCGTAGAAGCCCGGCTCCCTGATGGTCATGACCTGAAGGACGTAGCGCATGATCGCGGTCGCTCCTACCAGTCGTGGGGCGAGTAGGCCCTGATCACCTGCCTCACCACGCCGATCACCTTGTGGCCGGCGCTCTTGGCGCCGGCGACGGTCATGACGTGGCCGCGGCCGTCGATGACGACGCCGACCAGATCGTCGGGCTTGGGTTGCCAGGTCCGTCCGGACGAAGACGATGTCGTCCTCGAGGATGCAGTGGGACTTCATCCGGTTGTCCGGGGCGTTGAAGGCCACGGACGGATCGCCCGGGTGAAACGTGACGGACAGCGGGAGGTAGATGGCGATCTTGGTCGGCTTGCCTGCCTTGTTGAATCGATCGACCAGCGGGACGTGGCCCACCTGCGCCGCCGCTCAGGTCCGGGAGATGGGCGCCGCGGGTCTTGCCGGCCGTCATCCGCAGGTAGCCCTTCTTCACCAGCGCGGCAATCTGGTAGCGGGCCGCGGCGGGCGACTTCCAGCCGAACAACGCCATCAGGTCCCTGTGGGAGGGGGGAGGCTCGCCCGCCTTGGCCCTGCGCACGAACTCGGCGCGGACCTTCGCCTGTACGTCGCTGAGGCTTGCGCTGTTGCTCATGGAAAGGTTATAGTTCGGTCGAACAATACACGCAAGGAGAACTCGCCGGAACCAACGAAGAGCGGCCTCAGCCGCGCAACTGGTTGAAATAGCCCCCGTCGACCGGAGCATTGGCTCGCTGCGACCGGGGTGCTGTCGACGCGCACCGAATGCCGAGGCGCGTCTTCAACCGGAGCGCGCGTTGGCCAAGCGGACCCGTGCCAGTCAGGGTGGGGGAGGGCAATCCCGTCGCGCCGAGAGCGTGACCGGCGAGGTCATGCCTGCCGGAGCCAAGCCCCTCAACCCCCGCCATCCGCTGTATCGGCCAGGCTGCGACGCGGCGGCGGTGGCGTTGGAGGCGCTCGGGAAGTTCGTCCTTCGCGTTCGTGCCCTGGAGCGGGGAGAGGTCCGACCTGTCGGGTATGAAGTTGGGGACCATGAAGACGCCGTCGCCCACCCCCTCGATCGCTGACACTCGCCCGCTGCGGGTGGCCGCCTACGCGCGGGTCTCCACCATGAACCAGGTGCGGCGCGTCGACTCGTCCGTCGACACGCAGATCAGCCATATCCGCCTCAGGTCGGACCTGGAGGTGCAGCAGTCCATCAACGGGACAGGCCGTGGGTGGAAGATCGTCGGCGAGTATCGGGAGGAGGGGAAGAGCGGGAAGAACACGGACCGCCCCGAGCTCCAGCGCCTCCTGGCGGACGTGCGTGACGGGAAGGTCGACGTGGTCGTCGTCACCAAGATCGACCGCATCACCCGGAGCCTCATCGACTTCTACAACCTCTGGGCGCTGTTCGAGGAGCACAAGGTCGACTTCATTGCCCTGAACGACAACTTCGAGACCGTTACCGCGGCCGGTCGGGCGATGCTCAAGATTACCCTGGTGTTCGCCGAGCTGGAGCGCGAGCGCACGTCGGAGCGGACGAAGGAGAAGATCCAGGCGCGGCGTGCCGCCGGCCTCTGGTTCGGCGGCTCCATCCCGTTTGGCTACCGGCCTCACCCGACCAACAAGACGACGATCATGATCGACGAGGAGTGCGCCGATCTCGTACGTGAGCTTTTCCGCCGATACCTTGAGGGCACCTCGGCCCGAGCCCTGACTCGCTACCTCAACCAGGCCGGCGTGGTCCGGCCCGTCCGGGTCAACAAGCACGGCGACGCGGTGGGTGGACGCCCCTTCACGGTCCAGGCGATCCTCAACATGCTCTCGTGCCGGGTCTACGTCGCGGAGCGCGCGGGCGACGGTGGCGAGAGCATCGCCTGCAACTGGACGCCGATCATCGAGAGGCCACTCTTCGACCGCGTGCAGGCTCGCCTTGTGGCCAACAGCACCAAGCGTCCCACCGGACGGCCCTGCGGCGAGAAAATCTACCTGCTGGAGGGGCTTCTCCTCTGCGGCGCCTGCGGCGCGGCGATGACGCGCAGCCACGGCACGAGCTGGAGCGGCACGAAGCACTACTACTACCGCTGCGCCAACAAGCACCGGACGGCGCAGACCAGATGCCAAGCGCGCGACGTCCCGGTAGACGCCGTGGAGGGGTTCGTCCTGGCGCGGCTGAAGGCGTATGCCCTCGATCGGTCTGCCATCGACCGGGCCGTGGCGGCGACCAATGCTGGACGGGACCGGGAACTCGCCGAAATCGAGGCGGCCCTCAGCCGGAAGCGGGGCGCCTACGCTGCGGCCAGCAAGGCCGTGAGCGGCCTTGTGGACGCTGTCGAGCAGGACGCCGTGGAGTCGGGGAGCCGGAATGGTCCCGCGCTGCGGGCCCGGTTACGCGAACGAGAAGTGGCCGCTCAGGCTCTCAAGCTCGAAGTCGAGGATCTTGCGGTCCGGCACGCCGAGGCAGGTCGGCAGGTCCTAGAGGCGAGCACCGTGGAGGCGTCGTACCGGGACCTCCCGCGGATGGTCGACGCCGCCGTGGCGCGCCGGGACTGGCTCGCCTTGCGCTACCTGGTGCCCATCTTCATCGACATCGTCACCTGGTACGAGGACGTGGCCAAGGGGGAGCGGGGCCGCGCCGTCATCCGGCTCTACCCGGTGCCCGAGGCCGTCGGCGGCGCCTACATGGCCCCAGAAAGAGGAGCGGCCCAACGGACCCCTGTCAAGCGGGAGTTCGTTGAGCCGTCCGGTGTGGCTCCCCAGCGTGGACTTGAACCACGGACCCGATGATTAACAGTCATCTGCTCTGCCAACTGAGCTACTGGGGAATGGCAGGGCGGGGAGACTAGACGTGGCGGGCGGGGAAGTCAACGCCCGAGGATCACCCCGGGAAGTCAGCAGAAACGGCCGGTTGGCGGGGCCCCGACACGTCCCCTATGTTCCCCCGGTGCTGCTCCCCGGCTTCACCCACCGCCCCGGCGTCCACTGCGGATCCACGGCCCTTTCCGACGCACTGCGCGTTCGCGGCCTGGAGATCTCCGAGGCCATGGCCTTCGGCCTGGGCGCCGGCCTGGGTTTCTTCTACCTCGACTCCCCGGTGCTCAGCCCCACGCGCATCATCCTCGGGCGTCCCTGGACCCTCGAGGAGACGGCCTGTGACGTGCTGGGCGCCCCGGTGGCCATCCGCACCGAGAACGACCCGGCGCTGGCCTGGTCGGCCGTCCGCGACGCCGTCACCCGGGGCTTCGCCCCGGTCCTCTCCACCGACCTGCGCTTCCTCCCCTACTGGAAGACGTCGTCCCCGTTCAACGGCCACCGCGTGGTGCTGGCCGGCCACGACGAGGGCAGGGGAGTGGCCTTCCTCGCCGACACCGAGCGCGAGGAGTTGCAGGAGGTCCCCCTGGCCGATCTGGAGAGGGCCCGCGCCTCCGACGGACAGCCGCTCGGCTTCACCGGCCGCCAGTGGATGGAGATCGACGCCCCGCGCGCGCCGGTCCGCTGGCGCGAGGCCGTGGGTGACGCGCTCCGGCGCCAGGCCCGGCAGATGCTCCTTCCGGTGGACGGGTACGCCGGCGCCTCCGGCCTGGAGCGATTCGCCGCCGAGGTGCCGCGCTGGCACGAGCTGGCCCGCGACGAGGCCGACCGGGCCTGGTGCTTCCGCTTCGCCTACCAGTGCATCGAGAAGCGGGGGACCGGGGGCGGGAACTTCCGGCTGCTCTACGCCCGGTTCCTCGAGGAGGCGGCCCTCCACCACCCCGGCGTGGCGGCCCTGGGGCTGCCCTCCCGGATGGCCGGGATCGCCGCTGGCTGGACTCGGCTGGCAAACTCGTTCAAGGATCTGTCCGGACGGCCCGGTGAGCGGGCGTCGGCGGCGGTCGCCGCCCAGGTGAACGAGCTGGCGGGGGCCGAGCGCAGGTACCACGAGGACGTGGCGGCCCGGGTGAGCGGATGACGGATGCGAGCACAGCTGCGCGGGCGCGCTTCGCGGCCCTCCTCGAGCGGCCCAGGATCCCGCTCGACGAGGCGGCCTTGGCCATCGCGGCCGAGGAGTACCCTGACCTCGACCCGGGGCCCACCCTGGCTGCCCTCGACGCCATCGCCGCGCGGGTCGGCGAGGAGGTGGGCGACCTGCGGCCTCCCCTTCGGGTCCTCCAGGCCATGCGGACCGTGTTCCGGGCCGAGGGATTCCAGGGCAACGAGAAGGAGTACTACGACCCGCGCAACTCGTTCCTCAACGAGGTGGTGTCGCGGAAGCTGGGGATCCCCATCTCCCTCTCCCTCCTCACCATCGAGGTGGCCCGGCGTCTCGGGCTCGAGCTCAAGGGGGTGGGCTTCCCCGGCCACTTCCTGGTGAAGTGCCCGGAGCAGACCGGTCTCGCCGGCGAGATCTTCATCGACGCGTTCAACGGCTGGGAACTCCTCGGAAGCGACGAGTGCACCGCCCGCTTCCGCGCCGTTCTCCACGGGCGCACCTTCGACCCGTCGCTCCTCGACCCGGTGGACTCCCGCCACATCCTCACCCGGATGCTCCACAACCTGAAGCGCATCTACGTGGAGCGCGGCGACGACCTGCGCACGCTCTGGGTGGTGGACCGGCTGCTGCAGATCATCCCCGGCGACCTGGAGGAGCGGCGCGACCGGGGGCTCGTCTCGGCACGCCTGGGGGGCACGGCGGCGGCGGCGCGCGACCTCGAGGCCTACGTGCAGGGAAACCCGCGGGCCTCCGACGTGGACGAGGTGAGGGCGCTCCTGCGCGAGCTGGGCGGACGCAGGTCGCTCCTGAACTGATCGCTAGCCCCCGGCCTTGGCGGGGAACTCCCGGATCACCAGTCGCTCCACCGGCTCGCCTCCCACCAGGTGGCGATCGACGATCTCGGCGGCGTCGTCCGGGGTGACCCCGCCGTACCAGACCCCCTCCGGGTAGACCACCATGGCCGCGCCCCGCTCGCAGGCGTCGAGGCAGCCGGCCGAGTTGGTGCGGACGCGGCCCAGGAGGCCGCGGGACTTGAGCGCCGCCTTGAGGGCCTCCTTCACCTCGGCTCCGCCCTTGCCGGCGCAGCATCCCCTGGGGTGGCCGTCGGGGCGGCGGTTCTCGCAGACGAAGACGTGGCGTTCGTAGCGCATGCCCCTCTACCTAGCGCGCCGGGCGTGCGGTCGCTACCATGCGCCCGTGCCCCGGATCCGCGCCGTCGTCACCGACCTGGACAACACCCTCTACCCCTGGGTGGACTACATCGTCCCCTGCCTGGAGGCGATGGTGGACTCGCTCACGGCCACCACGGGGCTGCCGCGCATCCGCATCGTGCAGTCGCTGAAGGAGGTCTACACCCGGTACGAGTCGAACGAGTACCCGTTCGCCATCCAGGAGTCGGACATCTTCAAGCCCTACGAGCGCGACTTCGACTCGTTCAACCGGCTGGTGGTGGAGCCGGCCGCCGGCGCCTTCAAGGCGGCGCGCGCGCGCTGGCTGCACCCGTACCCGGGCGTCCCCGAGACCCTGGAGTGGATCCGCGCGCAGGGGCTCAAGCTGGTGGCGCTCTCCGACGCCCCGCGCAACGCGGCGCTGCTCCGGCTCAAGACCATGAAGCTCGACCGGCTCTTCGACGCCCTCTACACGCTCCCCGGCTACGAGCTTCCCAGGAACGTGGACCCCCGGATCCGCAGGCGCGAGGAGGCGGGCCACTACCGATCGGGCACGCCGGTCCACGAGTTGCCCCGCGAGGCGGAGAAGCCGAGCCCCATCGGGCTGCGCCGCATCCTCGACGACCTCGGCCTGCGCGGCCCCGAGGTGGTCTACGTGGGCGACAACGTGAAGAAGGACATGCCGGTGGCCCGGGCCTGCGGGGCGGTCGGGGTCTGGGCCGAGTACGGCACCTACATCTCGACGGAGTACCGGGAGCGGCTGGCGGTCATCTCGGCGCGATCGGTGACGGCGCGCCACGTGGCCGAGGAGGGACACGAGCGCTGGCCGCTCTGCATCTCCTCGTTCACCCAGGTGAGGGACGTCGTGCAGGGCGCGCGCTGGTCGGTGCCGCGGCCGCCGAGGGCGAAGAGGGTGCGCCGGCGCGGGAAGGACACATGACACTCGAAGTGAAGTACCTGGACCTGGCCGGCCGGCGGGCGCTGGTGGCCGGCGGATCGAGCGGGATCGGACTCTCCATCGCCGAGGCCTTCCTCGAGCAGGGGATGAAGGTCGTCGTTCACTACCGGTCGCACGAGGCGGAGGCCCGGTCGCTGGCGGCCCGCTTCCCGGGGAGGGGCTTCGCGGTGGGGGCCGAGCTGGCCCACGAGCGCGGCGCGGTGGATCTCGTGCGCGAGTCGGCGCGGCTCCTCGGCGGGCTCGACCAGCTCGTCCACTCGACCGGCATCTGGAACGACGGCCCCATCGGGAGCATCGAGGCGGGCCGCCTCGAGGAGATCTTCCGGGTGAACGTCTTCAGCGCCTTCTACCTGGTGCGCGAGGCGCTCCCGTTCCTGCGCCGGGGAGCGCCCGGGAACGTCGTGCTCGTCGGCTCCACCGCGGGGCAGCGGGGGGAGGCGGGCCATTCCCACTACGCGGCGACCAAGGGAGCCATCCAGTCGCTCACCATGAGCCTCGCGGTGGAACTCGCACCCGAAGTGCGAGTGAACCTGGTTTCCCCCGGGTGGATCCGGACCCCCATGGCCGAGGAGGAGCTCGCCACCATCGGGCCGCTCATCGCCGGGGCGCTTCCCAACCGCCGGGTGGGGGAGGTCGCCGACTGCGCCCACGCGGCCCTCTTCCTCGCCAGCAACGCTTCTTCACACCTGATCGGCCAGGATCTGTGCGTCTCGGGAGGGGCGCTCCTGGTGGTCCCCAGGGGTCAGGTCGTGGCCCGTCAGACCTGACAGGTCAAGAATCTCCACCGCCAAGTTTGCGCGCCCAGGGGTACACCGTGCTACCATCGCCTACATGGTGGGTGGGCGGATTCAGCTCCTGGGATCCTTTCCGGGGCGTGAGGGCGAGGGGTTGGGGCTGTTTCTCGAGGACGGGAACGCTCCACGTGTGGCACGGATTGTCTATCTGCCGGGTGTGGATGTCCCAGCCCGGGAGGGCCTAGCCAGGGAACTGGCACGGGCCGTTGACGCGCTGCACCACCCGCACGTCCAGGCGCCACTCGGGCTCGACGAGACGGACGGCCGTCTGGTCGTCGCGGTGGAGCACGCCGACGGTGAAACCCTCGCCGAGATCCTCGCGGTGGGTGGACGGCTTCCCGCGGAGGTGGCCGCCCGCATCGTCCGGGACGCCTGCCTCGCCGTGCACTTCGCCCACGAGGAAGGGCAGGACGCCGGCCCCATCCTCCACGGCTGGATCCGCCCGTCGCACCTGCTCGTCTGCCGCTCGGGCGTGACGCTCGTCTCCGGGTTTGGCGTGGGTCTGGCCCGCTCCGCCGCCGACCTCATGCCCTGGCAGAGCCCGGAGCAGGTCCTGGGCGGCCCCACCGCCGCCTCGCGCCGGAGCGACGTCCACGGGCTCGGTCTCGTCCTGCACGCCTGCCTGGCCGGGGAGAACCCCTTCGAGCGCGAGCCCGATCCCGACGTGGCCATCCTCTCCCGCGCCCCGCCGCTCCTCGAGCCGCTGGGAGTTCCCTCGGCGCTGGCCGGGGTGGTGCGTCGTGCACTTTCCGTGAAGGCTGGCGATCGCTTCGGCGACGTCCTGGAGCTGGCCCGCGCCATCGACGCGGCGGTCCCCGACATGGCCGGCCCCGCCGCGGTGGCGGCCTGGGCGGAGTCGCTGTTCCCGGCCGGCATGGGGATGCGGGTGCTCCGCCAGCGGGCCGTCGAGTCCGCCCAGACCGCCGCAGCGCACGTGAGCGCCCGTCGCGCCGCCGCCCCCGGGACCCCCGTCCCCCTGCCGGAACCGGCCGCCGCGCACCGCGTCCCCGCCGCCACGCCGCGCGCCGAGCGCCCCCCGCCGCCGCGGCTCGGCTTCCGCCCCGCGCCGCGGGCCGTCGCCCCGGTGAAGGTCGAGCCCCGCCCCGTGCCCAGGCCGGCCGCTCCCGCGGGCTGGGAGGACGACGTCTTCGTGGGCGAGTTCTCCCTCGCCGCCCCTCCATTCCCCCACGCGGCGCGCCGCCAGAACCCGGTGGATGCGATCGAGATCGACGTGGTCCTCCCCAATCCGCCGCCGCCGCTGAGGCTGCCGCTGCAGCCGCGCATCACCGCCGGGCGCGGCGAGCTGCGCGCCAGCACGCAGGGAGTGGCTGCCACGGTGGCGGCCCTGGCCCTGGGGCAGCTCCGCGGCTGAAGCGCCCTCGGGCGCCCGGCCCCCGGGCACCGCCTACCAGTGGCCGAGTCGCCGGCGAAGCACCCACTCGCCGGAGAGCGCGCCCGCCAGGATGGCCAGGTACCACCAGCGGTCCCAGAGCGGTTCGTCCTTCTTTCGCCCGATCTCGACGACCTCGGGCTCGCGGAGGCGCAGCTCGGGGAGCCCCGCCTGCGGCAGCCGGGTGAAGGTCCCGCCTGTCGCCTCGGCGAGCTGCCGGAGCAGCTCGGGCCGAGGTGCGGCGTCCGAGTCCTCGGCTCCGCTGGCCCGGACCGCCACCGCCGCGCCCCCCCGCTCCACGGGCGCTCCGGCCACCTCCGCCGAGGCCTGGAGCCGGTAGGCGCCGGGAGGCGGGGCCTGGAACTCGAGGCGGGCCGACCCGTCGGGGCCGGCACGGGCGCTGGCGCGGCCGATCACCCGGCCGTCCTCCGCGACGAGCGACCCCTCGACGGCCGCTCCCGGGGCCGGGCCGTAGTCGGGACCCCGCACCGCCACCGAGAACCCCACCGGCTCGCCGGGCTCGACGGCCGGGCGGTCCGGCTGGATCTGCAGCGGGGTGAGGGACGGGTCGCGGACCAGCCAGCGCAGCGCGCCGTTCCAGAAGCGCTGGTGCGCACGGCCGCCCTGCCCGTCGCCGGCCGCCACGAAGCCCCAGTGCCAGGTCCCGTCAGTCATCACGGACAGTGAACGTCCGGCCCCCACCTCGCGCACCGCCACCACCGGCGCGGGGCGCCCCCCGGAGAGCAGGGTGGGCGCCTCCAGGAGCACCCGGGCCCCGTCGGACGCCGGCAGCGGCGCGGTGAAGTTCAGGCCCGGCAGCGGCGGGAGCGCGCCCCAGGCGGCCTCGTTGGCGGCCTCGCCGGGGGCCAGCGATGTGACCGGGTGGCGGCGCCCCTCGGCGGTGAGGCGCGGGCGGAAGGGCTCGGCGGTGTCGCCCATCCCCTCGGCCGGGTTCACCGCGAGGATGTCGCCGACCGGCGTGCCCGCGTAGTGACCCTGGGCGAAGGACTGGCCGCCGCCCACCATGGCGAAGGCGCCCCCGCCGCGGACGTAGTCGCGCAGGTTGGGGAGGAAGCGCTCGATGTCGAGGGTCCGGTAGGGCTGGTAGGCGAAGTCCACGAAGATCACGGCGTCGAAGGTGCGCAGCTGCTCCCCGAAGATCTCCGCCACCGGGAAGGGGATCAGGGAGAGCTGGTCCTGCGGGCCGGGGTTGTCGCCGGCGGTGCGCAGGATGAAGAAGGAGACCAGGTCCACGTTGGGATCCTGCTTGAGCAGGCCGCGCAGGAACCGCTCGTCCCAGCTCGGGTGCCCGGCCACCAAGAGGACGCGGACGCGGTCGCGGATGACCCGCAGCACGAAGGAGCGCGCGTTGTTCTCGGCCACCGCCTCGCCGGGGAGCACCGGGGTGGAGACGTTGAGCACGAAGGTGCCGGTGGTGTCGGGCGCGAAGGAGAGGGGGACCGCGTAGGTCTCCTTGCCGGGCTCGAGCTTCACCGTGGACTGCGCCACCACCTGCCCCTCGCGCTTGAGCAGCACGTTCACGTCCTCGCGCCCGAAGCCGCGGGCGCGCAGCGTGGCCTCTACGGTGAGCGTGCTCCGCACGAAGGCGAAGTCGTCCACCGCCACCCGCTCCACCGCGAGGTCGCGCGGCGCGTCGGTCCCCACCGAGACCACGTTGACCGGGACGCCGAGGGAGAGCAGGTCGGCGCGGGGCTGGCCGGAGAGCCCCGAGGCCAGGGGCCCGTTGTCGGCGCCGTCGGTGACGAGGAGGACGCCGGCCAGCCGCCGGCCAGGTGCTCCGGAACTTCCGGCGGCGGCGCGCAGCGCGCCCAGCAGGTCGGTGGCGCCCCCGGTCGCCGGCTCGGGCCGGGAGAGGGCGGCCAGGTCGGCGGGCCAGGCGTCGCGGGCGAAGCCCCAGCCCTCGACGGTGGCCTCGGCGGAGAGCGCCTCCAGCCCCTGTCGGCTCCCGGCCAGGAAGCGGGCCGCAGCGGCGACCCGGGTCTCCCCGCCCGGCTCGACCGGGAAGTTCATCGAGCGGGAGCGGTCCACCATCACCGCCAGCCGGTTGCGCACCCGGGTGGTCTGGACCACGCGCAGGGCCGGCTCGACGACCAGGAAGAGCGCGGCCAGCGCGGCCACCGTGCGCAGCGCGACCAGGGCCGCCCGGGCGCCCCGGCGCGGCTCGCCCCTGAGCCCCCGCAGCGACAGGAGCACCGAGGCGAGCGCGGCCAGCGCGGCGGCCACGAGCACCCAGCGCGGCCAGGGCGAGAGGAAGGCGAGTCGCCAGGTCTCCTGGATCGAGGGCAGGTCCTAGCTCCGGCGCCGCAGGATGAAGGGGAGGTGGACGGCGTCGTCCTTGTAGTCGGTGCAGAGCGCGTACATGGCCAGGTTCACTCCCAGGCGGAAGGCGGTCTCCCGCTGCGGCTCTCCACCCGGGGTGCAGTCGTACTCCCAGTCGCCGAGCTGGCCGCGGGCCCAGGCGCCGCCCAGGTCGTTCTGGGAGTAGACGACGGCCAGGCGCCCGTTCAGCACCTGCCCCTCCAGCCAGGGGCGGGTGAGGACGCGCCCTCCCTGGTGGTCCACCAGGTAGAAGCTCTTGTAGAGGACGTGCTCGCGGGGGATGCGGGCCAGCGGCGAGGAGGGGAGGAGGCGCTGCAACTCGCGCCGGACCGAGGCGTCGAAGCCGGAGCCGCTCGAGCCGTCGGCGGCGTCCACGAGGAGGAACCCGCCGTACTGCAGGTGGCGGCGCAGGACGCCCAGGTCGGCCTCGGGGAAGGGGGGCAGGGCGCCGTCCCCCGCCAGGTAGAGGAAGGGGTGGAGGTGGACTGCGTGTCCCGAGAGCCGGACCGGGACGCCGTCGGGGGCGGAGTCGATGCTGGTGCGCTGGGAGAGCTCCCAGGAGAGGCGCCGCAGCGCCGAGGGGCGCGGATTCCACCGGCCGGCGTGCTCGATCTGGCCGATGGCGACGCGCGAGGCCTCGCCCATGGCCCGGGCGGGGCGGGGAAGGGCCAGGGACCCGGCGCCGAGGGCGGAGGCCTTGAGGAACGTTCGTCGGAGCATGGCGCGTGGGAAACCTACTACACCTCTGCTAGATTTCCGGCGTGGCCCGGAAGGAACGAAAAGAGGCAGGCGTGGAGCGGCTCGAGGGGCTGGTCGCCGCGGGCGACTGGCGCGCGGCCCGGGCCGAGGTGGCCCTCCTCGCCGGGCCCGGAGCCGGGAGTCCTGCGGTCGAGGGGGAGCGCGGGCCGGTCGAGCTCGTGCGGGCGCGCCTCCGCCCAAACCCGGCGGCCCTGCTGGCCTTCGTGGGTGGCCTCGTCTTCCTGGCGGTCGTGGCGGCGGCCGGGCTCCGGATGCGATGAGCGCGGCTGTCGAGGCGGCGCTCCGCGACGCGGGTGGCTGGGCCGCCGCGGTCGCGAGCGAGCTCGGCCGGTCAGGCTGGCCGGTGCCGGCCGGCGTGGCCGCGGCGGGGCTCGTGGTGATGCTCTTCGGTGCGCGCGCGCGCAGGCCGGTGGCGGTGGTGGGCGCGGCCGGCGTCGCTGCGCTGGCCGTGCACTGGGTTGGGGCGCGGGCCGGCGCCCCGATGGGGATGGCGCCCTCCACGCTCGCCGCGGTCGCGGCGGCGGTGTCGGGGGCCGTGGCGGCTCTCGTGCCACAGGTCTTCCCGGGGCTGGCCGGGGCGGTCCCGGGTGCGCTCCTCGCGGAACTCCTCGCCCCCGCCGACCGGAGGCTCGAGGTGATGGCCGCCGGCGCCGTCATGGGCGCACTCCTCGGGGTCCTCGCGGCCCGCCCGGTGGCCGCGGCGGCCGCCTCCGGAGCCGGAGCGATGGCGGTCGCCGTCGGTGCGGCGGGGGCGCTCCGCGGGACGCCCCCGGGGCGCGCGCTCCTCTCCCATCCCTCGGCGATGCTGGCTGCAGCCGCCATCCTGACCGTGGCCGGCACGGCCTTCCAGCTCTCCCGGGCCTGGGGCCGTGGCGCCGAGGCCACGCCGCGAAGGGGCTCGCCGGCTCCGGTCAAGGGCGCGACGCAGCCGGACTGACGGGCGGCGCCTGGCTGATCGGCGGCGCGGCGATCCGCCCCACGCCGTCCTGCCCCAGGCTCCCGAGCCAGAGCCATCCGCCCCGTTCCCGCACGCTGGTGACCGGGAAGTAGGACTCCGGGGCGAGCCACTCCAGGCTCTCGACGATCCGCCCCTGCTCGTCCACGGCCACGATCCACGCGTGGGTGGCCGGGTCGGGCTGGAGCCAGCGCGGCAGGCGGCGGACCACCTTGCGCAGGAACGGGTAGGGGGCCAGCGCATCCACGACGCCCACCCGGGGCCAGAGCGCGACCCAGAAGACCTTCCGTTCGGCCGACCAGGTCACGTTGTCGGGGAAGCCGGGCAGGTTCTCCACGAAGGGTTCGGAGGTTCCGCGCCGCGGCCCGGTGAGCCAGTGTCGCTGCAGCCGGTAGCTGCCGGTCTCGGCCACGACGAGGTAGCTGCCGTCGCCGGACACCGCCACGCCGTTCGCGAACTGGAGGCCGGAGAGGACCAGGGCGACCTGTCCGGTTCGCGGATCGAAGGAGAGGAGCCGGCCCGTGCCGGCGTGCTCGAGGATGTCGTCGCGGTAGGTCCCCACGCCGAACCGCCAGGTGGCGTCGGTGAAGTAGACCATCCCGTCCGGGGCGACGGAGACGTCGTCGGTGAACCCGAAGGGCAGGCCGGCCTGTCCGGTGGCGAGCGTGGTCACCTCGCCCGACGGCGAGATGCGCAGGAGCCCCTTCGCGGCGTCGCAGACGTACAGTAGACCCCCGGCGTCGAAGGCCAAGCCGAGGGGACGGCCACCCGTGGCGGCCAGCGTCGTGGCCTTTCCGGTGGCGGGGTCGATGCGGACCACCCGTCCGTCGGCCAGGCCGGCGTGGATCCGGCCGGCCTCGTCGATGGCGGTGGCCTCGGGCTTCGCCACGTCCGGTCCGCCGACCCGCTCGACGCCGCGGAGCCGGTCGTTGGGGGCGAGCACGCCGGTGCGGGCCGGAGGTGCAGGGGCGCGCCAGGCGACCGGCTCGATGGGCACCGGCGCGAGAAGCAGCCACGCGATCGCGGTGACCGTGGCGGCCGCGCCGGCGGCGATCCAGGTGGCTCGGGTCATGGGATTCGCTCCGCGTGAAGGGGTTCGACCCGCAGGTCGTCGAAGAAGAGGTCGGCGTCCCAGGAGGAGAAGCCGAACCGGTCGTGTCCCGGGCCGGAGAGGGGCGCCGGGTCGTCGAGCACCAGGAACTCCTCGCCGTCCACGATCCAGCGAAGCACCTGGCCGCGCCGCTCGACCCGCATCCGGTAGGTCCGGCCGGGCTCGACCCGCCGGTCCGACCGCTCCACCCGGTCGGCACCGTGCTCGTCGCGGCGCGCGATGACCGAGATAGCGTTCCCCCAGCCGCCCAGGATGAGCACGTACCCCGACCCGGCCCTGCGCCCGTCGCCGAAGATCTCGAGCTTGACGTCCCCCGGGCGCGTGCCGGTGGCCGTCTCGCTCCGGGCCGTGAACGACACCGCGACGTCGCGGGGCAGGGGCATCGCGAGCCAGAGCGGGTTGTTGCGGGTCCCGGCCCCCCAGAGCTCTCCCCGGCGGACCATCCAGGGCCCGCCGGTGGACCACCAGTCGGGCCCGACCTCGCGGCGCTCGAAGTCGTCGGTGAAGGACGGTCCGGGCAGGTGAGCCGGGGCCTCCCCGGCCAGGAGAGGTGACAGGAACGGGGCGGCGGCGAGCGCCACGGCCCCACCGGTGACGAGCCAGAGCGCCCTTCCCACCTCGCTAGTCCGGTCCCAGCAGGTCGAAGTCGGGGATCTCGGCCTTCACGAAGTCGCGCAGGCGCGAGGTGAGCTTGGCCTCGATCTGCCGGGCCCGCTCGCGGGTGAGGCCGAAGCGCGCGCCCAGATCGGAGAGGGTGACCGGGTCGGCCCCGTCGCGTGGCAGGAGGCGTTCGGCGAAGATGGCCTTCTCCCGCTCGTCGGTGAGGGTGAGCCCGAAGGCGTCGAGCTTCTCCCGGAAGAGCTTGCGCATCTGCTCGGCGGCGACGGTCTCGTCGGCGGGGGTGGCGCCCCGGTCTTCCAGCCGGTCCATCCGGGAGACCGACGACTCGCCGTCCTCGCCGCGGATGGGCTGGTCGAGCGAGAGGTCGTCCCCGGACATGCGGGCCGCCATCTCGTTCACGTCCTCCTCGTCCACCCGGAGGTTGCGGGCCAGCAGCCGCGGCGTGGGCTCGATTCCCCGCGCCAGCAGCCGCTCCCGCTCCTTGCCCAGGTTGAAGAAGAGCCTGCGCTGCGCCTGGGTGGTCCCGAGCTTCACCTGGCGCCAGTTGTCCATGATGAAGCGGATGATGTACGCGCGGATCCACCAGGCGGCGTAGGTGGAGAGCTTCACGCCCTTCAGCGGGTCGAACTTCCGCACCGCCTGCATGAGCCCGACGTTGCCCTCCTGGATGAGGTCGAGGAGCTGGAAGACCCCGCGGTGGTACTCGCGGGCGATCTTCACGACCAGTCGCAGGTTGGAGGTGACGAGCCGCCAGGCGGCCGCGCGGTCCCCGGTCCGCGCGTAGAGGGTGGCGAGCTCCAGCTCCTCCTCCCGGGTGAGGAGCGGATGGCGGGAGACCTCGGCCATGTAGGCCCGGAGCGGGTCGGAGCGGGCCAGGCTGGTGCCGGAGGGCTCCGGCGTCACCTCGACCGCGGCCACCTCCGGGGCAGCGTCGAGGTCGTCGTCCTCGACGATCTCCGCCTCGACGACCTCGGGCTCCTGTGGGGTGGCTTTCCTGTCGGTCGGCACGGGTCTCCGTGGGGGAAAGACTGGGGAATTTCCGATCGCCCCCGGGGTTGTGATATGAGAAGTCCGCCTTGCACGCAAGGCACGTCCGGCGCATGGCCGGTTCGCGCGAAGGCGCGGCCCCCGCTCGAGGAGCGGGGCCCACGCAGTCTGGCGAGCCGCCATGCGCCCTTCACAGAAAGGGCAGCACTTGAGCGACACGGCTCCTTCCGGAGGACCGTCCGAGGTCCGATCGGATTACTTTTCAGACGCAACCTTCGACGAGATGGGGCTCTCCGAGCCCGTCCGCCGCGCCATCGCCGAGCGGGGCTACGAGCGCCCCACGCCGGTCCAGTCGGCGACGGTACGACCCATCCTGGCCGGCAAGGACGTCATCGTCCGCTCGAAGACCGGGACCGGCAAGACCGCCGCCTTCGGCATCCCCATCATCGAGCGCATCCCGGCCGGCCGCGGCCGCCCGTCGGCGCTCGTCATGGCGCCCACCCGCGAGCTGGCCATCCAGGTCGCCGAGGAGCTGCAGGCCCTCGGGAAGCCCAAGGGGATCCGTGTCGTCACCATCTACGGCGGTGCGTCGATGGGCGACCAGCTCGACGGGCTGCACGCCGGAGCGGAGATCGTGGTGGGCACCCCGGGCCGGATCTATGACCACATCCGCCGGCACACCCTCGACCTCTCCGGCTGCATGGTGAGCTGCCTCGACGAGGCCGACGAGATGCTCAACATGGGGTTTTTCGAGGAGGTGACGCGGATCCTCGGCCACCTCCCCGACGACTGCCAGCAGCTGCTCTTCTCGGCCACCGTCCCGGCCGACATCGAGCAGATCATCAAGGAGTACCTCACCGACCCGGAGACCATCCTCCTCTCCGGCGACGAGTACCGCGTCGACAACATCCGCAACGTCCTCTACCACACCAACGAGGCCTACCCGAAGCCGCGCAACCTCCTCTACATGGTGGAGATCGAGGAGCCGGATTCGGCCATCGTCTTCTGCAACACCCGCAGTGACACCTCGCTCATCACCGCCGTCCTGAACCGCAACGGGTACGAGGCCGAGCTCCTGAACGGCGAGCTGCCCCAGAAGGAGCGGGAGCGGGTCATGGCCAAGGTGAAGCGCGGCGAGGTGCGCTTCATGGTGGCGACGGACATCGCCGCCCGCGGCATCGACATCTCGGACCTCTCGCACATCGTGAACTACTCGCTGCCCGAGGACCCGGCCGTCTACCTGCACCGCGCCGGCCGCACCGGCCGCATCGGCAAGAAGGGCACGGCGCTGTCGCTGGTCACCGGCGCCGAGGGGATCACGCTCGGCGTCCTGCAGAAGAAGTTCGGTGTGGTCTTCGAGGAGAAGCAGATGCCGACGCAGGAGGAGGCGCGCCGCATCTGGACCGACCGGCACGTGCACGAGCTCCGGGACGGGATGAGCGCCTCGATCTTCGAGGGCTACATCCCGCTGGCGCAGGAGATCAAGAACCGCCCGGAAGCCGACCACCTGCTGGCCTTCGCGCTCAAGTACTTCTTCACGCACCACCGCATCGAGAAGGTCCAGGACCTGAACAAGGCCGTGCACAAGAAGGAGGAGCACGAGCGCAAGGAGCTGAAGGCCGCCCCGAAGCGCGAGCCCCGCCCCGAGGCGCGCGGGGAGTCCCGCGACAGGGGAGGGCGCGAGGGCCGTGAGCGCACGGGCCGGAGCGATCGCGGCGATCGGGGCGGACGCAGCGGACCCGGCGAGCGGGTCGAGAGGGTCGAGCGCGCGCCCCGCCCGCGGAGCGACCGCGAGATCTTCGAGGGGCGGGAGGTGGCCGTGGCCGCTCCTCCGCGTGCCGCGCCGGTCGAGATCCCCGCGACCAGGGAACCGAGGGCGCCGGTCGAGATCCCCGCCACCCGCGAGCCAGAGCCGTCCGAGGGGGGGGCCGACCGCGGCCGTCCGTCCGCGTCGCGCGTCTTCCTGAGCGCCGGCGAGGTGGACGGAGCCGACGAGGCCCGCGTCCGCGAGACCATCGCCTCCCTTGCCCCGGGGGTCGAGCTGCTCAAGGTCGAGCTGCGCCGCACCCACACCTTCCTCGAGGTGAAGCCCGAGGACCTGGACGGGCTGGTCTCCGCCCTCCACGGCAAGGAGGCGTTCGGAAAGGCGCTGGCAGCGGAGAAGGCGCGCCGTCGCCGCCGCTGACCCGAGAATCAGGCCCTTTCGGGGTGAGGGCCCCGTTGTCACATCCGCGTCGATCTAGCGTCTGTCCAGGGTAGGGGGCCAGACGACGGGGGGAGACGCATGGCCGTGGCCAACGGCCGCAACGGCCGCAACGGAGGGAGCGTGGAGCCGGGCCGCCGCCCGTTCGGTGGGCGTTCCATCTCCGCGCTTCTCGCAGAGATTGCCCAGGCTCCCGAGGTGGACATCGGGAAGGCCGCGGCGCGGCTCCGTCCCGGCGTGATCGTCGAGGGACGGTTCGAGATCGTCCGCGAGGTCGGCCGGGGAGGGTTCGGGGTCGTGTACGAGGCGCGCGACCTCTCGCTCGGCCGCGTGGTGGCCTTCAAGGTCGTGGGTGGCGGCAAGGGGGCGGTGCGGGAGGATCGGCTGGTGCGGGAGGCCGCCGCGGCGGCCCGCCTGTCGCACCCCAACATCGTCCAGCTCCACGACCTGGGTCACTCGGACTACGGCCCGTACCTGGTCCTGGAACTGCTGCGCGGCCGGACGCTGGCGGAGATCCTGGAGAACGGTCCGCTGCCGGCCAGGGACGCGCTCCACGTCGCCAGGGACGTGGCGGCGGCGCTGGCCCACGCCCACTCCGCCGGGGTCTTCCACCGTGACCTGAACCCCAGGAACGTCTTCCTGGACGAGGACGGGCACTCCAAGGTCCTCGACTTCGGCCTGGCTTGCGCCTTCGGGCAGCGGGGGGTGGAGGGCGGAACGCCAGCGTACATGGCGCCGGAGCAGTGGCGCGGGGCTCCGGAGGACGAGCGGACCGACGTCTTCGCGCTGGGGGTGCTCATCTTCGAGATGCTCACCGGGGAGCTGCCCTTCCCCGGAGAGACCGGCGCCCGGGATGCCCGCGGCCCGCCCGTCCTGGAGGTCCCCGAACCCCAGCAACTCGGCCCCCTGGTGCAGCGGATGCTCGCGCGCGATCCGGTGGCTCGCCCCCGCGACGCCGCGGCCGTCGCGCGGGAACTCGACGAGATGAACGGGCACCCCCCGGAGAGCCCCGTCGCCTCACCCGGCGAGCGCCCCCGGGCCCACCGTCGTCCCCTCCTGAGGCGACTCGTACCGCTGCTCCTCGCCGCCATCGCGGGTTCGATCCTGGGCGCCTTCCTCCACGAGCGGGCGGCCGGGGCGGCCGGCGTCGTCCGTGCGGGCCGGACGATCGTGGTGGTGGCGGATCCGGTGAACCGCACCGGCGATCCGGCGTTCGACGCCATCTCGCCCATGCTCGCGACCGCGCTCGAGCAGTCTCGCGCCCTCGACGTCCCGGGGAGGCTGCGACTTCTCGACCTCGCCGCGCAGGACTCCCTCGGATCGCCGGGAAAGGTCGAGCCGGCGGTGGCGAGGGAGGTGTCGCGGAAGCTCTCGGCCCAGGTGCTGCTGCTCCCGGAGGTCCGGCGCGCCGGCCAGGACCTGGTGATCCGGGTCCACGGGCTCGAACCGGCCAGCATGGCCACCCTCTTCGACATCGAGGAGCGCACACCCGCCACACCGGTGAACGGCTCGACCCCGGACCTGGTGGACCGGCTCGTGGCGTCGATCCGGCAGGGCCTGCGGGAGGGACCGGGGGGTGATGCGGCGCGTGGCGGAACCGTGGTGACGAAGAACCTCGAGGCCTACCGCCACTACCTGCTCGGGCAGCAGTTCGCGAACGAGACCTTCGACGTCTCGGCCGCCATCGCCGAGTACAAGGAGGCCATCGCCGAGGCCCCCGACTTCGCCATGCCGCACCTCGAGATGGCGATCCTGGCCGGCTGGCATGACGCACCCGACGAGAACGCCCGCTCCCACATGGAGTCGGCCGCGCGGAACGCCGGAGGCCTGCCGGACCGGGAGCGGCGCCTCGTCCTGGGGTACAGGGCCTTCGTCGAGCAACGCCACACCGAGGCGACGCGGATCCTGGACGCGCTCGCGCTCGACTACCCGCTCGACAAGCAGGTCCTCTACGTGGCCGGCGAGGCCTTCTGGCACGGAGACACGCCGGGCGGCTTCGCCCGCGCAGCCGCCCTCTTCCGGGCCGCCCTCGACCTCGACCCTGCCTACCTCGTGGCCTACATCCACCTGTTCGAGTGGCTGGAGCGATTCGGTCCCAGGGGGGAGGCGCTGGCGCGGGCGGAGCGGGCCGCACGGTTCCGCCCCTCGGCCGAGGCGCAGGCGATGGTTGCGCGGGCGCTCGGCGCCTCCGACCGCTGGGCAGACGCCCTCGTGGCAGCCAGGAGCGCCGCCTCCGTGGCGGGAGGCGAGCACTTCGAGACCGCCTACGCCCAGGCGGAGGTGCTCGTCGGCGCCGGTGATCGTGCCGAGGGGGAGCGGAGCCTGAGGAAGTGGCTCGCGCCGGACGTGCGGCCGGGTCCGCGACGGGTGGCGGCCGAGGTCCTGGCGCCCCTGCTGGCGATGCAGGGGCGGGCCCGGGAAGGGCGCGAGGTCTTCCTCGCGGTGGCCGGCGAGGACGCCGGGGAGCAGTACGGCGCCTTCGACGCCTCGATGCTCGCCTACCTGGCCCTCACCGGGGGCGATCTGCAGGCCGCTCGCCGCTCCCTCGAGGCGACCCATCCGCCCCCGCCACCCGGGACCGACCTCGACGGCGATCGGAAGGCCTGGCTGCTCGCCTGGGTGGGCATGGACGAGGCCGCGGCCGCCTGCGCGCAGGCCCTTCCTCCCGGTTCCCTCTCCGAGAGGCAGTACGCCGCGGTGCGTGCGCTCCGGGACCGGCGTCACCTGGACGCGATCGAGATCCTCGGTGATCTCTCCCGGCGCTCCCCGTCCGTGGACGTGCAGTTCCTCCTGGGCCTGGCCCTCGCGCGGGAAGAACGGCACGCGGAGGCGCTGCAGGCCTTCGAGCTGGTGCGATCCCTCCACCCCATCTACGCGCCCGCGCCGGTCTACGTCCTCCGGCCCTGGGCGGACCTTCTCGCCGCCGAGTCGCTCGTCCGCCTGGGACGGCATGAGGAGGCGCGGTCACGGGTGACGGCCTGGCTGGAGGACTGGAAGGGAGCGGACCCGGAGCTTCCGCTTCTCGAGAGGGCGCGGCGCCTGGAACGTACCCTCGCCCGGCAGTGAAGGTGCAGCTTCAGTCGAGCAGCGCGACCGGACCGCTGTCGAGCTGCCGCCGCGAGGCGTCGATCCGGGCCAGGAAGTGCTCGCGCCACTCCGCCTTCACCGGCTCTCCGCGGGGAACCTGGAGCCGGAGCGGGTTGACGTAGGCGCCCCCCTGCCGGATGGCGTAGTGGAGGTGCGGCCCGGTGGAGAGCCCGGTGGTGCCGACGCGCCCCACCACCTGCTTCTGACCGACGCGGGCGCCCGCCGCCACGTTCACGCGGGACAGGTGGCAGTAGACCGACTCGAACCCGTTGCGGTGGCGGACCTGCACGGTGAGTCCGCAGCCGCCGTTCCACCCCGCCAGGGAGACCACGCCGTCGCCCACGGCCCAGACCGGCGTCCCCTCGGGCGCGCCGTAGTCCACGCCCTGGTGGGCGCGCACGTAGCCGAGCAGCGGGTGGCGCCGGTTGCCGAAGCGGGAGGTCAGGTTCACGAAGGGCAAGGGCGCCCGGAGAAACCCGCGGCGGGCGCTGGTGCCGGCGTCGTCGAAGTAGCCGGTGTCGCCGTCCGGGTCGGTGTACCGGAAGAGCCGCTTGCGCCCGGCGACCTTGCCCTCGTACTCGGCGGCGAGCACCTCGCCGTGGCCGACGAACCGGCCATCGGCCTCGACCCGCTCGACCACCAGCTTGAGCGAGTCGCCTCCGCGGACGTCCTGGTAGAAGTCCACGTCCCAGGCGAGGACGTCGGCGGCGGCGGCCACCAGCGCGGTGTCGTGCCCCGCGGCGTGGAGCGCCTCGGAGACGGTCGACCGGAGGCTGACCGAGACCAGGACCGCCTGGCGGGTGATGGCGACCTCGCGCTTCCCGCCGCAGAGCCCCGTGGGGCAGGGCCGGACCAGGTACTCGTCGGCCGGACCCTGGCGCCAGGAGAGGGACCGGAAGGAGCCGTCCGTCACCGCGCGCTCGAGCCGGACCTGGTCGCCCGGGCGGGTGCGCCTGGGGGAGAGCACGCTGCCGAGGGCCCCCATCACCGCCTGGGCCTCGGCGCCCTCGAGTCCGAGCGAGGCGAGGACCTGGCTGGGGAGCTGGTTCCGCCCCACCAGGCGCAAGGTCGCCCGGGTGACGTCCGGGGGAGGCGCGGGTGCCGGGGCGACCACCGCAGCGACGGGTGGAGCCGGGAGGACCGGGCCGGCGACCGCTGCGGATCCCAGGAGCACCACCGCCCCGACGGCGAGGGCGCCCATTGCGGTTCCGGCCACGGCCAGGACGGCGGCGCCGGGAAGGCGATGTCGGGACGGAGGCATCATCGGGTCGGCCGCAACATAGCAGCGGCCGAGGGGAGGATGGAAGGGTGGGTCTCTGGGGAAAGGTGCGCGAACCGGGGGCGAGCGGGTTGCCGCCGGAGCGCTCCCGGGAGATTCTCCGCGCGTGCTTCCCCTCCGCCGCGCCCGCCTGCAGATCGTCGTCGCCGCGCTGCTCTTCTCCACCGGGGGCGCGGCCATCAAGGCGACCACGCTGTCGGGGATCGAGGTGGGGGGCGTGCGCTCGGCCATCGCGGCGCTGGCGCTCGTCCTCCTCATCCCCGCGGCGCGGCGGGGCTACACCTGGCGCGGGGCGGCCGTGGGGCTGGCCTTCGCCGGCTCGCTCGTCCTCTTCGTCACCGCCAACAAGCTGACGACGTCGGCCGCGAGCATCTTCCTGCAGTCCACCGCGCCGCTCTACGTGCTCCTGGCCGGCCCATGGCTGCTCCGGGAGCGAGCCAGCCGCAGCGACCTCTGGATCATGGTCCCGGTGGCGGTGGGCCTCCTCCTCGTCTTCATCGGGACCGGGACGGCGGGGCGCACCTCGCCCGACCCGTTCCTCGGCAACGTGCTCGCACTCCTCTCCGGGGTCACCTGGGCCTTCGCCATCATGGGGCTGCGCTGGATGGCCAGCCACGCCGGGACCTCCCCCATGGCCGCGGCGGTGATGGGCAACGTCTTCGCCGCGGTCCTCTGCCTCCCCTTCCTGAGATCGCCCGCCCTCATCCCGGCGGCCGACTGGGCGGCGCTCGCCTACCTGGGTGTGTTCCAGGTGGCGCTCGCCTACGTCTTCCTCACCGCGGGGGTGGGAAAGCTCCCCGCGCTCGACGCGGCGCTCCTCCTGCTCGTGGAGCCGGCCTTGAACCCGGTCTGGGCCTGGATCGCCCACGGCGAGCAACCGTCCGCGCTGGCGCTCGGCGGGGGAGCACTCATCCTGGGTGCGACGGCGGTGAAGGCATGGGTGGACGCCCGGGTGCCGGACGTCCCGGTCTGCTGAACGCGGTCAGCCGCGGGGCGGCGACTCCGGGACCGTTGCCTCCGCGGGGGCGGGGGTTTCCACGGGGGCCTTCGCGCTCTCCCGCGCGGCCTTCCGGGCGCGGAAGAACTCGACCTGCCACTCCCGCACGGCGGCCTGGTGGCAGCGGAGATCCGGGCAGAAGACGTGGCTGCCGTCGTTCCGCGACACGAAGTAGAGGTCCTTGCAGTCGGACGGGGAGACGGCCGCGACCAGCGCCGCCTCGCCCGGGTTGGCGATGGGGCCCGGGGGCAGGCCGGCCACGGCGTAGGTGTTGTAGGGGTGCGGGGTAGCGAGGTCCTTCCGGGTGATGTTGTTCGACCAGCGCCCGCCCTTGCGCAGCATGGTGGCGTACATGACGGTGGGGTCGGTCTGGAGCTTCATCCCCCTGGCCAGCCGGTTGTGGAAGACGCAGGAGATCCGCTGCCGCTCGTCGCCCCTCCCGGTCTCCTTCTCGATGATGGAGGCCAGGATCACCGCCTGCCCCTCGTCGAGGGTCACGCCCGGGCGGCGCCGCGCATCGGCCCGCTTCCAGGCCTCGCGGTAGCGGGCGACCATGGCCGCGAGCAGGTCCCCGGGCTTCACGCTCCGTGGAAAGGCGTAGGTGTCGGGAAAGAGGAAGCCCTCCATCGAGGGGAAGGGCAGCTCGAGATCCCGAGCGACGTCGGGGTCGCGCATGAGGGCGAGCAGTTCCGCCGATCGCCCCAGCGACGCCCTCTCGATGATCGGCGCGATCTCGTCGGCGCGCAGCCCCTCCGGAACGGTGAACTTCCAGCTCTTCACCTCGCCCTTGTAGATGCGCTCGAGCACGTCGTCGGGGAGGAGCGGGCCGCTGAAGGCGTACTCGCCGGCCTTGAGCATCCGCTTGTCCCGCTTCCACATCCGCATGTAGCGCCAGGCGGTCTCCTCGTCGGAGAGGACGCCGGACTCGGCCAGCCGCCGGATGACGCCGTGGGCGCTGGTGCCCGGGTCGATCTCGACGATCTTCTCGGAGCCGCTCCCGAAGGGGGTGTCGCGGAAGGCGCGCAGTTCCCGCCAGGTGGTCCAGACGAAGGCGCCTCCGGCGGCCACGGCCAGGAAGACCAGGAGGCCGAGGAGCCGGACGACCTTCACGCCGGCCTCTCGTCGAGCCAGCCCTGGAGGATCACCGCCGCGGCCTCGGCGTCCACGAGCGCCTTCATGTCCCGGGCGGAGACCCCGCGCGCGCGCAGCCGATCCTCGGCCTCGAAGGTGGAGAGCCGCTCGTCGAAGAGGTCCACGGGGACGCCCAGCGCGGCCGCCAGGCGGGGAGCGAAGGACCGGGCCATGCGGGCCGAGGCGCCCTCGGTCCCGTCCATGTTGAGGGGCAGCCCCACCACGGCCCGGGTCACCTCGTACTCCCCGGCCACGGCGCCGATGACGCCCAGGTCGGCGGTCTCGTCGCGCCGCTCGACGGCCCTGAGCGGCCGGGCCGCGCGGAGGATGTCGTCGGCGAGGGCGAGCCCGATCCGGGCCCGTCCCAGGTCGATTCCGAGGTAGCGCACGGGGGGAATGTAGGAGCGCGCCGGCGTGGGGTCAATCGTCCGCGCCTCGGCCGTGTGTGCGCGGATGCGACCACGCGGGGGCGGAACGGCGGGGGAATGCGCGCCAGGGGGCGCGGCACGGCGGGTGCGAGGGGAGGCTCCGCAGGTTCCACCCCGGATGAGGAGGTCCACACATGGCGCCCACGCAGGCCGCTCCCGTCGCTCCGCGCATCACCGTCCCGCCCGACGATCCGGCTGCATCGGACCGCTCGCCCGCCGCCATCCGCTCGCCGGGGAGCCCTGCCGTCTCCCTGGAGGGGCCGCCGGTGGGCGTGGCCGCGCTCCTCCCCTGGTTCACCGAGGGTGTCGGGGCCACGGCGCCCACCCCCTGGCTGGTGGCGCCCGCGGCCGCCGGGAAGGGATCCGGGGCGGGCTACGCCGGGGCCCTGGTCGCGGGCGCGGCGTCGTCCGGGGTGAAGGCCACCGGAGACTGGGCCTTCCTCTCCGACCCGTCGCTCAGCGTCGAGGAGAAGCTCTCCCGCTTCATGATCGCGGTGCAGAAGAAGCTCGGCGACCAGCTGACCGACAAGATGAACGACTACAAGGCGAAGTACGGCGAGGGGGGCACGGAGACGAAGGAGAACCAGGGCGGGGGCTTCCTGGGGAGCATCCTCCGCGCCATCTTCCCGTCGGGCGGCATCTTCGACAAGCTGATAGGGGGGCTCGAGGACCTGCTCGGCGGCGCGCTCAAGTCGCTGGGGGGCCCGCTGCTGGCCGCGCTGGCGACGGCCGTCGGCCTTCCCGTGCTGGCCCCCGCGGCGCTCAAGTTCGGGGAGAGCCTGGGCGGCGCCCTGGCCGGCGTGCTCACGGGCGACAAGGCGAAGGCGACGCCGACCAAGACCACGACCGGAACCACGTCGAAGCCCACCACCACCTCGACGCCCAAGGCGACCACCCCGGCCAAGAAGGGGGAAGCCGGTTCGCCCGACGAGCGGCTCGAGATGCTCGAGATCCAGCGGCTGGTCGAGAAGCAGAACCAGATGTTCACGCTGGTCTCGAACCTCCTGAAGAGCATGCACGACACCACCATGGTGGCCATCCAGAACGTCCGGTAGGAGGCGAACGTGATCCCGACCGCACAGGAGCTGAAGGCGGGGCGCACCCTCGCGGAGATCCAGGGCTTCACCGCGGAGATGGGCGCCGCGGTGGCCTCGCTGGCGGCGAGGGAGGCCGCCAGCGGCGACCTCGCCGTGGCCCGCGCCATCCTGGAGGGGCTCGTGGTGACCAACCCGCGCGACGCGCTGGCCTGGGCGCTGCTTTCGCAGGTGGAGCGGCGGCGCGGGGAGCCCTACACCGCGCTGCTCTGCGCCGAGGCGGCGGCCCGGCTCTCGCCGGGGGACCGGCAGGTCCGGCTGGCCCGGGCGGAGGCGCTCCTGGCGGTTCCCGCCGATGCGGGCACGGGAGGGACGGGGAGGCGCGAGGCGGCCCGGGGTGACCTTTCCGACCTCCAGGCCGGCGGCGACGAGGTGGCGAGGCGCGCCGGGGCGCTCCTCCGCGCGATGGGGCCTTGAGGGCGCCGGCCAGGGAGCCTAGACTTCGCGCCGCCCATGTCGAAGCTCCTGCTCGTCTGCGCCGGTGGCGCCATCGGAAGCGGCGCACGCTACCTCGTGGGAAGCTGGGCGGTCGCCGCCGTGGGTCAGGGGTTCCCGTGGGGGACGCTGGCGGTGAACCTCTCGGGCTCCTTTTTCATCTCGGCCGTCATGTACCTGGGGCTGGAGGTCGGGACGATCGGTCCTGACGTCCGGATCTTCCTCGCGGTGGGAGTGCTGGGCGGCTTCACCACCTACTCCTCGTTCAACCACGAGACCCTGGCGCTGGCCCAGCGGGGACAGTGGGGGCTCGCCTCGGCCTACGTCGCGGCCACCGTCCTCGGGGCCTGGGTGGCCGGCCTGGCCGGGCTGCTCCTGGCCCAGTTCGCCTCCTCCGGCTCCTGAGCGCCCGCTCTCCGCGATGCCCGCGCTTGACGCGCCCCCGTTCATTGGGGATATTCCGCCCGGAATCCGGGCAAGTCGCCCGGGGCCCCCGCCTTCGAGCGGCCTCGGAATTCCGGGGTGGTTCAGGCGCATCCGGGCTATAAGGCTGCGAAACCAGGAGAGCGATTGAGCGAAAAGGAAGCAGGAATCGAAGTTCAGGGCTCCGTCGAGGAAGCCCTCGCCGGAGGCATGTATCGCGTCAAGATCGACAGCGGCCCCGTGGTGCTTGCCTACGCGTCCGGCAAGATGAAGAAGTTCCACATCCGCATCATCCCCGGCGACCGCGTCAAGCTGGAGCTGAGCCCGTACGACCTCACGCGCGGCCGCATCACCTACCGCGACAAGTAGGGCGCGCCGGATCCCTGCTCCTCGTCCATCTCGGGAGGTTCGGGTTCGCCCCCTTCCACGCCGGCGGGGCCGGCGTGGTGCTCGCGGACGAGCGGGTCGAGCGGCTCCGCCAGCGCCACCGCCAGTTCTTCGTCGGTCAGCTGGTTCTGCGCCCGCATCTTGGTGAGCACGTCGTCGATGCGGGCGTTCCACCCGGGCGTGATCCCGGAGCGGTGGAGCCGCGCGTGGAACCTTCGCGGGCTCGGGACCACCGTGGCCAGGAAGGCCGACTCCCGTGCGGTGAGCGCGCGGGCGTCCTTCCCGAACCAGAACCGGGCCGCCTCCCCGACGCCGTAGACCTCCGGTCCCCACTCGGCGATGTTCAGGTAGATCTCGATGAGCCGCCCCTTCGAGAGGCTGGCCTCGAGGGCGATGGTCCCGAGCGCCTCGCGCACCTTGCGCGCGAGCGTCCGCTCCGGCGACAGGAACAGGTTCTTCGCGAGCTGCTGGGAGATCGTCGATGCGCCCCGGACGCGGCTCCGATCGGTGACGGCGTTCGCGATCTCGCGGAAGTCGAAGCCGCGGTGGCCGAAGAAGCCGCCGTCCTCGCTGGCGGTGACGGCCCGCACCAGCACCTGTGGGATCTCCGGGTAGGGGACGAAGGCGGGGTTGCCCGGTCCCACCGCGATGCGGCGCTGGCGCTCGCCCGGACCGGGGTCGATGGGCGTCCACTCGAACCCGGAGGCGAGCCAGGAGGGAGGGGCGGTCCGCGCGGCCCGGCGCAGATCGTCGAGGTCGAGCTCGACCTCGACGGCCCAGTCGCCGCGGCGGGAGAGCGGGCCGGCCACCGAGGCCTGGGCGGAGAGGTTCCCGGAGATCCGGGGTGCGGTCGCGGGAGGACCGAGGTCGGGGGGGAGCGCCTCCACGAGGGCGCGCCAGGGGACGGCGGTGGCCCGCGCGGAGACGGTGAAGCGGGGGTCGCCTCCGAGCAGGAGCTCCCCCTCCACCGACGCGGCGACCTCGCCGGATTCACCCAGGGTGACCTGTCCCCCCTCGACGACGAGACGCCTCGAGGGGCCGTTCCAGGCGACCCGCCCCGATGCGCCCAGGAACAGGGGGCCGATCGGCGAGGGGCCGACCCGTGTTCCGTGGAAGGTCAGGTCGGTGGCGCGGAGGACGACGTCCGCCTCGGCGCGGCCGCCGTCCGGCGCTGCCCGGCCCGATCCCCGGACGGTGAGCAGCCCGGAGGCCGGCGCGGAGGCCGGCCCGCCCGCCACGGCCGGGAGGTCGTCGGGCAGCGTGACCGCGCCCTCGAGCTGGAACGCGAAGCCGTCCAAGCCTCGCCGCGCGGTCGCGTCGAGGTGCCCGCCACCCGGGAGCGCCACCCGGAGCGCCACCGGGTCGCGGCCGTCGAGCTCGACGTAGAGGTCGAAGGGCCCCAGCTCCCGCCCCTCACGGCCCGGCCAGGCCCGCACGCCGCGGAGCGCCACCGCCGCGGGCTCGACCCTGCCCGAGAGGAGGGCCCCAAGGCGGGGACGGACCACCACCCTGTCGGCCCTCAGGACCGGTCCGCCGGGGCCCCGCCCCAGCACGGTCACGGGGGCGAGCCGTGCGCGGAGCAGGAGGTCGAGGCCGGCATCCCCGATCTCCACCGGCCCGAGACGCCTCTCGAGCGCCCTCCCGGCCCGCTCCCGGATGAGGGCGCGGCCGGTGGGAGAGTTGCCCCATGCGAGCACCCCCGCCCAGGCGGCGACGACCACCGAGGCCGCCAGCGCCCCCACGACCGCGCGCCGGACGTGGCGCGGCCTGCCCGGGAGGGAGGATGCGGGAGGAGAGGGTTTGGTGGGCACGGACGCGGGATCTTGTCCCCGCGTCGGCGGAGGGTCAACGGTTGAGAATTCCGTAGGAACCGGCGAGCCCCACCCCGGGGGCGTCTGTTATAGATTCCCCCTCCGGAGATGAACCACCTCGGCCCCAGCCTGCGCCGTCGGCGCTACCGCTCCTGGACCGGCTGGCGACTGCTGGCCGGCGTCGCGGCGTCCCTCCTCCTGAACGCCCTCGTCCTCTGGATGGTCGAGGCCGACTGGACCAAGCTGAAGTCGATGGCTGCCGAGGGGCCGCGCTCGGTGGCCATGGCGCCCCTCTCCCAGGACACCTGGTCGGCCAACCGGCAGATCACCGACGGGAGCCGCCCCCCTCCACCCGCCCAGGCCCCCGCTCCGGCGCCGCGCCCCGCTCCCGTGCCACGCCCGACCCCGGTTCCGCCGCCTGGCCAGGCGCAGGCCCCGCAGCCCCCCCCGCCGCCGCAGCTGCCGGGGCAGGTGGTGGACGTGGCGCCCACGAACACCGACAAGCCGCCCAAGGACACCCGCTTCCTCGCCGAGAGCAGCAACACCGTCGAGAAGGAGACCATCTCCCGCTTCCGCAAGCTCGACTACGAGAAGGCCGCGCCGACACCCACCCAGAACAGGGTGAAGGAGCAGTCGCCCGGAGCGCAGGCGGAGCAGGCCTCCCGGGATGCGGCCGCGGGCGCGGCCGGTGGGGACACGCGGAAGGCGGGCGCGCCAGGCAAGATGCCGGATGCGGCGCCGAAGCCGGCCCCGGACAAGCTCGCCATGGCGACTTCGCCCGACGGGCGCATCGAGGCGAAGCAGCCCCCCATCGCCCCGGGCGCCGACCGCAAGAAGACCCCGCTCGAGGAGCTGGGCGAGGGCGGGGACGGGGGCGAGGGCGCGGCCCGGCCCGGCGCCTCGGGCGGAAAGCCCATCCTCACGCCTTCGTCGGCGTTCTACGACAAGCTCACCGCCGCCCCGGCTCCCGACCACGTCGAGGGGGTGGACGTCGGAGACGCCACCTTCCTCAACACGCGCGAGTGGAAGTTCGCGGGCTTCTTCAACCGGGTGAAGCAGAACGTGGCCGAGGTATGGAACCCGATGGACGCGGCCCGGGTCAGGGATCCGACCGGGAACGTCTACTTCAACAAGGACCGGACCACGGTGCTGTCGGTGACGCTCAACCCGCAGGGGACGATCACCGAGATCAAGGTGGCCCGGTCGAGCGGCCTCGACTTCCTCGACCAGACCGCCATCGACGCCTTCGAGAAGGCGCAGCCCTTCGTGAACCCGCCCCCCGGCCTGGCCGACGCCCGCGGCGACATCCGCTTCACCTTCGGCTTCCACGTCTCCACCGGCGGTGGAGGCTTCAAGTTCTTCCGCGGGCCCGGCCAGTAGGGACGGGTTACAGGTTCAGCGTCCCCTTCACGCCGAACTGGAACCAGCCGTGGAAGGAGCGGGCGGCCGGGTCGATGGAGCCGCCCCAGTTTTCGCCCGGGCCGGTATTGGACGCCCCGGAGGCGACGATGCTCGAGTAGGCCCCGGCCAGGAACCCGATGTACGGTCCGACCGCGAAGGCCTTCGCCACGTTGAAGTCGAGGCCGGTCTGGAGGTTCAGGTACTCCCAGCCGTTCAAGGTGATCGACGCGCTCTGCCCGCCCTTCGTCCCCGAGTAGCCGGTCCACGCCCAGCCCGTGCCGATGCTGAACCACGGGCTCATCGCCCGGTCGGCGCTGAAGGTGTAGGCGAGCTGGATCCCCAGCCGCATGTCGCTTCCCGAGCTGCCGGCGATGGAGTCGAAACCGGTCGACGTCACGAACGCCGGCCCCCACCCGAAGTAGGCGCCCAGCGAGATGGCCGGCGTGATGCGGTAGCGCGCGCCGACCTCGATGGGGATCGATCCGGTCCAGGCCCTCGACATCGGCCAGGAGGGATTCCACGGGCTCGCCGCCCAGACGGTCCCCATCGGAATCCCGTACCCCAGCTTGAGATCCAGCGCCACCTGGGCCATGGCCGAGGGAGCGAGAGCCAGCCCCAACGCAGCCGCCACCGCGCGCACCGTCATCTTCATGTCGATCTCCCGGTCGAATCCGATCCGAATCCCGACAGCGTGCCAGGAATCGCGCCGCTATCCAGAAATCTGGTGGGCTACAGGTTCACGGTTCCCTTGGCCCCGAACTGGATCCAGCCGTGGAAGGCCCGGAACTCGGAGTCGATGGACCCACTCTCGTTGACGCCGGAGATGTCGGCCGTCTTGCTCGTGTACTGCCCGCCGAAGTACCCGACGTACGGGCCGACGGCGAACATCTTCGACAGGTTGAAGTCGAGCCCGACCTGGACATTGAAGTACTCCCAGCCGCTCAACGTGAAGGCGTTCGACTGGACGCCATCCGAGATCGACGCGTGGGTCCACTGCCAGCCCGTGCCAAGGCTCACCCAGGGGTTCAGGAAGCGCTCGGGAAGAAACCCGTACACGGCCTCGACTCCGATCCGCATGTTGTATCCGGAGCACGTCAACCCGGTCGAGCAGGAAAACGAGGCGACGAAGGCCGGGTTGTACTGGAAGTAAACGCCGGCGGAGAAGGAGGGGGAGAAGCGGTAGCGCCCCGCCACCCCGATCGGGATCGCCCCGGACCAGATGTGGTTCATCGGTCCGAAGTATTCTGTAATGCCCCCGAGCGAGGTGGAGTCACCCGTCGGGATCTCGTATCCCACCTTGAGGTCGATGGAGACCTGGGCCTCCGCCGGGCACGCGAGCGAGATCCCCGCCGCCAACGCCATTGCACCGATGATCCTCTTCATGTTCGCGCTCTCCTGGTGCGGGACCCCGCCGGTGCGGGAGCCCGGGTTGCCTCCATGGCGTTCGACAGCCTGCCACAAAAAAGCGAGCCGTCCAGGCCCCCCGACCAGAAAAAGGGGAAAAACCCCCAACGAACAGGGCTCTTCCATGCGGTTCGGGGGAATGGCGAAGTGCGAGCTATTCGACCTTCATCCCCGGAGTCCAGCGCAGGACCGGCTTGCGTGCGGCACGGGTCTCGTCGAGCCGGGCACGCACGGTCTTCCGGGGCGCCGCCTTGAGCGCCTCGGGGTCGGTCTTCGCCTCGGCGGCGATGGCGCGCATGGCCGCGACGAACTGGTCGAGCGTCTCCTTCGACTCGGTCTCGGTGGGCTCGATCATGATGGCCCCGTGGACGACCAGCGGGAAGTAGACCGTGGGCGGATGCGAGCCGTGGTCGATGAGCCGCTTGGCCAGGTCCATGGTGGAGACGCCGGCGTCCTTCTGGAGCTTGTCGTCGAAGACCACCTCGTGGAGGGTCTCGGTCTCGTAGGGCAGGTTGAAGTGCCCCTTGAGCTCGGCGCGGACGTAGTTGGCGTTCAGCACGGCCAGCTCGCCCACGCGCCGCAGCCCCTCGGGACCGAGCTCGCGGATGAGCGCCCAGGCGCGGACGAACATGCCCATGTTGCCCCAGAACTCGCGGATCTTCCCGATGGTCCGGGGCCGCTCGGCCGGGTCGGTGACGAGCCGGTAGGTCTCGCCCTCCTTCACCACCACCGGAAGCGGCATGAAGGGCACGAGCGCATCGACCACGCCCACCGGACCGGAGCCGGGGCCCCCGCCGCCGTGGGGCGTGGCGAAGGTCTTGTGCAGGTTGTACTGCATGACGTCGAACCCCATGTCGCCGGGGCGGGCCACGCCCAGGAGCGCGTTGAAGTTCGCGCCGTCGCCGTACACCAGGCCGCCCCTGGCGTGCACGATGGCGGCGATCTCGGCGATGTGGCTCTCGAAGATCCCCAGGGTGTTGGGGTTCGTGATCATGATGGCGGCGACGTCCTCGTCCATCGCCTTCGCCACCGTCTCCGGATGGAGACGGCCGTCGGGGCCGCTCTCCAGGGTCACAGTGGAGTAGCCGTTGAAGGCCGCCGAGGCCGGGTTGGTCCCGTGGGCCGTGTCGGGGATGAGCACCTTGTGGCGCGGATTGCCCCGGGCCACGTGGTACGCGCGGATCATCATGAGGCCGCAGAGCTCGCCCTGCGCGCCGGCGGCCGGCGACATGACGGAGGCCGGGAAGCCGGCGATCTCGGAGAGGGCGCGCTCCAGCTTCCAGATGAGCTCGAGCGCCCCCTGGCTCATCGAGCCGGGGAGCAGCGGGTGGGCGCCGGAGAAGCCGGGGAGGCGCGCCAGGGCCTCGCTCGACTTGGGGTTGTACTTCATGGTGCAGGAGCCCAGCGGGTAGAACCCGGTGTCGATGCCCCAGTTCCACTGGGAGAGCCGGGTGAAGTGACGGACCACCTCCAGCTCGGCCATCTCGGGCATCCCGGCGATCTCGCCGCGGAGCAGCCCGGCCGGGATCCCGGCGGCCGGGTCGAAGCCTTCGGGCACGGGTGGCAACGAGACCGCGCTGCGGCCGGGAGAGCCCTGCTCGAACACCAGCGGCTCCTCCACGGCCAGTCCGCGGGTGGCGCCCATGAGCCCCGTCTCCTGGGCGTCGGCGCCGCTGCCGGCGCCCTTCTCCATGCTGGGCTTCCAGCCGGTCGGGTTGGCCATGTCTATCCCCTCACCGACTGCGCGAAGAGCTCGATGAGCTCGGGAGTGTGCAACTCGGTGGCGACGCTGAGGAGCGCGCCCTTCATCCCGGGCTCGGGATACCAGCGGGAGAGCGGGACGCCGGCGGCGATGCCCTTCCTGGCCAGCCGCTCCACGACGGCGGCGGCGTCGCCGACCTCGAAGGCGGCCTCGTTGAACGTCGGTCCGGAGAAGCACGGTCCGAACCCGGCCTTCTTCATGGCGTCGCGGAGCTGCCTGCCCCGGGCGTGGTTCAGGCGGGCCAGGTGTGCCAGCCCGGACTTCCCGAGCAGCGAGAGGTGGATGGTGGCGGCGAGCGCCGCCAGCCCGGCGTTGGTGCAGATGTTGGACGTGGCCTTCTCGCGCCGGATGTGCTGCTCGCGGGTGGAGAGGGTGAGGACGAAGCCGCGGCGACCGTTGCGGTCCACGGTGGCGCCGGCCACCCGGCCCGGCATCTGCCGGACGAGCCCCTCGCGGATGGCCAGGAATCCCGGCGCCGGCCCCCCGAAGTTGAGGCCGTTGCCGAAGCTCTGCAGCGTTCCCACCGCCACGTCGGCGCCCAGGGCGCCGGGGGCCTGGAGGAGGCCGAGCGAGACCGCCTCGGAGGTGACCGAGACGCAGAGCGCCCCAGCGCGCTTCGCGATGGCCGCGGCCTCGGGCAGCGCGTCGATCACGCCGAAGAAGTTGGGGTAGCCGACGACCACCGCGGCCGTCCGGTCGTCCACCACCGCGTCGAGCGCGGCCAGATCGGTGCGGCCGTCGGCGCCGTGGGGGACGGTGACGATCTCGTCGCCGGTGGAGGCCAGGTAGGTGGCGAGCACCTTGCGGTACTCGGGGTGGAGCGCGGCGCTCACCACCACCTTGTCGCGGCTGGTGGTCCGGGTGGCGAGCAGGACCGCCTCGGCCGTCGCCGAGGCGCCGTCGTACATGGAGGCGTTGGAGATCTCGAGCCCGGTCAGCAGGGTCACGAAGGTCTGCCACTCGAAGAGGGCCTGCAGCGTGCCCTGGGCGATCTCCGGCTGGTACGGGGTGTAGGCCGTGAAGAACTCGCCCCGCAGGAGCAACTGGTCCACCACCGGCGGGACGTGGTGCGCGTAGGCGCCGGCCCCGACGAAGGGCGGGTGCTCGGTCCGGTTCCGCGCCGCGAGGCGCTGGAACTCGGAGAGGAGCGACACCTCGTCGGTCGCGGCCGGGACGTCGAGCGGCCTCGCCAGGCGGAGCCCCTCGGGGATGGAGCGGAACAGCTCGGAGACGGACGACACCCCGCAGACGTCCAGCATCCGCCGGACGTCACCAGGGGTGTGGGGATGGTAGCGCAAGGTCTACTCCTGCTCTTCCTCGACGAACTTCCGGTAGGCGGCGGCATCCAGGAGCTCGGCGAGCTCCTTCGGGTCGGAGGCCTCCACGACGATCATCCAGCCCTCCTCGTAGGGGTCCTCGTTGACGGTCTCCGGGGCGTCGACGAGCGGTCCGTTCACCTCGATCACCTTGCCGGTGATCGGGGCGAAGAGGTCGGAGACGGCCTTGGTGGACTCGACCACGCCGAAGGTCTCGCCCTTCTTGATCACGTCGCCGACATCGGGGAGCTCGACGTAGACCACGTCCCCCAGCTGGTCCTGGGCGAAGTCGGTGATGCCCACAGTGACCTTGGCGCCCTGGATGCGGGCCCACTCGTGATCGCGGGTGTACTTCAGATCCTCGGGAAAGTTCATGGTCATTTCCTCGTGTAGAAGGGCGTCTTCACAACCTGTGCAGCAGCGGGCCGGCCCCGGATGTCCACCGCGAAGCTGGAGCCCTCCGCGGCCAGCGCGGGCGGGACGAAGGCCAGCCCGATGGAGGTTTTCACGGTAGGTGACTTGGTGCCGCTGGCCACCACCCCGACCTTCTTGCCGTCGTGGAGCACGTCGAAGCCGTGGCGGGCGATGCCCGGATCGGTGAGGACGAAGCCCACCAGCTTGCGGGGCAGGCCGGCCGCCTTCTGGCGGAGCAGGGCGTCGCGGCCGATGAAGTCGCCCTTGTCGAGCTTGACCACCCAGCCCAGGCCGGCCTCGAGCGGGGTGGTGGCGTCGTCCATGTCGTTGCCGTAGAGCCGGTAGGCCACCTCGAGCCGCAGCGTGTCGCGGGCGCCCAGGCCGGCCGGGACCAGCCCCTCGGCCTTCCCGGCCTCCATGAGCGCCTTCCAGAGCTTCACGCCCAGCGCCGGGCGGCAGAAGAGCTCGAACCCGTCCTCGCCGGTGTAGCCGGTGCGGGCGATGGTGCAGGGCACGCCCGCCACGTCGCCTTCCACGAAGTGGAAGGTCGCGAGCTTCGCCAGGTCGGCGCCGGTGAGGGGCGTGAGGATGGCCTGGGCCCGGGGCCCCTGCAGGGCCAGCTGGACCCAGTCGTCCGATTCGTTGGCCACCTGCGCGCCGCCGGCGTGGTCGCGCAGCCATTCGAAGTCCTTCTGGCGGTTCCCGGCGTTCACGCAGACCAGGAGGTCCTCGGCCGAGCGACGGTAGATCACGACGTCGTCGACGATGCCGCCGTCCTCGCGGCACAGGCAGCCGTACTGGGCCTGGCCGTCGGCCACGCGGGAGAGGTCGTTCGTGAAGACCCGGTTGAGCGCCTCGAGCGCCTTGGGCCCGCGGAAGACCACCTCGCCCATGTGGGAGACGTCGAAGAGGCCGGCGCGGGTGCGCACCGCCTCGTGCTCGTCGAGGACGCCCGAGTACTGGACCGGCATGTCCCAGCCGGCGAACTCGACCATCCGGGCGCCGGATTGCACGTGTACGTCGTGGAGCGGGGTGCGCTTCGCCATCTGGGCCACCGGGGTAGGGGAGGGCGGCGGGATTGTATCGGCCGCCCCCCGAGGGTCAAGGCATCATGGAGGGCAGGTCACCGGCGTGCAGGCCCCCCGTGCAGGGGCCGTGCAGCACTGGATGTTCTTGCCCGACTGGTCGAGGAAGCGGTAGGCCCAGCCGCCGCCGGCCGCCACCTCGAGGAGCCCGAAGCCGGGCCGGGTGGTGGCGAAGAGGAGGCGGGCGCCGGGCACGGAGACGGCGGTGAACCGTTCGCCCGGACGGTCGCGGGAACCGCTGGCCGCGATGAAGACGTCGTAGCCGGAGGGAGCCCGGAGGTGCTCGAGCTGGTGCTCGTGGCCGGCCATCCAGCCGGCGACGGGGCCGGCCGCCTCCTCGATGCGCTTCACCCGGGCCAGGTATTCGGGCGTCGCGTCGGCGCGGTGCTCCCCGGCCGAGGCGCTCGGGTGATGGGAGACGATGAAGCAGAGCCGCTCCTTGCAAGGGCGCGCGGCCTCGGTCACGAAGGCGACCTCGTCATCGAAGGAGAAGCCGCCGTAGTCGCGCTTGATGAGGTTGGAGTCGATGCCGATGAACCGCACCGGTCCACGGTCCTCGACCCAGTGGCGGCCCGGCATGGACCAGCTCGGCGACCGGTGGGCCACCTCCAGGCAGGCGCGCCGCCGGGCGATCACCCGCGCCTCGCCCCCGGAGGCGCAGGTACCCATTGCCGCCACGTCGTGGTTTCCCAGGGTGAGGAGCACCGGGACCGGCTTGCCATCGCGCACCACGCCGGCGAGCGGCCTCTCGAAGAGGTTCTCGAAGGACGGATCCCTCGGCGGCACGTAGCCGGGCGCAACGGCGTTCTGGTCGGGGCCGAACGCGCACCGCTCCGCCCCGGGCAGCATCGGGTCGGGGCCGCACTCGTAGACGTTGTCCCCGGGGTGGAGGACGAGATCCACCGGCAGCGCGCGCGCGGTGGCCGCCATGGCCTCGGCCACCTTGCCCTGCAGGCGGGTGTCGTCGCCGAAGTCCGCGATGTGGATGGCCCGGAAGACCACCGTGGCCGGGGCGGGCGCGGGGCCGAGCGGCTCCGGGCGAAGCACGAAGTCGGACCCCTGCGTGCAGGCCGCAGCCAGGACGAGCGCCGCGGCGACCACGAACCTCATCGCGCCCGGCGGGCAAGCGCGAGGGTGTTCACGAGCAGCATGGCGATGGTCATCGGGCCGACGCCGCCGGGCACGGGGGTGATCGCCCCGGCCCGCTTCTCGGCCTCGACGAACTCGACGTCGCCGCAGAGCTTCCCGTCGGCCTTCCGGTTCATCCCCACGTCGATGACCACGGAGCCCGGCTTCACCCAGGCGCCCTTGACCATCTCGGCCTTGCCGATGGCGGCCACCAGGATGTCTGCGCGGCCCACCTCGCCGGCCAGGTCCTCGGTCCGGGAGTGGGCCACCGTCACCGTGGCGTGGCGGTCGAGGAGCATGGCCGCCATGGGCTTGCCGACGATGTGGGAGCGGCCGATGACGAGCGCCCGCTTCCCCTTGGGATCGACGCCCGCCTCGTCGAGGAGCCGCATCACCCCGGCCGGGGTGCACGGGCGGGGGGCGGGCTTCCCGAGCCAGAGCGCTCCCACGTTCACGGGGTGGAAGCCGTCGGCGTCCTTGGCCGGCGAGATGGCGTCGAGCACCTTCGACTCGTCGATCTGCTTCGGCAGCGGGAGCTGCACCAGGATGCCGTGGGTCTCGGGGTCGCCGTTCAGGCGGGCGATGAGGTCGAGGAGCTCGACCTCCCCCACGGTGGCCGGGAGATGGTGCTCCACCGAGCGCATCCCCACCTCCTCGCAGGCCTTTCGCTTCCCCCGGACGTAGACCGCCGAGGCCGGGTCGTCCCCGACGCGGACCACGGTCAGCCCGGGCACGAGTCCCTGCCGGGTCATCTCCCGCACGAGGTCTGCGACCTCGGCGCGGACCTTCGCGGCAACCTGTTTTCCGTCGATGATCATGAGGCGTGGGAGTATAGCCGTGGGAGCGCCGGGGAGGGCGAACATCCGGCGACCGAGGAGGAGCACCATGGCCGTGGCCGGATGTCCGAAGTGCAACACCCCGCTCGACGACGCCGGGACCTGCGTGACCTGCGCCGCGGAGGGGGAAGGGCTGAGGTTGCTCTCGCGGTCCGGCTACGCATCGGTGAAGGAGATGATGGAGGCCCTCGAGGGCGAGGGGCTCTCCCCGGGAATGGAGCAGGTTCCGCCCGGGCGGCCCGAGCAGAAGCAGCATCCGCTCTGGAACCTCTACGTCCCCGCGGCCGAGGTGGAGGCCGCCCAGGCGGCCCTGCGGGCCGAATGGGCCGACCTCCTGGTCGAGACCGGGGCGCGGGAGGCGGCGGAGCGCGGGCTGCGCGGCGTGGACCTCGACGCGGGGGGCGAGATCCAGTGCCCGGCCTGCGGACACCGCTTCACGCCGGCCGGCAGCGCCGCCGAGTGCCCCGACTGCGGGCTCGGGCTCGGCGCGGCGGGCGACGCTGCGCCCGACGAGGCAGAGCATTGACCGGGTCGCGCGGTCGGCCGTCGTGACGCGGGACCTCTCCGACCTCCACATCCACGTGGGAGGGGCGGCGGCGCCCCACACCCTCTGGTCCATCGCGCACGAGCAGGGCTTGAAGCTCCCGGTGGCCGACTACTGGGAGTTCCGGGAACTGGTCTCCGCACGCCCCGGGAAGGTGAAGTCGCTCGACGAGTACCTGGCCGTGCTCCACCAGTGGACGGAGCGCATCCAGTCGTCGCCCCAGGCCATGGAGCGCAGCGTCCACGAGATCATCGGGAAGGAGTACCGCTCCTCCCGCGTGAACCTGATCGAGCTGCGCTTCAACCCCATGAAGCGCAACCAGGGCGGCGAGCGGGACCTCGACCACATCATCCATGCCGCGCTCCGCGGGATGGACCGGGGGGTGCTCGAGTACGGCGTGCAGGCCGGCCTCATCTTCTGCCTGGCCCGCGAGTTCGAGCCCCACCTGAACGAGATCATCGTGGAGAAGGCCATCCGCTACCAGAAGCGGGGCGTGGTGGGGATCGACCTGGCCGGAACCGAGCGCAACGCGCTCGAGCTCGACCCGGCGGCGGTGGGGAAGTACCGCGCGCTCTTCGCCCACGCCCGCAAGGCGGGCCTCAGGACCACCGTGCACACCGGCGAGACCGCCGGCACCGGCGCGGAGGGGGTCCGGGCCGTGGTGGAGCAGCTCGAGCCCGACCGGATCGGCCACGGCATCCGGGCCGCGCAGGACGAGAGCGTGATGGCGCTCCTGCGGGAGAGGGGCGTGACGCTCGAGATCTGCCCGACGTCGAACCTGGCCACCCGCGCCGTCTCGGGGACGGCGGAGATGCGCGAGGTGCTCCAGAAGCTCTGGCGCGCCGGGGTGCGCTTCACCATCAACACCGACGGCCCGTACCTGCTCGACACCGACTTGCGGCGCGAGGTGGAGATGCTGCGCCGCGACGGGGTGCTGGCCGACGAGCAGATCGACCAGGCCTTCCGCTGGGCGCGCGAGGCCACCTTCGTCGAGGGAGCGCGCCCGGCATGACGGGCGGCGCTCCGAGGGCGGGGGGGCCTACCCGGAGACCAGCACCGCGGCGATCGAGCCGGGAGGCGGCTCCTCGCCCACCCGGACCGGCGCGAGCTCGGCGGCGCGGTTCCGGGCCATGACGAGGAGGAGCGCGCCAGGAGCCCCGGCGCCGGAGAGCCGGGGATCCTCGATGCGCTCGAGGGCCCGGGTGGCGGCGGGGATCTCCGTGCGGAGGAGCGGCGCCGGCGAGAAGGCGCGCCCCAGCCGCTCGTTGGCCAGCGCGGTGAGGTAGAGGGCGGCGAGCGAGGGCGGGTTCGGCCCAGCGGACGGCGCGAGCCCGAGGGAGCGCCCCAGGGCGAGGAGCCCCTCGGCGTCGCCGAGGGCGGATGCGGTGCGTTCCACCTCGTTCGCGGAGCGAAACGGGCGTTCCACGAAGGCCCCGGCGGTCACCGAGCCCCACTCCTCGCCGGGCCGCTCGAGCCCCGGGAAGAAGCGGGGACGGCGGCGCTGGACCGCGGCGAAGGCCTCGCCGACCGGGGAGTCGAGCGCGGGGAGCGGTCCGGCCGCGGCGGCCTCCTTGCGGATGCGCTCCGCCCTCCAGCGAAGCTCGAGGAGCCGGCCGAAGCCGCGCTGGAAGATCGACTTGAGCGGCGTCGAGGAGAGCGCCAGGGTGGCTGCGTCCACGTCGCCTCCGGAGACGGACTCGAGCCCCAGCTCGAGGAGCGTCCGCGCCGACTCGACCGCCGTGCGGACCGCCTCGGGGTCGGAGGGGTCCACCCGGTCGGCGACGATGGCCGCGTTGGCGGCGGCGAGCGCCTCGCTCTCGAAGCGGGGGAGGGCCGCGGCGGGCAGCCCTGCCGCGGCGCGGTCCAGGAGGGTCTCGCGGCGGAAGGAGGCGAGCCAGAACCCGGGCGGCCGCTCGGCCAGGCCGGCGGGGGCGTTCCCGCGCGCCGCCGGTCGGGCGAACCAGGAGAGGGCCTCCTCGAAGGTGGGGTAGCCGAGATCGGCGAGCCGGCCTTCCCGCCAGCGGAGCGCCTGCTCCTCGAGATCGCTCACCAGCTCCCAGCGGACCGCCGAGAGGACCCGGCCGGCCATGAATGCATCGCGCTCGTAGAGGTCGTCCACGAGCCGGCGCACCGAGACGTAGTCTGCGCCGTCGGGCAGGAACTCCACGATGTAGCGCCCCTCCGCCGTCCGCATGAACCGCTCGCTCTCGAAGTCCGGGTCCTCGTCCTCCTCGAGGTCGTGGATCCGGAGCGCCGAGCGAAGCAGCAGGCTCACCAGCTCGGGGTCGAGGGCGGCGAGCTTCTCGCGCCAGGCGGTGAGGTCGGCCTCGCGGTCGGCGCCGGAGTGGGCGCCGCGGGCGACCCGCAGCCAGGGGACCAGGCGCAGCGGGTCCACCTCGTCGCCACGCCAGGCGTCGAGGTCCACGAAGGTGCGGAACTGCTCGGGCGAGGCGAGCTGGACCACGTCCGAGGCGTCGGTGAGGCCGGCTTCCTGGATGGAGTGGTAGAGCTCGTCGGCGGGGAGCGACCGCACGACCGCCTGGGGGTCGGGCTGGTCGAGGAGCAGGTCGAGCCGCTTCCGCCCGCGAAGCAGGGCGAGCGAACGGCGCAGGTCGAGCGTTCCCCCGTCACCGGGAGCCGCCTCACCCTTCGGATCCGGAATCAGGCCCGTGCCGCAGCCCGCGCACCGTGGTGCGGCGCCTTCACGACGCGGCCGGCCTTGAGGCAACGGGTGCAGATGCGGACGTGGCGGACGGTTCCGTCCACCGTCGCCCGAACGGAGCGGAGGTTCGGGAGCGAGCGGGTCTTGGTCTTGTTGTTCGCGTGGGAGACGTTGTTGCCGACGAGCGGCCCCTTCCCACAGATGTCGCATCGACGTGCCATTGGGGGCGGGTTCTTACGCGGGACGGGGCCCCACGTCAAGTCACTTCGGCCGGTTCTTCGCTCCGAGGTGCCGTTCGATCGCCGCGGCGGCCTGCCAGGCCGAGTGGAACTGCCCCTCGGCGCCCAGCCCGGGGACCACCTCGCGTCCGGCCAGGAAGAGGTTGCCGATCGGGGAGACCGTGGTGACCCCTCCGATGCCCAGGGCCCGGTCGGGGCGGATCGAGAAGAGGGGGTGGAAGGCGCGCGCCCCGGGCCGGTCGCCCGGGTCGGATGCGTGCACGGTGGCGCGGTCGAGGAACGGCAGGTGCTCGGCCACGGTCCGGCGGATCCGCTCGACGGCCCAGGCGGCGGTCTCCCCGGGGCCCCGCACCGGCGTGGCGGCGACGAGGACCCGCTCGGTCGGGCTGGCGTCCGGCCCCTTCGGGCCGGCGCGGAGGGCGGGGAGCGCCTGGAGGAGGACCGCGGCGCCGTCCGTCCCGATCGCCAGCGCGAGATCCCCGAGGGGCGCGGGCAGCGCGTCGCCCCGCAGGACCCAGGCCAGGGAGACGAGCCGGCCCGACGGGGTGGCCGGGGCGAGCCAGCGTTCCAGCCGCTCGGGCTTCCCGGTGAGCGCCGGGAGCGCGGAGACCTCCCCGGCGTAGAGGAAGGCCCGGGCGGCGTAGCGGGCCTCGCCTCCCTTCACCTTCAGTGTCGTGGCCTTCCCGCCCTCGAGCTCCAGGCCGGTGACCGGTGTGGGCTCCCCCTCGCCGCCGAGCAGCTCGCCGCGCGACTCGGCGATGCGCCGGCGCAGCAGCGCGGCGATGGCGGCGTCCCCTCCGGCCGTGCGGAGCGTGCCCTGCAGCGCGCCCCCCAGCGTGCGGGCCAGCCCCAGCGGGGAGGGTGGGCCGTCGAGGAAGGCGAGGAACGGCCAGGCGGCGCGGAGGGCCGAGGCGAGCGGGTGCTCTCCCAGGTCGGCGAGCGGGTCCGGCGCCCGCGCGCCGCCGGTGGGGGAGAGCTTCCTGGCGCGGTGGAGCCGGAAGCGTTCGACGAGGCCGCGCGGGGGAACCGGCGGGAAGGCGGCCAGGAGCGGCTGCTCGGCGTCGAAGGCGGCGCGCGCGGCCGAGAGCGCCGCGTCGAGGCGGGGCGCGTCGTCCGGCCACTCCCGGCGCAGCTCGGCGATGCGCTCCCCCTTCGAGGCGGGGAGGTCCACGCGGTGGCGCGGGAGCAGGATCTGGAGCGCGGGGCGGGCCGGCTCGAGGAGGCGCACGGCGTCGGTGGCGAGCCCGAGCTCGACCAGGACGGCCTCGGCCGCCGGGTGGGATCGCAGGGCCGGGACGATGGCCGGGCCCCAGGGGATCCTCCAGCCACCGTCCTCGTAGCCCGTGCCGATCCCCTCGTGGTCGACGTGGAGGACCCGGTAGCCGCGGCGGGCCAGCAGCGCCCCGGCGGCGACCCCTCCCAGTTGCGCCCCGATCACGCAGACGTCGTAGGCGCGCCGGACCGTGGCGGCGCGGGGGGCGGCGGGCGATCGGGTGTTGGCGGACAAGGCGGGTCAGCGATCCTGGGAGGGGTTCACGACGCCGTCCATCAGGGGAGCGGCCGCGTCGCGGAGCACGACCCTTCGGCCGTCCAGGGAGAGCCGCCCCTCGGCGAACCACTGCACGGCGAGCGGGTAGACGCGGTGCTCCTCGACGAGGATCCGGGCCGAGAGGGTGGACTCGTCGTCGCCGGGCAGCACCGGGACGGCGGCCTGGACGATGACCGGTCCGGTGTCGGTGCCGGAGTCCACGAAGTGGACCGTGCAGCCGGTGAAGCGCACCCCGTAGTCGAGCGCCTGGCGCTGGGCGTGGAGCCCCGGGAAGCTCGGCAAGAGCGCCGGGTGCACGTTCATCACGCGCGGGCAGCCGTGGCTCTCCGGCGAGGGGGCGAAGGCCCCGAGGAACGCGGGGGTGACGATGCGCATCCAGCCGGCCAGGCAGACCAGGTCCACGTGGTGGGCGAGCAGCCTCTCCACCACCTCCCGGTCGTAGGCCTCCCGGTCGGGGACGCCCTTCGACGGAAGGAGCTCGGCGGGAACCCCGGCCACCCGCGCCCGCTCCAGCGCGCGAGCCCCCGGCACGTTGCAGACCACCACGGCGACCGTGACGTCGATGCGCCCGACCCGCGCGGCGTCGAGGATCGCCTGGAGGTTCGAGCCCGATCCGGAGGCGAGGACGCCGACCCGGATCACCCGACCACCTCGCAGGTGGCCTCGCCGGCGCCCGGCTCGACGGTTCCCACCACCCAGCTCGAGAGGCCGCGCGCGGCCAGCACGGCGCGGGCCGCCTCGGCGGAGGCGGCCGGCAGCGCGATCACCAGCCCCAGCCCCATGTTGAAGGTCCGGTACATCTCGTCGCGGGGAACGGCGCCCTCCCGCTCGATGAGGCCGAAGATGGCGGGGACGGGCCAGCTTCCGGCGCGGATCACCGCGCGGGTCCCGTCGGGCAGGTTGCGGGGTGCGTTCCCCGGGAGGCCGCCGCCGGTGATGTGGGCCACGGCGTGGACCGGCGTTCCCTCGAGCAGCGCCAGGATGTCCTTGGCGTAGATCCGGGTGGGCTCGAGGAGCGCCTCGCCGACGGTCCGGCCGGAGAGCTCGGGAGGCCGGTCGGAGAGGGCGTGGCGATCGAGCAGCACCTTGCGGGCCAGCGAGTAGCCGTTGGAGTGGAGGCCGGTGGAGGCCACGCCGAGCAGGGCGTCGCCGGGGCGGACCTTCCGGCCGTCGAGGATCCGGTCCCGCTCCACCACCCCGACGGCGAACCCGGCCAGGTCGTACTCGCCGTCGGCGTAGAAGCCGGGCAGCTCGGCGGTCTCGCCGCCGATGAGGGCGCAGCCGGCCTGGCGGCACCCCTCGGCGATGCCCTTCACCACCTGTGCGGCCTCCTCGGCGCGCAGCTTCCCGGTGGCGAAGTAGTCGAGGAAGAAGAGCGGCTCGGCGCCGGTCACGGCCACGTCGTTCACCGACATGGCGACCAGGTCGATGCCCACGGTGTCGTGGCGGCCGGTGAGGAACGCCAGCTTGAGCTTGGTGCCCACCCCGTCGGTGCCCGAGACCAGCACCGGGTCCCGGTACTTCTTCACGTCGAGGGCGAAGAGCCCGCCGAACCCGCCGATGCCGGCGAGCACCTCGGGGCGCATGGTGGGGCCCGCCAGGGGCTTGATGAGGTCGACGAGCCGATCGCCCTCGTCGATGTCGACGCCGGCGTCGCGATAGGTCGTGGCCATGCGCCCCCCCTTACCGGATGCGCGGCGATGCCGCAAGGCGTCACCGGCCGTGGCACGCGCGCGTTGACACCGCGGAGCGCCGTCGGCTAAGGACCGTCCGTGGACCCGGGAGATCTGATGCGGCGCTTCGGCCGCGAGTTTCCGCGCGGCACGGTGCTCTTCCGCGAGGGGGACCCGGGCGGCGACATGTACGTCGTGAACCGCGGAAAGGTCTCCATCTCGGCCCGGGTCGGCGCCGTCGAGAAGGTCCTCTCCACGCTCGGGCAGGGCGAGTTCCTCGGGGAGATGTCGATCCTGAACGGCGCCCCGCGCTCGGCCACCGCCACCTGCGTCGAGGACTGCCTGCTGCTCGTCGTGGACGCCCGGACCTTCGAGACCATGGTGCGCGCCAGCTCGGAGATCGCGGTGCGCATGATCAAGAAGATGGCGGGGCGGCTGGCCGAGGCCGACCGGCAGATCGAGAACCTGCTCCTCCGCGACGCCCGGGCCCGGGTGGTCCACTTCGTCAGCGGCGAGGCGTCCCGCCACCCCGAGGCGCCCCTGGCGCTCTCGCCCGAGGATCTGGCCAGCAGGCTCGACGTGGACGCGAAGCAGGCGGCCGACGTGCTGCGCACCCTGGAACGCACCGGGCTCCTGGTCGGCTCGGAGGGTGCCTGGACCGTCCCCGACCCCGACCGGCTCCGCCACTTCCTCGACCTCCTGCAGCTCGACTCCCGACCCGGGACGCACCAGTGAGGATCCGGGTCCTGGGGGCCTCCGGGGGCGAGCTGCGCGGCCACGGCAGCACCTGCTTCCTGGTGGACGGGCGGCTGGCGCTCGACGCGGGCGCGCTCACCTCGCGCCTCGACCTCGCCGAGCTCGACCGCGTGGATCACGTCCTCGTCACCCACGCCCACCTCGACCACGTGAAGGACGTCCCGCTGCTGGCCGACCTCATGGTGGGGCGCCGACGCCGCCCGGTCACGGTCCACGCCTCCCCGGGCGCCACCGAGACCCTCCGCCGCAGCCTCTTCAACGGGAGGCTCTGGCCGGACTTCACCCGCATCCCCAGCGCCCACAGCCCCGTGGTGCGCCTTGCCCCGTTCGCGTACGGCGTCCCGTTCCGGATCGGCGCCTACGGCGTCTCCGCGGTGAAGGTCCGCCACCCGGTCGAGTCGTCGGGGTTCGTGGTGCGGCGCGGCGCAGCGGCCTTCGCCATCTCAGGCGACACCGGGCCCACCACCGCCTTCTGGCGGGAGGTGAACCGCGCCCGGGGCCTCGGGGCGATCCTCGTCGAGCTCTCCTTCCCCAGCCGGATGCAGCGACTCGCCGATCGATCGGGGCACCTCACGCCCCGCGCGCTCGTCGGCGAGCTGGCCAAGGTGGAACGGGACGACGTTCCCGTATATCTGTACCACCTCAAGCCGGCCTTCCGGGCCGAGCTCGAGGCGGAGCTCGCGGAGCTCGGGCTCCGCGGAGTCACGGTGCTCGAAGACGGCGACGAGATCGCGTTCTGACGATCCGGCGACGGCAAAGGTGAACATGGCCTGGTTCTCGAAGCGACAGACCCTGAAGGCGCAACCGACGATGGACAAGGCCACCGGACCGGTCCCCGCCAAGAAGGGCGAGGGGCTGTGGACCAAGTGCGCCGGGTGCGGCGAGGTGATCTACACGCAGGAGTGGGAGGGCAACTGGAACGTCTGCCCGGGCTGCGGCCACCACGACGCCCTGCCGGCGCGCCGCCGCCTGGAGATGGTGCTCGACCCCGACACCTTCGAGGAGCTCGACACCGAGCTCATCCCCGAGGACCCCCTCGGCTTCACCGACGCCAAGAAGTACCGGGACCGCCTGAAGAGCACCTACAAGGCCACCGGCCTGCGCGACGCCTTCATCTCCGGGGTGGGCACCATCACCGGCCAGCCCGTCTCGCTCGGCACCTTCGCCTTCGAGTTCATGGGCGGCTCCATGGGTTCGGTGGTCGGCGAGAAGGTGGCCCGGGTCATCGACCGGGCCTACGAGCGGCGCTGCCCCTGCATCGTCTTCAGCTCCACCGGCGGCGCGCGCATGCAGGAGGGGATCTTCTCCCTCATGCAGATGGCCAAGACCTCGGCCGCGCTGAACCGGTTCCGGCAGGTGCGCAAGCCCTACGTCTCGGTGATGCTGCACCCCACCACCGGCGGCGTGGCGGCGAGCTTCGCCTGGCTGGGCGACGTCATCATCGCCGAGCCCAAGGCGCTCATCGGCTTCGCCGGGCCGCGCGTCATCGAGCAGACCATCCGCGAGAAGCTCCCGCCCGGGTTCCAGCGCAGCGAGTTCCTGCTCGAGCGGGGGATGATCGACGCGATCGTCCCGCGACTGCAGATGCGCGAGCGGCTGGCACAGATCATCTCGCTGCTGGGATAGCGCCCGGCACGACCTGCGCCTTTCCCGGGGCGAATTGGGCCCGAACGACTACCTCGACACGCTTCGTCCGCTGGCCATTCGGTTCGGCCTCGAGCGCATGGAGCGGGCCCTGGACGCGCTCGGGCGCCCCGACCGCGACCTGGCCATCCTCCACGTGGCGGGGACGAACGGGAAGGGCTCGACCTGCGCCATGGCGGCCCGCGCGCTCCAGCTGGCCGGCCACCGGGTGGGGCTCTACACCTCTCCGCACCTCGTCCGCTTCCACGAGCGCATCCAGGTGGACGGCCGCGCCATCGACGACCCGGCGCTCGCAGCCCGGATCGAGGAGGTGCGGCGGGCCTGCCCGTGGCACGAGCAGGGCGGCGAGGCCGATCGGCTCACCTACTTCGAGTTCGCCACCCTGGTCGGTCTCCTCCACCTGGCCAGGGAGAAGGTCGGCGCCGCGGTGGTGGAGGTCGGGCTGGGGGGGCGCTTCGACGCCACCAGCGCGGTGACTCCCCTGGTCTCCGCGGTGGCCCGCATCGGCCTCGATCACATGCAGTTCCTGGGTGACCGGGTGGACGCGATCGCGCGGGAGAAGGCCGGGATCTTCAAGCGCGGCGTCCCGGCCGTGGCGGCCTGGGCCCAGCCCGAGTCGGCGATGGAGGCCCTGCGCGACGAGGCGGCGCGGCGGGGTGCGCCCTTCCACGTCGCGGCCCAATCCTGGGGAGGGCCCGTCGCGCTGCGCGGCGCCCACCAGGAGGGGAACGCGGCGCTCGCAGCGGCTGCCCTCCGTCTCCTCGACGCCGCCGGCGTCCGGGTGGGTGAGGAGGAGATCCGCTCCGGCATCGCGTCGGCGCGCTGGCCGGGGCGCATGGAAGAGGTGGGCGGCGTGCTGCTCGACGGCGCGCACAACCCGGACGGCGCGGCCGCGCTGGCTGCGGCGCTGCCGGTGCTCCACCCGTCGCGCGCCGTGGAACTGGTGTTCGGGGTCCTGTCCGACAAGGACCACGAGGGAATGATCTCGGCGCTCGCCCCGGCAGTCCGCCGCCTCCACCTTGTCGCCCCCGACTCGCCGCGGGCCCGGGACCCCGGCAGCTACGTCCAGGTGGCCCGGGCGCTCGGCGCCGATGCCGACGTCCACGTCTCGCTCCCGGAGGCGCTCGCCTGCGCGCGCACGGCGGCCCTGGACGGGGCGCTGGTCTGCGTGGCCGGATCCCTCTACCTGGTCGGCGAGGCGCGGCGGCGGCTCGCGGGTGAGGAGATGTAGGCCTCCGCTTCTCCTTTGTGGGTCCCTGCTGGGTGCGTGCTATCTTCCCGCAAACGCCCGACGGGAGCGCTCCATGCGCAAGTCCACGCTACTCTCCGCTGCACTCATCCTCGTTCCTGCCGCGGCGTTCGCCACCGGCATCAACGGCATCACCGCCATCGACGTCGCCGAGAAGGGCGGCGTAGCCGAGGTGACCATCGGAGCCTCCAAGGCCCCGTCGTTCACGACTTTTTCGCTCGTCGATCCCCCACGCTTCGTGATCGACGTCTCCGAGGCCGGGCTGGACGGGGCGAGGAGGAAGGTGCCGGGCGCCGGGCAGGTGAAGGAGGTGAACGCCATCTCCTTCGGTGAAGGCACGCACGCCACGGCGCGCATCACCGTCACGTTCGTCGGTGTCGTGGAACCGCCCGACGTGGTGGTCTCCGGAAACCGGATCGTCCTCCGCGTGCTGCCCTCGGCCGGGACCATGGTCGCCGCCGCACAGGCTCCCCCGCCTCCGCCTCCGGCGCCGCCGCCGGCGCCTGCGCCGGCGCCTGCACCGGCGGTCGCCGCGGCGCCACCGCCCGCTCCTGCGGCGCCGCCTCCCGCTGCGGCGCCTGCGGCCGCTCCCGCTGCCGTCGCGGCGACCGCTGCCGCTGCGGAGACCAAGGCTGCTGCGGAGGCCAAGGCTGCTGCGGAGGCCAAGGCGGCCAGGGAGGCGCAGGCCGCGGCGGAAGCCAGGGCCGCTGCCGAGGCCAGGGCGGCCGCGGAGGCGCGCGTCCTCGCCGACGCGAAGGCCGCTGCGGAGGTTCGCGCCGCAGCCGAGGCCAGGGCCGCTGCCGACGCTCGAGCCACGGCGGAAGCCAGGGCCGCCGCCGATGCGAAGGAGGCCGCCGCCAGGGCCGCTGCCGTCGCGTCCCTACCGAAGCCGGCTCCAGCACAGGCTCCGGCCGCCACGAAGCCGACGCCCGCCGCCAAGCCGGCGCCCGTCGCAGCCGAGCGCAACGAGGTCGAGTTCCTCGGCTTCAAGCAGACCGCGACCGGGTCCCGGGTCTTCATCCGCCTCCGCTCGGCCCCGAAGTTCAGCGTCTCCGAGCCACAGGAGAAGCTCGTCCGGGTCGAGTTCCCGAACACGCGGGTCCCGCTCCGGAACGACCTCAAGCCCCTCGACACCTCCTTCTTCCCGACGGCGGTGGCGAAGGTCACCCCGGTCCGGGAGGGCAAGAGCTACGTCCTCGAGATCCGGCTCCGCGAGCGCGTGGCCTGGCAGCAGCGGATCGAGGGGACGACGCTCTCCCTCGACTTCGACCGGCCGGCAGCGCCCCCGACGCCCCCGGCGCCGGCGAAGGCAGCCATCCCGGCCAAGCCGGGCAAGTAGCGGGTGACGCGGCCGCTCGCTCTTCTCGCCGGGCTGCTGCTCCTCCTCCCGGGCGCGGCCCGGAGCGCCACGGCCTCGCTCCCCGGTCCGGGCGGACCGGTGGAGGTCGAGGCCGACCTCGTCACCTACGACGCGGCCCGCGAGCGATTCCTCCTCGAGGGCGGCGTCCGGCTCCGCCGCGGGGCGGTCCTGCTGCGCGCCCGGACCGCCAGCTACGACCCGCGCACCGGCGAGGTGGACGCCACCGGCGACGTGCTCCTCACCGGGCCGGGGAGGGTGGTCGCGGCCGAGGGAATCCACGCGGTCCTGGACGGCGCCTGGGAGGCCCGCGGCGTCCTGGCCTTCTACAAGGACACGCCGCTCGACCTCTCCCGCCACGACACCATCGCCGAGGCCGGGACGGACGGCCGGAATCGCCTCTCGGTGCGGGCCGACCGGGCCGAGGGAGCGGTTCCCGGCGGCGACGCGCCCTCCCGCCTCTCGGTGGAGGGGGTCCGGCTCACGCTCTGCGACTGCTGCGGCGGGGCGCCCTCCTGGGAGATCCGGGCCGCGCGCGCCGAGATCGAGCCCGGGAAGACCGCCACCCTGACCTGGCCGATCGTCTACGTCACCCCGCGCTTCCTCTTCATCGACGAGCCCATCCCGGTCCTGCCGCTCCCGTGGCTGCAGGTGCCGCTCTCCGGGCGGCAGACCGGCTTCCTCTTTCCCACGGTGGACGTCGGCTCGCGCACCGGCTGGTGGCTGGCCCAGCCCTTCTTCCTGACCCTGGGGGAGAGCCACGACCTCACCTTCACCGCCGGTTACGCCTTCGGCCCGTCCCGGTCCACGGTGGACTCCCGGATCGCCGAGGGGCAGAACCCGGGGGTGCGCGGTGCGGGCGGCGCGATCGAGTACCGCTGGGCCCCTTTGCCCGGAGTGAAGGGCGAGGCGAAGCTCCTCCTCCAGCACGACACCCTGGCGTATCGCTGGAAGCCGGAGAGCGGGGTCCGCTCCGGGATCGCGCTGCGCAGCCAGGCGCGTCCGTCCCCGGGGAGCTTCGTGAACGCCGAGGCCTTCCTGGTCGGCGACCCGGCCTGGTCCCAGGACTTCGTGGGCGACATCCTCCAGCGCGACGCCCCCTACTACCGGTCTTCGCTGGCGGCCGGGTACGCATTCCCCCACCTGCTGCTCGAGGGGGACCTGACCTACGTCGAGCAGATCGGGACCCTGGGCCAGGCGAGCCCTCCCGGCCAGCCGGTGATCCCGCTCGTCCCCTTCGGCTTCCTGGGCGGGAGCGTGCCCTCCTTCCACCGGCTCCCCGCCGTCTCGGCGACGCTGCTGCCGGTCCAGGTGGCGGGGCCGCTCGCGGTCTCGGCCCAGGCAGGGATCGCCCGCTTCGCGCCCCTCTCCGGGATCACCGACCAGAGCGTGAACGGGATCGGCCCCGGCCAGCGCGGCTGGCTGGGGCCGGCGCCGCCGCCGGGCGACACATGGGTCGCCGGGCAGCGCCTCTCGGCCTCACGGGCCTGGACCCGCGCCGAGCTCCGCGCCCCCCTTTCCCTCGGGGGCGTCGCCCTGCTCGAGCCGTGGGTGGCCGGGAACGGCGCGGCCTACCTCTTCGGCGCCGACGCACAGCCCGCCCTGGCGAGCGGGTGGGTGAGCGGCGGGGCCATCCTGGGAACCTCCATCTCCCGCACCTTCGGCGCCGGCCCCGACACCCTCCGTCACGTCATCGAGCCGCGCGTCGAGTGGCGGGGATCCACCGGCATCGGCGGCACGCCGCTCCCCGCCTATGCCTACGACGAGCGGGACGCAGCCCCCGTCCTCCCCGGCGCTCCCTGCCTCGCTCCGCCGTCCGGCCTCACCGGCGCCTGCCTGCCGCTGCGGACCCTCTCCGCCACCTTGCCCGGCGGCTTCCAGCAGATGCGCATCTCGCTGCGCAACCGGCTCGTCGCCCCCGGGAAGGGCATGCCCAGCGTGACCCGGATCGACCTCGACGTCGGGCAGGACCTCGACCTGTCCACCGGGCGGCTGGGCGAGTCCTTCGTCCGGGGAGCCGCCGAGTGGGGGCCGGTGCAGGGGCTCGTGCTGGCCCGGTTCCTCGCCTTCGGCGCGGCGCCGGCAGCCGGGACCTGGGGCTCCCTCGACGCGGGGTTCCTGGACCACTTCACCGAGATCCGCCTCGACCTCGCCGCCGCGGATTCCCGCGGCGACCGGCTCACGCTGGGCTTCCTGGCGATCTCCTCGGCGTCCTCGGCGACGCTCAGGGCCGGGCTCGACCCCCTCTTCGACCCTCGCCCGGTGCCCTTCCAGACCTTCGGGCAGGGGACCGCCGGCTTGAAGATCCACGTGGCCGGCGGCCTCGACGTCCAGTGGGACACGCTCTTCTCCGTGCGGACCGTCTACGCCACGCCCTGCAGCGGCGGCGCGCCCGTCCCGGTGGGCCCCTCCATGCAGCAGAACACCGTCACCGCCTCCTGGAACTCGCCCTGCAACTGCTGGCGGGGCCTGGTGCGGGTGCAGGTCTCCCAGTGCGGTTACTACGGCGTGACGGCAGGGCTCGACCTCTCCGCCATCACCGGCATGACGCTGGTCCCGTAGCCCCTACGGGCCGTTTGACTGTCCCCGGGAGGGCGCGTAGCCTGCGGTTGACTCGGGAGTCAATGGTGGCACGCCAGCGAAAAAGCACCGAAGCGCCGCACCCAGCCACTCCCGTCGAGGGGGAGCCGGAGAAGAGGCGCGCCATCCTCCACGCCGCGCTCAAGGTCTTCGCCGAGCGGGGGTACCACGGCTGCCGCATCGCCGACGTGGCCAGCGAGGCCGGCGTCGCCTACGGCCTCGTCTACCACTACTTCCGGAACAAGGACGAGTTGCTCGAGAGTGTCTTCGACGAGCAATGGCGGATCTTCCTCGGCGCCATCCGCTCCATCGCCGACGGTCCGGGCAGCGCTCCCGAGCAGATCGCCTCGGTGATCCGCTTCGCCATGGACGTCTTCCGCACCGCGCCCGCCGCGGTCCGGGTCCTCATCCTCGAGGTTCCCCGGTCGCCCGACGTCGTACGCGCCGGCAGCACCCGCCAGACCTTCGAGACGGCCATGCGGCTCATCGCCGAGATGGTGCAGCGCGGGCAGCGGGAGGGCGACCTACGCACCGACCTCGAGCCGCTGGTGGCCGCGGCGAGCGTGCTCGGCGTGCTCGACATGAACCTGGCCGGCATGCTGACCGGGCTGCTCACGGCGCCCCAGCCCAGCGAGGAAGACCTGGAACGGATGAAGCGCCAGGTGGTGGCGGCGGCGCTGGGCGCGATCCTCCCGCCCGGGAGTCCAGCGCCGGCACGTTGACGCACCCCCGGAGCGCCGTTAAGCGGGGAGTCCACCCGCTGCCGCCGTCCCGGAGAACACATGGCCCACCGCGTCCTCGTCGCCGACGACCTCTCCTCCGAGGGGGTCGAGGTCCTGCGCCGCGCCGGCCTGGAGGTGGACGTCCGGGTCGGGATGAAGCCGGAGGAGCTCGAGGCGGCCATCGGCGACTACGACGCCATCGCGGTCCGCAGCGCCACCAAGGTGACGGCCCGCGTGCTCGAGAAGGCCTCCCGCCTGCGCGTGGTGGGTCGGGCCGGGGTCGGGATCGACAACGTGGACCTGGACGCGGCCACCCGCCGGGGCGTGGTGGTGATGAACTCGCCGGGAGGGTCCTCGGTCACCGTGGCCGAGCTCGCCGTCGGCATGATGCTCGCGCTCTCGCGGCACATCTCCCAGGCCACCGTCTCGATCAAGGCCGGCAAGTGGGAGAAGAAGCGCTTCCAGGGGCACGAGCTCTCGGGGAAGACCCTGGGGGTGGTCGGCATCGGGAACATCGGGTCGGTGGTGGTGGACCGGGCCCGGTCGATGAAGATGAGCGTGGTGGCCTACGACCCCTTCATCTCCGCCGAGGCCGCAGAACAACTCGGCGTGGAGCTCGTGACCCTCGACGAGCTCTGGGCCCGCGCCGACGTGGTCTCGCTCCACGTGCCGCTCACCGAGCAGACCCGCAACGTCGTGAACGCCGCCACCCTGGCCCGCATGAAGAAGGGGGTCCTCCTCGTCAACTGCGCCCGCGGAGGCCTGGTGGACGAGAAGGCGCTCGCCGACGCGCTCGCCTCGGGGCACGTCGGGGGCGCGGCCCTCGACGTGTTCGAGAAGGAGCCGGTCTCCCCGGACAACCCGCTCCTCGCCCAGGACCGCTTCATCTGCACCCCGCACCTGGGCGCCTCCACCGAGGAGGCCCAGGCCGCCGTCGCGGTGGGGATCGCCGAGCAGCTCGCCGCGTACCTGACGCGGGGCGAGGTGCGGAACGCCGTCAACGTCCCCTCGATGTCGAAGGAGGCCCGGGAGCGCTTCGGCCCCTACCTGAGGCTCTGCGAGAAGCTCGGTTCGCTGGTCGGGCAGATCGCCCCCGCCGGGGTGCGCGAGGTGCGGGTGACCTTCGCCGGCGAGGTGGCCGACGCCCCGCAGCGGCTCCTCACGTCCGCCGTGCTGAAGGGGCTGCTCTCCACGGTGGAGACCGCGCCGGTGAACGAGGTGAGCGCGCCGGGCATCGCCCGCGATCGGGGGATCGCGGTGCTGGAGGAGCGCGCGGCAGGGTCCCAGGACTACGCCAGCCTGGTGACGGTGTCCGTGGGCGGGGCGGGCGGGGAGGCGGCGGTGGCGGGGACGGTCTTCGGGCACCGCGACGCCCGCATCGTCCGGGTGAACCAGTTCCACCTCGAGGCCGTCCCGGAGGGTCACATCATCCTCTGCGTGAACGACGACTCCCCGGGCGTGGTCGGGAACGTGGGGACCGCGCTGGGCAAGGCGGGCGTGAACATCGCCGGCATCTCGCTCTCCCGCGACGTCGCCGGGGCCGAGGCCGCGTCCCTCCTCAACGTGGACTCCGAGCCGAAGCCGGAGGTGCTCGACGCGCTCCGGGCCCTGCCGCACGTCCGCGACGTCCGGCGCATCCGGCTGTAGAGTCGGGGTCATGCTCGACCTCTCGCTCCCTCTCGGCCTCCGCGATCTCACCCCCGACCACTCGGCGCACCTGGCCGACCTGTCGGCGCGGCTGCACGAGGTCTTCGCGTCCTTCCGCTACCGTCGCCTGCTCCTCCCCACGCTGGAGCGGCTCGAGGTGGTGGAGCGGGGGCTCTCGCCCGCGGCGCTCGCGCAGGTGCTGAAGTTCGTCGAGCCCGGCTCGGGCGAGGTGGTGGCCATCCGGCCCGACATCACGCCGCAGATCGTGAGGCTCTACGCGGCGCGCCCCGACGCCCTGCCCGACCCGGCGCGGCTCTGCTACGACGGGCCGGTGCTGCGGGCCCGCGAGGCCCGCGCCGGGAGGCCCCGCGAGGTCTACCAGGCCGGGGTCGAGCTCCTGGGAGCGGGCGGACCGTCGGCCGACGCCGAGGCGCTCGCGATCCTGCGCAAGGCGCTCGACCGGGTGGGGCTCGACGCCGCGGTGCTCGAGGTGGGGCACGCGCGCTTCGCCGGCGCGGTGCTCGATGCGGCCGGGCTCCGGGGCGCCGCACGCGCCGAGGCCGAGGAGGCCCTCTCCCGCAAGGACCAGGGGTCGCTCTCCCGCCTGGCCGGGCGGGCCAGGGGCTCGCTCATCGCCCGCAAGGTGCTGCCCTCCCTCGCCACCCTCTACGGCGAGGGGGCCCTCTCGCGGGCCCGATCCATGGCCAGGGGCGTGCCGGGGGCGGCCGGGCCGCTCGCCGAGCTGGAAGCCGGGCTGCGCCTGGCGCGCCGGCGGGGCGTGCGCGAGGTCGAGGTGGATCTCGGCGAGGTCCGGGGGCTCGGGTACTACACCGGCATCACCTTCGCCGGGTACGCGCCGGGCGCCGGCAGCGCGGTCGCCTCGGGCGGCCGCTACGACGGTCTGCTGGCCCGGTTCGGCCGTCCCGGTCCCGCCATCGGCTTCGCGGTCGACCTGGAATACGCCACCCAGGCGCTGGAGCGCCGGACCCCGGGCCGGTCCCGTCGATGACGGTGGCCCCCGCCGCCCACCCCTGGTAACGTCGGACATCGCGCGCGCCGAAGAGACGGCGCATCGCTGCGAGGAGCCAGGCACATGCCGAACGTGGTCGTCGTCGGCGCCCAGTGGGGCGACGAGGGTAAGGGAAAGATCGTCGATCGCTTCACCGAGTTCGCCGACGTCGTGGCCCGCTACCAGGGGGGGAACAACGCCGGGCACACCCTGGTGGTCGGGGGCGAGAAGACGGTGCTGCACCTCATCCCGGCGGGAGTCCTCCACGAGGGCAAGACCTGCATCATCGGGAACGGGGTGGTCGTGGACCCCACCGTCTTCATGATGGAGATCGACCGGCTGAAGCAGAAGGGCTACCTGGCCGACGACTCCCAGCTCGTCCTCTCCCTCGACGCCCACGTCATCATGCCCTGGCACAAGGCGGTGGACATTGCGCGCGAGAGCGCCATGGGCGCCGGGAAGATCGGCACCACCGGCCGGGGCATCGGCCCCACCTACGAGGACAAGGTGGCGAGGCGGGGCATCCGCGTGCGCGACCTCCTCGACCCGGCCAAGCTCGCACGGAGGGTGAACGAGCGGCTCCCGGTGGCGCGGGAGGAGCTGCGCCGGCTGGGCGCCGACGCCGGGCTCGACGCCGCCACCATCACCCGGGAGTACGCCGCGCTCGGCAAGCGGCTCGCCGTATACGCCGGGGACGCGTCGCGGATTCTCCACGGGCTCATCAAGCAGGGGAAGTCGGTCCTCTTCGAGGGCGCCCAGGGCACCATGCTCGACGTGGACCACGGAACCTACCCGTTCGTCACCAGCTCCAACACCGTCGCGTCGAACGCGGCCACCGGGACGGGCGTCGGTCCCACCTCCATCGACGAGGTGATCGGGATCGCCAAGGCCTACAGCACCCGCGTGGGCGGCGGTCCGTACCCCACCGAGCAGACGGGGCCGGTCGGCGAGGAGCTCCGCCGGATCGGGCAGGAGTTCGGCGCCACCACGGGACGCCCCCGGCGCACCGGCTGGTTCGATGCCGTCGCCATGAGGTACGCGGCGCGGGTCAACGGGCTGGACGGCCTCGCCATCATGAAGATCGACGTCCTCTCCGGGTTCCCGGAGCTGCAGATCGCGGTGGCCTACGAGCTCGACGGCAAGACCATCGACGAGATGCCCGGCGACCCCGAGGACCTGGAGCGCTGCAAGCCGATCTACGAGACCCTGCCGGGATGGACGGAGCCGCTCACCGGGATCCGGACCTGGGACGGCCTGCCCGCGGCCGCACGCTCCTACGTGAAGCGGCTCGAGGTGCTGACCGGCGTGCCGGTCATGGCGGTCTCGGTCGGTCCCGACCGGGAGGAGACGATCCTGCTCCGGAACCCGTTCGCGGCCTAGATTCGCGGCCCGGATCCGGCAGCCGTCAGGCGGCGCGCCGGGAGCCGGGCGCCGCGCCGAGAAGGCTCGCGACCCGCTCCTGCCGGTGGTCGAAGATGCGCGCCAGCGTGCGGCGCACCATGAGCGGGTGCGCGACCTCTCCGAGCGCGCCCAGGGGCAACCGGTACTCCACCCGGTCGGCGACGCGCGTGCCCCCGTCCACGTCGGCGAAGGTGTGGGTGTGGTGCCAGAGGGCGTAGGGGCCACGCTCCTGGACGTCCACGAAGCGCAGGCCCGGCTGCCAGGCGGCGATGCGGGTCCGCCAGAGGAAGGGGACGCCGAACAGGGAGAGCCGGTACTCGATGCGCGCGTCCACGTCGAGCGAGGTTGGGACGGGCGGAATTATGGAAAACCTCAAGAACGACGGGGTGATGGCTTCCAGGTTTCGCGGATCGGCGAAGAAGGAGAAGACCTCGGCACGGGGCAGGGGCACGACCTGGCTTCGCTCGAGAATGTGAATCCGGATCATCTTTGACCTCGTTGCAGTGTGTTTGTCATGGATAGAGACCTGACAAAGTACTTGCAACGATTTTTGGGGTCGCTAGAGAGGCGGGATGATTCCAGCGCCTGGGAAACCGTCCGGCAAGTACCCCATTCGCGTCGTCGCCCGAATCACCGGGATCCCCATCGACACGCTTCGAGCCTGGGAGCGGCGGTACGGCGCCGTCGAGCCGGCCCGGGACGACCGTGGCCGGCTCTACGACGACGTGGACCTCCAGAAGCTCAAGCTTCTGCGGCGGCTCGTGGAGCGCGGCCACGCCATCGGTCGCATCGCCAACCTCGGGGAGCCGGAGCTCGGGAAGCTGCTCGAGGCCGGGCTCGAGCCCTCCGACCGCGGCGGGAAGGCCGACGCGGTGGACCTCGTGGGGTTGCTCGACGCCGTCGATCGGTACGACCTCGCGGCGGTGGACCGGAAGCTCGGAAAGCTCTCCGCGGTGCTCGCGTCCCGCGAGATGGTGCACGAGGTGGTCCTGCCGTTCCTGCGCGAGGTGGGGAAGGGCTGGCAGGAGGGTCGGTTCACCGTCGCCCAGGAGCACATGGTCTCGGCTTCCCTGCGCGGCCTGCTCGGCTCGCTGATCCGGGTCCAGGCGCCACGCGAGAGCCGGACCGGCTTGCTCTTCGCCACCCCTCCCGGGGAACGGCACGAGCTCGGGCTCGCCGCCGCCGCCATGCTCGCCGCGGCCGGGGGGCTCGGGGTCGTGTACCTCGGGGCCGACCTGCCCGCCTCGGACGTCGTCGAGGCCGCGCGGCGGACCGGAGCCCGGGCGGTGGTCCTCGCCTTGACCCGGCTCGACTCCGGCCCATCGGCGGTCGATTCGGTCCGCGCCGTCGTGGACGGAGTGCAAGCCGGGGTGGAGGTCTTCGTGGGGGGAGCCGCGGCCGAGGCGCGCCCCGAGGCCGTGGCCCACGCCGGCGCCACCGTGCTCAAGGACTTCGACGCGCTCGAGCAGGCCTACCGCGCCCTGGGCGGCCGGTTCTAGGACCGTCGGTCAGAGCGCGAGGAGCGCAGCCGCGGCTGCGGTCGCCGCGGCCAGCAGCGCGACGCGGGACGGCCGCCCGGAAAAGGGCCGGACGGGCCTGGGGAGGGGCGCCGGCGCGTCCTCCCCACCGGGTGGCGGGACGATGCCGAGGGCGAGCACCGTCCGTCCGGCACGGAACTCCTGGCCCGGCGCCATCTCGCGGGGCCCGCCCAGCCGCGCCCCTCCGAGCCAGGAGCCGTTGCGGCTGCCCAGGTCCTCGAGGAGGATCCGCCCGGCCTCGAACTGGACCCGGGCGTGCTCCCGCGAGACCGTGGGGTCGTCGAGCCGGGTCGAGGCAGACGCTCCCCGGCCCATCACCCCGGGTCGGAGCCTGAGGCGCCGCCCCGCCAGCGGCCCGGCCAGGGCGTGGAGTTCCGGCCAGGCCCCGGCGTCGTCGCCGCGGAGCGCCGCCAGCAGGACGGAGCGCGCCTCGGCAGCGGTGCCGGGGTCGACCCACCCCGCGACGATCCGCGCGCCGTCCACGGTGGCCCACTGACCCGGCCGCAGGAGCCACCGCTCCCCTGGACGAAGGCGCCGCCCGGCGACCCGGATCCGGCGGGGCGAGCCCTCGATGACGACCCCCGGGGCGTCGGCGGCCGACACCCGGACCGAGGGGAGGACCTCGCTGGTGGCTCCGGCCGCGAGCGGGATCTCGACGGGTGGCTCCCCGGGACGATGGAGGATGGCGAGCGACGCCACCGGGGCTACCTCCCCCCCAGGAGCGCCCAGGCGTCGATGGCGGCTTCCGGCCCGGCGCGCCACACCGCCCGGCCGTCGGAACGGAACCGGACCGGACCCTCGTCGGTCCGGAGCATCTCCGCGCCCGACTCCCGCCAGCGCTCCACCGTCTCGGCGTGGGGGAATCCGTACCGGTTGCCCAGACCAACCGTGAAGACCACCCAGCGTGGGTGCGTGGCGGCGACGAGCCCGCGCCCGGAGCTGGTGCGGCTCCCGTGGTGCGGCGCCTTGACCACGTCGGCGCGGGGGATGCCGGCGGCGGCCAGCGCGGCCTCCCCGGCCGCCTCCACGTCGCCCGGAAGCAGGAAGGAGGTTTGACCGTAGGTGACGTGGAGGACCAGGGAGGCGTCGTTCTCGACGAGGCGCGTGTCGCCCGGCGGCGGGCCGAGGACCCGGAAGCGGACGCCCTCGAGGTCGACCTCGTCCCCGGCCGCGAGCACCGTCGCCGGGGGCATGCGGGCGAAGGCGGCGCGGGCGGCCTCGTCGCCGCGGTCGTGGGACGCGTAGACGTTCCGGGCGCCCAGGCCCGCCACCACCGCCGGGAGTCCCTGCAGGTGGTCGGGGTGCGGGTGGGACACGAAGGCGGCGGCGAGCCGCGTCACCCCCATGTCGCGCAGGAAGGGGAGGACGTCGCGCGCGCCCGGGTCGTACCGGCCGGAGGGATCCCCGCCGGCGTCGATCACCACGGCCGTGCCGCCGGGGAGCCGGACGATGGTGCAGTCCCCCTGGCCCACCGCGAGGAAGACCACCTCGATCCCGTTCCGTGCGCGGGAGGCGAGGAGCCTGGCCGGGCCGGGCAGGAGGAGGGCGGCGAGCCCGGCGGCGGCGAGCAACCAGCGGAGGCGGCCGCGCGCCAGGAACGCCCCGATGCCCGCCGCGTAGGCGGCCCAGACGAGTCCCCAGCCCGGCGAGGCCACGCCCACCGAGGCGAAGGACGGCGCGGCGAAGGCGTCGTTCACCCGGAGGAACGCCGTGGCGAGCGGCCAGCAGGACCAGAGGAGCGCGGGTGCGAGGGGCGGCAGGGCGGCGCTGGCCAGGAAGGCGAGCGCCGCGACGACGGTGAGCGCGGAGGCGAGGGGCAACGCCACCGCGTTGGAGATCACGCCGACCAGGGAGAGGCTCCGGAAGTGGAGCGCCAGGAGGGGAGCGGTGGCCACGGTGGCCGCGGCGCTGGCGCAGGCCCCCTGGAGCGCCGCCTCGAGCGCCCGGGCGCGCCAGCCCGACCGGTCCGCCCGGAAGGGGAGCGCCGCGCGGAAGGGGCCGGAGAGCGCGACGAGCCCGGCCACCGAGGCGAAGGAGAGCTGGAACGACACGTCCACGAGCGAGCCGGGATCGACGGCGAGCAGGACGAGCGCCGCCATGGCCAGCGCCGAGGCGGCGTCGGTGCGGCGCCCGAGGAGGACGGAGGTGAATACCAGCCCGGCGGCGAGGGCCGAGCGGAGGACAGGCACCGACGCCCCGGTGGCGACCGCGTAGAGAGCGGCCACCGGGAGGGAGGCGCCCGCCGCTGCGCGCCGGACGTCGAGGCGCGACGACAGCGGGCGCACCCGGAGCAGGAGCGCCTGGAGGGCGCGAAAGCTCCCCAGCGCCACGACCGCGAGGTGGAGGCCGGAGACCGAGAGCACGTGGGCGAGCCCGCTCCGCGCGAAGCGCTCCCGGGTCGCCGTGTCAACCTGCGACTCGTCGCCGGCGCCGATGGCCCGGACGAGCGCCGCCTCCGGCAGCGGCAGGACCCCCGACGCCGTGGCGCCGAACCGGAGCCGCGCTGCCGCCACTGCGGAGAGCGCCGAGGGCGGGGCCGAGCGGGCCGGCGGGGTTCGCGTCCATGCCTGGGCGGAGACACCGTGGGCCGCCATGGCGACGGTGCCGTCGCGACCCCCCGGGTTCCGGGCTCCCCTGGGCTCGCGGATCTCGACCGACAGGAGGACCTGGTCGCCCGGGGCGAGGGGGGCGACCAGGTCGGGAGCCGAGACCTCGACCCGCCCTCGCGAGGGGTCGGAGAGGAGGAAGCGGGCCCGGTCCTCCTGCCTTCGGGGCATGGAAATGACCTCCCCACGGAGGGCAGATGACCCCGTAACGGGGGAGGACTGGGATGCCGTGGAGGCTGCCGCTGCGACCCATCCAGCAGCGGCGAAGGCGAGGGGGGTACAGCTAACCCAGGCTGCCGAGACGGCGGGGACGATTCCTGCCAATGCTGCCAACGCCCCTGGTTTCAAGGAGATGGCGGCGCCGGCTCCCGCGGCGAACGCGACCGCCGCGATCTGCATCTGCCTTGAATTCCTCAAGAAAAAGCCCGAAATCGAGCGATTCTTTCAATATTGACGGGGCTCAACCATTGTGGTAGGGTCCGCGCTCCAGGCCCAGCGCCCGCCCGCCCGATATCCCGGGTGCAGGCGACACCGGCAGCGGGGCGGAGGAACGAATGGCGGCAATCCAGAATCAGTTGGGCCCGATCTTCAAGGTCGGGGACAAGGCAGTCTACCCTGGCCAGGGCGTCGGCGAGGTCATGGGGATCGAGCACAAGGAGGTCGCCGGCCAGCGGCAGTCCTTCTACGTGCTCCGGATCCTCGACAACGGGATGAAGATCATGATCCCGATGAACAAGGTCGGCTCGGTCGGCCTGCGCGAGATCATCGGCGACAAGGAGGTCCGCAAGGTCTACACGATCCTCCGCGAGAAGGAGGTCTCGGTCGACTCCACCACCTGGAACCGCCGGTACCGGGAGTACATGGACAAGATCAAGACCGGCTCGGTCTTCGAGATCGCCGAGGTGCTGCGCGACCTCTACCTGCTCCGCTCCGACAAGGATCTCTCCTTCGGCGAGCGCAAGATGCTCGACACGGCACGGTCGCTGCTCATCAAGGAGCTGGCCATCGCCAAGGACTGCGACGAGCAGGACGTCGAGACGGAGCTCCGGAAGATCTTCAACATCACCTGATGGCCCGGGTCCGGGACGGCATGCCGTTTCGGATCGGCAGGGACGACGTCCGCCGCGCGGCCCATGGCCCGTGCGGCGGTCTCGTTTCCGGGGGACGGATCGTGGCGTGGCGTGCCGGACGTTCATCGAGGATGGGCGAGAGCACGAGGAGTGCCAGCCCGGTGGAGGCGCCTTGATCGGGGGCGAGCGGGTGGGCGGGATCGTCGCGGCGGGCGGCTCCGGCCTCCGCGCCGGCGTCGCCAAGCAGTGGGCGACGCTCGGCGGCGAGACCGTGGTCCGGCGGGCGGCGCGCGCGCTCGCCACGAGCGGCGTGGTCGATGAGATCGTGGTGGTGGTCCCGGCCGGCGAGGAGTCCCGCGGTGCGGCCGACCTCCAGGGGCTCCCGGTCCCCGTCCGCGCGGTGGCCGGAGGAGCGGCCCGCGCCGACTCGGTCCGCGCCGGCCTCGAGGCGCTGGGTGAGGTCGCGGTGGTGGTGGTCCACGATGCCGCCCGACCCTTCGCGACGGCTGAGCTGGCGCGGGCCGTGGCCGAGGCTGCCGCGGCGCGCGGGGCGGCGCTGGCGGCCCTCCCGGCCACCGACACCGTGAAGCGCGGGGAGGGGAGCCGGGTCGTGGAGACGCTCGACCGGCGGGTGCTCTGGCTGGCCCAGACGCCACAGGCCTTCCGAGCCCCGCTCCTCCGCCGGGCCTTCGCCGAGGCCGGGCCGGCCGCCGCCGGCGCCACCGACGAGTGCCAGCTGGTGGAGGCGCTCGGCGCCGAGGTCGCGCTCGTCCCCGGCGAGCCGGGGAACTTCAAGATCACCGGGCCGGACGACCTGGCCCGGGCCCGGGCGCTGCTCGAGCCGGCGGTGGCCACGGGGGTGGGCTACGACGTCCACGCCTTCGCCCCGGGGCGGAAGCTCGTCCTGGGCGGCGTCCCGTTCGAGGGGGACGGCCTTCTCGGCCACTCCGACGCCGACATCTGCGCCCACGCCATCTGCGACGCCGTGCTGGGCGCGGCCGGGCTGGGGGACATCGGCCGCCACTTCCCCGACACCGACCCGCGCTGGAAGGGGGTCTCCTCGCTCCACCTGCTCCGCGAGGTGGCGGCCAAGGCGCGGGCGCTGGGCTGGACGGTGGGGAACTGCGACGTGACGCTGGCCGCCCGGCGGCCGAAGATCGCCCCCCGCGCCGACGAGATGCGCGCCCGCCTGGCCGAGGCGCTCGGCGTCTCGCCGGCGCAGGTCAACGTCAAGGCCACCACCGGCGAGGGGCTCGGGTTCGTGGGGCGGGGCGAGGGCATCGCCGCCCACGCGGTAGCACTCCTAGTGAAAAGGTAGGCGAGATGGCCATCCAGCTCCACGACACCCTGGCCGGGGAGAAGGTCGAGTTCCGGCCCATCGTCCCCGGCAAGGTCGGGCTCTACGTCTGCGGCCCCACCGTCTACGACCACGCCCACCTAGGGCACGCCCGCTGCTACGTCGTCTGGGACGTGGTGGTGCGCCACCTGCGCGCCCGAGGGCTCGAGGTGAAGTACGTGCGCAACTTCACCGACGTGGACGACAAGATCATCTCCCGGGCCAACGAGCGGGGAGAGGATCCGGCGGCGCTGGCCTCGCGCTTCGCCGACTCGTTCCTCGAGGACATGGACGCGGTGGGCTGCCTGCGCCCCGACGCGGCCCCGCGGGTGACCGGGACCATGCCCGGGATCGTGGCCCTCATCGAGCGGCTGGTGGCCCGCGGCTTCGCCTACGCTCCGGGCAACGGCGACGTCTACTACGCGGTCCGGAAGTTCCCGGCCTACGGGCAGCTCTCGCGGCGCGACGTCGACGACCTCCGGTCGGGGGCGCGCGTCGAGACCGGGGACGTGAAGCGCGACCCGCTCGACTTCGCCCTCTGGAAGGGGGCCAAGCCGGGGGAGCCGTCCTGGGACTCCCCGTGGGGGAAGGGGAGGCCGGGCTGGCACATCGAGTGCTCGGCCATGACGCTCGAGCACCTGGGCGCCCGGTTCGACATCCACAGCGGGGGGAAGGACCTGATCTTCCCGCATCACAGCAACGAGATCGCCCAGTCGGTGGCCGCCCTCTCCGACCGGCTCGACCCGCGGGACTACGCCCGCCACTGGATGCACAACGGCTTCGTCGAGATCGACCAGGAGAAGATGTCCAAGTCGCTCGGGAACTTCTTCACGGTGAAGGACGTGCTCCGGCGCCACGACGGGGAGGCGCTGCGGCTGCTGCTGCTCGGCACCCATTACCGCAACCCCATCAACTTCTCCGACGGGCTGCTGGGCGACGCCGAGCGGCGGCTCGCCTACCTCCACGAGACCCTCGAGAAGGCCGACCGCATCGCCGAGGGTGCCACCCCGGACGACGCCCCGACCGCGTGGGCCGAGGCGGCCCGGGCGGCTCTCGACGACGACTTCAACACCGCTGCGGTGCTGGGCATCCTGGCCGAGGCCTTCACCGCCGCCAACGCCGACGCCGACCGCAAGGGAAAGAGGACGCCGGCCGATCGCGCAGCGCTGGCCCGCTTCGCCCGCGACGCCCGGTCGGTGGGGGGCGAGCTGGGAATCCTGCAGCGCCCACCCGTCCAGGCGCTCCTCGACCTGCGCGGGAAGGCGGTGGTGCGGCGCGGCATCGATCCGGCGGTGGTCGAGGCCCGGATCGCGGAGCGGGCCCAGGCCCGGCGGGCCAAGGACTTCGCGCGCTCCGACGCGGTCCGGGACGAGCTCCTGTCCATGGGCGTGACCATCCAGGACGGGCCGTCCGGGACCACCTGGAAGGTGGAGTAGCCACCTCTCCAGAAGTTTCGCGGGAATTCGTCGCCGGATGACGCGTCGCGCGATGCGTCGGGGACACGCGCCAGCTAAACGGGATCGGCCGGGCGAAGCGAACTCTTGCCGACCGCCTTCCGCAGCCACCATCGATCACCTGAGGTGAAAATGGCCCGCCGAGCTCTCCCCGCGCTGCTCCTCGCCGCGACCCTGGCCGCCTGCCAGTCGACGGCGACGCCCGAAGGCCTCCCCGTCATCGGCGAGGTGTCCGGTGTCCCAGGCCTGAGCGCCGAGGTCACCGTCTCCTACGACGGGCTGGGCGTCCCGCACATCGTGGCGGGAAGCGACGACGACGCCTCCTACGCCACCGGCTACGTGCACGCGCGCGACCGGCTCTTCCAGATGGACTTCATGCGGCGCGCGGCCCGGGGAACCCTCGCCGAGATGCTGGGATCGGCCGCGCTCTCGAACGACGTCGCCATCCGGACCGTCTTCACGGCGCAGGCGCCGGTGGCGGCCGGGCTCCCCAACGCGGGGAGCTACCGGATCGAGGAGGTCATCACCTCCACGCTCTCCCCCGCGTTCCGGACCTACCTCCAGCGCTACGCCGACGGCGTGAACCGCTACCTCGCCGACATGGCCGCGGGCAAGAACGGAGCGAGGGTGCCGGCCGAGTACGTCGCCATCGCGTCCTTGCCGGGCACCTACACGCCCGGTCCGTGGACCGTCCAGGACTCGATCGCCATCGGCCGGCTCCAGTCCTGGCTCCTCTCCGAGAGCCTCTCGGACGAGGTCAACTACGGGCGGCTCGCGCAGGGCTTCGCGGCCGCCTGCGGCTCGACGCCGGTGACCCAGTGCCCGATCTTCGCGCTCTTCTCGGACATCACGCGCTTCGTCCCGGCGACCCGGACGAGCATCCTCCCGCCGCCCGCCGCGGTCACCGGGGGCTCCCCCGCCGGGGCGATCCGCGCGCCCGCGCCGCTGCAGGGTTCGGATGTCCTCCAGGGCCTGCGCGCGATCAAGGAGATGCTCGGCCTTCGTCCCGGCGACCCGGCCGGCTCGAACAACTGGGTGATGCGGTCGCCGCTGACCGGCAACGCCATGGTCGCCAACGACCCGCACCTGGCGCTGCAGAATCCGTCGGTCTTCTACCTGGCGCAGGTGACGAGCGACACCCACAACGTGGGCGGGGTCGGCTTCCCGGGCGCGCCCGTCTTCCCCATCGGCCACAACGATCACGTGGGCTGGGGCGACACGGTGGCCTACTACGACGTCACCGACGTCTACTACTTCCCGGTCGCCGCGGGCGGCCTGCCGGCGAACAGGGTCCCTGTGATCGAGACCTACAACGTCCGGGGAGGCACGCCGGTCACGCCCAACCCTCCCATCATCCTGGTTCCGGACTACGGCCCGGTCGTCGCCTCCGACACGAGCGCCTACTACACGGCCCGCTGGACCGGGCAGGAGCCGACCAACGAGCTCCTGGCCTTCTTCCAGCTGAACCTGGCGAAGTCGGTGGACGAGGCCTTCGAGGCCGTCAGGACCTTCCAGGTCGGCGCCCAGAACTTCGTCTTCGCCGACGTGAACGGGAACATCGGGTACTACCCGCACGCCTACGTCCCGGTGCGAAAGGCCGGCTGCTTCGGGACGCCGGCCGGCAGCCCGCGACTCGTCTACGGCGCCCCCGGGCTGGTGGTCCCCTGGGCGCCCATGCCCGGGGACGGGAGCTGCACCTGGACCGGCCGAATCGCCGATGCAGCGCTCCCGCAGGCGAAGAACCCGGCCGCGAACCGGATCGTGACCGCCAACAACGACATCACAGGCCAGCTCATGGGGAACGACCCGTTCTCGGCGGGAGCTGACCTCTACCTCTACGCCTTCACCGACCTGGGCTACCGGGCGACCCGCGCCGCCACGCTGCTCTCCGCCAAGGCCTCCGGCTACACGCTCGACGACTTCACGGCCATCCAGGCGGACAACCACTCCCTCTTCGCGGCCGACGTCGTCCCGGGCCTGCTGGCCTGGTTCCAGTCGGGGAGCGCGGAGATCACGGCGAAGGGGCTCCAGCCCGCGGTGGACCTGCTCACCCACTGGTCGAGTGGAACGAACGCCCGCCGCTACACCACGCCCACCGGGCTCTCGTCGACCAACCCGGCCGGCGCCGCTTCCACCGACGCCGAGGTGGTGGCGGCCTCCAACGCCTCGATGCTCTTCCACGCGCTCGTCCCACGCCTGGCGGCGCGCCTGCTCGACGGCCCCCTGAGCTCCGTGGAGGTCGGAGGCCAGGCCCTCGACACCCGAACCTTCCTCTCCTTGACCGGCGGGCAGACGGCGGCCAAGTACCTGGCGGCCCTCTCCCAGTACGCGGCCGGGGGAACGCCGGCGGTGCCGCTCTACACCTGCCTGCAGAGCCAGTGCCCGGTCTCGCTGTACGCCCCCGCCGTCGTGGCCGCGCTCGAGGACACGGTGGACTTCCTCTCGTCCGTCGAGGCCTTCGGCAGCGCACTCCCGTCCGACTGGATCTGGGGGCGCAAGCACCGGGCCACCTTCGACAGCCTGCTCGCCAGCGCCGGTGTGTCCTTCTTCAACCACGGCCCCTTCGCCAACGACGGCGGCCTCTACACCGTCGACGTCGCCAACTTCTCCTGGAACGACGACGGCGGGAACGGCTTCTTCCAGCGCGCCGGCCCCAACGTCCGGTTCTCGGCCGAGATGATCGCCACGGGAAACGTGGTCTGGCGGGCGGTCGTCCCCGGCGGCGCCGCCGACTTCGTCCAGGACCCGAGCTACCAGAACCAGATCCCGCTCTGGCTCTCGAACGCGCCGGGCGAGCAGCCCTGGACCGCAGCCGACGTGCAGGCCGCGGCGGTGGACCGCTTCGTCTTCCGGCCGTAGGCGCGGGCGCCGTCCCGCTGAACCCGGGGGCGCCGGGCGTTAGGATCGTCCGGTGCCCCTCGACATCCAGACCGACCTCGCCCCTTGCGGCGACCAGCCACGCGCCATCGAGGAGCTGGTGGCCGGCCTGCGCCGTGGCGACAAGGACCAGGTCCTGCTCGGGGTCACCGGGTCGGGGAAGACCTTCACCATCGCCCAGGTGATCTCGGCGGTGAAGCGGCCGGCGCTGGTGATGGCGCACAACAAGACGCTGGCGGCCCAGCTGTACGGGGAGTTCAAGGAGCTCTTCCCCACCGCGGCGGTCCACTACTTCGTCAGCTACTACGACTACTACCAGCCGGAGGCGTACGTGCCCTCGACGGACACGTACATCGAGAAGGACTCGTCCATCAACGACGAGATCGACCGGATGCGCCACGCCGCGACCCACGCGCTCCTCACCCGGAACGACGTGATCATCGTGGCATCGGTCTCCTGCATCTACGGCCTGGGGACCGCCGAGGCCTACTTCGGCCTCCTGCAGCAGATCGAGCGGGGCCAGGAGTTCCTGCGCGACCGGTTCATCCGCTCGCTCGTGGACATCCAGTACGAGCGGAACGACCTGGATTTCCACCGCGGCACCTTTCGCGTGCGCGGCGACACGGTCGAGGTCTTCCCCCCGTACGAGGAGGCGCGCGCCGTCCGCATCGAGTTCTTCGGCGACGTGGTGGAGCGCATCAGCGAGTTCGACCCGCTGCGGGGCGTGGCCATCGCCGAGCTCGACAAGGTGGCCATCTTCCCGAACAGCCACTACGTCTCCGCGCCCGAGGTGCGCCACCAGGCCATCCAGGGGGTGCGTGACGAGCTGCTCGGGCGGCTCCAGGAGCTTCGGGGGGCGAACAAGCTCGTCGAGGCCCAGCGGCTCGAGCAGCGGACCATGTTCGACCTGGAGATGCTCGAGCAGATGGGTTTCTGCACCGGGATCGAGAACTACTCGCGCTGGCTCTCGGGGCGCCGGGCCGGGGAGCCGCCCCCCTGCCTGCTCGACTACTTTCCCAAGGACTGGCTGCTCGTGGTGGACGAGTCGCACCAGACCTTGCCCCAGGTGGGCGGCATGTACCGCGGCGACCGGAGCCGCAAGGAGACGCTGGTCGAGCACGGCTTCCGGCTTCCCTCCGCGCTCGACAACCGTCCGTTGCGCTTCGAGGAGTTCGAGGGGCACGTGGGGCAGGCCATCTACGTCTCGGCCACGCCGGCCGCCCTCGAGCTCCGGAAGGCGGGCGGGGTGGTGGTGGAGCAGATCATCCGCCCCACCGGGCTCGTGGACCCCGAGGTGGAGATCCGGCCGGTGGGGTCCCAGGTGGACGACCTGCTCGCCGAGGTCCGCCGTCGCGCCGAGGCCGGCGAGCGGGTGCTCGTGACCACCCTCACGAAGCGCATGTCGGAGGACCTCACCGAGTACTACACCGACGTGGGGGTGCGCTGCCGCTACCTCCACGCCGACATCGAGACGCTGGAGCGCAGCGCGCTCATCCGCGACCTGCGCCGCGGCGAGTTCGACGTGCTCATCGGCATCAACCTGCTGCGCGAGGGGCTCGACATCCCCGAGGTCGCGCTGGTGGCCATCCTCGACGCCGACAAGGAGGGCTTCCTGCGCTCCGAGGTGGCGCTGGTGCAGACCATCGGCCGGGCCGCGCGAAACGTGAACGGCCGGGTCATCCTCTACGCCGACTCGGTGACCGAGTCGATGCGCCGCGCCATCTCCGAGACCGACCGGCGCCGGGAGATCCAGCGGCGCTACAACCAGGCCAACGGGATCACCCCGCAGACCGTGAAGAGCAACATCCGCGACCTCTCCATGGCGGTCTACGAGGCCGACTACGTGACCGTGCCGGCCGGCGGAGACGGGGCCGAGTACCAGCCCGAGCAGATCCCGGCCATGGTGGCCGAGCTGGAGGCCGAGATGCGCCGGGCCTCCGAGGCGCTCGAGTTCGAGCGGGCCGCCCAGCTGCGCGACCGGATCCTGGCCATGAAGGACATGGAGCTGGGGGTGCGGCGCAACACCACCGGCGTGCGGGGGATGCTGGGGAGCGGGGCCATGGCCGGGGCCTTCGGAACCGGCCCGGCGGCCCGGCGGCCGCAGCGGCGCAAGAGGAAGTGAGGGGCGCCGTACGGCACGATCTCCTCCCTGGCCAGTGGGGGGACGCCGGTTGCTCCACCCCTGGTGAACAGGTCCATGTGCGCGTCGCCGTACGCCTGCCGCGCCGCTTCCAGGTTGTGCCCCATGCAGAGCAATCTACAGTTCTCGACCGTCGACGGGCCACCCCTCCCGCGCGGAACCACGTGGTCCACCTCCAGCCGCACCGTCGCCCCGCAGACTCCTCCATCGGCCAACTTCCACTGGCACTTGCCCCCGTCCCGCTTCACGACCTCACGTTTCACCTCGGCCGGCACGCAGGCCTTCCGCTTCGCCTGCTTCTCGATGAGCAACAGCAGCGCCGCGGTGAGGACCTCCTCGTCGGACGCTCCTGGATTGCGGTGGGAGTCCCCCGCCTTTGCCTTCTTCAAGAGAGCCAGGAACTCCCGCGACACGGTCACGTGCATCCGGCTCGACGTGGCGGTCATCGGCTCGACGACTGTCCGCTCCACCTCCGTCCGGGGCGCCCAAAGTTCGCCTGGGCGAATTTCCGGAACCGTCCGCTTCACCTCCGCGACCGGGCCCACCGGCGGAGACGTCTCCACCCGGGTGACAACCGTCCTCGTCGGCACCACCGTCCGGGGCTTCAGCTCCGCCGCTGTTGTGAAGCACAGGTTCCCCTCGCGGATCGGGTGCAGAACCTCTGGGAATCGCTGGACCAGCCAGGCGGCGGCGCGCCGGTGATGAGCCGCCGCGCGGGAGAGCTTCAGCCCCTTGTGGAGATAGGCGAAGAGGTCCGCGTGGCCGAGGGTGCGGAAGAGCTTTCGCCGGTCGAACTCCGCCAGCGCCTCGAGGAAGGCGCCCAGGGAGGCGAACTCGACCCGGAGGAGATCGATGAGCCGGGAGTGGAAGGAGCGGGCCTCGAGAAGGGTGTCGTCGGTCATGAAAGTACTGTCGCACGTGAGTTTCGAGCCTCCTGGAACGCACGAGGATCCCCTCCGCCGCGTCCTTCCGCCGGAAGATCTCGAACCTCGCCAGGAATTCCGGAAGGGCCCCAGCGAGCCCGTGGCGAAGCGACAGGGGCATTCCTTCAGCCGCCGCTTCACGGGAAGCAAATCTCACGGAAACGCTGTCAATAGAGGCGTTTGCGCACGCCCCATCTGGCCGAAGGTCCGCGGAACGTACGGTTCGATGCGCTGAGGCGTCCTGTCCCGGCCGTAGGTTCTTGGCTACACTTCCCCCGACCGTGGACCCCGCCCTCCGCAAGAAGCTCGACGAGCTCCCCGCCGCGCCCGGCGTGTACCTCATGAAGGACCGCCAGTCGAAGGTGGTCTACGTGGGGAAGGCCTCATCGCTCCGCTCCCGGGTCCGCAGCTACTTCGACGCCGCCGGGGGCGACGACCGGCACTTCATCCCGCTGCTCGACGACCTGCTCGGCGACATCGACGTCGTCGTGACCCGCTCCGAGAAGGAGGCGGTGCTCCTCGAGAACGAGCTCATCAAGAAGCACCGGCCCCGCTTCAACGTCCAGCTGCGGGACGACAAGGACTTCATCGTCCTCCGGCTCGACCGGCGCCACCCCTTCCCGCGCATCGAGGTGGCCCGGGCCCGGGCGCGCAAGGACGACGGGGCGCGCTGGTTCGGCCCCTACTCCAGCGCCAGCTCCATCCGCGAGACCCTGCGCCTCGTGAACCGCTGGTTCCAGCTGCGCACCTGCACCGACCACGTCCTCGACCACCGCAAGCGCCCCTGCATCCTCTTCCAGATCCACCGCTGCCCGGCCCCCTGCGTCTACGAGCTCCCCGACGGCGAGTACGCGCGCAGCGTGGAGGACGCGGTGGCCTTCCTGGAGGGGAGGGAAGGGGAGCTCACCGGGCGCCTCCAGGAGCGCATGCGCGAGGCCGCCGCGGCCACGAGGTTCGAGGAGGCGGCCCGGCTGCGCGACCAGCTGCGCGCCGTGGAGCGCAGCCTGGAGACCCAGCGGGTCTTCATGGGCGACCTGGCCGACCGGGACGTGCTGGGCATCCACCGCGAGGGGCCCGACCTGGTCTTCCAGGTCCTCTCCATGCGCGGCGGGAAGCTCCTCGACTCGCGGGCCTACCCGTTCTCCGGCCAGGAGTTCCCCGGGGACGAGTTGCTCTCCTCCTTCCTTTCCCTCCACTACGAGCGGATCGACCCCCCCGACGAGGTGCTGCTCCCCATCGAGCCCGTGAACGCCGACGCGCTGGCCGAGGTGCTCTCGGATCGGCGCGGAAGGAAGGTGCGGCTCCTCTTCCCCCGGCGAGGGGCCAAGGCCGACCTTCTCGACGTGGCCAACCGGAACGCCATCCAGTCGTTCAAGAACTGGCGCGAGGAGGGGGTGAAGCGCTCCGATGCGCTGGCGGCCTTGACCCGGGCGCTGTCGCTCCACCGGGAACCGCGCTGGATGGAGTGCTTCGACATCTCCACCTTCCAGGGGTCGATGGCGGTCGGCTCGGGCGTCTCCATGCGTGACGGCGAGCCCGACAAGGAGGGGTACCGGCGCTACCGGGTGAAGGGCGTGGCCGGCCAGGACGACTTCGCCATGCTGCACGAGGTGATCACCCGGAGGCTCCGGAGGGCGCTCGCCGAGGAGGCCATGCCCGACCTTCTCGTCATCGACGGAGGCAAGGGGCAGCTGTCGGCGGCGCTGGCGGCGGCCAAGGACCTGGGGGTCGCCACCCGCCCCGACCCGGGCAACCCGGGGCTGCCCTTCGTGCAGATGGTGGGGCTCGCCAAGAGCCGGACGCTCGACGTGGCGGCGCTCTCCACCACCCGGGTCGTGTCGCGCCGCTCGGCCCGCAGCGCGGGGCTGGCCGATGCGGCCGAGCGGGCCGGCAAGGGGTTCGTGGCCGAGGCGGCGCGGACGCCGGAGCGGGTCTTCCTGCCGGGGCGCAAGGACCCGGTGGTGCTGCGGCAGAACTCCGCCGAGCTTTATCTACTGGTGCGGCTCCGCGACGAGGCCCACCGCTTCGCCATCGAGTTCCACCGCAAGCTGCGGCGCGCCCGCACGCTCCGCTCCGGACTCGACGAGATCCCCGGAATCGGGGAGCTGCGCCGCAAGGCGCTGCTCCGCCACTTCGGATCCCTGCGCAGGGTCCGTGACGCGACCGTGGAGGAGATCGCCCGGGTCGAGGGGCTGGGGGAGGCCCAGGCCCGCGCGGTCCGGGAGTTCTTCCACCCTCCGGAGGCGGGGAGGTTGCCCGGGGACGGCGAGGAACGTATGAATCCAGGCTCCCGGAGGAACCAATGACCCCGCCCGACGACTCCCCCATCCAGCCCATCGTGGACGAGCTCTGCCGCGAGGCCCAGCACGTGCTGTCCGGCCACTACCGGATGGTGCTGCCGTCCCGCGAGCGGGTCATCGCCATCGTCGAGGACGTCCGGTCGCTCTTCTTCCCGGGGTACTTCGGGACCCAGGACCTGCGCGGCGACACGCTCTCCTTCCACATCGGCGCCACCCTCGACCGCATGCGGGTGGTGCTCGACGAGGAGATCCGTCGCGCCGTCGCCTTCGCCGAGAAGCACGACTTCGAGGCCTGCGCCCACTGCGCGGTCGCCGCCTCCGAGGCCACCCGGAAGTTCGTGGGCCGCCTGCCCGCGGTGCGCCGCCTGGTGGCGAGCGACGTGGAGGCGGCGTTCGAGGGAGATCCCGCCCTGCGCACCCGCGACGAGGCCATCTTCGCCTACCCGGGGATCTTCGCGGTGACGAACCAGCGCATGGCCCACGAGCTGCACGTCCTGGGCGTGCCGCTCATCCCGCGCATCATCACCGAGTACGCCCACACCATCACCGGGATCGACATCCACCCGGGCGCTCGCATCGGGGAGCGCTTCTTCATCGACCACGGCACCGGGGTGGTCATCGGCGAGACCAGCGTCATCGGCAACCGCGTGCGCATCTACCAGGGCGTGACCCTGGGCGCGAAGAGCTTTCCCCTCGACGAGCACGGCAAACCCATCAAGGGCATCGACCGGCACCCCATCGTGGAGGATGAAGTGGTGATGTACTCGGGCGCCACCATCCTGGGTCGCATCGTCATCGGCAAGGGCTCCAGCATCGGCGGAAACGTCTGGCTCACCCACGCGGTGCCGCCCGGCAGCAAGGTCACGCAGGAAGCCCCGGTGGAGCGGGGATAGCCCCGGTCCGCCTTCCCCGTCTCACCGGAGAATCGAATGTCCTTCCACCCGTGGCACGACGTGGAACTCCCCCGCTACGTGGAGGAGGCCATCCCGGCCATCATCGAGATCCCCACCGGCTCCAAGGTGAAGTACGAGCTGGACAAGGCCAGCGGGCTCTTGCGCGTGGACCGCATCCTCTTCAGCGCCGTCCACTACCCGGCCAACTACGGGTTCGTGCCCCGCACCTACTGCGACGACGGGGACCCCCTCGACATCCTGGTCTACTGCCAGGAGCACATCGTGCCGCTCGCCATCATGCAGGCCAAGGTCATCGGCGTGATGCGCATGCGGGACGACAAGGGGGAGGACGACAAGCTCGTCGCCGTCTCCGCCGACGACCCCGAGTACGCCGACATCTCCGACATCTCCGAGATGCCCACCCACCGGATGCGGGAGCTCAAGCGCTTCTTCGAGGACTACAAGGCGCTGGAGCACAAGAAGGTCCTGGTCCGCGAGCCGCAGGGGAGGGCGGAGGCGCTGGAGGTCCTTCGCGGGGCCATCCGGCTCTACGATCGCGAGGCCGACCGGCTCCGCGGGGACATGTCCCCGCCCCCGAAGAAGGTGGCCAGGTCCGGCGGGAAGACCCAGCGGAAGAAGTAGGGGCGGCGCCGAACCCTTCCCACCCCGGCGGGCTCCCACTCCCGATGCCCATCTACGAGTACGCCTGCAAGGCCTGCGACCGGTCCTTCGAGGAGCTGGTCATGCGCCGCTCCGACGAGGACGACGTCCGCTGCCCGAGTTGCAAGGGGAAGCGGGTCGAGAAGAAGATCTCCCGCCCGGCGGCGGCCCGCTCCGGCGGGGATGGCGGCTCGGCCGCCTCCTCGGCGAACTGCGGTCCGGTCGGTTGAGCCATCTGACCTCCGCGCGGTCGCGCGGAACCAGCGGAATCGCCAGATAGCGGAAGGGTCGCAACCTCGCCCCCCGGGGCGCGTCGCGATAGGATCCTCGCGTTCATGCGAAGCCATCGCGCCAGCGACTTCACGCTGGAGTTCGTCGCCGACGCGCTCCAGAAGAAGGGGATCCTGCGGGAGGAGGACCACCGCACGGCCTCCGCACGGGAGAACGTCCAGCGGGCCAGGCTGCTCCGGGAAACCCCCCAGCGGGGAGGTGGCGCGCTGCGCAGGGCCGACCTCTCCCCCGTCGAGTTGCTGGCCTCCTTCGGCTTCTCCGACGCACGGCGCGAGGCCGATCGCGTCGACGAGGACAGGGCCACGAAGGCGCTGGCCGAGTCCATCGGCCTGCCCTACGTGAAGATCGACCCCCTCAAGCTCGACGTGCAGCTCATCACCCGGACCCTCTCCCGTCCCTTCGCCCGCAAGCACGCGGTGCTGCCGCTGGAGAAGAAGAACGGCGTGCTGGTCGTGGCCACCGCCAACCCTTTCGACAAGGAGCTCTTCGAGAACCTCCACGGGCTCACCGGCATGGCCATCGAGCCGGTGCTCTCCGCGCCGTCCGACATCAGCCGGGCCATCGCCGAGATCTACGGCTTCAGGGAGCAGATCAAGGAAGCCCAGATCCAGGTCACCGGCGGGGTGGTGGACGTCAGCAACCTGGAGCAGTTCGTCAACCTCTCCGGCATGGACGCGCTCGAGGCCTCGAGCGAGCCCATCGTGGCCGCCGTCGAGTACCTCTTCCACTACGCGTTCGAGCAGCGGGCCAGCGACATCCACGTCGAGCCCCGGCGGGAGGAGACCCTCATCCGCATGCGCATCGACGGGGTCCTGCACCCGGTCTACCGGATCCCCAAGAGCGTGCACGGCGCCATCGCCAACCGGCTCAAGATCATGAGCCGCCTCGACATCGCCGCCCGCCGCCCCCAGGACGGGCGCATCCGCACGGCGCGGGGCGAGACCGAGATGGAGCTGCGCGTCTCCACGATTCCCACCGCCTTTGGCGACAAGATCGTGGTGCGCATCCTCGACCAGCAGGTCCTGGTGCGCGACCTCTCCGAGCTGGGCTTCCTCCCCGACGAGCGGGACCGATTCGAGCGCTGGCTGGAGCGGCCGCACGGCCTCGTCGTCGTCACCGGCCCCACCGGGTCGGGCAAGACCACCACCCTCTACTCGGCGCTGGAGGCGCTGGCCTCGCCCGAGATCAACATCGTGACCATCGAGGATCCCATCGAGATGGTTCACGAGGAGTTCAACCAGATCGCCGCCAACCCCAAGACCGGCACGGGCTTCGCCGAGGCGCTGCGCCACGTCCTGCGCCAGGACCCCGACGTGATCATGGTGGGGGAGGTCCGGGACGGGGAGACCGCCACGCAGGCCGTCCAGGCGGCACTCACCGGCCACCTCGTGCTCACCACCCTCCACACCAGCGACGCGGTGGGGGCGGTGGCCCGCCTGCGCGACCTGGGAGTGCCGGGGTTCCTCATCGCCGCCACCCTCACCGGCGTGATCGCCCAGCGGCTGGTCCGCGGGGTGTGCCCGAACTGCGCCGAGGACGTGCTCCTCACCGCCGACCAGGTGGCCGAGCTGGGCGTGCGCCACCCCGAGGAGCACGCCGGCAAGCTCATCGCCCGGCGCGGCCTGGGTTGCCCCAAGTGCCGCTACACCGGCTACTTCGGACGCACCGGGATCTACGAGATCCTGGCCGTGAACCACCGGTTGCGCCACCTCATCGCCGAGGCGGCGACGCCCGAGGTGCTGGCCCGCACCGCACGGCAGGACGGGCTGCGCACGCTCCGCGAGCACGCCGTCCTCAAGGTGGCGTCGGGGGCGACCTCCTTCGAGGAGGCCATGCGTTCCACCGCGGACTCGGAGGGGGGCGCATGAGGACGCCCGAGGCGGAGGTCGGGGAGCTCTGGGCGGTGGGAACGCCCATCCTCTACCTCGTCACCGTGGAGGAGGCCCGGGCGGTGGCGGTCTGCCGCGCCGCCGCCGACGAGAAGGACGCCAACGTGGCCGTCTGGTCGAGCGAGCGCGGGCTCGAGCCCATCGCCCCCGAGGCGCGGACCCCCGTCGCCGCCATCCAGGCCGTCCTGAAGGCCCCGGCCCCCTTCATGGCCGTGCTGCTCGACTTCCACGAGGCGCTCGCCGACCCTTCCGTGGTGCGGACCATCCGCGACGCGCTCCCGCGACTCACCGCCGAGGGGCGCTGCCTGGTCATCGTCGCGCCCCGCCTGGTCCTGCCCGACGGCCTCGCCTCCGAGGCGGCCGTCCTGCGGCTGCCACTCCCCGGAGAGGTGGAGCTGTCGGCGCTGCTCGACGGCCTCGCGCCCCCGGGCGCGGAGAGCATGGTGGACCGTCACCGGGTTCTGGTGGCGGCCCGGGGGCTCACCGAGACGCAGGCCGGCCGGGCCTTCCTCCGGGCGCTCCACGCCGACCCGGCCCTGGGCCAGAAGGGCGCCGACATGGTGCTCGAGGAGAAGAAGCGCATCCTCTCCCGGGACCTGGGGCTCGAGCTGGTCGAGACGCTCGAGGCGGCCGACGCCCTGGGAGGGCTGGAGAGCTTCAAGGCGTGGATGGAGGAGCGAGCCCAGGCCTTCGCCCCCGGGGCCCGGCGCTTCGGGCTCCCGGCGCCCCGCGGGGTCCTGCTGGTCGGCGTGCAGGGGTGCGGCAAGTCGCTCGCCGCCAAGGTCGCGGCCTCGCAGCTCGGGGTTCCGCTGCTCCGGCTCGACCTGCCCCGGGTGATGGGAGCGGCCGAGGGAGCCGAGGAGAACCTGGCCCGCGCGCTCGCCGCGGCCGAGGCGGTGGCGCCGGTGGCCGTCTGGGTGGACGAGATCGAGAAGGCCTTCGCGGGGAGCGGGCCGGGGCAGGGTTCCGACTCGCGGGCCGCCCGGCTGCTGGGATCCTTCTCCACCTGGCTGCAGGAGCGGGCCGGGGCGGTCTTCGCCGTGGCCACCGCGAACGACGTGTCGCGCCTCCCGCCCGAGCTGCTCCGGCGCGGGCGCTTCGACGAGCTCTTCTTCGTGGACCTCCCCGACGCCGCCTCCCGCCGGGCCATCCTGGCCCTGCACCTGCGCAAGCGCGGGCGCGCGCCGGAGCGGTTCGACCTGCCCCTGCTGGCCGACGCCTGCGAGAACTTCTCCGGCGCGGAGCTCGAGCAGGTGGTGGTGGGAGCCATGCACCGGGCCTTCGCGCAGGGGCGGGATCTCGAGATGGCCGACCTGCGCCGCGTCGCCCAGGACCTGGTGCCGCTCTTCAAGACCTACGAGGAGGAGATCAAGGCCCTGCGGGAGTGGTCGCGCGGCCGCGCCCGTGCCGCCGGTCGCGAGGGGGCCGTGGTGGACCTCTTCCGGCGCGCCGGCGCGTGATGCGGTTCAAGCCGGGCCCGCCCCGGCCAGCACCCGCAGGACGTGGTCGTGCACCCGGCCGTTGGAGAGCAGGCAGTTCCCGGACGCCGCCGTCGTCTTCCCGGAGAGGTCGGTGAACCGTCCGCCGGCCTCCTCGGCGAGCACCAGGAGCGGCGCGATGTCCCAGACCTGGACCCCGGCCTCGACCCAGGCCTCGGCCCGCCCGGTGAGCACCATGGCCGCACCGGCCAGGTCGCCGTAGCAGCGGGCCTGGGCGGCCGACCGGCAGAGATCCAGCACGGCCCGCTCGCGCTCGGGGGCGAAGACGCCGCGGAACTCGCCGAAGGAGAGGGAGGACTCGGCCCAGTCGGCGATCCCGGAGACCTGCAGCCGGGTGGGCTCGCCGCCGTCGCGCGCCATCCAGGCGCCCCGCCCGCGGGCCGCCCAGTAGGCCTCGCCGAGCGCAGGCATGGCCATGGCCCCGGCCACCACGCGCCCCTCGTGCTCCAGCGCCACCAGCGGCCCCCAGAAGGATCCACCACGGGTGAAACCGCGGGTCCCGTCGATGGGGTCCACGATCCAGCGGGTGGCGGCGTCGCCGGCGTGGGCGCCGGTCTCCTCCCCGAGGATGGCGTGGGTGGGGAAGGCCGCGCGGACGGTCGCCACCACCGCCGCCTCGGCGTCCCGGTCGGCGGCGGTGACGGGGGTCCGGTCCGGCTTCACCTCGACGCGGACCCCGCGGCGGAAGTGGGCCAGGCTGGCCGCCGAGGCAGCCTCCACGGCGCGGCGGGCGGTGGCGAGGGCCAGGTCGAGGTCTAGGTCTCGGGACATGGCCGGACCATACCACCGGCCGGAAACGGGACGGCCGCCCCGGGGAGCCCGGAGCGGCCGTGGGATGCCCGGCGGATGACGCCCCTACTTCTTGGGGCGCATGTCCCCGGTCTGGAGGTACCGCGTGTGGAACGCGAAGGCCTCGCTGAACATGTGCGGCGAGTGGAGGCCGGCGCTGGGGTTCTTCATCGAGCGCTTCACGTAGTCCCAGAGGATGGGGCGGTACTCGGGGGCCGCGCACTTCTCGATGACCTCCTTGGCCTTCTCCTTGGGGCTCCGGCCGCGCAGATCGGCGAAGCCGAACTCGGTCACGATGCCGTTCACCTCGTGCTCGGTGTGGTCGATGTGCGACGCGAAGGGCACGATGGCCGAGATCTTCCCGTCCTTGGCCGTGGCCGGGGACATGAAGATCGTGTAGGCCGAGTTGCGGGCGAAGTCACCCGATCCGCCGATGCCGTTCTCGATGCCCTTTCCGGCGATGTGCGTCGAGTTCACGTGGCCGTAGATGTCGGCCTCGACGAATCCGTTCATGGCGATGCAGCCGAGGCGGCGGATGATCTCCGGGTGGTTGGAGATCTCCTGCGGACGCAGGATGATCTTCTTCCGGTAGTCGTCGATCTGCTTGTTGAAGCGGATCTGCCCCTCGGGGGAGACCGAGAAGGCGGTGGCCGACGCCACGGTGAGCTTGCCCGAGTCGAGCATGTCGAGCATGCCGTCCTGGATGACCTCGGTGTAGCTGGTCATGTTCTCGAAGGGCCCCTCGTTGAGCCCCACGAGCACGGCGTTGGCGATGTTGCCGACGCCCGACTGCAGGGGGTTGAGGTGCTTGGAGAGACGGCCCGCCTTCACCTCGCCGGAGAGGAAGTCGATGATGTGGCCGGCGATGCGCTTGTGGATGTCCTCGGGCGGCTTGAAGGCGGCGTTGCGGTCGGGGAAGGTGGACTCGACGACTGCGACCACCTTGCTGATGTCGATGTTCCAGAACTTCGAGCCCTTGCGATCGGCGGTCGCCAGGATGGGCAGGGGGACGCGCTTCCCGTGCTCGCCCGGGATGGAGATGATGTCGTGCATCCCCTCGAGACGCTCGTCCTGCCAGCTGTTCACCTCGAGGATGATCTTGTCGGCCATCTCGAAGTAGACGTTGTTGGCGCCGCATGAGGACGACGGGACCAGGGTTCCGTCGGCGTTGATCTTGGTGACCTCGATGACGGCGAAGTCGATGGTGTTCTTGCCCTTGCCGTAGTAGCCGTAGCGCACCAGGGACCCGGCGTGCGACAGGTGCATGTCCTGGTATTCCATGATGCCGGCGTTGATCTTCTCGCGGGTGACCGCGTCGCCCTGGTAGGGGAAGCGGAACCGCTGCGACTCGACGAAGCTCATCATCGAGTCCTGCTCCGGGCCGGTGGAGGCGCCGGTGAGGACGTCGAGCTTGAGCGCCTTGCCCTTCAGCTTCTCGTCGAGCGCGCGCTTGGCGAGCGCGATGGGCACGGCCTTGGGGTAGCCGGCGCCGGTGAACCCGGACATGCCGACGACCGAGCCGTTCGGGATGAGCGCCGCAGCCGCCTCGGCCGACATCACCTTGCTCTTCAGTCCGTTGTGAAGGATGCGATCACCCATCGTGTGTTTCTCCTCGCGGACCTTGAAGTCCGGCAGCTGGCGTTAGGGGCGGGCAGGATAGCCCGGACGGGGCGCGCTTTGGAAGAAGAAGGCGACGTCTGACCAGCGTCAAGGTGCCAGGAACCGGCCGATCTTCTCGACGAGGTGCGTCGAAGCCGCGTCCCGCCAGGTGGCGGTGACCGTGCGACGCCCGTCGGCGTCGCCCTCGAAGGCGCCCTGGCTCCCCAGCCACTCGACGGCATTCTCCAGGGTGGCCTTGGAGATCGACTCGCGCATCAGCACGTGGCCCGAGAGGAATTCGGCGCGGCCGCGCTCCAGCGCCTGCTTGACGAGCCCCTTGCGATCGGCCGATCCGCCCGTGAGCCCCGCGCTGCGGACCGTCTCCCCGGCGACCCGGTAGGCCTCGAGGTACGGGCGGGTCAGGTCGGCGAGGAAGTCGAGACGGGCGCGCTGCGGTCCGGGGCGCACGCCCCCGGCATCCTCGACCACCGCGCCGAGGCCCGCCAGTGCGTCGAGCTTGGCCCGGAAGATCGACTCGAAGCTGGCGCCCACGGGGTACATGAACTCGAGCCGGAAGAGGCGGGAGAGCCAGCGGACGTCGTCCCGGATCTCCTCGAGGGGGGCGCCGCCGCCGCGGGCGCGCACCGACTGGGCGGCCAGCGAGAGCCCCACGTAGCGGTTCAGGATCGCGTTGCGGTTGAAGTCGAGGTAGGTCCGCTTGGCGTCGGGCACGTGGTAGATGACCTGGCCGCCCGCCTCCTGGACCTCGATCACCCTGCTGGCCGCGAAGGTCACCACGGCGTCGTGGATGGGGCCGGGGGCGAGCGGGCTCGACGGCGCCTCCGCGAGCCCCGAGGCGATCCGCGCCCCCTCCCGGATGGCGATGGCGCGCAGGAGCTCCACCCGCGCGGCGACCTCCTCCGCCGAGATGCCACGGCGGACGTGGGAGAGGAGGGCCGCGGCGACCAGGCTCACCGGCGTCACCGTCACCACCTCGGCGATGCCCCACATGACCCGGTTGGCGAGGTGCTGCACCAGCGACCGGCGCGAATCGGACCCGCGCTCGTCGGCGTCGAGGGTGAGCGACGGCGCGCCCGCACCGGCCCCGAGCTGCTGCTCGGCCAGTTCCTTGAGCGAGACCGGCGTCCCGAACTGGAGGTAGATGCGGCCGTAGCGCCGCAGGAGCGCCCTGGGGGTCTGGAGCAGGGCGCCGAACGACTCCTTCTTCTTCTCTCCCCCGGCCAGCTCCTGCGCGTAGGAGGCGCCCTCCACGAGCCGCTCGTAGTCCACCGCGATGGGGATGAAGAGCACGTCTTCCGCCGCGCCGTCGCCCCAGGCGTCCACCTCCATGGAGAAGAGGCCCGTCTTGGGAAAGAGCAGCTTGCCGGTGCGGGATCGGCCGCCCTCCGGGAAGAACTCCTGGGTGAAGCGCTCGCGCAGGAGGTGCTTCACGTAGGCGCGCAGGGTCGCGCTGTAGATCTTGTCGCCCTTGAACGATCGGCGGATGAAGAAGGCGCCGGCGCGCCGGGCCAGCGAGCCGAAGGGCCAGAAGGCCAGGTTGATGCCGGCCGCGACCTGGGGCGGGATGAGGCCGTGCTCGTAGAAGGCCCAGGAGAGCAGCATGTAGTCCACGTGGCTCTTGTGGCTGGGCGTGAGCACCAGCGGCTTGTCGGCCGCAAGCCTGCGGATCTCGGCGAGCCCCTTCTCGTCGATCTCCACCCGGTCGTACATCGTCTGGAAGATCCAGCGGAAGATGGGGCGGATGAGGTCGATGAACAGGGGGGAGTAGCGGCTGGCGATCTCGTCGAGGTCGCGGACCGCTTCCCGCCGGACCGAGGACGGCGAGCGCCCCCTCTGCTTCGCCACGTGCCCCAGCACCTCGCGGAGGTGCCGGTCGCGCATCACCTTCTCGGTGACGCGGGTGGGTGTCCGGAGCGGCGGCCCGACGGAGGCGCGAAGCTCGCGGGCCAGGTGGTGGTGGATGGTGCCCCGGGCCTTCCGGGCCACGAGCGCGTCGGCCTCCTCGGGGCGCTCGGCCACGAAGGCGGCGAGGTCGATGGGGCGCCCCACCCGGAGGAAGGCCCGCTTGTAGTTGCGGAAGAAGGCCACGGCCGCGGGAAGGGTGGTGGGCGACTCGGGTGAGCCCCAGACCAGGTCCCAGATGGACGGCACCACCCGCTGGGCCCGGCGGTTCCAGACCAGGATGAGCGGGACGAGGAAGACGGGCCGCTGCTGGCCGCGCTGCAGCTCCACCAGCGCCTCGAAGGGCGGCCCGCTCTCCTCGTGCGTGTTCAGGAAGATGACCGCCGTGGACTGGCCGCGCGCCGCGGCGTCGACGAGCGCCCGGACGCTGCGCCACACCGCGGCCAGCCAGCCGAAGAGCCCGACGAAGTTCACGGCGACGCGGAGCGGCGGCAGTCCGAGCCGGCGCACCAGCCAGTTGACGTAGAGGTAGTTGATGAGCCCCGAGGACCGGGCCACGAAGACCACGCTGCCCCGTTGCGCCAGCGCCGCCATCTGCTCCTCGAGCCCCTCCGGCAGGTGGATGGGGTCGAACCACCGGTCGAAGAGGAGCCTCCGCCTTCGTGGGCTGCGGGGCGCGGGCGCGGTCGAGGGAGCGGGATCCAATCGGGGTCCGGGTGAGCCGGGCTAGGCGCCGCGGCGCTTCACGCGCCCCTCGCGGTCGAGGTACCAGGGCTCGACGAGCAGCGCTTCTACCTCGCTCCGGTGCCCCTTCACGTCCGCTCCCAGGTCCACCAGGGCCTGGAAGACCTCGCCGCGCACCCGGGCGTTGTCCCGGTCGCGCAGGAGGAGCGCGATGAGTGCGTCGCGCGCCGCGTCGCTCTGCGTCCCCACGGTGAGCGCGCGGGCCGCGCCGATACGCACGTCGTCCACGAAGTCCTCGAGGAGGGGGATGACCGCCTCGTCGCGCGACGGCCCGCCGACGGGGGTCAGGCCGGCCATGTCGGGGTTCTCGCGCAGCCAGGAGAGGAGGACCATCTTCTTCTCCGGATCGCGTGTGTACTCCCGCCCCAGCTTCTGGAGGAGGGAGTGGACGGTCCCCAGGAGCTCCGCGGGGGGAGCGAGCGAGGCGAGCACCCGCAAGCCCCAGGCCACGCCCGACTCCTGCTCGTCGAGGAACTCGCGCACCGGCTCGAGCGCCTTCGGTCCGGCGGCCACCAGGATGGCGCGGGCCTGCTCCTTCTCGTCGTCGTCGGAGATGCCCACCTCGGCGCGCACCGTGAACCGCAGGCAGAGCACCTTGAGCGCGGCCGGGGTCCCGTTCTCGCCCAGCTGCTCGATGGCCTTCTGGCGGTTCTCGGCCGGGCCCCACTTCTGCGTGATCTTCTGGCCCAGCTTCTTCAGGCTGGCCTGCTCCCGCGATTCGCGGCTGCCGAAGAGGTCGAGGATTCCCATGGGGCCCCTTCTACAACGAGATTCCCGCGCGCGGGTCGGTCTTGTAGAGATCCCGGAGCGGCTTCACCGCCTCGCGGAGCGCCTCGCTCTCCTCGGGGAGGACGATCCTGGCCACCGCGTACAGATCTCCCCGGGAGCCTCCCTTGAGGTCCGGGAGCCCCTTGCCGCGCAGCCGGAGCTGGCGTCCGGACTGGGTTCCGGGCGGGATCTTGAGCTGGACCTGCCCCTCGAAGGTGGGGATGACCACCTCCGCGCCGGCCGCGGCCTCCGGGATGGTGAGGGGGAGCTCGAGGAAGAGGTCGCGCCCTTCCCGGCGAACGCCCACCTGATCGCGGAGCCGGACGACCAGGTACAGATCTCCGGCCGGGGCGCCGTTCGAGCCCTCGCCTCCCTGGCCGGTCAGCCGGATCCTCGACCCGTCCGTCACGCCGGCGGGGATCTTCACGCGCAGCGTGCGGCCATCCACGTGCAGGTCGCGTTCGGCGCCCAGCACCGCGTCGCGAAGGTCGACCTGGAGCTCGGCCTCGGCGTCGCGCCCGGGCCTGGACACGGGGCCCCCGCGCCGCCGGCCGCGCCCCGCGCCGCCGCCGAAGAGGTCGCCGAAGATCGAGCCGAAGTCGAAGTTGCCCACGCCGCCGACGTTGACGGTCTCGAAATCCCCCAGGTCGAAGGGGACCTCCTGCCCCGGGCGCCCCCCGTGCTGCCTCCACTGCCGGTACTGGTCGGCCGCCTTCTCGTCGAAGCCGGTGCGCAGGGCGTCGGGACCGAACTCGTCGTAGAGCTTGCGCTTCTTCTCGTCGGAGAGGACCTCGTGGGCCGCGGTGATCTCCTTGAACTTGTCCTCGGCCTTGCGGTCCCCCGGGTTCATGTCCGGGTGGAACTTCTTGGCGAGCTTCCGGTACGCCTTCCGGATGTCGTCGTTCGAGGCGCCACGGCTCACGCCGAGGACGTCGTACAGGTCTCTCTGGGGCACGGGAAAAGGCTAACGCGTTCGCGCCCGAGGTCAACGTTGGTTGTCGCTCGGAAGGGTGCGGGAGGCTAGAATCGCCCGATGACGAAGTGCGCCATCCTCGCGGCCCTCCTCGTCCCGCTCGCCGCGGGGGGAGTGGACGCCCCGTCTGGAGGGCGCGTCGTGGACGAGGTGGTGGCCGTGGTGGCCACCCGGGGGAGGGAGGCCAGCGTCGTCACCCTCTCCAAGGTCGCCGAGGAGGGCAGGATCGCGCTCGTCTCCCGTGGGGGGATCGAAGCTGCGTCCGCCCCCCTCGACGGGGCGGTGCTGCGGGCCTCCCTCGACTGGTACGTGGACCAGCTCCTGCTCCACGAGGAGGCGGTCCGGCTCAAGGTGTTCGAGGTGGACCGGGAGGCCGCGGTGGCGGAGCTGGCGAGGTTCAAGGCCGAGTTCGCGACGCCCGAGGCCTTCAAGGCGTTCCTCTTCGCGATCGAGGCCACCGAGGAGGATCTCACGACGACGCTGCGGCGCAGCTTGCGGGTGCGCAGGTACCTCGAGTCCCGGCTGGGAAGGTTCCGTCCGGCGCCGCGGGAGGTGGAGGCCTGGTACCGGGCCCACGCCTCCGACTACGGGGGGCGAACCCTCGCGGAGGCGGCCGACGAGATCGCGGCCCGGCTCGCGTCGTCCCGGGCCGACGCCGAGACCAAGGCGCTGCTCGCGGACCTCCGGAACCGGGCCGACATCCGCATCCTCGTGGACCTGGGCGCCGGGCCGTGACCGTGGGCGAGGGGCACGGCCTGGCCTTCCGCCGGATGCGGGAGGGGGACCTGCCGCGCGTGATGGAGATCGAGCGGGCCGCCTTCTCCCACCCCTGGTCGGAGGAACTGGTCCGCCGCGAGCTCGGCCACGAGTTCTCCACCGTGCTGCTCGCCACCGGCGGCGCGGCCGGCGGGATCCTGGGGTTCGCCGTGGTCTGGCTGGTCCACGACGAGCTTCACGTCCTCAACGTGGCGGTGGCGCCGGAGGCCCGTCGGCGCGGCGTGGCCCGGGCCGTCCTCGACGAGGTGGAGGCGCGGGGGCGCGCGCAGGGGGCCCGCGTCTCCATGCTGGAGGTGCGCCGCGGAAACGCCCCGGCCATCGCCCTCTACCGCTCCTTCGGGTACCGCGAGGTCGGGGTCCGCCCGCGCTACTACGCCGAGGACGGGGAGGACGCGCTGGTCATGGACAAGGACCTCTGAAGGAGCCGTTCCCCGTGGTAGGAAGCGTTCCATGACGCCCGCGCTCCTCCTCGCACTGACACTCGCCTCGGCGCCTCCTCCGGCGCCGCCCGCCGCGGCCCCCTCGTTCCTCCGGGAGAACGCCGAGACCCGCGGCTACCGCGCCGGGTCGCCCTCGCGCGCCACCGTGGTGCCCGGCGGGGCGGAGGTGATCTTCCTCCGGTCCGGCCCCCGGTCCGGGGTGCTCTCCCTCTTCGCCACCGACGTGGCCACCGGGAAGACGCGCGAGTTGCTCACCGCCGAGGCGCTCCTCGCCTCCGAGCCGGAGGACCTGTCCGACGCCGAGAAGGCGCGGCTCGAGCGGCAGCGCATCACCGCCCGGGGGATCACCCACTACGAGATGGCCCAGGATGGGAAGACCTTCCTGGCCTCGCTCGGCGGCCGCCTCTACGCGGTGGACCGGACCAACGGCGAGAAGCGGCGCGTGCCCACCCCGCAGGGCGCGCTCGACCCGCGCCTCTCCCCGGACGGCAAGCAGGTCGCCTACGTGGCCGGCGGCGAGCTGCACGTCCTCGACATCGCCACCGGAAAGGCCCGTGCGCTCACCACCGGCGCCACCGAGTGGAAGACGCACGGCCTGGCCGAGTTCGTGGCCCAGGAGGAGATGGACCGCCGCGAGGGGTTCTGGTGGTCGCCCGACTCGAGGAGCCTGGCCTTCCAGGAGGCCGATGACACCGAGGTGGAGAAGCTCTCCATCCAGGACCCGGCGCGACCGGAGCGGCGAGCCGTCCAGTTCGCCTACCCGCGCGCCGGACGGCAGAACACCAGGGTGCGGCTGGGCGTGGTCGGCCTGGAGGGCGGGGCCCCGACCTGGATCGAATGGGATCGGGAGCGTTACCCCTACCTGGCCCAGGTGCGCTGGCAGAAGGGGGCGCCGCTCCTGCTCGTGGTCCAGGACCGCGCCCAGACCGAGGAGGCGGTGCTCCGCGCCGACCCCGCGAGCGGGAAGACCGCGGTCCTCCTCGTGGAGAAGGACGCCGCCTGGCTGAACCTGAACGAGGCGGCGCTGCGCTGGATGCCCGACGGCTCGGGGTTCCTCTGGTTCACCGAGCGTGGCGGTGGGGCCGAGCTGGAACTGCGCGCCCCCGGGGGCGAACGGCTCTCCGGCGTCGCTCCCCTGGAGTACGGCTACGTCGGGCTGGCCGGGATCTCCGACGACGGCGAGGTCTACTTCGTGGGGACGCGGGGTGACCCCACGCGCGAGCGGCTCTTCCGGGTCCGCCCCGGCGCGGCCCCCGTGGAGGTGGTCCTCCCCGGCGAGCCGCACATCGGCCTCTCGGCCAAGGTCGCCGACGGCGGAAGGGTCCTCGTGGTCTCCTCCTCCCGCCCGGGCGAGGGGTCCCGCCTGGCGCTCGTCGGTCCCGACGGAAAGGAGGGCATCCAGCTCCCGTCGGTGGCCCTCGAGCCTCCCTTCCGGGCGCGCCCGGAGGTCCGTCAGGTCGGCCAGCGGGGGCTCTGGACCTCGCTCGTCCGTCCGCGCGACTTCAAGCCGGGCGTGAAGTACCCGGTCATCGTCCAGGTCTACGGCGGCCCCACGCGCTTCTCGCCGCTGGGGCTGCGCACCGGCTCCCCCCGCACCCAGTGGATGGCCGATCAGGGTTTCCTGGTGGTGAAGGTGGTGAACCGGGGCGAGACGGCGCGGCTGGGGCGGGAGTTCGAGCGGGCCGTGAAGGGGGACCTGGCCGGCCCGGCGCTCGAGGACCAGATCGACGCCCTGGCCGCGCTGGCCGAGGTGGTCCCCGAGATCGACCTCTCCCGCGTGGGGATCACCGGCTGGTCGTTCGGCGGCTACATGGCGGCGCTGGCTGCGCTGCGGCGCCCCGACGTGTACCGGGCCGCGGTGGCCGGGGCCCCGGTGGTGGACTGGCGCGACTACGACACCTACTACACCGAGCGCTACCTGGGGCACCCCGCCACGGCGCCGGAGGCCTACGAGCGGAGCTCGCTGACGCGCCTGGCCGGCAAGGGGCACGCGCCGCTGCTCCTCGTGCACGGCACGGCCGACGACAACGTCTACCTGCTCCACTCCATCAAGCTGGCCGACGCGCTCTTCCGCGCCGGCGCGCCCGCCGCCTTCGTGCCGCTCGCCAACGTGACCCACCTGGCGGCCGATCCCGACACGGCGGAGCGGCTGGCCGAGATGGAGATCCGCTTCTTCCGGGAGAACCTGGGCGCGCCGCGCCCCTGACGCCATGGCCTGGGACGCCGCCCGGAAGCTCCTGTTCCACCTCGACCCCGAGCGGGCCCACGGGCTCGCCGCCGTGGCGCTGCGCGCCATGGGGAGCGCCGGAGCGGCCCTTCGCCCCCGGCCGGATGATTCACTCCGCGTGAAGTGCCTGGGGCTCGACTTCGAGAGCCCGCTGGGGATGGGTGCCGGGTTCGACAAGGGGGAGGTGCTGGTGCGCGGCCTGCACGCGCTGGGGTTCGGCCACGTCGAGGTGGGGACCATCACGCCCCGCCCCCAGGCCGGAAACCCCCGCCCGCGCCTCTTCCGCCTCCCCGAGCACCGGGCGCTCCTGAACCGGATGGGGTTCAACAACCAGGGGACGGCGGCCTGCGCGGAGCGGCTGGCCCGGCTCCCCCGGGAGGGCAGGGGGATCGTCGGCGTCAACGTCGGCAAGAACAAGGACACCCCCAACGAGCGGGCCGCCGACGACTACCTGGCCGCCATCGACGCGCTTCACCCCTGGGCCGATTACCTGGTGGTGAACCTCTCCTCGCCCAACACGCCCGGCCTGCGCGCCCTCCAGGAGCGCGCCCCCCTCGAGGCGCTGCTGGGGGCCTGCGTGGACCGGGCCCGTCCGCTCGGCAAGCCGCTGCTGGTGAAGCTCGCCCCGGACCTGGCGCCCGAGGCCCTCGACGAGGCGGTGGACGTGGCGGTGGCCTGCGGAGCCTCCGGCGTCATCGCGACCAACACCACCATCCAGCGCCCGGGGGAGGTGGCGTCCCACCCGCGCGCCGCCGAGGCGGGCGGCCTCTCCGGCGCTCCCCTGGCCCCCCTCGCGCTGCGCGCGCTGCGCCGCGCCCACGCACGGGCCGCGGGGCGCATCCCCATCGTCGGCGTGGGCGGGATCATGGACGCGGCCGACGCCTACGCGCGGATCCGCGCCGGGGCTTCGCTGGTCCAGGTCTACACGGGGTTCGTCTACGGGGGGCCGGGCTTCCCCCGCCGGGTCCTCGAGGAGTTGCCGGAATTGCTGAGGCGGGACGGGTTCGGGAACGTGGCCGAGGCGGTCGGCACGGAGCCGGCGGCCGCCCGCGATACGACCCATCCGGGATGACTGATAAATCACCTGGACAGTTGACGGGGATGACGCGACGCGTTATATACCTTTCGCGACATCGCCCCTCCGTGTGAGGGGCCAACCCCACGAAGGAGACGACGATGGCCGAAGCCCAGAAGAGCCGCAACGCGAAGAACTCCGCCAAGGTGGAAGGCTTCCTCCGAGAGTCCGTCGAGGTGGCCCAGGCCAGGCTCGAGACGCTCGAGGCCGAGGCCCAGAAGCTGATGCACGAGGTGCAGACCCGCTTCCAGAAGGTCTCCGGGAAGGACTGGGCCGAGGTCCGCGAGCGGCTCGAGCACCTCCGGGAGGTCGGGATCGAGCGCGCCGAGGAGTGGAAGGACAAGGCCCAGGAGTTCCGCGTGGACGCCGCCGAGAAGCTCGAGAACCTCCAGGTCTCTGCGCTCAAGTTCCTGGGCGTCGCCAGCCGCGAGGAGGTCGCCGAGCTCTCGCGCGAGATCAACAAGATCCTGAAGCGGCTCGACGAGAGCCGCAAGCGCAAGGCCGGCAAGCCCACGCGCAAGCCCGTCGTCGGGCAGGCCTAGGGAAGGGGAGCATCGCGATGGCGGATCTCCAGGCGAAGTTCCGTGAGGCTTGGTCCCAGGCGCTGGTCGGGCTGAACGCCGCAGAGGCAGAGGCCGAGAAGGTCCTCGGCCGGCTCGCCGACGCGGCGGGCCTCACCCCCGAGGACGTGAAGCACCACGCCCGCGAGTTCGGGGTGCGCCTCTCGCAGCAGCGGCGCGAGGTGGAGCGGGCCATCGACGACGGCGTGAAGCGGGCCGCGGCCCAGTTCAAGATCCCCACCCGCGACGAGATCGACGCCCTGCGCCGGCGCATGGACGAGATCGCCGACCGGCTCGAGGCCGTGGCCCAGGAGCGCGCGCGCAAGCCGAAGGAGTAGGATCCGGGCCGGTCGCAGCCATGCGGGTCACCGAGATCTTCTTCAGCATCCAGGGGGAGGGCACGCGCGCGGGGCTCCCCTGCGTCTTCGTGCGCCTCACCGGCTGCGACCTGCGCTGCAACTACTGCGACACGGCCTACGCCTTCACCGGGGGCCGGGAGGCGAGCCGGGAGGAGATCCTGGCCGAGGTGGCCCGCCACCCCTGCAAGCTCGTCCTTCTCACCGGCGGGGAGCCCATGCTGCAGCGGGAGCTCCCCGACCTGGCCCGCGACCTCCTCGACCGGGGGTACGAGGTGCTCGTGGAGACCCACGGGCAGGCCCCGCTCGACGCCCTTCCCGACGCCGTGGTGCGAATCGCCGACGTGAAGACGCCGGAGTCGGGCGAGCCGGCCACCGGGCTGGGCTGGCTCTCCCGGCTGCTCCCCCACGACGAGGTGAAGTTCGTGGTCTCCTCGGAGGCCGACTTCCGCTGGTCGCTCGAGGTGATCCGCGGCCAGGGGCTCGAGGGGAGGGTGACCGTGCTCGTCGGCCCGGTCCTGGGACGGGTCGAGCCGCGCGACCTGGCCCGCTGGATCCTGGAGAGCGGCGTCGCCGCGCGCCTGAACCTGCAACTCCACAAGGTCGTCTGGGGCGCCGCGGCCCGGGGCGTGTAGGATTCGCGCGGCGCCCGCGAGGGCGCGTGGAACTTGACGCGCCCGCGCCGGGGGCGCTAGCTACCGGAAGGCCAGGCGAAAGAGGAACGACCCCACCGGAACGACGAGGATCAGCGTGTTCGAGCCAGACCCGGGCATCCGCTACATCCCCGCCAGCCGCGAGCAGGTCGTGGCGCTCGTGGAGAGCATCAACCAGCCCCAGGTCTCCATCCCGGGCAAGGAGCCGCAGGCGGTGCAGGGGTTCCTCTGCGGCCTGCGGAACCAGAACGGCAGCTTCTCCATCTTCGTCTCGCTCTACCTCCCCAAGACCGGAGAGAACGTGGTCTACGCCAGCGAACGGCGCGAGGTGGGCATGGAGGAGTACCGCGACGTCGAGATCGAGGGGCTCCACTTCCTGGAGTCGATGGGATTCATGCTCGACAACCTGAACTTCCGGAACCTGGCCGAGCCACAGCAGATCGAGACCGTGAAGCGGGTCCCGGTCTTCCACGAGCCGCGCCCGGCCGACGGCGCGGCCGACCTCAAGCAGGCCGAGCGCATCGCGCGCCTCCTGGCGAGCGTCTGACCATGAGAGAATCTCCCCGTCGCCTTGGCCTCGGTGCTCCTCCTCCTCGCATCGGCCTGCGCCCACGGCGCGAGCGCCAGGGACAAGGACACCGCCATCGTCCACGCGGACCTGGGGGCCGAGGCGGTGACCGCCGGCCGCGCCCAGGACGCGATGAAGTCCTACGACGAGGCGCTCAAGTACGACCCCGAACTCGCCGAGGCGCACCTCGGAAAGGGGGTCGTCTACGAGCTCGCCTTCGGGAAGCTCGACGAGGCGGAGGCCGAGTACCGGAAGGCCATCCTCCTCAAGCCCACCCTGGCCGAGGCCCACAACAACCTGGGGCAGCTCCTCGCCCGCACCGGCCGGCTCGAGGAGGCGGTGAAGGAGTTCGACGTGGCCGCCTCCATCATGCTGTACCGCGAGCCCTGGGTTGCCCGGTGCAACAAGGGGCAGGCGCTCTGGCGGATGGGGAAGAAGGAGGAGGGGGTCGCCGAGCTCAAGGCCTGCCTCAACTTCCAGCCCAAGTACTGCCAGGGGTGGCGCGAGCTGGGGCGCATCCAGCTCGCCGACGGGCAGTCCCGCGAGGCGGTCGGCTCCTTCGAGCAGTACGCGAAGACCTGTGAGAAGTCGGCCGACGCCCAGCAGCTCCTCGGCGGCGCCCTTCTCCGGGTCGGGCAGGCCGGGCGCGCCCGCGACTCGTTCCAGCGCTGCGCCGAGCTCGGCGCGGGGACGCCGGTCGGCGAGGACTGCAAGAAGAGCGGCGAGCAGCTCCGGTGACGACGAACGCGCCCGCGCCGGAGCCGCGCCCGGAGGCGGTCCGCGCCTTCGGACGCTACCTCCTGAGGGAGCGGGACCTCCGGGGCCTCTCCGCCGAGGACGTGGCCCGGGTCACCCGGCTCGCGCTGACGGTGATCGAGGCGATCGAGGCGGGCGACCCGGAGCGGATGCCGCCGCGCGGCTACCTGGTGGGCTACCTGAGGAGCTACGCCGGGGCGGTCGGGCTCGACGCCGACGACGTCGTGCTCCGCTACCAGGAGGCGGCCGGCTTCGAGGAGCCCGAGCCGGCGCCCGGGGCGGCGCGCGCCGGGGCCGCGCGGGTGGGGGCTCGCCCCGGCGCGGTGGCGTCGCCGGGGAAGCGCCGCCTCGCGGTCGTCGCCATCCTGGTGGTCTTGCTGGTCGCCGCGGCGGTGGCCGTCGGCATGCGGCGCGGGGGCGGCGACGCGGGCGAGGTCCAGGGCCGCAGGTCCTCCGAGCGCGCGCCCTACCGGGCCCCCGGCGCTCCGTAGGCGTTCGCGTGGCCCGGTCCGCCAAGCTCCTGGCCGTGGTCCTGCGCTCGGTGGACTACGGCGAGCGGGATCGCGTCGTGACCCTCTTCAGCCGGGAGAGGGGAAAGCTCTCGGCCTTCGCCCGCGGCGCGCGCTCCTCCCGGAGGCGCTTCGGCGGGGTGCTCGAGCCCTTCACGCTGCTCTCGGCCGAGCTCACGGAGCGCGGCGGGGACCTGTGGGGGCTCGAGGACGCGGCGGTGGAGCGCGGGTTCGGAAACCTTCGCGGCGACCTGGCCCGCATCGCCTGCGCCAGCTACGCCGTCGAGCTCACCCGGGAACTGGTGCGCGACGCCGAGCCGCACGAGGACCTCTTCGACGCGCTGGTGGCGTACATGGGACTGCTGGACGAGGGTCCGGCCCGCCCCTGGGACCTGCGCCGGTTCGAGCTCGACGCGCTGCGCGCCGCCGGCCTCCAGCCTTCGCTCACTGCGTGTGCGCGCTGCGGGCTGCCGGCCGGCGAGGGCCCGGGACGCTTCGACCCGCTCCAGGGAGGGGTGCTCTGCCCGGCCTGCGGCTCCACCGGCGGCGCCGGGGCGCGTCCCATCTCGGCCGGGGCCCTCGAGGCGCTGCGCAGGCTGCAGGGGGGCGAGGGCGTGGAGGCGGGCGTGTCCGAGGGGGCGGAGGCACGCGCCATCCTCGGGGCCTGCATCGAGATCCACCTCGGCAAGCGGCTCCAGTCGCGCCGCTTTCTCGACGAGGTGGGGCCGATGCTCTCTCGGGAGTGAATGGTTCCGTTTGACAGCACCGGCCGCGGGGACCTACGAAGGAGGGCCCGGCAGCGGCCGGGAGCGTGAAAGCGAGGGCATCGCGTGACGTTCCAGGACCTCATCCTCAAGCTCCAGTCCTACTGGGCGAAGCAGGGCTGCATCCTGGCCCAGGGATACGACCTCGAGGTCGGGGCCGGCACCATGAACCCGGCCACGTTCCTCCGGGTGCTCGGACCGGAGCCGTGGAAGGTGGCCTACGTCGAGCCCTCCCGGCGCCCCGCCGACGGCCGCTTCGGCGACAACCCCAACCGGCTCTTCCAGCACCACCAGTTCCAGGTGATCCTGAAGCCCAATCCGCCCGACACCCAGGACCTGTACCTGGGCTCGCTGCGCGCCATCGGCATCGACCCGCGCGCGCACGACATCCGCTTCGTCGAGGACGACTGGGAGAGCCCCACGCTGGGCGCCTGGGGGCTCGGCTGGGAGGTGTGGTGCGACGGGATGGAAATCACCCAGTACACCTACTTCCAGCAGGCCGGCGGCTTCGAGGTGAAGCCGGTGGCGGCCGAGCTGACCTACGGCCTCGAGCGCATCGCCATGTACCTGCAGGACGTGGAGAACGTCTTCGACGTCGAGTGGGTGAAGGGGGTGAAGTACCGCGAGGTCTTCCACCGCAACGAGGTGGAGATGAGCGAGTACGCCTTCCGGCAGAGCGACCCGAAGATGCTCTTCGGCCAGTTCGACGTCTTCGAGGCGGAGTGCAGGCGGCTCATCGAGGCCCGGCTCCCCCTCCCGGCCTACGACGCCTGCCTCAAGTGCTCCCACGCCTTCAACATGCTCGACGCCCGCGGCGCCATCAGCGTGACGGAGCGCGCCGCCTACATCGGACGCGTGCGCGCGCTGGCGCACCAGTGCGCACGGGGCTACCTGGCCTCCCGGGAGGCCCTCGGATTCCCCCTGCTGCCGCCCCGGGAGCGCAAGGCGGCGGTCGAGGCAGCGCGCGCGGCCCGCGAAGCGGCCGAGGCCGGATAGCAGGAGGCGGGCATGGCGGACCTTCTTTTCGAGATCGGCGCCGAGGAGATCCCGGCGGGCTTCGCGCCGGCGGCGCTGCAGCAGATGGCCCAGGACCTGTCGAAGGCCCTCGACGACGCCCGGCTCGGGCACGGCGAGGTGCGCGCGGTGGGGACGCCGAGGCGGCTCACCGTGTGGGCGCGCGAGGTGGAGCGGCGGCAGGGCGACGCCATCAGCCAGGCGCTCGGGCCCCCGGTGGCCCAGGCCTTCGACGCGGCCGGCAACCCGACCCCGGCGGCGGCCGGCTTCGCCCGGAGCCAGGGGGTCGAGGTGGCGGCGCTGGAGCGGGTGGAGACGCCCAAGGGACTTCGACTGGCGGTGACGAAGGTCGAGAAGGGGCGCAAGGCGGAGCAGGTGGTGCCGGCGATCCTGGAGCGGCTGGTGGCCGGCCTGCGCTTCAAGAAGGCCATGCGCTCCCGCAGCGAGGAGGTCACCTTCGCCCGGCCGGTGCGCTGGATGGTGGCGCTCCTCGACGGACGGCCGGTGGCGGTGCGCCACGGGGACGTGAAGAGCGGCCGGACCACCTACGGCCACAGGTTCCTCGCGCCGCGCGCCATCCCGCTCTCCGGGAAGCCCGAGGACTACCTGGCCAGGCTCCGCAAGGCGTTCGTCGTCGCTGACCCCGACGAGCGGAGGGCCGCGGTGGAGAAGGAGCTCGCCCGGGCCGCCCGCAAGGCCGGGGGAGCGCTCCGTCCCGACGAGCCGCTCGTCGAGCAGGTCACCTGGCTCGTCGAGCACCCCACCGGGATCGCCGGCAGCTTCGAGAAGTCGAACCTGGAACTGCCCCCGGAGGTGGTCGTCTCCGAGATGCGCAACCACCAGCGCTACTTCGCGGTGAACGACGCGAAGGGGCGGCTCCTCAACCGCTTCGTGGCCGTCTCGGGCACGCCGGTGAAGGACCCTGCGGTGGCCCGCCACGGGTACGAGCGGGTGCTGCGCGCCCGGCTCGCCGACGCCCGGTTCTTCTTCGAGGAGGACCGCAAGCGGAGGCTGGTGGACCGGATCGAGGACCTGGGCAGGAGGACCTACCAGGCGCGCCTGGGCAGCGAGCTCGACCGCGTACACCGGATCGCCGCGGTGGCAGGCGACCTGGCCCGGGCCCTTGGCAGGGACGACCTGGTCCCGGACGTCCTCGAGGCGGCCCGCCTCTGCAAGACCGACCTCACCACCGGCATGGTGGGCGAGTTCCCCGAGTTGCAGGGGATCATGGGGGGCCACTACGCCCGCCACGAGGGGATGCGCTCCGCCATCGCCGACGCCATCGAGGACCACTACAAGCCGCTGGGATCCGCCGGCGAGATGCCGCGCGGAGATCTCGGCGCGCTCGTCGGCGTGGCCGACCGGCTGCACCAACTCGTCGGGATCATCGGGGTGGGGGAGAAGGCCACCGGAGCCGCCGACCCCTACGGCCTGCGGCGCGCCGCCATCGGGATCCTGCGCATCGTGCAGTCGCGGGGGTGGCACCTCTCGCTCGCCGCCGGTGTGGAGCGCACGCTCGACGCGCTCTCCGGCGTGCGCCTCTCCGCCGACCGGGCGGTGGTGGCCTCGCAGGTCCGCGACTTCCTGCGCGGGAGGCTCCGGGCGCTCTGGAGCGACGAGTTCCCGGGCGACCTCGTGGACGCCGTCCTGGCCGCCGGCTTCGACGACGCGGTGGACGCGCGGCGGCGGCTGGAGGCGCTCGCGAGCATCAAGGCCCGGCCGGACTTCCTCCCGCTGGCGGTGGCGTTCAAGCGCGTGGCCAACATCCGCGAGAAGGCGGGGGAGGGAGCGGGCGCCGCGGTGGATCCGGCGCTGCTCCGGGAGGGCGCCGAGACCGCGCTCCTCGACGACCTCGTCCGCGTGGAGTCGGAGGTGGCGGAGATGCGCCGCGCCCGCGACTACGCGGCGGTGCTCAGGGCGGTGGCCTCGCTCAAGCCGGCGGTGGACCTGTTCTTCGACAAGGTCCTCGTCATGGCCGACGACCCGGCCGTCCGCGCCAACCGGCTCGGGCTCATGAAGCGTGTGTCCGACCTGTTCGGAGACGTCGCCGACTTCCGGAAGATCCAGGCCGAACTGCCTCCCGCGGGCAGCGGCGGCGGAAGCGCCTGAGGCGTCCGGTTTCCCCTTGACCCTGGGGGGAGGTGGGGCTTAGGTTCCGCCTTCCCGGTGACCAGATTCCCAAAGATTATTGCGCTCCTCGCCTTCGTGACGGCGGCCGGCTGCCGGGATTCCTTCCCGAACGTCGTCCCCCCTCTCGACATCCTCTACTTTCCGGTTGGTATCGCCGTCCGGCAGTTGGCGCCCACGCCCGCGGATCCGTACGGGTCGTCGCAGCTCGTGGTCGTCAACTCCAACTTCGACCTCCGCTACGACCAGATCGACGGCGGCACCGTCCTGGTCGTGGACCCCGACCGGTCCCAGGATACCGAGGTGGGCGGTGCGCTCAGCGTCCTGGGGTCGTTCCGGATCGCGAGCTTCGGGGGCGAGGCAGGTCTCGTCGAGGCGCGGTGCCAACCCGGATGGCCCGACTGCCCATCGGGGTGTCCGCCCCTCGCGTCCGATCCCGTGCTCGCGGCGGGGGGGGCGAAGCTGGTGGTCGCTTCCCGCTCGGGCCTGCAGATATACCGCATGTCGATCACGGAGGCCGGGGGGCTCGATTGCGGCGCCGGATGCCCCTTCTCCGTCCCGATCGACCGACCGGATCCTTACGGGGTCTCGATCGCCTGCAGCGAAGCCGCGGGCTTCCCTGCCGCCTACGCCTTCGTCTCCCACCTGATGGCGGCCAACAACCTCGGGTGGCTCACCCGGCTGAACCTGGCGGCCGATGACGACGTCCTGCCCCTGCTCATCGGCAGCGACGGGACGTACAGCTCGGTCTTCAATCCCGCCAACGACCGGCTGTTCGTCACCTCCACCATCGGTTTCAACCAGCAGTTCCGCTGGTTCAACCCCCTGGTCACGGTCTCGGACGTCAACGGATTCGCCATGCCCGAGTACGCCGCTGCGTACTTCTCGGCCCTCCTGACGGGAGCCGCGGCCCGGGACATGGCGGTCTCCAGCGACGGCCAGATGCTCTACGTGACGGTGGACCTCTACGACGTGCCGGTGGCGGCGCAGACGGGTTCCTTCTTCACCCAGGGTGGAGCGGTCGCAATCTTCGACCTCGCGCCCTCGTCGTTCGGCGAGCCGCGAATGGCGCTCCAGGGCATCGTCCGGACCTGCCTGGGCGTCGGACAGATCCGGCGCCTGCCCCATCGGGACGGCAAGCCGGATCTCCTCGCGGTGACCTGCGACACCGAGGGCGCCCTGGCCATCATCGACACCAGTTCCCGCACCGTCGTCCGGTACGTCGGGCTCGACACCAGCTCCGGTCTCCCGGTTCTGGGACGCTCGCCGTTCGGCCTGGCCGTCGAGCCCATCGACCCGGCGCGGGCCACGATCCCCGTCGCCGGGTCCGGGTACCAGCCGTCCCCGTGCACCGCCGGGAGGGACTGCCAGCGGATCTACGTGGGGAGCTTCCTCAATCACTGGGTGAACGTCCTGGAACTCGACCCCGATCGTCCGACCGACGTGGCGCTCGTGAAACGCATCGGGAGGGGACCGTGAAGCGGGTGGCGCTCGCGCTCGCGCTCGGCATGGCCGCCTGCTCCAGCGGGTCCGCCGTCATCCCGGCCCTCCTGCGTGGGCCGGTGGCGATCGCAGCGTTCACCGGGTACAACCCCATGATGCCCGAGGCCGGGCTCGTCCCGCTCGTGGCGGTCGCTTCGTTTCGGGGCAACGAGCTGCGGCTCCTCGACCCGGCGTCCGACTCCTCCGTGTCGGGGCTCAACGCCTCGTGGCCGCTCGCCATCCCAACCGTCCCGCGCCCGAGCTTCCTCGCATCGGGATCGCTCAACGACGGGATGGCCGACCTGCTGGTGGTGGCCAGTTCAGGGGCACAGGTACAGGTCGTCGGCACCTGGCTCGATGGAAGCGCCGGCTTCGGCGTGACCGAAACCCTGGACCTCTCGGGCGTGGGTGGGGCTGGTGCGCAGATCCTCGGCCTGGCTGTCGCACAGGTGCCGGCGGGACCGCCGGAGGGGGATCCGGCTGCTGCACCGCGCACCGTGGGCAAGGCCTGGGTCGTGGTGGGGTTCGGAACCGCCGGGAGCCGGAGCGACGGTCGGTTGGTCGTGCTCGAGGCTGCGCGGCAGCCGGACGGCTCGATCTCAATCTCGGCCGGTCCGGTCTCGAAGCCGCTCGGCTTCTCGCCGTCCGGCGTCGCCGCCGCACCGGACAACGTCCACCTCTATCTCTCCTCGCTCGATCCAATTCCCGACGGCATCGGAGGGACCGTGTCGGGCGTTGCCGAGGTGGACGCGAGCCTGGGTCTCGACGCCCCCTGGCCCGTCCGCGGGCTCGACGCCCGGGGCTGCGCCACGACCTTCGTCGCCGCGGCCTTCGTCGGCGAGAGGATCCAGACGAACTTCTACACGTTCAGCGCGCCGGTTCTTCGGGTCTACGCAGGGCTCGATCTCTCGGGATGCGGTCCGGAGAAGGCCATCGCCTGCGGCGTCGCCACGTTCGATCCGGTCCTCGGCGGGCTCGCCGAAGATCCGGCGCCAGCGGGCCCGCCGGGCTCCACCGTACCGACCCAGGGATACAGGACTCCGATGTTCGTGCCCGCCCTGCCGCTCGCGATGGCGATCGCGATGCCCGCGGCGGTTCCCGCGGACGACCCACCCAGCACGGTCTTCGGTTCCCAGGTCTGCCATGCCCCGGCCGTGCCGGGCTACCCGATCCCGCCGTGTCCCAGCGTGACCGAGGTGGCTTCCAATCCCCCGTTCAACGGGAACGGGGCACCGCAGGACTTCATGATGGTCGCGCCCCCCATCGGTCAGCTGTGGACCAGCGTGACCGGCCTCATCACCGCCTCCGACGGCCTGGCATACGTCCAGGACCTGGGACGGTTCGGGGTCGTGGCCGCCTCCTTCATGGTGTCCGACGACAGCCAGCGGACCCAGGCCTCGGGGGGCACGGCGGTCGGCCCGGCGGGGCCCTTCTCCAACTCGTCGCTCTTCGGATTTCCCAGCGGGTCCGCGGCAGTGGGGCTCTGGCTGGACCACCCGAGTCCTGGCCAGCCGGTGGAGGTAGCCTACAGGACCGACACAGTGAACCAGGCGGTCACCGTCTGGCCCGGCTTCACGACCGATGACCGGTGGCTGGTCTCGTTCCAGGGAGTTCTCCCCGGGTTCTTCCAGCGCCGGAGCGTCCTGGGGCTTCATTCCGACGGGACTCTTTACGTCGCCATTCAGGAGGCCGCCATCCCCTCCACCGACGGCGTCCTCCCCGCGGCGCTCTACTGGGTCACGGGCGCCATCGTGGCCCGACCCGATCTCGGTATCCACACCGTCGATCGTGACGGGCTGCCGGGAGACATTCCCCAGTTCCTCCTCGACGAGGACCCGTGCCCGTCCACGCGACCAAACTGGATCCCGGCTGGGTCGACGACGGCCGTCTACGATCCCACCAAGGCTCCCCAGGCCCACGAGACGGTCGCCCTTTCCCTGCTCGATCCCGACCCGCTCCTCTACCCGGGTGGTGCAATCCGCCTCGGGCCGGCCGATGGGGCCGAGCTGGCGAACGAGTATGCCTGCCTCGTGGCCTGGTTCCAGCAGCCCGGGAACGGTGGCAAGGTGCTCACCGCTTTCCGGAACAACCCGCCGAGCACCGACCACGCCCGCGGCACCTGGTTGAGGGCGGGGGGCTTTCTGCTCGCCGGCAGCGTCGCAGGATACGCCGGGCGCCCGCAGATGGACCTGCAGTACGACCTCGCCTGGACCGAGGAGGACGGCCTCTCGGGGGAGGCGCTCGTCCTCGCGCGGAAGGCGCGGCGCTTCTACTACCCGTCCGGGTTTCCCACCAAGAAGTATGCTTCCTTCCCCGACATGCTGAACCCGATGGTGCCCGGGCCGGTCGTGGCCTTTCGGCTCGGGCGGTTCTGCCCGCTGGACGTGACCATCCCGGACTGCAACGAGATCACCTCGCCTCCCGCCAGGGACGCGGGGGTCACCTTCCAGACGTCCACCGGACTCGTGGGCATGAGCCGATACCCTCCGGGCACGTCGGGTGGGACGGCCGTCACCTCGTTCGACAAGAGCACGATCCCCGGCCAGGAATACCGGGGGCGGGTCTTCTACTCCACCTTCGTGGGCGATGCGGTGATGATGATCCCGCCCGGCCTCGACGTGGGGCAGTCCGTCACCATCCGCTGACGCGAGGGGGCTCCGTGCCCACGCTCACACTCATCGACGGTTCCGGGTTCGTCTTCCGGGCCTTCCACGCCATCCCGCACCTGGCGACGACGAAGGGGCAGCCCACCAACGCCGTCTACGGCTTCACCACCATGCTGCTCAAGGCCCTGCGAGAGCGGGGAAGCACCCACGCGGCGCTGGTGATGGACGCGAGCCGCAAGAGCTTCCGCACCGAGCTCGACCCCACCTACAAGGCCCACCGCCCCGAGGCGCCGGAGGAACTCAGGAGCCAGTTTCCGCTGGTGCGGGAGGTCGTTCGCGCGCTCGACGTGCCGCTCCTCGAGGAGGCCGGGGTGGAGGCCGACGACGTCATCGCCACGCTGGCCCGGCGGGCCCGCGCCCAGGGGTTCGACGTGGTCATCGTCACGGGCGACAAGGACTTCGCGCAGCTGGTGGGGGAGGGGATCGAGCTCTACGACCCCATGGCGGAGGCGGCCGGGCGCGGAGGGTGGACGCGGACCGAGGACGTGGAGAAGAAGCTGGGAGTGCGCCCCGACCAGGTGGTGGAGCTCATGGCGCTCACCGGAGACAAGGTGGACAACGTCCCTGGCGTGCCCGGGGTCGGCGACGTGACCGCGGCCGCGCTGGTGAAGCACTTCGGTTCCGTCGAGGCCATGCTGGCCCGGACCGGGGAGATCCCGCAGGCCGTCTCCCGCGGCGGGGCGAAGCTGCAGGAGAAGATCGAGGGGCTGGCCGATCGGATCCGGCTCAACCGGATCCTGGTGGCGCTCAAGGAGGACCTGCCGCTCCCGCTCGGCCCGGCCGACCTGGCGCGGCGTCCGGTGGACACGGAGCGCGCCCGCGCCCTCTTCACCGAGCTCGAGTTCGGGCGGCTCCTGCGGGACCTGCCCGCGCCCACGCCGCCGCCCACGGCGGAGCCACCGGTCGCCACCGAGCTGGTGTTCACCCGGGGTGCGCTCGACGCGGCCGTGGCCGAAGCCCGGCGAGCCGGCCAGGTGGGGATGCGCGCGGCCTTCTCCTCGCCGGCGCCGCGGAGGATCCCCCCGCCGGGCTGGCGCTCGCGGCCGGCGGCCGCTCCTGGTACGTGCCGATCCAGCACCGCTACCTGGGCGCTCCGGCGCAGCTCACGGTCCCGGAGGTGGCGGCGGCGCTGCGCCCCCTCCTCGACGACCCGGCGGTCGAGATCCATGCGCACGGCCTCAAGCTGGAGATCCACGCGCTCCGCCACCTGGGGCTGCCCGCCCCGGCCCGGGGGATCGACACCGAGCTGGCGAGCCACCTCCTCCTGACCGCACGCCGCGAGCACGCCCTCGCCGACCTGGCGCGCGAGCGGCTGGGCGTCGAGCTGCCGCCGGCGCCCGCCGACGCCGGAAGGGGTGACGGGGACCCGGCCACGTACCCGGTGGAAGAGACGGCCGCCCACGCGGGTTCCGCCGCCTCCCTGCTCCCCGCGCTGGCCGCGGCCCTCGTCCGCGCGCTCGGCGACGGAGGGCTCTCCCGCGTTCACGACGAGATCGAGCGTCCGCTCGTGCCGGTGCTGGCCGGGATGGAGCAGGCCGGCATCGCGGTGGACGCGGCGGCCATGGGCTCGATGAGCGCCGAGTTCGGCTCCGCCATGCGGGAGCTGGAGGTGCGCATCCACGCCGCGGCCGGCCGGGTCTTCAACGTGGCCTCCACGCGGGAGCTGGCGCAGGTGCTCTTCGTCGAGCTGGGCCTGCCGGTGGTGAAGAAGCTCAAGACCGGCCCCTCCACCGACCAGGACGTGCTGGAGAAGCTCTCCGAGGAGCACCCCCTGCCGCGGCTGGTGCTCGAGCACCGGTCGCTCTCCAAGCTGAAGGGAACCTACGTGGACGCGCTGCCGTTGCTGGTCGATCCGGCCGACGGGCGCATCCACACCACCTTCAACCAGGCCGGGGCGGCCACCGGCAGGCTCTCCTCCCAGGACCCGAACCTCCAGAACATCCCGGTGCGCACCGAGCTGTCGCGCCGGATCCGCGCGGCCTTCGTGGCCCCACCGGGAAGGCTGCTCCTCTCCGCCGACTACTCCCAGATCGAGCTGAGGATCCTGGCCCACTTCGCGGAGGACCCGTCGCTCCTCGAGTCCTTCCGGTCGAGGGAGGACGTCCACTCCCGGACCGCTGCGGAGACCTTCGGCGTGCCGGCGTCGGAGGTGACTCCGGACCAGCGCCGGGTGGCCAAGGTGCTCAACTTCGGCATCGCCTACGGCCTGTCGGCCTTCGGCCTCTCGCAGCGGCTCGACATGCCCCCCGCCGAGGCCCAGGCGATCATCGATCGCTACTTCGCCCGCTACGCGGGGGTGAAGCGCTGGCTGGGCGGAACCGTCGCCGCGGCGCGGGAGTCGGGAGAGGTCCGCACGCTCTGGGGAAGGCGGAGGGAGCTGCCCGACATCCGGTCGCGGAATCCCGGGCTCCGGCAGGCTGCCGAGCGGATGGCGGTGAACACGCCCATCCAGGGGACGGCCGCGGACATCGTCAAGGTGGCCATGCTCCGGGTGGATCGCGCGCTCGCCGCGGAGGGGCTGGCGTCGAGGGTGATCCTGCAGGTCCACGACGAGCTGGTGCTGGAGGTGCCGGCCGGGGAGGCGGGGCCGGCGGAGGCGCTGGTGAGGAGGGCGATGGAGGGGGCGGCGGAGCTGCTGGTGCCGCTCGATGTCGAGGTGGGGATGGCGGGGAGCTGGGCGGAGGCGCACTGACGGGGGAGGGCGGGACCGGGGCTGAGATCCGAGACCGAGTTCCGAGACCGAGTTCGGAGACCGAGTTCGGAGACCGAGTTCGGAGACCGAGTTCGGAGACCGAGTTCGGAGACCGAGTTTCCTCTCCTTTTCGGGTGGGGCCTGCCTGGAGGCGCACGCTCCGCGCCAGCCCGCGGTCCTTCATCGGTGAATCCCGCGCCGGGCTGTCACGGACCCTGCGCCGGATGGGGCAAACCCCACCCGAAAAGGAGCCGCCAATGTCACTTCAAGCCTTCGATGTCTCCCTCGAACTCATTCGCTCGCTCGAGGCGCCTCTTGCCAGCCTGGGCCGGCGGGATACGGATCTCGCCAGGCAACTGCGGCGGGCGGCCGCATCCGTGTCCTTGAACCTCTCGGAGGGGAACCGTCGGAACGGGAAGGACCGCATCCACCTCTGGCGCGTGGCCGCGGGAAGCGCCGACGAGGTCGCCGCGAGCCTCCGTGTCGCCGAGGCCTTTGGCTACCTGCCCGCCAGTGCCATCACGCCGGCCCTCGGCATTTGCGACCGGGTCCTGGCCATGCTCTGGCGCCTGACGCACTGACGGTCGCCGGATCCGGTCCTCGGGATCGGTCCTCGGGATCGGTCCTCGAACCGTTACTCCGCGGACCCCTTCTTCCGCCCGGCCAGGTACTCGACCGGGTCGCCGATGTCCGAGTCACGGAAGGTGTCGAGCAGCTTGGCGTGCCCATCCACGAGGGAGCGGACCGACGACTCGAACTGCACGCGCAGCCGCTTCATCTCCTGGATGTCGTCGACGATCCGCAGGAACCTCTGGTGGGCGCCCTGCACGATCTTCTCCGCCTGGAGCTCGGCCTCGCCGATGGCGATCTCGCCCTCCCTCCGGGCCGACTCGCGGATCTCGTCGCTGGCCCTCTGGGCGGTCACCAGGGTCTCCTGCAGGGTGCGCTCCAGGCCGCGGTGGGCGGCGATGTCCTCGTCCCGGCGCGCCAGGTCCTCGCGCAGGGAGTTGAGTTCCTTCACCAGGTCCTCGAAGGAGGACGCGACGAGCGAGAGGAAGGCCTCGACCTCCTCCCGTTCGTAGCCCCGCATCGCCCGGGAGAAGCGCTTCTGCTGGATGTCGAGCGGCGTGATCTTCATGGCGACTCCCTCGACCCAGGGTAGCACGCGCCCCATTCCGGTCCATTCGGCGGCCCGGCGCCACCCGCTCGCTTGCGCCCGGCGGGCCGGGGGGCGAACATGGTCCCGCGGCGGACCGGACCTCCGGGCCTCGCCTCCCAATGTCCGTCGACACCCGGCGACTCCCGAAGAACCTCGAGATGCTGGCGCGATCCGCAGCCGAAGCCGCGGCGTTCCTCGGGTTCGCCATCCTCATCGGCTGGGCGCTCGACCTCCCGCTCCTTCGCTCCGGAATCCCTGGGTCACTTGCGGTGAAGGCCAACTCCGCCATGGGATTCGTGGCGGCGGGGCTGGCCGCCCGCATCCTGGCCTCCCGCCGGTCCGGACCCAGGAGCCGCACGCTCGCCAAGGCGGCCGGCGTGGTGGTCGCGGCGGTGGGGTTCCTGACCCTCGTCGAGTACGTGGCCCAGGTGAACCTGGGCATCGACCAGCTCCTCTTCCACGATGCCGGGTTCCGGCCGTTCCCCGGCCGCATGGCGCCCAACACGGCGCTGGCCTTCCTCTTCATCGGCATCGCGCTCGCCGTCCACGACCTGGAGACGGAGGCCGGGACCCGCCCGGCCCAGCTGCTCGCCCTGGCCGCGGCCCTGGTCCCCCTGCAGGCCATCATCGGATACGCCTACGGCGTCGAGCCCATGGAGGGGCTGGCGGCCAACACCCGGGTTCCCTTCTACGCCGGGATCGGCTTCTCCCTGCTGGTCGCGGCGCTGCTCTTCGACCGGCCGCAGGCGGGGGTGATCCGGGTCTTCACCGCCCCGGGGCTGGCCGGGTTCATGGCGCGCCGCCTCATCGGCGCCGTCTTCGTCGTGCCCATCGGCCTGGGCTGGTTCTTCCTCGTCGTTGGCCTGCGGGCCGGCAAGTACGAGGCGCTCCTCGGGGCCTCCTTCGTGGTGGTCAGCGCCGTGGTCGTGGCCGCGGCGGTGGTCTACTGGAACGCGCTGGCGCTCGGCGACATGGAGGCCGACCGCATGCGCGCCGAGGAGACCGAGCGCAAGCAGCGGGAGTGGCTGCGGACCACGCTCGCATCCATCGGCGACGCGGTGATCGCCACCGACGTGAGGGGGGTGGTCACCCTGGTGAACGCCGCCGCCGAGAAGCTCGTCGGCGCTGGCCCGGAGGCCGTCGGCCGTCCCCTCGCCGAGGTGTTCCGGGCGGTGGACGAGGAGAGGCGACCGTTGCCCGATCCGGTGGTCGCGGCCATGGCGGCGGGCGGGCCCACCCCGCTCGGCGCCGGCGTGACCCTGCTCGCGCCGGGGGGGCTGGAGTATCCCATCGAGGGCTCGGTGGCCCCCATCCGCGCCGAAGGCGGCAAGCCGCAGGGTGTCGCGCTGGTCTTCGGGGACCGGACCGAGGCCCGGCGCAGCGAGGCCGAGCGGGCGGCGCTGCTCGCCCGGGAGCAGGATGCGCGCGCGGAGGCGGAGCGGGCCAGCCGCGCCAAGGACGAGTTCATCGCCACCGTCTCGCACGAGCTGCGCACCCCGCTGAACGCGGTGCTGGGGTGGTCGCGGCTGCTCCGCACCGGCCGGCTCGACGCCTCTGCGACCGAGCGGGCCATGGAGGCCATCGAGCGGTGCGCGACGACACAGGCCCAGATCGTCGACGACCTGCTCGACGTGGCCCGGATCGTGCGCGGGAGGCTGAAGCTCGACGTGCGGGAGGCCGACCTCGGAGCCGCGGTGGAGGCCGCCGCAGAGACGGTGCGGCCGGCGGCGACCGCCAAGGGGATCGGGCTCGAAATCGACCTGGAGGATGGCGCGGGGGCGGTCCGCGGGGACCCGGCACGCCTGCAGCAGATCGTCTGGAACCTGCTCGCCAACGCCATCAAGTTCACGCCGGCCGGCGGCAGGGTCGAGGTCCGGCTCCGCCGCCTCCCCGACCTGGTCCGGCTCGAGGTCCGGGACGACGGCGTGGGCATCGACCCCGAGTTCCTGCCCCACGTGTTCGAGCGCTTCCGGCAGGCCGACTCGAGCCCCACCCGCGCCCACGGCGGGCTCGGCATCGGCCTCGCCATCGTCCGCAACCTGGTCGAGGCCCACGGCGGGAGCGTCAGCGCGTCGAGCCCGGGGCGCAACCAGGGCGCGACCTTCGTCGTGGACCTGCCCACCCCGCTCGACGCCCCGAGCCCGTCGGCGCGCTCGGGCGCGAGGGGCGCCGCCGGCCGCCCGTGGCACCCGCCCGGCGAGGCGCCGAGCCTGGCCGAGATCCACGTGCTCGTGGTGGACGACGACGACGACACCCTCGACGCCCTGAGACACCTCCTCGAGCTGGCGGGGGCGAGGGTCTCCACGGCCACGTCGGCCTCGGCGGCGTTCCAGGCGATCTCGGGGGAGCGACCCGACGTCCTCCTCTCCGACATCGGCATGCCCGGCGAGGACGGCATCTCGCTCATCCGGCGGGTGCGCGCGCTCGACCCGGAACGGGGAGGGACGCTCCCGGCGGCGGCGCTCACCGCATACACCCAGGTCTCGGACCGGGAGCGGGCGCTCTCGGCCGGATTCCAGGCCTTCCTGGCCAAGCCCGTGGACCCGCGCGAACTGGCGGCGGCGGTGGCCCGGCTGGCGGGACGGAGCTCGTAGGGCCGGTCCGGAGCCCCCGCGGCGGCGCCGCCTCCGTGTTATCTTCCCCGCGCCCAATGCCTTTCGCGGAGATCATCGGCCAGGAGAGGGCCGTGGACGCCCTGCGCGCCGCGGTCCGCCGCGGCGGCCTTCACCACGCCTACCTCTTCGCCGGCCCGGAGGGGGTCGGCAAGGGCACGGTGGCCCGGTTGCTCGCCCAGGCCGCCAACTGCGACCGTGCCGACGGCGACGCCTGCGGGACCTGCTCGCCCTGCCGCAAGATCGCCCGCGGGGTCCACCCCGACGTCCTGGTGGTCGAGCGGGAGCGGGACATGGCCCGGGCCGGCCGGTGGGAGCCCAAGGGCGGGCGAACGCCGTCGCGCGACATCGTGGTGGACCAGGTCAGGGAACTGGTGGACCGGCGTCTCTCGCTTCGCCGCTTCGAGGGACGGCGCCGCTTCGTGCTCATCGACCCGGCCGACGCCATGAACCCGCAGGCCCAGAACGCGATCCTGAAGACCCTCGAGGAGCCGCCGCCGGATACCACGCTGGTGCTGGTCTCGTCGTCGGCCGACGGGCTGCTCCCCACGGTGCGCTCCCGCTGCCTGCGCCTTCCATTCGCCCCGCTGCCCGACGCCCTTCTCGAGGAGCGGCTCGCCGCCGCCGGTCGCTCCCCGGAGGCGGCCCGTCTCGCCGTCACGCTGGCCGGTGGCTCGCTCGGCAAGGCGCTCCTGCTCGACGAGGAAGCCATGGGCGCGCGGCGCGAGGCCGTCCTGGAGGCGGCGGCGCTCCCCGCCGACGACGCCCGCCCCTGGATCGCCTTCGCGGCGCGCCACGGGTCGAAGCGGGAGCGCGCGCGGGAGGTGTGCGAGCTCTTGCTCGTCTGGCTGCGGGACGTCCTCGCCCGCGCAGCGGCGGGCGAGAGCGCCCCCCTCGCACTCGTCGATCTGGAGGACGCCACGTCCGCCGCGGCCCGGCTCGGCCCCGAGGCGGCGCTGCGCCGGATCGAGTCGGTGCGCCGCGCGCTTCTCGCACTCCGCCACAACGCGGCCGGACCGCTCGCGCTCGAGCGCATGCTGGTGGGGTGGTTCCATGGCTAGGCCTCCGGCCCGGAAGGCCAAGGAGCCCTCGCCGAGCCTGGACGACGTGCTCGCCGCCATCCGGGGAGGGACGCCCTCGCCGGTCTACCTGCTCGACGGCGACGCCTTCCTCACGCTCCGGGCGGCCCGCACCATCGCGTTCGCGCTGGTCCCGGAGGCGCAGCGCTCCCTCAACCTGGTGGAGGTGGACGGCGCGGCCGGGCCCGGGGAGGTCGCCTCCGAGCTCGCCACCGGTGGCCTGTTCGGAGGGTCGAAGGTGGTGCTCGTGGTGGAACCGGCCTTCCTCCAGTCCAAGGAGGACCTGGCCGGCGCCTTCGCCAAGGCGAGCGACATGTGGCGCGAGGGGCGGCAGCGGGAGGCGGCCCGGCGGCTGGTGGCGCTGGCCGCCCGCCTCGGCTGGTCCACCGCCGACCTGGCCGGCGATTCGCCGCCGACGCCCGCGGAGTGGGAGGAGAAGCTCCAGGGTGACGACGGGCTGCGGCCGGAGGACGGCGCCTTCCTCTCCGAGGCGGGCCGGTATGCCGGGGAGAAGAACCTCCAGGCGGCGCGGGACGACACGTCCGCCCTCGAGGCGCTCCTCGAGAAGGGGCTCCCCCCCGGTCACGTCCTGGTGCTCGCCGCCGGCAAGGTGGACGGCCGGCTTCCCCTGGTGAAGCGGCTCGCCGCGGCCGGGAGCCGGATCCCGGTGGCCATCCAGAGCGAGGGCACCTGGGACGCGCAGCGCCCCGTCATCGGCCCGCTGCTCGCCGAGACGCTCTCCGGCACCGGGAAGTCCGTGGACGCAGGGGCCGAGGCCCGGCTGGCGGCGCTTCTGGGGGCGGACGCCCGGGCGCTCGCCGCCGAGGTGGCCAAGCTCGCGACCTTCGTGGGCGATCGCAAGGTGATCCGGGCCGAGGACGTGGACGCACTCGTGGTCCGGACCGCCGCCGACCCGTTCTTCGCGCTCGGCAACGCCGTCGAGTCGCGCGATCTCCCCGGGGCGCTGGCGGTGCTCCGCCGCAGCCTCGCCGACGGGGCGAGCCCCCACATGCTGGTGGGCTCGCTCGCCGGCACGGTCCGCCGCATGCTGGTGGAGCGGGAGCGGGGGCGGATCGCCGCCGGCGGCCGCCGGGTCGGCTCGTTCGCCGAGTGGAACGCGAGCGTGCTGCCATCCATCGATCCGGCCGAGCTGAAGGAACGCAAACCCTACGGCCTGTGGATGAAGTACCAGGCCGCCCTGCGCTTCGGGCGCGAGGAGCTCCTCACCGGGCTCGCCTCGCTCGCCGAGGCCGACCACTCCATGAAGACCGGGTCGGACGGCGCCATCCTCGTCGAGCGTTGGCTCGTCGGGGTGCTCGGCGCACCGGACCGGGAGAGGAGGACCGCTTGAGCCAGAAGATCCTCGTGACCAGCGCGCTGCCCTACGCCAACGGGTCGATCCACCTCGGCCACCTGGTCGAGTACATCCAGACCGACGTCTACGTCCGCTACCGGCGCTCGCTGGGGGACGACGTCACCTACGTCTGCGCGGCCGACTCGCACGGTACGCCCATCGAGGTGAACGCGTCGAAGGCTGGCGTGTCGCCGAAGGAGTTCGTGGAGCGCTACCGGAAGGAGCAGCACCAGGACTTCCAGCGTTTCGGCGTGGACTTCTCCACCTACTACACGACCGATTCGGACGAGAACCGGAAGTGGGCCTGGCGCATCTGGGATGCGCTCAAGTCGCGCGGGCTCATCTACAGGAAGTCGGTCGAGCAGCTCTTCTGCGAGAAGGACGGCCGGTTCCTCCCCGACCGCTTCGTGAAGGGCGCCTGCCCGAAGTGCGCCACGCCCGGCCAGTACGGCGACGTCTGCGAGAAGTGCGGGACCACCTACGATCCGCGGGAGCTGAAGGACCCCCGCTGCGCGATCTGCGGAACCTCCCCGGTGGTCCGCGCCAGCGACCACGCCTACGTCGATCTCAAGAAGGTGGAGCCGGCCATCCGGGCCTGGGTGGAGGGGGAGGGGCACCTCGACGCGGCGGTGAGGGAGCAGGTGAAGGGCTGGCTCGACGACCTCCAGGACTGGTGCATCACCCGCGACGCGCCCTACTTCGGATTCCCGGTGAACGACGCAGACTTCCCGGGGAAGTTCATCTACGTCTGGCTCGACGCCCCCATCGGCTACCTGTCGTCCGGGGAGCGCTACTTCGCCGACGAGGCGCCCCCCGCCGATCGGCTCGATCCGGCGGCCTACGAGGCCACCTACCTCGCTCCCGGCTCGCCCTCGCGCCTCGAGCACTTCATCGGCAAGGACATCCTCCGATTCCACGCCGTCTTCTGGCCGGCCATGCTGGGGGCGGCGGGGCTCAAGTTGCCGCACCGGCTGGCGGTGCACGGCCACCTCACGGTGAACGGGGAGAAGATGTCCAAGTCGCGTGGCACCTTCGTCACGGCGAAGACCTACCTCGACGCCGGCCTCGACCCGCAACTGCTGCGCTACTACTACGCCGCCAACCTCGGTCCGGGGGTCTCCGACCTCGACCTCTCGCTCGACGAGTTCCGGAACCGCATCAACGCCGACCTGGCCAACAACGTGGCCAACCTCGCATCGCGCGTCTTCGCGCTGGTGGAGCGGGCCGGCGGGGATCTCACCGGCGATCCGGACGAGGGCATCGCTGGCGTGACCCGCGAGGCGCTGCGGCTTTCGCGCCCGGCCTACCAGGCGCTCGAGTACCGCGAGGTGGTGCGGCTCGTGAACCAGGTCGCCGACACCTGCAACAAGAACCTTCAAACCTGGAAGCCCTGGGAGTCCCCGACGTCGCCGGCCTCCCGGAAGCTGCTCCTCTCCTGCGCCCGCGCCCTCCGCGCCATCTCGGTGATGCTCTGGCCGGTGATGCCGGTCTTCGCCGACGACCTCTGCGCGGCCTTCGGCCAGTCGCGACCGGGAGCCTGGGGCGCCGACTTCGACCCCTTCGTGGGTGCGCCGGTGGTGGCGCGGGGCAGGCCGCCGCAGATCGCGCGGCTCGACGCGAAGCAGGTGGCGAAGCTGGTGGCCGCGCCCGAGGGCGAGGCGCCCCGGGTCTCCCAGGGCGCGAGCCCGGCCGAGACCGCGAGCAAGGTGACCGCCCGGGCGCCCGAGGCTCCGGCCCCCACGCCGGCGGCGCCGCCGGCCACCGGGGTCATCGGCTTCGACGACTTCATGAAGGTCGAGCTCAAGGTGGCGCTCGTCGGCGCCGCGGTGCGGGTTCCCAAGGCAGACAAGCTTCTCCAGCTCACCGTGGACGTCGGCGAGGCGGAACCGCGCACCATCGTGGCCGGGATCGCGATGTCCTACCCGGAGCCGGAAGCGCTGGTGGGCCGGCGCATCGTCGTCGTGGCCAATCTCGAGCCGCGCGCGCTGCGGGGGATCACCTCCCAGGGGATGCTTCTCGCCGCGGGGGATCCACCCCGGGTGATCCTGGTGGACGAGGGCGTGGCCCCCGGCACGCGGGTCAAGTGAGTCTCGTCGACTCCCACGCCCACCTCGACTTCGAGGACTTCCAGGGCGAGATCGACGGGGTGGTGTCCCGCGCCGCCGCGGCCGGCGTGGACCGGATCGTCGTGGTCGGGCTCTGGCGGTCGCCGGGGAACTTCGGGAACGCAGTCGAGCTGGCCCGGACCCGGCCGGCGGTCTTCGCCGCCACGGCCGGCATCCACCCGCACGAGTGCGCCCAGGTTCCGGAGGCCGACTGGGAGGAGAGCGCGCGGCTCGCCGCCGACCCCGCCGTGGTCGCGGTGGGCGAGACCGGGCTCGACTACCACTACGACCTCTCGCCGCGCGAGGTGCAGCGGGAGAGCTTCAGGCGGTCGATCCGGATCGCGCGGAGCGTGGAGAAGCCAGTGGTGGTCCACGTGCGGGAGGCCGACGCCGACTGCGCGGCGATCCTTCGCGAGGAGGGGCTGCCGGCGGCGGGTGGGGTCATCCACTGCTTCACCGGCGACTGGGAGGCGGCGCGGACCTACCTCGACCTGGGGATGCACGTCTCGGTGGCCGGCATCGTCACCTTCAAGGCCGCGGAGGGAATCCGGGAGGCGGTCCGGAGGATCCCGCGGGACAGGCTGATGGTGGAGACCGACAGCCCGTTCCTGGCGCCGGTGCCGTTCCGGGGGAAGCGGAACGAGCCGGCCCACGTGGTGCACGTGGCGGCGAAGGTGGCGGAACTGTGGGGGGTGAGTCCGGGGGAGGTGGCCGAGGTGACCACCGCCAACGTGAAGAGGTTCTTCCGACTCGCATAGCGAGGCGGTGTTCAACCATCCCAGCTGGTCCACTCCGATGCGAGGTCCACCTGGGCCTCCTTGGTGCGCTCCTTCCACCGGACCACCGGCCAGCCGCGCTGCTCGGCCTCGATCCGGAACGGCTCCTTGGGATTCACCACCACCGGGTGGCCGACCGCCTCGAAGAGCGGGATGTCCGCGGCCGAGTCGGAGTAGAGCCAGCACCGCGAGAGGGGGATGCCCTGGGCGGCCAGGGCGGTGGCGACGGCCTGCCGCTTGCCGTCCTGGAAGACGATGGGAGCCAGGATGTCGGAGGTGGCCTTGCCGTCCACGGAGCGGGTGCGGGTCCCGATGGCGCCGTGGACGCGCAGGTGGCGCGCCACCTCGTCCACGATGGCCTGCGGGGAGCCGGAGGCGATGAGGACGTAGTGGCCGGAGAGCAAGTGCTTGCGGATCTGCCGCACCGCACCCTCGGTGATGCGCCCCCGGAGGTGCCGCTCGAAGCAGGCCTGGGCGTGGGTCCGGATGTCGTCCACCCAGAGTCCGGCCTGGCACTGCGAGCCCAGCTCGACCATGTCCTTCTCGCCCAGGCGACGGCGCGCGAACTCGTAGACCAGCCGCGGGATCCGCGACCGGATCTCCGGGAGCATGATCTTCTCGCTGTAGAGGTACCAGCTGAAGATCGTGCCGGCGTTGCCGTCGAGGAGCGAGTCGTCGACGTCGAAGATCGCGGCGGTGCGGCCGAACGGGAGCACTGGGGACTAGGCGGCGGGATCGCCACCCGTCGGGGCCGGTGCGGCCTCGACCGGAGGAGCCGGGGGGGAGCCTCGGGAGCGGCGACCTGCGCGGACCCGTGGGTCGTCTCGGGAGCGGCCTCGGCGTGGGCCTCGGCGGCGACCTCGGGAGGCGACGCCTCCGGCTGCTGTTCGGCCACCGGCGCTCCACGCTCCGCCTCGACCTTGGCCGCGAGCGCGGCGAAGGGGTTGTGGGTGAGGCTCTTCGGCTTGTCCGGGCGGGCGGTCGGGCCCCTGTCGCCGGGGAGGCGCGGCCCCATGTACCTGGGCTTGCGGTCGCCGGGACCTCCGGGACCGCCCGGGCCTCCAGGACCGCGCGGGCCGCGGTCGGGCCGGTCTGGACGGGGAGGGCGCTCGGCGCGGGGAGGAGCCTCGGTCCGCTCCGGGCGCGGCGGGGCGCTCTCCGCGGCAGGTGCGGCGGCGGTGGCCCCCTCGGTGGCGGGCCTTGGCTCGGTGCGCTCGGGGCGCGGCGGCCGGACCGGCCTGGCCTTCTTCTCCTGCGCCTTCCGCTGGGCCTGCCCGTTCGCGGCCGGCCGGGGGACGTAGATCACCGGGGTCATGAGCTCGGGCGGGGGGGCCTTCTTCTCCACCTGGGCCGTCGGCAGCGTGCCGCGCCAGATGTGGTGGCCGTAGATGTTCTGGGAGTCGGTCCAGCGGCGCGACCCGCTCTCGCGCCCCATGAGCCCGAGCCAGGAGTTCACCCGGCTGTCGAGGTCGTCGATGAAGTGGGTGACCAGCGCCTCGAGGGTCACCGGGGTCTTCGGCGACCCGAACTCCAGCTTGCCGTGGTGGGCGAGCACGAGGTGGACCACGTGCTGCTCGAGCTCGCGGGGCACGCCCACGCGCCGGGCCTTCTCGTGGATCCACTGCGCGGCCATGACCAGGTGGCCGACCAGCCGTCCCTCGTCGGTGTACTCGACGCCGCGCTCGTAGCCGAGCTCGCGGATCTTGCCCAGGTCGTGGAAGAAGGCGCCGGCCACGAGCAGGTCGCGGTCGAGCTGCGGGTACTGATCGGCGACCCGGTGGGAGAGCTTGATGCAGGCCACGGTGTGCTCGAGCAGCCCTCCCGCGTAGGCGTGGTGCACGCTCTTCGCGGCGGGCGCGCGGCGCAGGCGGGAGACCAGGTCGTCGTCGGCCAGGAAGGCCTTCACGAGTTCCTTCACGTGGACGTCGGTGATGGCCTCGACGAGGCCGACCAGCTCGGTCCAGGTCGTGTCGGGGGCATCGTCGGCCGGAGCCTTCTCCGGCTTGCGCGGCTCGGGAGGCGCCACCCAGGCGAAGTCGGCGGCGTCGATCCCGGCGACGGAGGGATCGACCTTGACGATCGACTCGAAGCGGAGTTGCGGCTTGCCCTGGAAGGAGCCGATGGCGCCCTCGACCTCGACCAGGTCCTTCTCCTCGAAGAGGGCCGAGAGCTCCTCGACACGGTCGAAGGAGCGGGCCTCGATCTCCCCCGTGCGGTCCACCAGGGTGGCCGCGAGGTAGCTCTTGCCGCTCTTGGCGGTCGGCACGGCCTTGCGAGCCACCGCGAAGATGGCCTTCACGCGCTCGCCTTCCTTCACGTCCTTGACCCAGGTCTTCTCCATGGTCCGCGGAAGCTAACCCAGGAGGGGTTCAGAGACAACCGCGGGTTCCGGAGTTACGCTAGTCGGGGAATCGAAGGGAGGACGCGATGCCGCGCCACGAGATCCGCCGCTTCATGACCCCGACGCCGCACACCATCACGACGCGCCAGACGCTCGCCGAGGCCCATCAGACGATGCGGGAGCGAGGCGTGCGCCACCTCCCGGTCGTCCTGGACGGGAAGCTCGTCGGCGTGGTGTCGCAGCGCGACCTCTACCTGCTCGAGACGCTCCGCGGCGTGGACGTCGGGCGCGAGATGGTCGAGGAGGCGATGAGCGACGAGCCTTTCGTGGTCCCTCCCGACGCATCTCTCGCCGAGGTCGCCGAGGCGATGGCGAAGAGCAAGCAAGGCTCGGCACTCGTCGTGGAGAACGCCACGCTGGTGGGCATCTTCACCTCGACCGACGCGCTCCGCGCCCTGGTTGGCTTGCTGCGCGAGGGGTAGCCGGGGCGCAACGGATGCGTGCGTCGGGCGCCCCGGCGCAACGGGTGCGACGGAACCCCCCCTGAATCCGGTTGGTTCCGGTTCGGCACGCCACGTGTAATGAAACGCCCCGAGCCCAGCGTGGCGGGAGACCCACCCAGAGCATGAGCCGGATCGAAACAGAGGCACGCTCCCTCCTCCTCAACCGGAGAGAGGCCTTGCAGCGCGCCCATGACATCCACGGACCCACGGGCTTCGCCGCGGAAGAGGTGCTCCCGGAGGCGGTGCCCGCGCCGAGCGTGGCCCGCGAGATAGCCGAGGTCGAGGCGGCTCTGGGCCGGATCGCCCAGGGCAACTACGGATCTTGCAGTTCCTGCGGAGGCCCGCTCGGGCTCCAGCGCCTCCGCGCCATCCCCGAGGCGCGCTTCTGCCTCGGGTGCAGTGGCCACCGCCCCGCGGACGATTAAGCTCTCCTGGTGAACGACGGCACCGCGGCCGCGTCGCCGGTCCTCGCCTATGCGCTCGGCGACGCGCTCTACCTGAACCTCACCTCGGCCTGCACCCTCGCCTGCGTCTTCTGCCCGAAGATCCGCGACGACGACTGGGTGGTGGGTGGGTACGACCTGCGCCTCTCGCGCGCGCCCTCCGCCGACGAGGTCTGGGAGCAGGTGGAGAGGCAGGGGCTCTCGGGCCGTTCCGAGGTCGTCTTCACGGGGCTTGGCGAACCCACCCGGAGGCTCGACGTGCTCCTCGAGATCACCCGGCGGCTCGTCGGCTCGGGCGTCTCGCGGGTTCGCCTCGACACCGACGGGCTGGCGAACCTCCGGGAGGGGCGCGACGTCACCCCGGACCTGGCCGGCGCGGGACTCGGCGCCGTCGTCGTTTCACTGAACGCGCCCGACGCCGCCACCTACCTCCGCCTCTGTCCGAACCGGTACGGCGAGTCCGCCTGGGAGGCTGTGAGGGAGTTCATCCGTGCCGCGGTGCGCCACGTCCCGGAGGTCCACGCCAGCTTCGTGGCCGTCCCGGGTCTCGAGATGGACGACTGCCGGAGGGCTGCCGAGGCGCTCGGCGCCGGGTTCCGCTGGCGGCCCTACGACCGGGTCGGGCGTCTCAAGGAACTGGGCGGGAACGCCTGACCCGGCCCCCGCCCGGGGCTCACCGCAACCCTTTCGCCAACGGGAGGAGTTCCTGACCCGCAGGAAGAACCCCGAACCTTCGCTGGTTTGACCAGCAATTGGGTGGATTCCGCGCCGCAATCCATGCATAAGATGCGGCCCTCCGCAGCCGTTGCGCGACCCAGGCGGAGGAGCAAGGTGGGCGAGACAAAGATGACGCTGGCCAAGAATCCCGCGCGCGGTGGCAAGGAGCGGATCCTCGTCGTGGACGACGAGGGGAACGCCCGGCAGGCGCTGAAGGACATCCTGACCGAGGAGGGGTACGAGCTCGTCGAGGCTGCGGACGGCGAGGAGGCCCTCCAGCTCATGCAGTCGTTCGCCCCGGCAGCGGTCCTCGCCGACGTCCGGATGCCGCACATGGACGGCATCACCCTTCTCAAGAGGGCGCGGGAGCAGGGCTCCGACGCGGTCTTCGTGATGATGACCGCCTACGCCAGCGTGGAGGCCGCCGTCGAGGCCATGCGGGCAGGCGCCGAGAACTACCTCGTGAAGCCGCTCGACGTGAACGCCGTGCTGGTGGTCCTCGAGAAGGCGCTCGAGAAGCTCCGGCTCCAGCGCGACACCCAGAACCTCCGCGAGCGGGTGCGCGAGCGCTACCGCTTCCACAACATCGTGGGCGACGCTCCCGAGCTCCAGGCGGTCTACGAGGTGGTGAAGCGGGCCGCCCCCACGCGCGCCACCGTCCTCATCCTCGGCGAATCGGGCACCGGCAAGGAGCTCATCGCCCAGGCCCTTCACGAGGAGTCACCACGGCGCGACCAGGCCTTCGTCAAGGTGAACTGCGCGGCGCTCTCCGAGACGCTGCTGGAGAGCGAACTCTTCGGCCACGAGAAGGGATCCTTCACCGGCGCCATCGGCCGCAAGGAGGGGCGCTTCGAGCTGGCCGACGGGGGCACGCTCTTCCTCGACGAGATCGGGGACATCTCCCCGGCCCTCCAGATCAAGCTCCTCCGCGTCCTGCAGCAGAAGGAGTTCGAGCGGGTGGGCGGGGTCTCCACGCTGAAGGTGGACGTCCGGCTGGTGGCCGCCACCAACCGCGACCTGGCCGCCGAGGTGAAGACCGGGAAGTTCCGCGAGGACCTCTACTACCGGTTGAACGTGGTCGCGGTCACGCTGCCGCCGCTGCGCAACCGCAAGGGGGACATCCCCGCCCTGGTGAGCCACTTCGTCGAGAAGTACGGCAAGGCCTACGGCAAGGAGATCCGCGGGCTCGCCCCGGGCACGCTGAACGCGCTCCTGGCGCACGACTGGCCGGGCAACGTCCGCGAGCTCGAGAACGTCGTGGAGCGGGCGGTGGTCCTGGCCAAGGGGCCGGAGATGACCGCCGACGACCTGCCCCCCACGCTGCGCGGGCCGCGTCCACGCGAGCGAAGCCCGGGCGCGCTCATCCCCGGCGCCACCCTCTACGAGATCGAGCGCGAGGCCATCCTGCGCACCCTGGAGATGGTGGGCGGCTCCACCTCCCGCGCCGCCGAGATCCTCGGCATCAGCGTCCGCAAGATCCAGTACCGGCTCAAGGAGTACGCCAACGGCGGCGCCGGACAGGGCGGACCCGAAGACCTCGGCGACGACTCCGCCGGCCTCGGCTAGCGAGCCCGGGGAACGCGCAGCGCGAAGCGGGCGCCGCCCTCGGGAGCGTCCTCGACGGTGATGGTCCCGCCATGCTGGGTGACGATGGCGTGGACGATGGGGAGCCCGAGCCCTGACCCCTCCGCCTTGGTGGTGAAGAAGGGCTCGAAGATGCGCTCGCGGATCTCGGGGGGGACGCCCGGTCCGCTGTCGTCGATGAGGATCTCCACGATCTCGGGATCGTCGGAGGGGCGGCAGGAGACGCGGACCCAGCCGCCCTCGCGGACCGCGTCCAGCGCGTTCAGCCCCAGGTTCACCACCACCTGCTGCAGCCGCTCCACGTCGCCGGCCACCGGGGGCACCTCCTCGAAGTCGCGCATGACCCGCACGTGCCGCTTGTCGGCCGGGCCGCCCAGGAGGGTGAGCACGCGATCGAGCACCGGCGCCACCTCCACCGGCTTGGGGTAGAACTCGCGGGGGCGGGCGAACTGGAGGAAGTCCTCGAGGATGTGGTCGAGCCGCCGGATCTCGTCGCGCACCAGGTGGAGCGGCTGGAGGAGCGGCCCCTGCTCGCCGGCCGGGAGCTTCCCGACCCGCCGCTCCAGGACCACGAGCTGGAGCGCCGCGGCGTTGAGCGGGTTGCGGATCTCGTGGGAGAGGCCGGCCGTCATGGTGCCCACCGCGGCCAGCTTCTCGGCCATGGCGGCGCGCCGCGCCAGCTCCCGCTTCTCCGAGTGGAGCCGCACGTGGCGCATGGCCATCTCGATCGTCATCACGAGCTCGGGCGGGTTGACCGGCTTCTGGAGGTAGGCGCAGGCGCCCGCCCGCACCGCGTCGAGCGCCGACTCCATGGTGGCGTGTCCGGTCAGGAGCACCACCTCGCTGTCGGGCGAGCCCTCCTTGAGCTCCTGCGCCAGCTCGGTCCCGTTTCCATCCGGCAGCGAGAGGTCCACGAGCGCCACGTCGAATCCGCTGCGCGCCGCGGCGTGGGCCTCGGCGCAGGAACCCGCCGCGCGCACCGCGAAGCCGGCGTCCTCCAGGATGTCCTGAAGGTTGTCGGCCAGGGCGGCGTTGTCGTCCACCACGAGGACGCGGGAGCGGCGGGCCGGGGAGGGGATGTTCACGAGGAGGATGTCCTTCCGGAGTGGATGCGCTCCACCACGTCGAGCAGCGCGGCGGTGTCGAAGGGCTTTCCGAAGGTGGCGTGGGCGCCCTCGGGTGCGGCGGCCGGGAAGGCGGTCACGGCGACGACGGGGATCCCGGGGAACCGGGCCGTGAGCCGGCGGACGGCCTCGCCGTCCGGGCCGCCCGGCAGGCGCAGGTCGGCCAGCGCGGCGAAGGGGCGCACCGGCCCGAGCCGGTCGGTGTCCAGGACGGTGGAGGCGGTGACCGCGGCGAAGCCGCGCAGGCGCAGGGCCTCTGTGAGGTTGTCGAGCAGGGCCGGGTCGTCCTCGAGGACCGCCAGCACCCCGTCGCGGCGGGCCGCGCCGAGCAGGGTCAGGAGCCGGTCGATGGGCGCCGGCTTGGCGAGCACCGCGAGCAGGCCCTCGCGACGCGCCGCCTCCAGGGCGGCGTCCGCGGCGTGGGCGGTGAGGACCACGGCGGGGAGCCCCGGGTCCACGCGCCGGATCTCGTGGACCAGCGCGGCGCCCCCCATGCCCGGCATGCGCATGTCGGTGACCACCGCGTCGAAGCGGGAGCCGGAGACCCTCTCCATCGCCTCGGCGCCGCAGGCCGCCATCTCGCAGTCGCAGCCGCAGTCGCCGGCGATCTCGACGAGGTTCTCGGCGAACTCCAGGTTGTCGTCCACGAAGAGATAGCGGCGCACGGGTCAGGCCGCCGGGATGCGCAGGGTGAACCGGGTCCCGCCGCCGGGGCGGGGCTCGTGGGCGACGGAGCCGCCGTGCCGCTCGGCGACGCGCTTCACCAGCGCCAGCCCCAGCCCGTTGCCGTGCTCCTTGGTGGTGATGAGCGGCTCGAAGATCCGCCCCCGGACCGCCTCCGCCACCCCCGGCCCGTCGTCCTCCACGTCGAGGGCCACCGCGCCCCCCTCGGCGCGGGCCGCGAGCCGGATGGCGCCCCCGGCGCCCACCGCCTGGACCGCGTTGGTGAGGAGGTTCACGAGCGCCTGTCCGAGCTGGACGGGGTCGCCCTGGACGGCGAGCCCCACGGGCGCGTCCAGGACCAGCGAGACGCCGGGGGGGCGCGCGACGGCGTGCCCCGCCCGCTCGAGGAGCGCCGTCACCTGGATGGTCTCGCGGGGAAGGGGGCGGTCGCGGACCATGTCGAGGAGGCCGGTGATGATCCGGTTGGAGAGCTGGACCTGCTCGCCGATCCGGTCGAGGTGCTTCTTCACCCGGTCGTCGTCCCCGGTCCGGCCGCGCAGGAGGAAGAGCGAGCTCTCGATCACGCCCAGTGGATTGCGCAGCTCGTGGCCGATCGAGCCGACCAGCTGCCCGAAGGTGGCGAGCCGCTCCGACCGGGTGGCCCGGGAGAGCAGGTCCTCCCGGTAGGTGTGGAGCATGATGGCGAGCTCGAGGTCGAGCACCTTCCCGAGCGCGGCACGGGTCCGCTCCTGGCGCGCCGGGACCCCGGGCAAGAGCCGGTCGATCCGGAGGGAGAGCTCCTCCCGGACCACGTTCATCGCCCCGAACATGTAGTGCTGGGGGAGGTCGATGCGGACGTGGACGCGCCCGATGCGGCAGTGGGCCTCCCACCAGCTCTCGTCCCAGGGGCCGCCGATGGCCTCCTCCATCCACCGGACCAGCGTGGTCCGCAGGTGGCCGACCTGGCTCTCCCCACCGACCAGCGCCAGGCGCGCCCCCTCGTGGGCCAGGATCCGATCGTAGAAGGCCACGGCGATGGCCGGGAAATCCGGCGCCGCGAGGACCCGGAGCTCGCGCAGGGCCGCCCCGTCGTCGGGCCCGAAGCCCACGTAGCGCTTCAACTCCTCGAGGAGGGACTCCGCCATGCGCGCACGGAATCTAGGCCCGCGCGCTCCGCGAATCAACGTGGAGCACCCTGGGCGGGACGCCGCTCCAGCGTCCGGACGCGGTACCCTCGGGACATGGCCCCCGCCGCCGCCCCCCCTGGCGACACCATCACGCTCCTCGCCGGGGGAAGCGAGGCCTTCCCCAGGATGCTCGGCGCCATCCGGGAAGCGCGCCAGTCGGTGCATCTGGAGATGTACTACCTGGCCAGGGACGGAGTCGGGGATACCTTCCGGGAGGCGCTCTCGCAGGCTGCACTGCGGGGAGTCCGGGTCCGCGTCATCCTCGACGGGTGGGGCTCCGCCCTCGACGGCCGGTGGCTGCAGTCGATGCTCGAGCCCGACGGTGCCGAGGTGAAGATCTACCACCCGCTCCTCGCGCTCCTCACCGGCCGCTTCCGGCGGAACCACCGGAAGATCCTGGTCGTGGACGGAGCGGTGGCGTTCCTCGGGGGGATCAACATCGCCGACGAGTTCGGCCAGGTCGGCCCCGGGCGCGCCCCGGACTCGGCCGACGAGCCGGAGTGGATGGACCTCGCGGTCGAGCTCCGCGGCACGCCGGCTGCCTGGCTCGAGGCCCGGCTGCGCGGGGAGCGGCCGGCGCGGGCGCCCGGTCGGGTGCAGATCCACCTCTCGGGGGTCGGAGGCGGCCGGCGGCTGCGCAAGGTCTACCTGCGCTCCTTCGTCGAGGCACGCTCCGAGATCCTGGCCGCCCACTCCTACTTCCTGCCCGACCGGAGGTTCATCCGTTCCATCACCTCCGCCGCCCGACGGGGAGTGAAGGTGACCCTGCTGCTGGCCGGGCGGAGCGACGTCCCGCTGGTCCGGGCGGCCACCACCCGGCTCTACCGGAACCTGATCGCGGCGGGGGTGGAGATCCGGGAGTGGACCCGGTCCGTCCACCACGCGAAGGTCGGGGTGGTGGACGGCGAGAAGGTGCTGGTGGGGAGCTTCAACCTCGACCCCTTCTCGCTCGCCAACCTCGAGTCCCTGGTGGAGATCGACGACGGGGAGACCGGGAGCGCGGCGCGTCGCTGGTTCGAGGAGCGGGCCGCGCTGGCGCGGCAGGTTTTGCCGGAGGAGGCGGCGCGGAGGGGATTCGGGGGGAGGATCCTCGACGCCATCGGATCCGCGGTGGCCCGCCTCACCGAGAAGGTGGCGCGGCTGCTCTCCGGGCGCTGAAGGGGACTATCCCGGCTATGCCGGCGGGGCAGGGGGCTTGCCGGAGTCGCCGTCGCCCTCGCCCTTCACTTCCTTGAAGGCCTTCCGGAAGCTCTTCAGGCTCTCGCCGAGCCCCTGGCCGAGCTGGGGGAGCTTGCTCGACCCGAAGAGGAGGAGCAGCACCACTGCGATGAGCAGGAGCTCGCCGACGCCCAGTCCGAACATGGGGGGATCATACCGCGATCAGGCGGCCACGTCCTCCATGGCGATGGCGGCCAGGCGGCGCTGGTCGAGGACCTTCACCCCGCGTGACGCGTCGAGGACGCCGTCCTGCTCCAGCCGGGTCAGGCAGCGGGAGAGGGTCTCGGGACGCATGCCCAGGAGCCGGGCCACCACCTGCTTGCGCACGGCGTTGGGCCGGTCGGCGAGGAACTTGGCGTGGGCCAGCGCGAAGCGGGCCACCCGCGACATGCAGTCGCCCTGGCGGAAGTTCACCTCGTCCCGCTGCATGCGCGACTCGGCGAGCACGAGGTCGAGAACCACGCGGGCCGGGCTGCGCTCCGGTCCCACCCACTGGCTCATGGCGTCGCCGGCGATGCCGCAGAGCTTGACGCGCGAAAGGGCGCGAACCTCGTAGGCCGAGGGCTCGTTGGTCATGGCCTCGCTGCAGAGGAGCGAGGTGGGGCCGCGCAGGCTAAGCACGAGTTCCGAGCCCTTGGGGCTCACCGCGGAGAGCGCGACGAACCCCTCCTTGATGAAGTAGACGGTGCGCGGACGCTCCCCCTGGGCGCAGAGGCTCGCCCCCGCCTCCCGGGTGGAGGGAGTGAACCGGCAGCGCCCCGCGGATGCGATTCCGAGGGTGCAGGCGTTACAGTCGGTGACGGGCGCTGTCGAGATCATGGGCACCTCCGTGCTTGACCGAAGTCTAGATGCATGGGCCAGGCCCGGGTTTTTCGGGCATTTTGCCGCAGAACGTGCGCATTGCCCCGGATCAAGTCCAGGCGGACGCAAGTGTTGCGGAAATCGCCGGACAGCGACCGCGCGGGAATGGCATCATCCACCCGTGGACCGTCTCGAATCACATCGATCGAAGGTGCTCGAAGCGATCGAACCGATCGGAACCGGACGCTCGCCCGTCCGCGAAGCCGGTGGCCGCTACCTCTCCGCCCCGGCCCTGGCCCGGCGGGCCGCCCCCCCCTTCGCCTGCTCGGCGATGGACGGCTACGCGGTGCGTCATGCCGATGTCCCGGGCCCGGTCGAGCTCCGGGTGAGGGAGGTGCTCTACGCCGGGGACCGGCCCGGCGCGCCCCTCGGCCCCGGCGACGCCGCCCGGATCTTCACCGGGGCCCCCCTTCCGGAGGGAGCCGACGCGGTGGTGCGGGAGGAGTCCACCGAGCCGCGCGGTGACCGGGTCCTCGTCCGCCACGAGGTCCGCGACGGAGAGAACGTCCGCCACGCGGGGGAGGACGTCCTCGCCGGCGGGGAGGCGCTGCCGCAGGGCGCCCGGGTCGGTCCGCGCCAGGCGGCCCTGCTCGAGGCGGTGGGATGCACCGAGGTTTCGGTGCACCGGCGCGTGCGCGTCGCCTTGCTCTCCACCGGCGACGAGGTGGTGCGGGAGCGGACCCCCGACTCGAACGGCGCGGCGCTTTCGGGACTTCTCGCGGAGTGCGGGTTCGAGGTCCGGCGGTCGGCGGTGGGGGACGAGGCCGCGGCGCTGCGCGAGGCGCTGGCCGGCGCGATCGAATGGGCCGACGCGCTCGTCACCATCGGAGGCGTCTCGGTGGGGGAGAGGGACCTGGTGGCCGGGGCGCTCGGCGCGCTGGGCGCGGAGATCCTCCTCCACGGCGTGCCCATGAAGCCCGGCAAGCCATTCCTCTTCGCGCTCCTCGGGGGCAAGCCGGTGCTCGGCCTCCCGGGGAGCCCGTCGGCCTGCCTGGTCGCCTTCGAGGTCTTCGCCCGCCCCGCGCTCCTCCGGCTGGCCGGGGCGGCTCGCGTCGAGCGGGCCCGGGCCTGGCTGCCGCTCGCCGAGGGCTGCCAGGGGCGCCCGGGGCGTGCCCGCTTCCTCTGGGCCTCCATCGATCCCGACGGCAGGGTGCGGCCGGTCGGGAGGGACGCCGCGCAGATCCGGGGGCCGGCGCTGGCCCAGGCGCTCCTGCGCATCGGGGAGGGCGAGGGAGACGTCCCCGAGGGAGAGCGGGTGGAGACCTGGTTCCTCGGAGAGTGAAAGGCGCCCCGGTGCGCCGCGGCGCCCCCCCGCTCGTGGCCTTCTCCGGGCCGAGCGGCGCCGGCAAGACCACGATCCTGGTGGCGCTCCTGCGCGAGCTATCCGGGCGCGGTCTCCGGGTGGCCGCCATCAAGCACTCCGGCCACCCGCACGGATTCGACGTCCCGGGCAAGGACAGCGACCTCCTGCTCCGCGCCGGAGCCCTGGGCGTGGCGGTCCAGGGGCCGGCCCAGCTGGCCGTCTTCGGCGCGCCCCGGCGGGGCGGCGCGAGGGCGCTGGCCCGGCTGCTCCCCCCGGTGGACCTGGTGCTCGTCGAGGGCTGGAAGGAGGAGCGGCTGCCACGGGTGGAGGTGCACCGACGGGCGGTGAGCCGGGAGTTCGCCTGCGCCCGGTCCAGGCGCTTCATCGCGGTGGTCACCGACGAGCCGCCCCCCGCCCCATCCCGACCTTCGCCGCCGGGGACGTGGGCGGGCTCGCCGACTTCCTGCAGGAGCGGTTCGGCCTGCCGGCACGGGGGAAGCGGCGCCGCCGCCCTCCCTCCACGTGAACGGAGGCTCCTCCGCTATCTTGACTGGGACGGTTCACTCCCTCTAGATTCCGCCTCCCGTCCCCGCGCCGCGGCCATGCCCTTCGCCGACAAGCCCCCCGATCCCCTGGCCCCCGCGCGGGCGTCCTTCATCGCACCGGAGACGCGCTGGTACGTCCCGTCCGGGCCGTTCCTCCTCGAGTCGGGCACCCGGCTCGAGCAACTTCAAGTTTCCTACCGGACCTGGGGGCGCCTCTCCCCCGCCGGCGACAACGCGGTGGTGGTCTGCCACGCCTTCACCGGATCGGCCGACGCCGACCGCTGGTGGTCCAAGATGTTCGGTCCGGGGCGCGCCCTCGACCCGGAACGCGATTTCGTCCTCTGCGCCAACATCCTGGGGAGCTGCTACGGCACGACCGGGCCCTCCTCCACCGACCCGGCCACCGGACGCCCCTACCTCGGTTCCTTTCCGGCCATCACCGTGCGTGACATGGTCCGGGTGCAGGGGGAGCTCTGCCGGGCCCTCGGGGTCCGGCGCATCCGGTCCGCCATCGGTGGGTCGCTGGGCGGCATGCAGGTGCTCGAGTGGGCGCTGCTCTTTCCGGAGATGGTCCAGTCCATCGTCCCCATCGCCAGCTCGGCGCGCCACTCGGCCTGGGCCATCGGCCTCTCGGAGGCGCAGCGCCAGGCCATCGCCGCCGACCCGCGCTGGGCGGGCGGGCGCTACGACCCGGCCGACCCGCCCGCGGCGGGGCTTGCCGCGGCCCGCATGATGGCCATGTGCACCTACCGTGGATGGGAGAGCTTCGAGGAGCGCTACGGCCGGCGCCCCCAGGCGCCCGACCTCTTCGCCATGGAGAGCTACCTTCGCTACCAGGGGCAGCAGCTCGTCGATCGCTTCGACGCCGCCACCTACCACGCGCTCACCCGCGCCATGGACACCCACGACGTGGCCCGGGGCAGGGGAGAGTTCGAGACCGTGCTCCGGAGCGTCCGGCAGCCGGCCATGGTCGTGACCGTGGACACCGACGTCCTCTACGTCCCGGAGGAGCAGCGGGTGATGGCGCGCCACATGCCTGCGGCGCGCCTGGAGCGGCTCGATTCTCCGCACGGGCACGACGCCTTCCTCATCCACGTCGACGAGCTCTCCGCGCTGGTGGCCGACTTCCGGGACCGCGTGGAGGGGCGGGTCGCGCCCCGCCCGGCGGCCCGGCGCGCCTCCGGGGGGCAGGGGGTCTCGCTGCTCGTGCTGGGCAAGGGGAAGGTGGGGGCGCCGCTCCTCGACCAGGTGCGCGAGCAGGCCGGGGCGCTCGCCTCCGACTACGACATCGCGCTCAAGGTCGTGGGGGTGGGAGACCGGCGCGGGCTGGCCTTCGACGAGAACGGGCTCGACCTCTCGCGCTGGAGGGAGACGGTCGCCGAGGCGCCGCCCGTCGGACCCTTCCGGATGCCGGAGGCCGCCGCCGTCCTCGACCGGCTGGCCCGGCTCCCTGGCGCGGTGCTGGTGGACCTGACCGCCGACGCCGGGCTGGTACCGGTGTACGAGGAGGCCTTCCGGCGAGGGATCCACGTGGTCGGCGCCAACAAGCTGCCGCTGGCGACCCGCACCGCCGAGCGGGACCGGCTCTCGGCGGCGCGGCGCCAGGCCCACGTCCACTTCCACTACGAGACCTCGGTGGGCGCGAGCCTCCCGCTCCTGGGAACGCTCCGGAACCTGGTCCGCACCGGGGACCGGGTGCTCTCGGTGGAGGGCTCGCTCTCCGGCACCGCCGGCTACCTGCTCGCCGAGGCCGAGAAGGGCACCCCCCTCTCCCTGGCGCTCCGGTGGGCCCGGGAGCTCGGCTACACCGAGGAGGATCCCCGGGACGACCTCTCCGGTCTCGACTCGGCGCGCAAGGCGGTGATCCTGGCCCGCGAGCTGGGCATGAGGGTGGACGTGGCCGACGTCGCGCTCGAGCCCCTCCTTCCGCCCGGAGCGCTCGGGTCGGCGGTCCCGGGCGAGCTGGTCGAATCGCTGCGGCTGCTTGACCGCCCCTTCGCCGATCGGGTCCAGGCGGCGCGCTCCCGGGGGCGCGTGCTGCGCTACCTGGTCCACGTGGACGTGGACGCCGGGCGGATCCGCGTCGGGCCGGAGGAGGTCGGCCCGGACCACCGGGCGGCGCGGCTGCGCGACGTCGAGGCCTACGTGGCGGCCAGCACGGTCCGCCGCTCCGGATCCCCGCTGGTCGTCCAGGGGGCGGGGGTGGGGGGCGCGCTCACCGCGGGCGGCGTCCTCACCGACATCCTGCGGGTCGCCTCCGCGCTGGGAGTGCGCACGGGCTGGAGCGGATAGGGTCGGTCCCACGCCGCCCACCGTCGTGCTATTCCAGGTGGCGGGAGGACTACCGCGCATGGCTGCTCCGCCGCTCCCCGTCGCCAAGGGGGAAGAGATCCTGTCGCTCCTGCCCGGGATGGCGAACCGCCACGGCCTGGTGGCGGGCGCCACCGGCACGGGGAAGACCGTCACGCTGCGTGTCCTCGCCGAGAGGCTCTCCCGCATCGGCGTCCCGATCTTCCTCGCCGACGTGAAGGGGGACCTCTCGGGCATGGCGCTGGCCGCCGAGCCGGACGAGAAGATGCTCGAGCGGGTGAAGCGGCTCGGGGCGACCCTCGACCCGGCCGGGACCCCGGTGGTCTTCTGGGACGTGTTCGGGGAGCAGGGCCACCCGCTCCGGGCCACCGTCTCCGAGATGGGGCCGGTGCTCCTCTCGCGGATGCTCGACCTGAACGACGTCCAGGAGGGCGTGCTCTCGCTGGCCTTCAAGATCGCCGACGACGACGGCCTCCTGCTCCTCGACCTGAAGGACCTCCGCGCACTCCTCGCCCACGTGGCCGAGCGTGCCGGGGAACTGCAGCGGACCCACGGCAACGTCTCCCCGGCCAGCGTGGGGGCCATCCAGCGCCAGATCCTCACCCTCGAGCAGCAGGGGGCAGACCGCTTCTTCGGCGAGCCGGCCCTCGACCTCGGCGACCTGCTCGAGGTGGACGGGCGGGGCGAGGGGCTCGTGAACGTGCTCGCCGCCGACAAGCTGCTGCAGTCCCCGCGGCTCTACTCGACCTTCCTGCTCTGGCTGCTCTCCGAGCTCTACGAGCACCTGCCCGAGGTGGGGGACGTCGAGAAGCCCAGGCTGGTCTTCTTCTTCGACGAGGCCCACCTCCTCTTCCGGGAGGCGCCGCGGGCGCTCCTCGAGAAGGTGGAGCAGGTGGTCCGGCTGGTCCGGTCGAAGGGGGTGGGAGTCTACTTCGTCACCCAGAACCCGCTCGACGTCCCCGAGACCGTCCTGGGGCAGCTCGGCAACCGGCTCCAGCACGCGCTCCGGGCATTCACTCCCCGTGACCAGAAGGCGGTCCGCACCGCGGCCGAGACCTTCCGGCAGAACCCCCGGGTGGACGCCGCGACGGTGATCACCGAGCTCGGGGTGGGGGAGGCGCTGGTGTCGCTCCTCGACCCGAAGGGCACGCCCACCCCGGTGGAGCGGGCCTTCGTGCTGCCGCCCCGGTCGCGCCTCGCGCCGCTGACTCCGGACGAGCGGAAGCGGGTCATGAGGGGTTCGCCGGTGAAGGGGAAGTACGACGAGCCGGTGGATCGCGAGTCGGCCTTCGAGCGGCTCCGGGCCCGGGCCACGGAGCGGGTGGCGGAGAATCCCTCGCCCCGCGGGCGCGGGCGGGCCGCCGAGCCGAGGAACGAGATCGCCGACACGCTCGGGTCGATGGCGAAGAGCGTGGCGCGGTCGGCGGGAACCCAGATCGGCCGGGAGCTGGTGCGCGGCCTGCTGGGCAGCCTGTTCGGGAGCGGGCGCAGGCGCTGAACACCGGGAGATCCGATGAACGACGTTGCCACGAACGCATCCATTCGCATCGGCGTCTCCTCCTGCCTGCTCGGGCAGAACGTCCGCTACGACGGGGGCCACAAGAAGGACGACTTCGTCACCGGGCTGCTGGGACGCTTCGTCGCGTTCGTCCCGATCTGTCCGGAGGTCGAGGTCGGGATGAGCATCCCGCGCCCGACCATCCGGCTGGAGCGGCACGGCGAGGCGACCCGCCTCGTCGACCCGAAGAACGGCATCGACCACACCGGGGCCATGGAGCGGTGGGCCGCGCGGAAGGTGTCGGAGATCGAGAAGCTCGACCTGTGCGGCTACGTCCTCAAGAAGGACTCCCCGAGCTGCGGCATGGAGCGGGTCCGGGTCTATGCCAAGGGGGCACCCACGAAGAACGGGCGCGGCCTCTTCGCCGCGGCGCTGCTCGACCGGCTGCCGCTCCTCCCCGTGGAGGAGGAGGGGAGGCTCAACGACCCCGAACTGCGCGAGAACTTCGTCGAGCGGGTCTTCGCCTACCGCCGGCTGAAGGATTTCTTCACCGGGCGGTGGACGGTGGGAGGTCTGGTGGCCTACCACACCGCCGAGAAGCTGCTGCTCCTGGCCCACGACCCGGACGGCTACCGCAGGCTCGGCCCCATCGTCGCGAAGGCGAAGGCGATGACGCGCGACGAGGTGGCCGCCCGCTATGGCGAGATCTTCATGCGGACCATGGCGAAGCCGGCCACGCCGGGCAAGCAGGTGAACGTGATGCAGCACATGGCCGGCTACTTCAAAGATCTATTGCCCGACGACGAGAAGGCGGAGCTCCACGACGCCATCCGGGACTACCGGCAGAAGCTGGTGCCGCTCGTCGTTCCCCTCACCCTCCTCCGGCACCACGTCCGCAAGCTCGGCGTCGCCTACCTCCAGGGGCAGACACACCTGGCGCCGCACCCGAAGGAGCTCATGCTCCGGAACCACGTCTAGGGCCGAAGCGGCGCAGGTAGGCCGAGAGTTCGAGCTTCCGGACCGTGTTCTCCGACGACATGTAGCGGATCACCCCGAAGACAGGGCGCTCCGGCGCCCAGGGCCGGTCGTACCGCCCCAGGCACCAGAAGATGCCGGAGGCCGAGCCGGGGTCCCGCCCGTCGAGGGCCCAGCGGTCGTTCAGGTGGAGCATGGTCGCGAGCGCCTCCCGCGGCGAGGCGCTCCACTGGAGGATCTTCTTGCCCCAGAGCATGCGCATGTAGTTGTGGATGCGCCCCCGCACGAGCAGCTCGCGCTGCGCGGCGTTCCAGACCTCGTCGTGGGTCGCCGCCCGCTCCAGCGTCTCCCGGTCGTAGGTCGGGTCGCGCCTGTCGCCGGCGTGGGCGTCGAGGGTGCGGATGGCCCAGGGGGGCAGCGACTCGAAGTCGTGGGCCGCCTCCGGACGGCGGACCAGCATGTTGAATCCCACCTCGCGCCAGGTCACCAGCTCGTCGAGAAAGGACTCGGCCTGGGGGCTCATGCCCCAGAACCCCTCCCGCTTCCCACCTCGACCGAGGCCGAGCCGGGCCGGCTTCCAGGACTCGTGCCGAGCCAGGGCCCGGAAGACCTCGTGGGTCGAGACCTGGCCGAAGTGGATCCACGGGGAGAGGCCGCTCGAGCCGTCGGCGTCTGGGTTGCTGCGCTCGAGGTATCTCTGGAGGCGCTCGCCGATGAAGGACGACAGGACGGCCCGCCCGGCGACGCTCCCGCCCCGTGCATCGGCGACGGGGGCCACGCCGTGGTCGATGGGGAGGGCGCGGAGGGCGGCGGGGCTGGCCGCGAGGAGTTCCGGCGCGGCCCGGGACCAGCGGGAGGAGACCTCGTCGGGAATGGTGGCTCCCGCCGCACCGTCGGCGTCGAGGGGGTCGGTGGACGGGAAGGCCGAAAGCCTCTCCGGCAGCTCGACCTGGAGGTACCGGCGGAAGGCGTAGGCCGTCGGGAAGGTGGTGGGAGCGAGACGGACCGGGAGCAGGCCGTTCCCGTCCACCGCCTCGACCAGGACCGGGAGCCGCGCCGCCGCGGCGGCCAGCATGCGCGGGTGGAAGAAGAAGGGGGCGTCGTCGGTCACCACCAGGCAGGCTCGGGCCGCCAGCGCCGCGAGAAGGCCGCGCCCCGCCCCGGGAGCGGGCTCGACGTAGGGGTGGTAGGCGATGCCGGCGTCGGCATAGGCGCGGTCGCCGTCGGCCATCCCCTGCAGGACGAAGGCGTGGAGCCGGTCGCTGGCGTGCGGATAGGCGGCGCGGAGCGCCTCGAGGACCAGGATGGGACGGTGGAGGGTTCGGGACCACTCGATGGCCCGGTCGAGGGTGAAGTTCCAGGAGGTCCGGCGGAAGGCGGTGGTCCAGACCAGGACGTACTCCCCGTCGCGCCGGATCGGGGCGGCGCCGGCCGTGCGGATGCGCTCGGGGGGAACGTGACTCATGGTGTACCCCGGGGGAGCAGGTTCACCGCCAGCGCGCGGCCGCGCTCGGCCACGCGGCGGACCAGGTTCCCGAAGATGGCGGCGTGGACGGGGTAGAGCAGGTACCAGTAGAGGTGCCCGGCCAGGCCGCGCGGCGCGAAGTAGGCGGTCTGGCTGAGGAGGGAGCCGCCGTCGCGAGGCTGGGCCTCGAACTGGAGCCAGGCGCGCCCGGGGACCTTCATCTCGGCCCGGAGCCGGAGCATGCGACCCGGCTCGACGGCCTCGACGCGCCAGAAGTCGAGTGCGTCGCCCGGACGGAGGTGGTCGGGGTCGCGCCGACCGCGCCGGAAGCCCGGGCCGCCGGCCAGCTGGTCCATGACGCCCCGGATCTCCCAGGCCCAGTCCATGTAGAGCCAGCCGCGCTCGCCGCCCAGCCCCGTGAAGGCGCGGAAGAGCGGCTCGGGGGGCAGGTCCACCTGCACGGTGCGCCGCTCGATGATCATGCCCTCCACGGTGGAGAGCGTCACGCTGGGAACGCCGGGCGGTGAGTTCGAGAGCGCGTCGCTCCAGGCGGTCTCCACCTCGCCGCGCTCGAGCTTCTCCAGGGCGCGATCGAGCGCCTGCCCGTAGGTGAGCGGGTGGATGGCGGGGAAGAGCCGGAGGGCCGAGTCGTCCCGGACGACGACCTCGTTGCGGAGCCCCTCCACGAGAGGTCGGGCGATCGCGGCGGGGACCGGCGTCATCCAGCGCACCCAGTGGGAGGAGAGGCGGGGGGTGAGCACGGGCACGGGCACGAGGCGTCGCCGGAGCCCCCGCTTCGCGGCGTAGCCGAGCATCATGTCCCGGTAGGTGAGGACGTCGGCCCCTCCGATCTCGACGACCCGGTCGGCCGCCCCGGGGACGGAAGGCGCGGCGAGGAGGTAGGAGAGGACGTCGGAGATGGCCACCGGCTGGATGCGCTGGAAGACCCAGCGCGGGCAGATCATCACCGGGAGCCGCTCCACCAGCCATCGGATCATCTCGAAGGAGATGCTGCCACTCCCCACGATGACCGCGGCCCGGAACTCGGTGACCGGGACCCCGCCGCTCCGCAGCGCCTCGCCGGTCTCCTGGCGAGAACGCAGGTGGTCGGAGAGCCCCGAATCGGCGGCGCCCAGCCCTCCCAGGTAGACGATGCGCTTCACCCCCGCGTCGCGGGCCGCGAGCCCGAACGCGCGCGCGGCGTCCCGGTCGCGCGCCGCGAAGGCGGCGTGCTCGCCCATGCTGTGGACGAGGTAGTAGGCGACCTCGACCCCGTCGAGCGCCGCGGGGAGGGTGGAGGGATCGTGGACGTCGCCCTGGACGACCTCGACCGCCCCAGCCCAGGGACGGCCGGCCAGGCGGGCAGGGTCCCGGGCCAGGACGCGGACGGGTCGTCCGGCCTCGACGAGCCGGGGTACGAGCCTCCCTCCGACGTAGCCCGTCGCTCCGGTGACGAGGTCCATGCCCCATCATTGCACGACAAGACCTCTACCAGCCGACCAGGAACTCCACGCTGACCTGGATCTCCGCCTCGTCCTTCGCGTCGTTGGGAACCATGTGGGCGTGGGCCTTCAGGGCCCCGAACACGCCGCCCCGGTTCTTCTCCACCGAACCGGCCTGGACCTCGAAGTCGCCGAGGTCGCCCGGCATCTCGCTCACCACCCCGTCGGCCTTCTTCACGACGGTGACGTCGCAGATGACGTGTATGTTTCAGGTGCGCTCCTGGGTGCCCACGCTGGGGACCCTTGCCGTCCCTGAAGGGTGCATCTTCACGGTAGGAGAACCACCGCTCCCCCGACACGGCCTGCCCGGAGGTCGTCGAGCGCCCGGCCGGCTCCCTCGAGGGGCATCGTCGTGACCTCGGCACGGACCGGGATCCGGTCGGCCAGTGCGAGGAACGCGTCGGCGTCGGCGCGGGTGAGGTTGGCGACCGAGCGGACCGAGCGTTCCCCCCAGAGCAGCGCGTAGGGGAAGGACGGGATGTCGGTCATGTGGATGCCCCCGCAGACCACCGTCCCTCCGCGGTCCACGGCGCGCAGGGCCGCGGGCACCAGCTCGCCGGCGGGCGCGAAGAGGATGGCGGCGTCGAGCAGGACAGGCGGAGCCTCCGCCGACGTTCCCACCCAGCTTGCCCCCAGGCGGCGGGCAAGGTCCACCGGCGGGCCGCTGGAAGTCCTCGTGAAGGCGAACACCTCCTGCCCCGCGTGCCGGGCCAGCTGGGCCACGATGTGGCCGGCGGCGCCGAAGCCGTAGATCCCCAGCCGGCGGGCCTCCCGCACCGGCTTCCAGCTCCTGTAGCCGATGAGCCCGGCGCAGAGCAGGGGGGCGGCCTCGGCGTCGGCGAAGCGGTCCGGCAGCGGGAAGGCGTACCGCTCGTCGGCCACGGCGAGGGAGGCGAACCCCCCGTCGAGGTGGTAACCGGTGAAGCGCGCGCCTGCGCAGAGGTTCTCCCGGCCCGATCGGCAGAAGGAGCATTCCCCGCAGGTGAAGCCGAGCCAGGGGATGCCCACCCGGTCGCCCGGGCGGAACCGCACCGCGCCGCTCCCGGCCCCGATCACACGCCCCACCACCTCGTGCCCCGGCACGACCCGGTGTCCGGGGAACGGGAGGTCGCCGTCCACGACGTGGAGGTCGGTCCGGCAGACCCCGCATGCCTTCACCTCGACGAGGACCTGTCCGGGCCCGGGCCGGGGGTCCGGCAACTCCATCGCCGTGAGGCCCCTGCCGGGCGCCTCGAGGACCATTGCGCGCATGCCGCCTCCGGGACCACGATACCTCGCCCGGCGTGGAATCCGCTGGCCCGGCGGTGCCCACCCCTGTAAACGTCCCGACGACCCGGAGGTCAACGCATGGCGCTTCCCCCCACCGACCGGAACTACCGCCTTCCCCAGTCCATCCGGCCGGTTCGCTACGACGCCTTCCTCTCCATCGACCAGGACCGGGGCGCATTCACCGGCCGGATCACCATCTCCCTCTCGGTGGAGCGGGAGGCCGCCTGGATCGCGCTCCACTCCGCTGGCCTCACCGTGACCCGTGCGACGGTGACCGTGCGAGGGACCGTGCTGGAGGGGAAGGTGGACTCCTTCTCCGCGAGCGAGACCATCCTCCTGGCCACCGGGGACATGATCCCGGCGGGCAGGACCGAGGTGGAACTGGAATGGTCCGGCATGTTCAGCGCCGGCCTGCGCGGCCTCTACCGGGCCGGTCCCCTGGTCGCCACCCAGTTCGAGGCCGCCGACGCACGCCGGGTCTTCCCCTGCCTCGACGAGCCCGGGTTCAAGGCGCCCTGGTCGGTGGCCGTCGAGGTGCCCCGCGGCACCCCGGTCCTGGCCAACGGCAGGGAGGTTCGCAGGGAGCCCCGCGGGGAGCGGGAACTGGTCACCTTCGCAGAGACGCCGCCTCTCCCGACCTACCTCGTGGCCCTGGTGGTGGGCCCGATGGGGTCCTGCGCCGAGGCGAGGGTGCGCGGCGTCCCGGTGCGCACCTGGGCCGTTCCGGAGAAGGCCGATCTCACCGCCTTCGGCCAGGAGGCCGCCCTGGCGGTCCTGCCGCGCCTGGAGGACTACTTCGACGTCCCCTACGCCTTCGGGAAGCTCGACCAGATCGGGCTGCCCGACTTCGAGTTCGGCGCCATGGAGAACGCCGGCCTCGTCACCTACCGGGAGACGGCGCTCCTCCTCGACCCGGCCACCGCTTCACTGCCGGTGAGGAAGCGGATCGCCGAGGTGGTGACCCACGAGCTGGCCCACCAGTGGTTCGGCAACTGGGTGACCATGCGCTGGTGGGACGACCTCTGGCTCAACGAGTCCTTCGCCACCTGGATGGCCTACAAGATCGTGGCCGCCTGGAGGCCGGAGTGGCGCATCTGGCTCGACTTCGACCAGGGCAAGGCCGCTGCGCTGGGGCTCGACGCGCTCCGCTCCACCCACCCCATCCACGCCGAGGTGCGGAACCCCGAGGACATGGGGGAGGCCTTCGACCTCATCACCTACGAGAAGGGCGGGGCGGTGCTCCGCATGATCGAGTCCTGGCTGGGGGAGGAGCCATTCCGCCTCGGCATCCGGCTCTACATGCGCCGCTTCGCCCGCGGGAACGCGGAGGCCGCCGACCTGTGGGCGGCGTTGCAGCAGGCATCGGGGCAGCCGGTGATCGAGCTCGCCCACTCCTGGATCCACCAGCCGGGGTTCCCGCTGGTCGGCCTCTCCCGGGACGGGGCGAAGGTCCGGCTCACCCAGCGCAGGTTCCTCTCCGAGGCCGGCGCCCGGGCCGAGGGCGCCTGGCCGGTGCCGGTGGTGCTGCGCTACGCCGACGAGCGGGGCGCCCGGGAGCAGCGCCTCATCCTCCGTGGGCCGGTCGCCGAGGTGACGCTCGACGCCGTCGGGGAGGTTCGCTGGGTCTTCGGGAACGGCGGCTCCACCGGCTTCTACCGGGTGGACCACGAGGCCCCCGAACGCGCCGCCCTCTCCCTCCACCTGGCGGAGCTCCGCCCCGAGGAGCGCATCGCATTGCTCGCCGACGAGTGGGCGCTCCTGCGGGCCGGGGACCGCACCCCGGAGCCCTTCCTGGATCTCGTGGCCGCCTTCGCGGGCGAGCAGGACCGGGCCGTCCTCGACGAGCTGGTCGGGAGGCTGGGTGCGGTCGAGCACCGGCTGCTCGAACCCGCCGCCCGCAACCGTTTCCGGTCCTTCGTGGCCTCGCTCCTCGGCCCGGCGCTGGACCGGGCCGGACTCGACGCCGCCGACGGTGACGACGGGGAGGCGCGCCTCCGCCGCGCCGCGCTGGTCCGCGGACTCGCGGTGGTGGCCCGGGATCCGGTGGTCTCGGCCGCGCTGGTGTCCCGGCTCGACCGCTTCCTCGGCGGCGACCGCGCCGCGCTCGAGCCCAACCTGCACGAGGCGGCGGTCGCCGTCGCGGCGCGGGACGGCGACGAGGCCCGGTTCGCGCTGCTCCGGCGCCTCGCCCGGGAGGAGAAGGACCCGGCGCTCCTGCGCCGCTACCGGATGGGCGTGGCCCTCTTCGAGGCCCCGGGCCTGGTGCGGCAGGCCGTGGAGGTCCCGTTCGGCGACGAGGTGCCGCTGCAGGACCTGGCGGGCTTCGCGGGAGTGCTGCTCGGCAACCGCGCCGCAGCCGCCCCGTTCTGGGAGCGGCTCCGGGAGCGCTGGGCCGGCTTCCAGGCCCGCCTGGGGGACGCGCCCCTCATGCTCCGGCGCGTCGTGGAGGGGATGGGCGCCTTCACCACCAGGAAGGAGCTCGAGGAGGCCCGCGCCTTCTTCGCGGCGAACGAGGTCCCCTCCGCCCGGCAGGCCATCTCCCAGACCCTGGAGCGGCTCTCCCAGGAGGTCGAGCTCTGGGAGCGGGTGGGGCCGTCCGTCGGCGCCTGGCTCGCCGCGCGCGAGGTGCGCCGGTGACCGAGCACGTCGAGGTCGAGCAGCAGCGCTTCACCCCCCCATGGCTCTTCCTGCTCCTCGAGCTTCCGTTCGGGGCGGCCATCGGCTTCCTCATGATCGCCGTCCCGTTCCGCCTGTCGGCGGCGGGTGTCCCCCTCTCCGACATCGCCACCGTCTCGGCGGTGGGGTTCATGCCACACGCCCTCAAGATCCTCTGGGTCCCGCTCATCGACCTGATCGGGCGGAGGAAGGGCTGGTACCTCTCCATGGTGGGGGTGACCGCGGCGCTGCTCGCCGCGGCCTCGCTGGTCCCCGACCCGGCCCGTCACCTCGGACTCCTCACGGTGCTGGTGACGGCGCTGCAGGCGGCGGCGGCCACCACCTCGGGGGCGCTCAACGCCCTCATCGCCATGACCACCCACCCCGACGACAAGGGCAAGGCGGGCGGCTTCTACATGGCGGGAAACGTCGGCGGAACGGGCATCCTGGGGGCTCTCGCCCTCTGGCTCTCCAGCGCTGTCGCTCCCTGGGCCGGGGGAATCGTCCTCGCGCTCGTCGTCGTCGCATCCGGGGCGGGGGCGGCGACCATCCACGAGCGGCGGGCCTCCCACGCGGTGGTCCTGGCCGGCGGCGTGCTGCGGGCGCTCGGTCGCCGGATCGCGGCCATGTGGCGCGACCTCTGGGAGACCGCCTCCAGCATGCAGGGCTTCACCGCGCTCGTCATCTCGATCGCGCCGGTGGGCTGCGGCGCGCTCACCAACCTCTTCGCCGGGATGGCCATCGAGTACGGCGCCGACCAGCGCGTGGTCGAGGTGGTGAACGGCCTGGGCGGCGGGCTGGCCGGCGCGCTCGGCTCGCTCGCGGGAGGGCTCCTCGCCGACCGGATGAACCGGCGCCTGGCCTACGCCCTGGCCGGAGGGCTCACGGCACTGTCGGCGGTCGGGATGCTGGCGGCGCCGCTCACGCCGACGACCTACATGGTCGGCACGCTGGCCTACAGCTTCGCCAACGGAATCGCCTTCGCCACCTGGGCCGGGATGGTCCTCGAGGTGGTGGGCGACAGCGCGGCCGTGGCCACCAAGTACGCACTCTTCGTGGCCTCCTCCAACTTCGCCATCAGCACGGTGACCAAGCTGAACGGGATGGCCAGCGGATTTCGCGGGTTCTCGGGCGAGTGGACCCGGGAGGCGGGGGCGCGCGGTGCGCTGGCCTTCGACGCCGGCATCACCGTGGTCGGGATCGCCGTGGTGCTCGGCCTGGTCCGCTACACCGCCTGGAGGAACGCCAGGATCGCCGAGGCCACCGCTCCGGGCGCGTGACGCATCATCATGTGTCCGGCCCCCGGGATGAGGCAGCTGCGGACGTCGCGCAGGCAGGCCACCCGCTCCGCCATGTCGGGGGGCGGTGGCAGCTCGGTCTGCTCCCCCTCGACGAGCAGGACCGGGCAGCGGATGGCGCGCCAGTAGCGGGTCCACTGCTCCAGCCGGAACGGGTAGGGCCCCCGGGTGACGTGGACCGGGTCGTGCTTGAAGGCGCGGCCGCCCGTGACCGGCTTGGTCCCGCGCTCGGCGAGGAAGAGCGCCACGTCGGTCGGGCAGAGCGGGTCGAACTGGCGGATGCGAGCAGCGCAGGCCTCGACGTCGGGGAGCACGCGGGGGCCGTGCAGGCGGGCACGGCGGACCCCGTGGATCCAGTCGGCCGCCCGCCGGGGAAGGTCCTCGTCGGGGTGTTCGGGGAGTCGCATCCCCTCCATGGCCACCACCGCGCGGGGGCGCTCCGGGAAGACGCCGGCGAAGAGCGCGGCGATCGAGGCGCCCATCGAGTGGCCGACCACGACCAGTTCGTCGCGGGTGACCGCCTCGGCGAGATCGGCCACGTCGTGCAGGTAGTCCATGAAGTGGTAGTAGCCGCCGGCCCCGATCCACTCGGTGTCGCCGTGGCCGCGCAGGTCGGGGGCGACGACGTGGTACCCGGCGGCGGCCAGCGCCGGCGCGACGGGGGCGAAGCCCCAGGCCATGTCGAGGAAGCCGTGCAGGCAGAGGAGCGTGGTCCGGCCGCCCCCGTCCCACTCGAGCAGGTGGTGGCGAAGGCCGTTCGCCACGACGTCCCGCTGCGCCGGAGCGGTCCGGGCCGCATCCGGGCTCATGGATCCTCCGGGAGGCGGACGGCCCGCCGGCCGGTCATGCCGCCCCGGTTGTCCACGTGGAAGACGCTCTCCGGGACGAATGCGTACATCCGGGCCCGGAAGCGCAGGGTGAAATGGGCCAGGTCGGACGGTTCCCCGCGGAGGAGGTCGTTCACGGTGGGGAACTTGCGGACGTACGCCGCGAAGGCCTCCTCGGCCTCGCTCCCCGGCGGGACCTCGGTGAGCCTCCCGTCCATCTGAAGCCCCTCGATCTCCCGCCAGTCCTGGCTGGCGCGGTGGATCGACCCGGCGCAGCGCCTGCCCCCGAGCGCGCCCCGCACGTGGCGGCTCTCCGGGCTGGAGAAGAGGTAGAGCTTTCCGCGCACGTGGACGAAGTAGACCGGCGCGGACCAGGGCCCGGGGTCGGAGGTGGCGAGGACCAGGGTCCACTCGTCTCGCAGGAGCGAGGAGGGACCCCGTCCGCCGTCCGGGGTGGGGTGGTCGGGGACGTCAAGCATCGATTCCCCACTATCGCGGGCTTGCCCCCCGGACGCCACTCGGTGATTCTCCCCGGATGCGCACCTCACTGACGATGGTCGCCCTCGCGGCCACCCTCCTCGTGTCGCCCGTGGGCCGGGCCGCGGAGGGAGCGCCCGGTGCGGTGCCCGGCAAGGCGGTGGGTCCGTCCGCCGACCTGGTCGTCTTCAACAGGACCATCGCCACCTTCCGGGCCCCTGTCCTGGGCGTGAGCGCCGCCGACCGGGCGGTGCGGGGCGAGGAGCGGATCGAGGAACTGCTTTCCCGGCCCGGAAAGCACGAGGTGACGATCAAGACGACCCCGGTCGGGCAGGTGGTCGCCATCGACGGGGCCATGGCCTTCGTCCTGGCCGGCGAGGACGTGGACCCCCTGGCCGAGGAGACGATCGACGACGTCGCCCGGCGCGCCGCCGCGGCGCTCAGGCAGGTGGCCGCGGAGACGCGGGAGGGGCGGGACGTGCGGGCCCTCTTCTATGGATTCCTCACCGCGCTCGCGGCCACCGCGCTCTTCCTCCTCCTCGTCTGGGGCGTCCGCCGCGCCCGCCGGGCCGCCACCGACCGGCTGGCCGCGCTCGTCGCGCGACACGGAGGCAAGCTGCGGCTGGGGGACGCCGAGGTGCTCGGACGGGACAGGCTGGTCAAGTTCGTCACCTGGGTCGTGAAGGGCATCTCCTGGGCGGTGATCGCGCTGCTGGCGTACGAGTGGACCGCCTTCGTCCTGGGGCGCTTCCCGTACACCCGCCCCTGGGGGGAGGGGCTCGTCCGCTTCCTGGCCGGGCTCGTCTCGGGGATCGTCCAGGCCGTGGTCGGGGCCGTCCCGGGCATCGTCCTGGCCGCGGTCATCTTCGTGGTGGCCCGCTTCGCGGTGGAGATCTCCAACTCGCTCTTCGACCGGGCCGCGCAGGGAGGCGTCCGTCTTCGCTGGCTGGACTCCGACACCGTCCGCCCCACCCGCCGGATCGTCAGCCTGATCATCTGGCTCTTCGCGCTGGCCATGGCCTACCCCTACCTGCCGGGCGCCCAGACCGAGGCCTTCAGGGGGCTCTCGGTGCTGGTGGGGCTCATGATCTCGCTGGGCGCCACCAGCATGATCGGGCAGGCGGCGTCCGGCCTCATCCTCATGTACACGAAGACCCTGCGGGCCGGGGAGTACGTGCGCATCAACGAGTTCGAGGGGACCGTGGTCGAGTCCGGCCTCTTCGTCACCCGGATCCGGACCGGCCTGGGGGAGGAGCTCACCATCTCCAACGCGATCGTCGTCGGCGCGGTCACCAAGAACTACTCGCGCGCCGTGACCGGTCCCGGCTTCGTCCTCGACACGGTGGTGACCATCGGCTACGACGCGCCCTGGCGCCAGGTCGAGGCCATGCTGCTCGAGGCCGCGCGCCGCACCGACGGCGTCGTCCAGGAGCCTCCCTCCCGCGTCCACCAGACCGCGCTGGCCGACTTCTACGTGGAGTACCGGCTGGTGACCTACGCCATCCCGGAGCGCCCCGTGCCCCGCGCCCTCATCCTCTCGGCGTTGCACGCCAACATCCAGGACGTGTTCAACGAGTACGGCGTGCAGATCATGTCTCCCCACTACCTGGCCGATCCGGCCAGCCCGAAGCTGGTTCCCCGGTCAGGCTGGCACGCAGCGCCCGCCCGTCCCCCCGGGGACGGATCGTCCGGGCCCGGTTAGGAGCAACCCCACGCAGGCCGTCTTCATCACCCGACGCGGCGGTCCCGAGGTGCTCGAGGTCCGCGAGGTCCCCGATCCGGTCCCGGGCCCGGGGCAGGTGCGCATCGCCGTCCGGGCCGCGGGGCTCAACTTCGCCGACGTGATGGCGCGGATGGGGCTCTACCCGGACGCCCCCAAGCTCCCCACGGTGGTCGGGTTCGAGGTGGCGGGAGAGGTTGACGCGTTGGGACCGGGCGTGACCTCTCCGGCGCCAGGGGATCGCGTGCTGGCCCTGGTCCGCTTCGGAGGGCAGGCCGGGAAGGTGATCCTTCCAGCGTCGCAGGCCATCCCCATGCCCGACGGGATGACCTTCGAGCAGGGTGCCGCACTTCCGGTGAACTATCTCACCGCCTACCACTCCCTCTTCCGGATCGGCCGCCTCTCGCGCGGGCAGGCGGTGCTCGTCCACATGGCGGCGGGCGGGGTGGGCATCGCCGCCCTCCAGCTCTGCCGGACCGTCCCCGGGGTCACGGTGTACGGCACCGCCTCGGCGGGGAAGCACGAGGTCATCCGGGCGGAGGGGTGCGATCACCCATCGACTACCGGAGCCGCGACTACGAGGCCGAGGTCCGGAGGCTCTCGGGCGGACGTGGCGTGGACCTGGTCCTCGACGCGCTGGGAGGGGCCGACTGGAGGAAGGGCTACCGCCTGCTCCGTCCGGGCGGGATGCTCGTCACCTACGGGTTCGCCAACCTGGCCACCGGGCCGCGCCGATCGCTGCTCGTGGCCGCCCGGCAGCTTCTCTCCGTGCCCCGCTTCTCGCCCATCACGCTCATGGACGACAACCGGGGGGTCGCGGGCGTGAACCTGGGCCACCTCTGGGGCGAGCCCGAGATGGTGATGGGCGAGCTCGAGGCGCTGCTCGGGCTCTTCCGCGAGGGGAAGATCCGCCCCCGGGTCGACTCGACCTTCCGCTTCGGGGAGGCCGGGGCGGCCCACCAGCGGCTGCAAGGCAGGGGAAGCGTGGGGAAGGTGCTGCTGGTCCCCTGATCAGCGCCATGGACGCGCCAGCCGCTCCTGCAGGAAGTCCACCGCCCGCTCCTCGGCCCAGAAGGACGGGGCGAGCGGCGTCCCGGCCACGAAGGCGACGTGCCCCCCGCCGGGGGTCACCTCCAGCGAGACGTTCGGGTTGTCGCGCGCCGCGGCCACCGGGATCGAACGGGCCGGGACGAGCGGGTCGTCGTCGGCGGAGAGGAGCAGGAGGTCGCGGCGGACCCCGGCCACGAAGCGCGCGGCGCTGCAGCGGCGCCAGTAGTCCTGCGCGCTCTCGAAACCGTGCAGCCGCGCGGTGACGAGCCCGTCGTACGCGGCGAAGGTGCGGGAGCGGCGCACCGCGGCCGCGTCGATCCGCCCCGGGTGCTCGGCTGCCTTCGTGAGCGCCTTGCGCCGCAGCCGTCGGAGGAACCGCTCCCGGTAGACGAAGGGCCAGAATCCCGGGCCGTCGAGGGCCTCGGCGCAGGCCTCCAGGTCGAAGGGCACGGAGATGGCGACGGCCGCGCGCACCGGGGCGGGCAGGTCGTCGCCTTGCTCCCCCAGCCACTTCACGAGCTGGTTGCCGCCCAGCGAGAACCCGGCCAGCAGGATGGGCCGGGCCAGGTCCTCGGCCACGAGCCGCCCCACCACGGCCGCGAGATCCCCGGTTTCCCCGGAGTGATACTGCCGCAGCAGCCGGTTCGGCTCGCCGGAGCACCCCCGGAAGTTCCAGGCCGCCACCGCGAATCCCCTGCGGGCGGCCGCTGCGGCCAGGCCGCGGACGTAGGAGGCCCTGGAGTTCCCCTCGAGCCCGTGGGAGACGACGAGGAGGGGCGCGCCCCGGGGCGCGTCGAGCCGGTCCACGTCGAGGAAGTCGCCGTCCTCGAGATCCCAGCGCTCGCGCCTGAAGGGCGGGCGGGGGAATGGGCGCGCCACGCTCGCGTAGACCGTCCCCAGGTGGGGGCCGGGGAGCCAGGCGGCGCGCCGGTAGCCGGACCCGCTCAACGGGCCACCCGGGCCGCGTCCCTCTCGCTCCGGGTCCTCCCGGACCAGCGCAGGGAGAGGCCGCGCTCCACGGCAAGCTCCCATGTCCGGGAAAGGGCGCGGGCCGCGTCCGCGTCGCCGAGGAGGTCGAGGGCCTGGGACAGCGCCTCGATGGTGGACATGCCCTCCTTCACCGTGGGTTCACGGAGCCGCTCGGCGGCGAACCCGGGCAGGGACAGCCGGGGCAAGGTCTGGAGGACCGGGATGCGCTGGAGCATGCGCCGGGCCTGCGACCAGGAGGCGTCGAGGACCACCAGCGTCTCCGGGGGCGGGGAGGGGACCCCGCCGCCCGGGGAGGGGAAGAGGACGGCGGCCCGCTCCACCGGGATGCGGCCGAAGTCGAGCGGCGCGCCCGGGGTGGCGTGCTCGACGATCTCGCAGCGCGAGAGGGAGAGCGCGGCCCAGCGGCCGGAGTTGGTGGTGCGCACCCGCTCGTTCCAGTGGCGCAGGATGAAGACGCGGGTCCGGTTCTCGGCCCTCGGCGCCTCCTGGCACAGGCACCGGTCGGGCGGGAAGTAGCACCCCGGGCAGCGCCGGGAAAGATCCGGCACGCGGCGCCGGGACTTCACGCCTCGGCGCCGCCGAGGAGGAAGAGGTTGACGCCGCTGCGCCCCAGCCCCTCCTGGGCGGCCAGCAGGTCGAGCGTCAGGGAGGCCACGTCGTCGGCCATGGGCTCCGCCAGCGGGAGCTTCTCCCTGTAGAAGATCTTCAGATACGCGCCGCACGTCGAGCAGGCCTCGGCCTTGACGGCGCCGTCGTCGCCGGCCACGCCGAGGTAGCGGATCCCGCCGGTGTTGCGGCAGTTCCAGCACTGGATGCGGACCAGGTTCCACTCCGAGCCGCACAGGGAGCAGGACAGGTAGCGGAGCTTGTCGTCGCCGAGGACCACCCCGGCCACCGGGGCGGAGTCGCAGACCGGGCAGCCACCCTCGCTCCGCTCCACACGGTCGGGGGAGAGGCGGGAGGCGAGCGTCGTGAAGTAGACCTGCAGGGCGGCCCCGACGAAGGGCGCGGCGGCGAGGTCGGTGGCGGCCGGCATCCCGGCCAGCACGCCGTCCGCCATGGCCTCGAGCTCCTCCGGCCACGCACCGGCGAGCCGGCGCAGCGCCTGGACCGCGGGCGCAGGCCAGGGACGCCGCTTCAGCGCCTCGACGATGGCGGCGAGCGCGTCGCGCCAGGCTGGAGACCGGGCGTGGGAGGTGGCGCACAGGGGGGCGACGGCGGTTCCGGATGGCGCATCCTCGCCCCCCGCCGGAAGCCGGGCCATCGCGGCCGCCTGGGCGTCGGCCACGTCGGCGAGGGCCTCGAGGAACTCGCCCATGGGGTTCCCCGGCGACAGCTCCCGGAAGCGCCGCGCCCGGCGGGCGAAGAGCTCGGCCGGGCGCGGAAGCCTGAGATACACGACCTCGCCCGGGACGCCGGGCGGCTCGAAACTCATCGATCCTTGCCCCCGGTGATCTGGCGGAACCAGGCAGGGTGGTGGTAGCGGGCCCAGGTCTTCGTCACCGTTCCCCGCACCATGGCGCGGATGGAGCCCCGGGTCCAGTAGGCCGCGTACCAGTGGATCCCGATGCCGATGAACATCACGAAGGCGGCCACGGCGTGCAGCAGGCTCGTCACCCGGCGGAGCGACGCCGGGAAGGAGTTGGCGAACCAGGGCTGCCACATGGTGATCCCGGTGAGGAAGAGCACCGCGATGATGGGTACCATCGACCAGTACATCATCTTCTGGCCGGCGTTGTACTTGCCGGTGTCATGGAACTCGACCCGCTTCTCCATGTAGGCGACCGAGTGCTCCACCCACTTCGCGTCCACCGCGGTCCAGGCGTTGTCCTTCCGGATCTTCCAGGCGTACGGGTAGAAGAGCAGGACCAGCAGCACACCGGCGATCGGGTGGAGCAGGCGCATGAACTGCCCGCCTCCGAAGAGCGCCGAGAGCCAGAAGAAGAACGGGGAGAAGAGCGCCAGGCCGGAGAAGAAGAGGAAGAGGAAGGCGATGGCCACCATCCAGTGGACGATGCGCTCGGAATTGCCGTGGCGGACGATCTTCCCGTCCGCGAGGATGAAGTCCTCGTCGCGCTTCATGGCTGTGCCTCCTCCCCGGTCTTTCCCTCTGGCTCGTCGGGCACCTCGAGGGGGCCGTACCGCATGTAGTGGAGGATCCCCGCCACCAGCACCCCGAACATGGTGGCGACCCCCAGCGCGCGGGCCACGCCCGAGCGCCAGAAGGTGACCACCGGCCCGATGCTGGGATCTCGCGGGAGGCCGTAGATCTCCGGCCGGTCGCCGTGGGGCAGCACGTAGAACACGTGGGTGCCGCCCACGCCCGGCGGGTCGTAGACGGCCGCCTTTCCGAGCCCGCGCTCGTGCAGGTCCACCAGCCGGTGGTTGGCCAGCTCCTTCATCTCCGCCTTGCTGCCGAAGGTGAGGGCCTGGGTGGGGCAGGACTTGATGCAGGCCGGCTCGAGCCCCACCGAGACCCGGTCGGAGCAGAGCGTGCACTTGTAGACGCGCCCGTCCTGCTTGCGGAGCCGCGGGATGTCGAAGGGACAGCCGGTGATGCAGTAGCCGCAGCCGATGCAGCTGTCCTGCTGGAAGTCGACGATGCCGTTGGCGTACTGCACGACCGCCCCCGGGGCCGGGCAGGCCTTGAGGCAGCCAGGATCGGCGCAGTGCATGCAGCCGTCCTTGAAGATGAGCCAGGCCAGGGACCCGTCGATGATGGTCTCGTCGAACTTCATCACCGTCCAGGACTGGTCGGAGAGGTCGAGCGGGTTCTGGTAGGTGCCCTGGAAGGTGCCAACCTCCTCGCGCAGGTCGTTCCACTCCATGCAGGCGGCCTGGCAGGCCTTGCAGCCGATGCAGCGGGAGATGTCGATGAGCTTCGCCACCTCGGGGCGGAAGGACCGGGCCGACGGCGGAGACTCGACGGTGGTGGCGGAGCGCAGCCGGATGTCCTGGGAATCGAGCGCCATGGCGGTCTCCTAGGCCTTCTCGACGTTGACCAGGAACGCCTTGTACTCGGGCGTCTGGATGTTGGCGTCCCCGACGGGAGGGGTGAGCGTGTTGGTGATGAACCCCTTGCGCGTCTGCCCCACGAACCCCCAGTGAATGGGGAGCCCCACCACCTCGATCTCCTTGCCCTCCACGGTGAGCGTGGGCAGGCGCTTCGTCACCAGCGCCTTCAGCTTGATCTGCCCGCGCTTCGATTTCACCACCACCATCTCGCCGTTGCGGATGTTCTTCTTCTTCGCCAGCCCCTCCGGGAGCTCCACGAAGGCCTCGGGCTGGAGGACGGCGGGGATCCGGGCGTGCTTGGTCCAGAAGTGGAAGTGCTCGGTGAGCCGATAGGTGGTGGCGACGAACGGGAACTCGTCGGGCTTCCCGAAGGCCTTCCAGTCGTCCTTGAAGACCCGCGCGGCCGGGGAGTTCAGCACCTTTCCGAAGGGGTTCCTGGCGAGCGGCGTGTCGAAGGGCTCGTAGTGTTCCGGGAACGGCCCGTCGGCCATGGCGGGCGCCCAGAGGCGGGCCACCCCCTCGCCGTTCATGATGAACGGATTCATGCCCTCGGCGGGGGCCGAGTCGGCCTTGAAGTCGGGGACGTCGTTGCCCAGCCACTTCGTGCCGCCCCACCAGACGAGCTTGCGGGCGGGGATGTAGGGCACGCCGTCGGCGTTGCATGAGGCCCGGTTGTAGAGGACCCGCCGGTTGGCCGGCCAGGACCAGGCCCAGCCCGGCGTGATGCCGAGGCCGCTGGGATCGGCGGGATCGCGCCGGGCCATCTGGTTGCCGGCCTGCGTCCAGCTGCCGGCGAAGATCCAGCAGCCGCAGGCGGTCGAGCCGTCGGCCTGGAGCACGCCGAAGCCGGGGACCTGCTCGCCCTGCTTCACCAGGAACGCGCCGGGGGTCTTGGGGTCGGGCACGTCGGCCAGCGCCGACCCGTTGAACTCCCGGGCGACCTCCTCCGGGGCCGGGGCCGCGGCGATGCGGTACGGCCAGGCCAGCTTGAGGACCGGCTCGGGGTGGGCGCCGCCCTCCTTGGCGTAGAGCTTCTTCAGGGCCAGGTAGAGGTCGGCGACGATCTCGAGATCGCCCCTGGCCTCGGCGGGCGGCTCGGCCGCCTTCCAGTGCCACTGCAGCCATCGGGCGCTCGACACCAGCGAGCCGTTCTCCTCGGCGAAGAGCGAGGAGGGGAAGCGGAACACCTCGGTCTGGATCTGCGCGGGATCGACGTCGTTGAACTCGCCGTGATTCTGCCAGAACTCCGAGGTCTCGGTCACCAGCGGGTCGATGGTGACGAGGAACTTGAGCTTGCGGAGCCCACCCAGGACCTTGGCCTTGTCCGGGAAGGACGAGAGCGGGTTGAACCCCTGGCAGACGTAGCCGTTCACCTTGCCCTGCGACATGAGCTCCATGACGCGCAGCACGTCGTAGGCGCCGTCGATCTTGGGGAGCCACTCGTAGGCCCAGTCGTTCGACTGGGTCGCCGCGGCCCCGTACCAGGCCTTCATGAGCGAGACGAAGAACTTGGGGTAGTTCCCCCAGTAGTTGAACTGCCCCGGACGCGTCATCTTCGGCGTGCGCTTCTCGAGGTAGGTCTTGAGGTCGGGATCGCCGTCGGTGGGCAGCGTCAGGTAGCCCGGCAGCGCGTGGGAGAGCAGCCCCAGGTCGGTGAGCCCCTGGATGTTGGAGTGTCCGCGGAGCGCGTTCACGCCGCCGCCGGCCATCCCAATGTTCCCGAGGAGGAGCTGGAGGATGGCGATGGACCGGATGTTCTGCGAGCCCACGCTGTGCTGGGTCCAGCCGAGCGCGTAGAGGCTCGTCATGGTCCGCTCGGGCACCGCCGTGGTGGCGATGGCCTCGCACACCTTGAGGAAGCTGGCCTTCGGGGTCCCGGTGGTGCGCTCCACCATCTCCGGCGTGTAGCGGGAGTAGTGTTTCTTCATCCGCTGGAAGACGCAGTTCGGATCCTGCAGCGTCGGATCGACCTTGGCGATTCCGTCCTTGTCGAGCTGGTAGGTCCAGGTGGACTTGTCGTAGCTCCGCTTGGCCTCGTCGTAGCCGGTGAAGAGGCCGTCCTCGAAGCCGGTGTCCTCGCGCACGAGCAGCGCCGCGCTCGTGTAGTTCTTCACGTAGTCGTGCTGGATCTTGTCGTTCGTGAGCAGGAAGTTGATGACGCCGCCCAGGAAGGCGATGTCGGTCCCCGGACGGATGGGGGCGTAGAGGTCGGCCACCGCCGCGGTCCGCGTGAAGCGCGGGTCCACCACGATGAGCCGGGCCTTCTTCTTGGCCTTGGCCTCCAGCACCCACTTGAAGCCGCAGGGGTGGGCCTCGGCGGGGTTGCCTCCCATCACCAGGATCAGGTCGGCGTTCTTGATGTCGACCCAGCTGTTGGTCATCGCACCACGGCCGAACGTCGGGGCCAGACCGGCCACCGTGGGACCGTGTCAAACACGGGCCTGGTTGTCGACCGCGACCCCCCCGAGCGCCCGGATCACCTTGTGGAAGACGTAGCCGGTCTCGTTGGAGGAGGCCGAGGCGGCCAGGAACGCGGTGGTGTTCCACCGGTTCACCGTCTGCCCCTTGGCGTTCTGCGCGACGAAGTTCTTGTCGCGGTCCTCCTTCATCAGGCGGGCCACCCGGTCGATGGCCCACTCCCAGGAGACCCGCTTCCACTCCGCCGACCCGGGGGCGCGGTACTCGGGGAACTTCAGCCGGGTGGGGCTGTGGATGAAGTCGAGGAGGCTCGCCCCCTTCGGGCAGAGCGTGCCGCGGTTCACCGGGTGGTCGGGGTCGCCCTCGACGTGCATGATCTCGGTGCGGGCGTTCTTCGACCGGTCGCCGAGACCGTAGATGATCACCCCGCACCCCACCGAGCAGTACGGGCAGGTGTTGCGGGTCTCGCTGGCGTGGGCCAGCTTGAAGAGCCGGACGTCGGCCACCGCGCGCTCGGCCGAGAAGCCCAGGGCGCCGACGGTGGTGGCGCCGATGCCGGACGCGGTGATCTTGAGGAACCCTCTGCGGGAGACCTGCATCGACGACCTCCGGAGGACGAGGTGAAGTGCCGGGAACGGTACTGCACCGCACGCGGGCTTCGCAAAGGCCAGGGAAGGATTTCCCGACGCCGTCGCGCTGGCGCGATGCGTCAAGGCCCGACGAGGGCTCGACAACCAGCCGGGGTGTCACTAAAGATTCCGCTGCGCATCCCGCCCACCGACATGCCAGACGACCTCATCCTCGAGACCCGCGACGTCGCCAAGGAGTTCCTGGGGTTCGTCGCCGTCGCCGGGGTGTCACTCAAGGTGAGGCGCGGGTCGATCCACGGCCTCATCGGGCCGAACGGCGCGGGCAAGACCACCATGTTCAACCTGCTGACGAGGTTCCTGCCCGTCACCCGGGGGACCATCCTCCACCGGGGCGAGGACGTCACCCGGCTGCGTCCAGCCCAGGTGGCCCGGCGCGGGGTGGTGCGCTCCTTCCAGATCTCGGCCGTCTTCCCCAGCCTCACCGCCCTCGAGAACGTGCGCATCGCGCTGCAGCGCCCGCTGGGGACCTCGTTCCGCTTCTGGTCGCCGGCCAGCAGCCTCTCGGTGCTCGACGACCGGGCCCGCGCCCTCCTCGCCGACGTGGACCTCCAGGACCTGGCCGACGTGCCGGCCGGCGAGCTCCCCTACGGGCGCAAGCGCGCGCTGGAGCTCGCCACCACGCTGGCGCTCGAGCCGGAGGTCCTGCTCCTCGACGAGCCCACCGCGGGCATGGGGCACGAGGACGTCGGGCGGGTCGCCGAGCTCATCCGGCGGGTGGCCCGGGGGCGCACCGTCCTCATGGTGGAGCACAACCTCTCCGTGGTGGCCGACCTCTGCGACACCATCACGGTGCTGGCCCGCGGGAGCGTGCTGGCCGAGGGGACCTACGCGACGGTCTCGGCCGACCCGGCGGTCCGCGAGGCCTACATGGGGAGCGCCGCGTGAGCCTGGCTGCTTCCGCACCGGTGCTGCGCATCCGGGACCTGAACGCCTTCTACGGCGAGTCACACGTGCTTCACGGCGTGGACCTCGAGGTGGCCGAGGGCGAGGTGGTCACGCTGCTGGGGCGGAACGGCTCGGGGCGCACCTCCACGCTCCGCTCGATCCTCGGCCTCGTGGGGCGGCGCACCGGCTCCATCGAGATCCGGGGGCGGGAGACGGTGGGCATGGCGCCCCACCGCATCGCCCGTCTCGGGGTCGGCTACTGCCCGGAGGAGCGTGGCATCTTCGCCAGCCTGACCGCCGAGGAGAACCTCCTCCTGCTTCCCAAGGTGGGCGACGCCGGGATGTCGGTCCGGGAGATCTACGCCATGTTCCCCAACCTCGAGGAGCGGCGCCGCAGCCCGGGCACGCGGCTGTCGGGGGGGGAGCAGCAGATGCTCGCCATGGCCCGCATCCTCCGCGCCGGCGCCAGGCTGCTCCTGCTCGACGAGATCACCGAGGGGCTCGCGCCGGTCATCGTCCAGGCCCTGGGGAGGGTGGTCCTGCAGCTCCGGGAGCGGGGCTACACCATCGTCCTCGTGGAGCAGAACTTCCGCTTCGCCGCGCCGCTCGCCGACCGGCACTTCCTCGTCGAGCACGGACGCATCGTGGACATGATCCCGCGGGACGCGCTCTCGTCCCGCACCGAGCAGTTGCACAGGTTCCTCGGCGTCTAGCCGGGGGCTCACAGCACAGGAAAGGAAGCAAAATGAACCGCATCCTCCGAATCTCCGTGGTGGCGCTGCTGGCGCTGGCCGCCTCGCCGACCCGCGCCGCCGACGCCGTCTCCGACAACGTGGTGAAGATCGGCGTCCTCACCGACATGACCGGCTTCTACTCCGACCTCTCCGGCGCCGGCTCGGTGCTGGCGGTGAAGATGGCGGTCGACGACTTCGGGGGCAAGGTGGCCGGCAAACCCATCGAGGTGGTCTCCGCCGACCACCAGAACAAGGCCGACATCGCCTCCAACACCGCCCGCAAGTGGTTCGACGAGAACCAGGTGGACATCGCGGTGGACATGGTGAACAGCGGGACCGCCATGGCGGTCATGCCCGTGGCGGCGGAGAAGAAGCGCATCACGCTCCTCTCCGGGCCGGCCACCACCGCCATCACCGGCGAGAAGTGCACCCCCTACAACGTCCACTACACCTACAACAACTGGGCGCTGGCCAACGGCACCGGGCGCGAGGTCGTGAAGGCCGGCGGGGACAGCTGGTTCTTCATCACCGCCGACTACGTCTTCGGGAAGTCGCTGGAGGAGGACACCGCGGCGGTGGTCAAGGCGTCGGGCGGCAAGGTGATGGGCGCGGTCCGCCACCCCCAGAGCAGCTCCGACTTCTCCAGCTACCTGCTCCAGGCCCAGGCCTCCGGCGCCAGGGTGATCGGCATGGCCAACGCCGGCGCCGACACCATCAACACCATCAAGCAGGCCAAGGAATTCGGCGTCACGCCGAAGCAGACGCTGGCCGGCCTGCTGGTCTTCATCTCCGACGTCAACAGCCTGGGGCTCGACATCGCCAAGGGCATGTACCTCACCACCGCCTTCTACTGGGACCTCGACGAGCAGACCCGCGCCTGGTCGAAGCGCTTCCAGAACCACCCCGACAACAAGAAGAAGGCCATGCCCACCATGGTCCAGGCCGGCCTCTACTCGGCGGTCACCCACTACCTGAATGCGGTGAAGGCCGTGGGCACCGACGCGGCCGACCCGGTCATCGCCAAGATGAGGGCCACCCCGGTGAACGACTTCTTCGCCCGCGGCGGCGTCATCGGCCCGGACGGCCTGCACCGGCACGACATGTTCCTGGTCCAGGTGAAGACCCCCGGCGAGTCGAAGTACCCCTGGGACTACTACAAGGTCGTGAAGAAGATCCCCGCCGCCGAGGCCTTCCCCTCGGTGGAGGCCCAGAAGTGCCCGCTCGTCGTGAAGAAGTGAGCTGAGGGCGGGGAGGGGAAGGGAAGCGGATGCGGGCCTTGTTCGGACAGCTGCTGGTCGGGCTCATCAACGGCTCGTTCTACGCGCTGCTGTCGCTCGGGCTGGCCATCATCTTCGGCCTGCTCAACGTGGTGAACTTCAGCCACGGGGCGCTCTACATGACGGGCGCCTTCGCAGCCTGGATGGGCATGCACTACCTGGGCGTCCCGTACTGGGGCGCCCTCCTCCTCTCGCCGCTCGCGGTGGGGCTCCTGGGTGTGTTGATCGAGCGGACCATGCTCCGGCGCCTCTACCAGCTCGACCACCTCTACGGCCTTCTCCTCACCTTCGGCCTCACGTTGATCATCGAGGGGCTCTTCCACCATCAGTTCGGGAACTCCGGCAACAGCTACCCGGTTCCCGAGCTGCTCCAGGGCGGGTCCGACCTCGGCTTCATGTTCCTTCCCCGCTACCGGGCCTGGGTGGTGGTGGTCTCGGTGACGGTCTGCCTGGCCAGCTGGTTCGTCATCGAGCGCACCCGGCTGGGCGCCTACCTCCGGGCCGGGACCGAGAACCCCCGGCTGCTGCAGGCCTTCGGCGTCAACGTCCCGGTGATGCTCACGCTCACCTACGGCTTCGGGGTGGCGCTGGCCGGGTTCGCAGGGGTCATGGCCGCCCCCATCTACCAGGTGAGCCCGGGAATGGGGTCGAGCCTCATCATCGTGGTCTTCGCGGTGGTGGTGATCGGAGGGATGGGCTCGATCTTCGGCTCCATCGTCACCGGGCTCGGGCTGGGGCTGGTGGAGGGGCTCACCAAGTACCTCTACCCGCCGGCGGCCTCCACGGTGGTCTTCATCATCATGGCGCTGGTCCTGCTGGTCCGTCCCGCCGGGCTCTTCGGGAGGCAGAAGTGACCAGCCCGTCGCCGCGCAGGTGGTCGGGCCAGGCCATCTTCATGGGGTGGGCCTTGCTCGTGGCGGCCGGGCTCGCCGCGCCCTTCGTGATCTACCCGGTCTTCCTCATGAACGTGCTGTGCATGGCGCTCTTCGCCAGCGCGTTCAACCTGCTGCTGGGCTACACCGGTCTCCTCTCGTTCGGACACGCCGCCTTCCTGGGATCGGCGGGCTACGTGGCCGGTCACGCCGCCAAGGCCTGGGGCGTGGACCCGTTGCTGGCCATCCTGGCGGGGACGGCCGTGGCCACGTTCCTGGGCTTCGTCATCGGCAGCCTGGCCATCCGCCGTTCCGGGATCTACTTCGCGATGATCACGCTGGGGTTCGCCCAGATGATCTACTTCCTGGCCGTCCAGCTCCCCTTCACGGGAGGTGAGGACGGTCTGCAGGGCATCCCCCGCGGCCGGCTGCTCGGCCTGGTGCGGCTCGAGAACTCCTTCGCCATGTACTACCTGGTGTTCGCCGTCTTCCTCGTCGGGTTCGCCGTGATCCACCGGACCATCCACTCCCCGTTCGGCCACGTGCTCCGATCCATCAAGGACAACGAGCCCCGCGCGCTGTCCCTGGGCTACGACGTGGACCGCTACAAGCTGCTGGCCTTCGTGATCTCGTCCGGGCTGGCCGGGCTGGCCGGGGCCACCAAGGCGCTGGCCATGCAGTTCGAGACGCTCACCGACGTCCACTGGCACAAGTCGGGCGAGGTGGTGCTCATGACCCTGCTGGGCGGCATGGGCACGGTGCTGGGCCCGTCGGTCGGGGCGATCATCGTGGTCGCGATGGAGAACTACCTGACCGGCTTCGGCGACTGGGTCACGGTGATCATCGGGTGTGTCTTCGTGGCCGGCGTGCTGGCGTTCCGTCGCGGCTTCGTGGGAGAGGCGCTGAACCTCGCCCGGCGATTCCGCTCGTAGCAGGTTCCGGGAGGACCATGGATTCCAGGTTCGAGGGCAAGGTGGCGTTCGTCACCGGGGCAGCCGGTGGCATCGGGTTCCGGATCGCCGAGCGGCTGGCGGAGGAGGGAGCCAGGGTCGCCATCGCCGATCTCGACGGCGCGGCCGCCCGCGCCGCCGCGGAGCGGATCGGGCGCGGAGCCATGGGGCTCGCGGCCGACGTGGGGCGCGAGGAGGCGCTCGTCGCCGCCATCGACGCCACCGTCCAGGCCCACGGCCGGCTCGACGTGCTGGTGAACAACGCCGGGCTCCAGCACGTGTCGCCCATCGAGGACTTTCCGTCCGAGAAGTTCGAGCTGCTCGTCCGGGTCATGCTCTTCGGCCCGTTCTACGCCATCAAGCGGGCCTTTCCGGTCATGAAGCGGCAGGGGTACGGCCGCATCCTCAACGTGGCCTCCATCAACGGCCTGGTGGGCTTCGCCGGAAAGGCGGCCTACAACAGCGCCAAGCACGGCGTCATCGGCCTCACCAAGGTGACGGCGCTCGAGGGCGCCCCCCACGGAGTCACGGTGAACGCGCTCGCCCCCGGGTACGTGGACACCCCGCTGGTGCGGAACCAGCTTGCCTCCCTGGCCCAGACCCGCAACGTGCCGCTCGAGAAGGTGCTGGAGGAGGTCATCTACCCCCTCGTTCCCATGCGGCGGCTCCTCCAGGTGGACGAGGTGGTGGGGTACGCGCTCTTCCTGGTGTCCGACGCGGCCGCGGCCATCACCGGATCGGTGGCGGTGATGGACGGCGGGTACACGGCGCAGTGAATGCCCCTCGGCTGGGCGACCGCTCCCTCTTCCCGCTGCTCGAGCCGCGCTCCTACCTGAACCACGCCGGGGTCTCCCCGCCGTCCGATCCGGTGCGGCTGGCCGTGCACGAGGCGGTGGACGATTTCGCCCGGCGGGGCGGTGACGCGGTGGGTCCGGCGGTGGAGCGGCGCGGACGGCTGCGGTCCCTCGTGGCCGGGCTCCTGGGGGCCGCTCCGGCCGACGTCGCGCTCACCACCAACACCAGCGCCGGGATCCAGGCCGTGGCCCTCGACTTCCCCTGGCGCCGGGGGGACCGGATCGTGCTCCTCGACGGCGAGTTCCCCGCCAACGTGACTCCCTGGCAGCAGGCCGCCGCCACCTTCGGCCTGGAGACCGCCTTCGTGCCGCTCTCGGCCTTCCTGCGCTCGGACGAGGAGGGGCTTTCGCTCCTCGACGCCGAGCTCTCCCGGGGCGCGCGCCTCCTCGCGGTGAGCGCGGTGCAGTTCCGGAGCGGGCTGCGCATGCCCGTCGCGGCGATGGCGGCCCGCTGCGCCGCGGCCGGGGCGGAGATCTTCGTGGACGCGGTCCAGGCGGCGGGCTGCCTGCCCCTCGACGTCCGGGGCGTGGACTACCTGGCTGCCGGCGCCCACAAGTGGCTGATGGGGGCCCTGGGGGCGGGGTTCCTCTACGTCCGTCCGGAGCGCGCCGAGGCGCTCGTCCCGCGCACCGCCGGCTGGCTCTCGCACGAGGACCCGGTGCGGTTCCTGGTCGAGGGGCCCGGGCTGGTCCGCTACGACCGGCCCATCCGCAGGCGCGCCGACCTGGTCGAGGGCGGGGGCATGCCCGAGGCGCCGCTGGCGGGGCTGCTGGCCTCGCTGGAGATCCTCCTCTCCCTGGGCGTGCCGGCCATCGCCGCCCACGTGGAGGGCTACCTCGACCGCCTCGAGCCCGGGCTCGAGGAGCGGGGCTTCCGGAGCCTGCGCGCCCTTCGGCCGGAGCGGCGGTCCGGGATCCTCTCGCTCGAGCCGCCGCCGGGGTTCACCGCGGCGGGGCTGGCCCGCGAGCTGCGGTCGCGGGGGATCGCCTGCTCCACGCCCGACGGGGTGCTTCGCTTCTCGCCGCACTGGCCCAACGATCCCGCCGAGATCCCGGGAGTGCTCGCGGCGGTGGACGGGGCGCTGCGCGCGCTCGGCCGGCGCCAGGAGGGGTCGGGGGGCGCCTAGCTCGGGGGCGTGCGGCTGGGCGTCAGCCACACCTCGGGGCCGAGGCGGAACATGGCGGCCGGGAGCCCCAGCTCGGAGGGATCGGAGGAGAGGAAGGCGGCCATGGCCATGGCGGCGTTCTGCCGGCGGGTTCCCTCGTCGGAGATGGGACCCTGCTCGCCCCGAACCCGGAAGACCGCCTCCACCAGCTCCTTCACCGAGGGTCGCGGGGGGAGCGCAGCGCGGATGCGGAACAGGTACCGGTCGAGCGGCTCGGCGTTGCCGAAGGCGAAGGTCACCACCGTGTCGATGGCGCTGTCCACCTCGCGCTCTGACTGAAGGTGAACCTGCTCTGCGTCGATCGACACGGTCCGGATGGCGTTCTCCATGGCCCATGATTGTTGCCTTTCCGTGCGGGCCACCAGTCCCTCCCCGTGGTGACGAGGAATCCCGCGACCCGCCCCTACATCGACTCACGGTCAAATGGGTGAGGAGCCGAGGCGTTCACCAAGAGGCAATGACGTTGCGCACATCCTCCCATCACGCCGGCGGGGGAGGCGGGGGCCCGGAGCACGCCTTCGTGACGGCCCCGGGCCCGGGGTGATAGGCTTCCCGGTGCGTGCATGTAGGACTCGTGCTCACCGGCGGAGGAGCGAGGGCGGCGTACCAGGCGGGCGCCTTGATGGCGCTCGCCGAGGTCCTCCCGCCCGGCGCCATGCCCTTTCGCACGCTGTGCGGGGTCTCGGCGGGCGGGCTGAACGCCGCCTTCCTGGGGGCCTGGCGCGGCGACTTCGAGGACGCCGGCCGCCGGCTGCGCGACCTGTGGCTCGACCTCTCGCCCGAGCGTGTCTTCCGCACCGACGGCGCCCGCATGATCGGCATCGGCACCCGCTGGATGCGCGACCTCTCGGCGGGGGGGCTCTTCCAGCGCAGCCGCATCAACTTCCTCCTCGACGCCACGCCGCTCCGGGACTTCCTCCACGAGCGCCTGCCGCTCGCGGACCTGCGCCGGAACATCGCCTCGGGGGCCATCCGGGGCTTCGCGGTCACCGCCACGAGCTACGCCACCAACGCCGCAGTGACCTTCTTCGACGGCGCGCCCGACATCGAGCCCTGGGTGCGCTCCACCCGCGTGGGCGTGCGCGCCCAGATCCGGCTCGATCACGTGATGGCCTCTGCCTCCATCCCCATCTTCTTCCCGCCGGTGAGGATCCAGGGCGCCTGGTACGGCGACGGCAGCGTCCGCATGACGGCGCCGCTCTCCCCGGCCATCCACATGGGGGCGGAACGGCTCCTCGTCGTGGGCGTGCGCCGCTGGCGGGAGCCCTCCGAGCTCCGTCCGCAGCGCAACCCGGGGGGGCGCGAGGCCCTCCCGCCCTCGCAGATCGCCGGCACGCTCCTCAACGCGGTCTTCCTCGAGACCATCGAGGCCGACGTGGAGCGCCTCGAGATGGTGAACCGGCTGGTGGACCGGATGCCCGAGGACCGCCGGGGCACGCTGCGGGTCATCCCCACGCTGGTGCTGCGCCCGTCCCGCGACCTCGGGCAGCTGGCCGGCGACCAGTACCGGCGCTTCCCGCGCTTCCTCCGCTACGTCCTCTCCGGGATCGGCGCCCGGGCCGACTCGGGCTCCGACCTGCTCAGCTACCTGGCGTTCGAGCCGGTCTACGTGGGACGCCTCCTCGAGCTGGGCTACGAGGACACGCTGGCCCGCCGCGCCGAGCTGGAGGAGTTCTTCGGCGAGGAGCAGCGCGCGAAGGTCCCCCTGCGCGCCTAGGATCTTCCGCCCGGCCCGTTCCCCGCTACCGCGCGGCGGGCAGCGCCCGGATCGACGAGGCGATGTCGTGGGCCATCTCGGTGACGAGCGCGCTCGTGGCGGCGACCGCGGGGGCCGCGCCGGGGCCGGAGGCGCTGCGCCGCAGCACCACCCGCCCGCGCGCCAGGGCCTCCTCGCCCCCTCCGGAGAGGACCGCCCAGCTGGCCTCCAGCCGGGCATCCCCGGAGGCGGCTCACCCCAGCGCCGTCACGCCCACGACCACGCGGGCGCGGAGCGGAACCACCGGGTCCCAGGGCTGGGGGAGCACCCGCCAGCCGGGGAGGAGCGAAGAGAGCTCCTGGGCGAGCACCCGGGTGACTCCGGCCCCCAGCGGCTCGGCCCATCGGGCGTACTCGTCGAGGTCGACGGCGTTGTCGCCCAGGAAGGTGACGATCTGCGGCCGGTCGAGGTACTCGGCGACGCGCGTGGGGAAGACGCCCAGCGTGCCCTCGGGGCCGGTGGAGGGAACGGCCGCGTTGGCCGGTTCGCTGGCCGAAAGCACGTAGAAGCGCGCGGGCGGCGAGGTCCCGAAGCAGCCCGTGGTGACGAGGGCGGCGGCCAGCAGGATCGGCGGGATGGATCGCATGGACGGCCTCACTTGGGCGGAGACGGCTTGCCCTCCGCCAGGGAGGACGGGTTTCGTTCCAGGTACTCGGCGAGGACCCGCACCGCCGCGGCGGCGCGGGAGATCTCGGAGAGGGTGTGGCTGAACTCGCGCTGGGCCCCCGAGGTGCCGGCCAGGGTCTGCTGGATCTGGGTGAGCCCTTCCGGGCGGCATCCAGGGTCCGGTGGAGGTCGGCCACCACCATCCTCACGTCGGCGTCGCCCACCTTCCTGCGCAGGTCGGTCACCAGCCGGTCCACGTTGCCCAGGGTCTTCGAGACGTCCTTGCCGGCGTTCCCCGCCGCGGCGAGCGCGGCGCGGACCTCCGGCCCCCGCGCCAGATCGCGGAACGCGACCAGGGTGTCGGAGAGGTTCCGGGCGATCTCGTCGAAGGGGAGCTCGGACATGGAGCTGGCGAGCTTCTCCACCCGGCTGCTCAGGACCTGGAACTTGGTGGGGGCGGTGGGGATCTGGGGGTTCACGGTGACGATGTCCACCAGGCGCGGCGGCTGTTCGGGGTGGAAGTCGAGGTCGATGCAGAGCTTCCCGGTGACCATGCTCGTGCTCTGCAGCTCGGCCCGCAGCCCCTTGCCGATGAGGAAGCTGGCCGCCCCGGCGGGTGACTTGGCCCTGAGCTCGCGCACCGTACCGGCCGGGTCGTGGATGCGGTCGAGGTTCACCTGGTAGGTGACCTCGATGTCGATCCCGCCGTCCTTGTGGACCATGTAGGCCTCGATGGCCGTGACCTGGCCCAGCGGCAAGCCGCGGAAGGTCACCGGCGATCCGATCTGCAGCCCGCGGACCGACTCCGGGAAGAAGCTCACCAGGGTGGTGCTGTGGGTGAAGAACTTGCCCGAGACCAGCGAGGCGATGGCCAGGAGCAGGAGCAGCGTGCCGCCGATGATGAAGGCTCCGACAACCTTGGGATTGGCTCTCGTCATGGGTACTGCTCCCGCTGCAGGAATTCCTTCACTTTGGGATCGGTGGTGGTCTCGGCCATCTCCTTCGGCGGGCCGCGCGCCACCAGGCGGTGGCGCTCCCCGTCGAGGAAGATGGCGTCGTCGGCGATGGCGAAGATGCAGGGGAGCTCGTGGGTGACCACCATGAAGGTGGTTCCCAGGCTGGAGCGCAGCTCCAGGATCAGGTCGTCGAGGTGGCGCGAGGAGAGCGGGTCGAGCCCGGCCGACGGCTCGTCGAGGAAGAGGATGTCGGGATCGAGCGACAGCGCGCGGACCAGGCCGGCGCGGTTGCGCATGCCGCCGCTCACCTGCGCCGGGTAGCTGTCCTCGAAGCCGCCCAGCCCGACCAGCTCGAGCTTGGTGACCGCGACCTCCCGGGCCTCCCCCTTCGGCACGCGCAGGTGCTGGACGAGGGGGAGCGAGATGTTCTCGGAGAGCGTCATGGAGCTGAGGAGCCCGGCGCCCCGGAAGAGCACGGCGAAGCGGCAGCGCAGGCCGCGGCGCTCCTGTTCGGAGGAGATCCAGTAGGGGACTCCGGCGTAGCGCACGTCGCCCCTGGCCGGCCGGTCGAGCCCGATCATGTGGCGCATGAGCGTGCTCTTGCCGCTTCCGCTGTCCCCCATGACCACGAAGACCGACCCCCGCCAGAACGAGAAGGTGACGTCCTCCTGCACCACGAAGTCGCCGTAGGCCATGGTCATCCCGCGGACCTCGACGAAATCGGTGTCGGGAGTGGGATCGGGCACGGGGGCCTAGAGGTTCACGGCGTAGAAGATGACGGTGAGGATGGCGTCCACCACGATGACGAGGAGGATCCCGGAGACCACCGCGCGGGTCGTGGAGACGCCCACCGAGGAGGCGGTGCGGCCGGTGTTCATCCCGAAGAAGGTGCCGGAGAGCGCCACCACCGCGCCGAACGCCGGGGCCTTGAGCAGCCCCACCATCACGTCGGAGAGGGTCATGGCCTCGCGGGTCTGCGTGAGGTAGAGCGCCGGGATGAGGTCGAGGAGGCCGACCGCCACCACGTACCCGCCCAGGATGCCGAAGAGGTCGGCGTAGAGGACGAGGAGCGGCATCATCAGGAGCATCGCCAGGATGCGGGGCGCCACCAGGAACTCCATGGGCGGGGAGTTCATGGTCTCGAGGGCGTTCACCTCGGAGTTCACCGTCATGGTGCCGAGCACGGCCGAGAAGGAGGCCCCGGTCCGCCCGGCCATGACGATCCCGGTCATCAGGGCGCCGGTCTCGCGGACGGTGCCCACGCCCACCAGGAAGTAGATCACCGCCACGAGCGGCAGCGCAGCCCCTCCCGTCTGCTCGAGCAGGAGCCCGAAGTCGCGCCGCTCGAAGTGACCGCGCCCGATGAGGACGTCCTTCACCGCCAGCGAGGCCCGCCCGACGAAGTCGAGCATGCCGGCGGCGTGCTCGCCGAAGTCGATGCAGGCCGCGCCGATGCGGGTGGGCAGTGGCTTAGGGGGCGGGGGAGGGGGCAGCGGCCTCCGGGGGCCGGCGGCCAGCGCGAGCAGTTGCTGCAGGCCCCGCGGGAGCCCGGTCGTGTCCACGGCGAGCCCCCCGTCGCGGGCCACCTCGGCGATGGAGGCCAGGAAGGAGACCAGGGAGGAGTCCCAGTGGCCGAGATCCACCGACTGGAAGACCAGGCGCCCGGGAGGCCCCTGCTTCACCTCCTGCTCGGCCGCGGCCGGGGCCGGGGGTGGCGGCCTCGAGCGGCCAGTCGCCGGAGACGCGCACCAGCAGGGAGCCGTCGCCGTCCCGGTCGATCGACGCCCGGGCATCGATCACGGGGGTGCACCGCGGTGCGATCGGTTCGCATTCACGAAGCGGGCGATGAGCACGGCCACGTAGAGCTGCCCGGTGAGGGCCTGCGCCATGGCGAGGGCCCGCGCCACGGAGGTGCGGGGCAGCGCGTCGCCGAATCCCACGCTCGTCATGGTGGTGAAGCTGAAGTAAGGGTAGTCGGCCACCGTGAACTTGCGCCCCTCCATGGTGAGGGACCCCGGGACGAGCTCGTTCACCATCTCGTAGAGGAAGGCGTAGGCGGCGCCCACGAGCATGGTGATGGCGAAGACCACGTCGCCGAGCTGCATCGGGATCGCGTCGGCCGAGAGCAGGACCGGGAGGATGAAGACGTCCACCACCAGCATCGCCAGCAGCGACACACGGCCGGCGCGCGTCCGCAGGAACGGCTCTCGTGTCACCCGGGCATCCTATCGAAACCCGCGTGGCAGGGTCATTCTGCGGCGACGCTCCTTGCGGGGCGCGACCGTAAAGGGTATCTCAGGCCGTCTCGGTGAGCTTTGGCCCCGTAGCTCAGGTGGATAGAGCGGCGGTTTCCTAAACCGTAGGCCACGTGTTCGAGTCACGTCGGGGCCACCACTTTTCCCGGGGCGGCAGGGGCCCCAACGTTTCACTGGCGGAGCGGGACCGGAATTTGGTCGAATCCGGCTCATGCTCTCCGCCAGCCTCGCCGCCCTGCTGCTCCTGTCGTCGCCCGGACCCGCCAATCCCCCGGAGGCCCAGGTGACCCCGGCCAGGCAGGGGGCCACGCTGGGCCACGCCGCGGCCGCGGCCGGGGGCGCGTCGCTCGACGAGCTGGCCAAGCAGCTCCAGAACCCGCTCGCCGACCTGGTCTCGGTGCCCTTCCAGAACAACTTCAGCGGGGGCGGGACGGCAGGCCTCACGGCGGCCTACAACCTCAACTTCCAGCCGGTCATCCCCATCGAGCTCACCGACGGATTGAACCTCATCGTCCGCCCGATCGTGCCCTACTACAGCATCCCGCTCCCCGGAGGGGAGAGGAGCACGGGCCTGGGCGAGATCATGCTCGAGACCTTCTTCTCGCCGTCGAAGGCGAGCAGCTTCATCTGGGGCATCGGCCCGGTCTTCTCCTTCCCCACGGCCACGAACGACGCCGTGGCCACCGGCTGCTTCGCCGCCGGGCCCGTGATCGCGGCGGTCTACATGGAGGGACCGTGGGTGGTCGGCGCGCTCTTCACGCAGCTCAACGCCTTCGCGCGCATGGGCTCGGCCCACCTGGACACCACGTCCCTCCAGGTCTTCCTCAACTACAACCTGCCCAGGGCCTGGTCGATCGGAACGGCGCCCACCTTCCTGGTCAACTGGAACCAGGTGGGCCAGCAGTGGACCGTGCCGGTCGGGGCGGCCGTCGCGAAGACCATCTCCATCGCGAAGCAGCCCATCTCCCTGTCGTTCTCCTACTACGCGAACGTGGTCCACCCCGACGGCGGGTCCCCCTGGCTGACCCGCTTCGTCGTGACCTTCATGTTCCCGAAGTGACGGGT
>CAWHDZ010000020.1:0-45564 GCA_963828255.1 uncultured delta proteobacterium | reverse complement strand
CTTCGCGGTTCGCCTCGCGGCATGAGGGCGACGCGACGTGGGTTTTCCGGAAAAGGACGACAGGGAAGATGACGACGGGGACACCGGAGAAGCAGGGGCTCTACGACCCGGCCAACGAGCACGACGCCTGCGGCTTCGGCTTCGTGGTGGACATCGGTGGGCGCAGGTCGCACGCCATCGTGCAGCAGGCCCTCCAGGTGCTCGTCAACCTCGAGCACCGCGGGGCCGCCGGCGCCGAGAAGAACACCGGCGACGGCGCGGGCATCCTGCTCCAGAACCCCGACGCCTTCCTCCGCAAGGAGGCCACCCGGCTCGCCATCGAGCTGCCGCGCTCCGGCCGCTACGCCGCGGGCATGGTCTTCCTGCCCGCCGACCTGCCCAGCCGCACGGCCTGCGAGAGGAAGATCGAGGAGGCGGTGCGGGCCGAGGGGCAGCTCGTCCTGGGCTGGCGCGACGTCCCGTTCGACGCCGCCGCGCTGGGTGACATGGCCAAGGCCAGCCAGCCGGTCATCCGCCAGCTCCTGGTGGGCGCCGGCGCGGTGGCCGACGACGTGATGGCCTTCGAGCGCAAGCTCTACGTCATCCGGCGCATGGCCAAGAAGTCCATCCTCCGCTCCAACATCCCGGGGCGGCGCGAGTTCTACGTGGCGAGCCTGTCCTGCCGCACCATCGTCTACAAGGGCATGCTGAATGCCGGCCAGCTCCGCGAGTTCTACCCGGACCTGTCGAATCCGGAGATGGCCTCCGCCATCGCCATGGTGCACTCGCGCTTCTCCACCAACACCTTCCCCAGCTGGTCGCGCGCCCACCCGTACCGCTTCATCTCCCACAACGGCGAGATCAACACGCTGCGCGGCAACATCAACTGGATGCACGCGCGCCAGAGCCAGATGGCGTCGAAGCTCTTCGGCGAGGATCTCAAGAAGGTCCTCACCGTCGTGGACACCGACGGTTCCGACTCGGCCATGTTCGACAACGTGCTCGAGCTCCTGCACCTCTCGGGGCGCTCTCTGCCGCACGCCATGATGATGATGGTCCCCGAGCCCTGGGCCAAGCACGAGTCGATGAGCCCGGAGAAGAAGGCCTTCTACGAGTTCCACTCCTGCATCATGGAGCCCTGGGACGGCCCGGCTTCCATCGCGTTCACGGATGGTGAACTGGTGGGCGCCACCCTGGACCGCAACGGCCTGCGGCCGGCCCGCTACTACGTCACCCACGACGGCCTGGTGGTCATGGCCTCCGAGGTGGGCGTGCTCGACATCCCGGTCGAGAACGTGAAGCAGAAGGGGCGGCTGCAGCCGGGGCGCATGTTCCTCGTGGACACCCGCGAGAAGCGCATCGTCCCCGACGACGAGCTGAAGCAGCGCGTCGCCTCGGCCGAGCCCTACGCAGAGTGGCTGAAGGAGTACCTGGTCAAGCTCGAGGACCTGCCCGCGGCTCCCTCGGTCCACGAGCCGGACCACGAGACGGTGCTTCGCCGCCAGGAGACCTTCGGCTACACCGCCGAGGACCTCAAGATCGTCATCAACCCCATGGCCACCACCGGCGGCGAGCCCCTCGGCTCCATGGGCACCGACACGCCGCTGGCGGTCCTCTCCGAGAAGCCGCAGCTCCTCTACGGCTACTTCAAGCAGCTCTTCGCCCAGGTGACCAACCCTCCCGTGGACGCCATCCGCGAGGAGATCATCATGGGGATCGAGACCGCGGTCGGGCCCGAGGGCAACATGCTCGAGCCCACCCCGGAGGCCTGCCGTCAGCTCGAGGTGCCCACGCCGGTCCTCACCAACGAGGATCTGGAGCGGCTGCGCGCCCTCGACGGCGGCCCCCGCAGCCGGGGGTTCCGCTCCATCACCATCCCGGCCCTCTTCCCCGTCGCCGACGGCGGCGCCGGCCTGCGCCGGTCCATCGAGGTCATGCAGGTGCAGGCGTCCGAGGCCATCGCCGAGGGGCACAACCTGCTCATCATCTCCGACCGCGGCCACGACGAGTGGGACGCGCCCATCCCGGCGCTGCTGGCGGTCTCGGCGGTGCACCACCACCTGCTCCGCGAGGGCACGCGCACCAAGGTGGGCATCGCGGTCGAGTCGGGCGAACCCCGCGAGGTGCACCACTTCGCCATGCTCATCGGCTACGGCGCCAGCGCCGTGAACCCGTACCTCGCCTTCGAGACCATCGACGACCAGGTGCGCCAGGGGCTCATCCCCGGGCCAGCCGCCAAGGCCGAGAAGAAGTACATCAAGGCGGTCAACAAGGGGATCTCGAAGGTCATCTCCAAGATGGGGATCTCCACCATCCAGAGCTACCACGGCGCCCAGGTGTTCGAGGCGGTCGGGCTGAACCAGGACTTCATCGACGAGTACTTCACCTGGACCTCGAGCCGCATCGGCGGCGTGGGCATCGACGTGGTGGCCCGCGAGGTGAAGGAGCGCCACTACCGCGCCTACCCGCCGCGCGCCATCCGACACACCACGCTGGGCACCGGGGGGCAGTACCAGTTCCGCGCCGACGGCGAGTACCACCTCTTCAACCCGGAGACGGTGCACCGGCTCCAGCACGCCTGCCGGACCGGGAGCTACCCCGCGTACAAGGAGTACGCCGCGCTGGTGAACAACCAGTCGAAGACCCTCTGCACGCTGCGCGGCCTCATGGACTTCCGGCCCGGCGCCCGGCCGGTGCCGCTGGCCGAGGTCGAGTCGGTGGAGGCCATCCTCCGCCGCTTCAAGACCGGCGCCATGAGCTACGGCTCCATCTCCAAGGAGGCGCACGAGGCGCTGGCCGTGGCGATGAACCGCATCGGAGGCAAGTCCAACACCGGCGAGGGCGGGGAGGACCCGGCCCGCTTCACGCCCATGCCGAACGGCGACTCGAAGAACAGCGCCATCAAGCAGGTGGCCTCGGCCCGCTTCGGGGTGACGAGCGACTACCTGGTCCACGCCAAGGAGCTGCAGATCAAGGTCGCCCAGGGGGCCAAGCCCGGCGAGGGTGGCCAGCTCCCCGGCCACAAGGTCTATCCGTGGATCGCCAAGGTCCGCCACTCCACCCCGGGTGTGGGGCTCATCTCCCCGCCGCCGCACCACGACATCTACTCCATCGAGGACCTGGCCCAGCTCATCCACGACCTCAAGAACGCCAACCGCGGCGCGCGGATCTCGGTGAAGCTGGTGGCCGAGGTGGGGGTGGGAACCATCGCCGCAGGCGTGGCCAAGGCCCACGCCGACGTGATCCTCATCTCCGGCTACGACGGGGGAACGGGCGCCTCGCCGCTCACCTCCATCAAGCACGCCGGCATCCCCTGGGAGCTGGGCCTCGCCGAGGCGCACCAAGTCTTGCTCCTCAACAACCTGCGCTCCCGGGTCACCGTGGAGGCCGACGGCCAGCTCAAGACCGGGCGCGACGTGGCCGTGGCCGCGCTGCTCGGCGCCGAGGAGTTCGGCTTCGCCACCGCGCCGCTGGTCGTCCTGGGCTGCATCATGATGCGGGTCTGCCACCTGAACACCTGCCCGGTCGGCGTCGCCACGCAGGACCCGGAGCTCCGCAAGCGCTTCACGGGCGACCCGGCGCACGTGGTGAACTTCATGCGCTTCGTGGCCACCGAGCTGCGCGAGTACATGGCCGAGCTGGGCTTCCGCACCATCGACGAGATGGTGGGCCACCCGGAGCGGCTGGAGATGCGCCGCGCCGTGGACCACTGGAAGGCCCGGAACCTCGACTTCTCCCGCATCCTCTTCCAGCCCCGGGTCCCCAAGGAGTGGGCGCGCACCTGCCAGATCGTCCAGGACCACGGCATCGAGCAGTCGCTCGACGTGACGACGCTGCTCGAGCTGTGCCGACCGGCCATCGAGCAGGGGAAGAAGGTCGAGGCGGTCGTCCCCATCCGCAACGTGAACCGGGTGGTCGGGACCATCACCGGAAGTGAAGTGACGCGCCGCTGGGGGCCGGACGGCCTCCCCGACGACACCATCCGGCTCACCTTCCAGGGGTCGGCAGGACAGAGCTTCGGCGCCTTCATCCCTCCGGGCATGACGCTGGTCCTCGAGGGCGACGCCAACGACTACATCGGCAAGGGGCTCTCCGGCGGGCGCATCGTCGTCCGCCCCCCGGCGGGAGCCACCTTCGTCGCCGAGGAGAACGTCATCATCGGCAACGTGGCCTTCTACGGGGCCACCGCCGGAGAGGCCTTCGTCCGCGGCGTGGCAGGCGAGCGCTTCTGCGTCCGCAACTCGGGCGCCACCGCGGTGGTCGAGGGAGTGGGCGACCACGGCTGCGAGTACATGACCGGCGGCACGGTGGTCGTGCTCGGCAAGACCGGGCGCAACTTCGCGGCCGGCATGTCGGGAGGCATGGCCTACGTGCTCGACGAGGGCGGCGGGTTCGAGAAGGTGCTCAACCGGGAGATGGTCGACTCCGAGCCGCTCACCGACCCGGCCGAGGCCGCCCTGGTGCGCGGGCTCGTCGAGCGCCACGTCGCGCTCACCGGCTCCACGCTGGGCAGGCGCATTCTCGACTCCTGGCCGGAGGCGGCCGCCCGCTTCGTGCGGGTGGTGCCCAACGACTACCGGAGGGTGCTGGAGGCGCAGGCCCGCATGCGGGCGAAGGGGCTCTCGCCCGGCGAGGCGGAGATGGCGGCGTTCGAGGAGAACGCGCGGGACGAAGCGCGGGTCGGGGGCAACTGACGATGGGCAAGCCGACGGGATTCATGGACTACGAGCGGGAGCCGGCCCACGACCGGTCGCCCGCGGAGCGCGTCAAGGACTGGAACGAGTTCCACCCCCCGGTTCCCGACGAGACGCTGCGCATCCAGGCGGCGCGCTGCATGGACTGCGGGCTGCCCTTCTGCCACACCGGCAAGCTCATCGCGGGGATGGCCTCCGGGTGCCCCATCAACAACCTCATCCCCGAGTGGAACGACCTCGTTTACAAGGGGCAGTGGCAGGAGGCCCTCATCCGGCTCCAGAAGACCAACAACTTCGCCGAGTTCACCGGGCGTGTCTGCCCCGCCCCCTGCGAGGGCTCCTGCACGGTGGGGATCGACGGCGACGCCGTCACCATCAAGTCCATCGAGGTCGCCATCATCGACCGGGCCTTCGCCGAGGGCTGGGTCAAGCCCGACCGCCCGCAGACCCGCACCGGCTTCAAGGTTGCGGTCATCGGCAGCGGCCCGGCAGGCCTGGCCTGCGCCGCGCAGCTCAACCGCGCCGGACACCTGGTGACCGTCTTCGAGCGCGCCGACCGCGTGGGCGGGCTGCTCATGTACGGCATTCCCAACATGAAGCTCGACAAGGGGATCGTGCAGCGGCGCGTGAACCTCATGGCCGATTCGGGGATCCGCTTCATCACCGGCACCGAGGTGGGCACGCACATCCCGGTGCGCCGCATCCTGAACGACTACGACGCGGCGGTGCTCTGCATCGGGGCCACCAAGGCGCGCGACCTGCCGGTGGACGGCCGGAGCCTGCACGGCATCCACCTGGCCATGGATTTCCTCTCCAAGAACACCAAGAGCCTGCTCGACTCCGGGCTCGGCGACGGGCGCTACATCAGCGCCGCAGGGCGCGACGTCGTGGTCATCGGCGGCGGCGACACCGGCACCGACTGCGTGGGGACCTCCATCCGGCACGGCGCCCGCAGCGTCACCCAGTTCGAGATCCTCCCCCAGTCGCCGGCGCGGCGCGCCGCCGACAACCCGTGGCCCCAGTGGCCCAAGATCCACCGCACCGACTACGGTCAGGAGGAGGCCGCCGCCCTCTTCGGCAAGGACCCCCGCATCTTCGGCATCTCCACCAAGAAGTTCGTGGGCGACGCCCAGGGTCGCGTGAAGGAGTTGCACACCGTCCGCGTCGAGTGGGTGAAGGACGCCGAGGGGCGCTTCGGGCCGCGGGAGATCCCCGGCTCCGAGCAGGTGGTGAAGGCCGACCTGGTGCTGCTCGCGCTGGGGTTCACCGGGCCGGAGCGGACCGGCGCCGTCGCCGAGCTGGGCGTCAAGCTCGACGACCGTGGCAACGTCTGGACCGACGACGAGAAGTCCACCAGCGTGCCCGGCGTCTTCGCCGCGGGCGACGCGTCACGCGGCCAGTCGCTCGTGGTCTGGGCCATCCAGGAGGGGAGGCGGGCGGCGCGCGGCGTCGACCGGTTCCTCATGCAGGGCGAGAGCTACCTGCCGGGGTAAGTGTCCGGGAAGCCAGGCGAAATATCCCCGGCGCCCGCCCGTAAAGGAGGAACCATGATCCGGTTCCTCCTCTTCCTCCTGCTCCTCGCCCTCTGCTGGCCGCTCGCGCTCTTCGCACTGGTCATCTGGCCGATCGTCTGGCTCGTCTCGATCCCGTTCAGGCTCCTCGGGATCGCAATCGACGGGATCTTCGCGTTCCTGCGGGCGGTGGTCATGCTGCCGGCGCGGGTGCTGGGCGGCGGCAGCCGGGCCTGACCAGGTCTACTGCGCGACTACGGCCCCCGTTCCGTGGGCGACACGTCCGGCTTCAGCCCCCACCGCTGCGGAACCCGCCGGAGTTTCGCCGGGTCGTACCCGGCCTCCTTCACGATCCCCTCGAGCCGCGCCCAGTCCGCTTCCCCGAGGGTTGGCGTCCGCGCCATGATCCACACGTAGTCGCGGGCGCTCCGGCCGATGACAGTCTCCCGGTATTCCGGATCGACGTGGAGCACCAGGTACTCGAAGCGGAACGGCCCCTGCCACCAGTAGAACTTCATGCCCCAGACCGCCGGGTCGTCCGCGCTGACGTAGCCGGTCGGGCGCATGATCTCGAGCGGCGCCTCGAAGCTGCCCGGACGGAACGAGAAGGTGGTCTCGATCACGTCCTTCGTCCCGTCGGCCAGGCGGTAGGTCTCGACGCCGTTCCAGGCATCCTTCTCGGCTGGGGCCGGGATGTGGGCGAGGACATACCAGTCGCCCATGAAGCGGGGGATGTCGACGTTCGGGGCGGTCTTCATGGGAGCGGTGGCGCAGGCGGTGGCGGCGAGGAGGGCCAGCGCTCCGGCGCGGGCAGGGAGGAGAGAGACCATGCCCATGGATAGCGCCGCCGGCGTGCGCCCGCCATCAGGTCCGCCCCGGCGGTACCCCCGGCGCCCGTACCCGCGGCGCCCGCGCCACCAGCGGCAACAGCACCGCCACCAGGAGCACCCCCGCAGTCACCGGCAGCGCCCCGGCGAACGAGCCGGTCCGGTCCTTCACGACGGCCACGAACACGGGCCCCACGACTCCCGCCAGGCTCCAGGCGAGCAGCACCCAGCCGTAGTTCACCCCCAGGTGCCGGGTCCCGAACCAGTCGGCGACCAGCGACGGCATCACCCCGAAGCCGCCGCCGTAGCAGAGCAGCACGAGCGCGAAGAGGGGCGCCACCACCCACATCGAGTGGAACCGGCCCACGAGGACGAACACCGCCACCTGCGCGAGGTAGATGGCCGCGAAGGCCGCGCGCCGCCCGACCCGGTCGGACACCGCCCCCCAGAGGAAGCGCCCGACCGCGTTCGCCAGCGCGATGGTGCCGTACACCCCCGCCGCCACGGCCGGCGTGGCCCCGGTCAGCTCCCGCATGATGGGCACGGCGTTGGAGATGAAGAGGATGCCCGCCGTCACGTTGAGGAAGAGCATCCCGAAGGCCGCCCAGAACTGCGGCGTCCGGACCATCACACCCGGCGTGAAATCCACGCCCCCCGCCGTGGCGGCGGTCGCCGTCGAGGGCGCCGGGGGATTGCGCAAGAGAAGCGCGCCCGCACCGCCGAGAAGCGCGAAGGCCACGCCGGAGATGGTGAAGGCCTGCAGCACCGCAAAGGCCGGAACCGACCGGAGCAGGTGTGCGTACCCGAACGCCCCGAGGCCGAACCCGCCCACCACGAGCCCGCTTCCGAGGCCCCGCCGCTCCGGGAACCACTTGGTCACCGCAGCCACCGGCGTGACGTAGCCGAGCCCGAGCCCCAGCCCGCCGAGAACGCCGTAGGTGGCGCAGAGCCAGCCGACCCCGAGGGACGCGGTCCCGACGCCGGCGAGCAGGTTCCCCGCGCCCCAGAGGAGCGCACCCGAGACCGCCACCACCCGCGGGCCCACCCGGTCCTGCCAGCGCCCGCCCAGCACCGCCCCCACCCCCAGGAAGAAGATGGCGATGGAGAACGGCGCCGTGGCCTGCGCGCTGGTCCATCCGAACGCAGCCTGCAAGGGCTGGGTGAAGACGCTCCAGGCGTAGACCGTGCCCAGGCACGCCATCAGGGCGACGCCGCCCGCGGCGACGAGCCAGCGGTTCACGGGTGGGGGCGCTTCACCGGCTTCGCCTTCGCCTCCCGGGCCAGCTCGATGCGCACGCCGGGCATCTTGGGGTCGGGCCGCCGTCCCTTGGCCTCGAAGGCCGCCGCGGCGTGGGCCGCGATCTCGAAGCGGGTCTCGCGCGGGAAGATGAGGATCTTGCCGATCTCGGCCCGGGTGACGTCGCCGCGCCGGCAGAGCAGGGGAAGCAGCCACTTGGGATCGGCCTGGCGCTCCCGGCCGATGCCGATGGTGAACCAGACCCCCTCGACGGGCGCCGTGCGCCTCCCGACGGCGGGCCCCGCGGCGCGGGGAACCTGGCGGGCCACGCGCGCCGTCTCCGGCAACTCCTCCGCGGCCGGCAACCGGGCCCGCTCGCGCCGCAGCAGGGCGGCGGCGACGGACAGGGGCGCGCGGGATTCGAGGAGCCTCCGGGCAGCCTGGAGCTCCTCCTCCGACGCCTCCCCGGCCAGCGTGGCCACGTCGGCGGCGAGCCGCTCCTCGTCCCTGGCCCGGATCTCGTCGGCGGTGGGCACCGGCAGCCACTCGGCCTTGGCGCCGGCCATCTTGAGCATCCGCTCCATCTTGAAGCGCTCGGCCGGGGTGGCCAGGAACACCGCGCGCCCCTTCTTCCCGGCGCGGCCGGTGCGCCCGCTGCGGTGCTGCAGCGCCTGGGGGTCCCGGGGGATGTCGGCGTGGACCACCAGCTCGATGCCGGGCAGGTCGAGGCCGCGGGCGGCCACGTCGGTCGCCACCAGCACCCGCGCCCGCCCGTCGCGCAGCAGCTTGAGCGCCCTCGTCCGTTCACCCTGGGTGAGATCGCCGGCGATGCCCACCGCCTCGAAGCCCCGCTCGGAGAGGCTGGAGGCCATGTGGTGGGCCCCTTCGCGGGTGGCGCAGAAGACCAGCGCCCGCGCCGGATCCTGGGCGCGCAGGACGTTCACGAGCGCGTGCTCCCGCTCCCGCTGCGCCACCACGTGGCCGTGGAGCGCGATGTCGGCGTGGGCCTCGCCGGGCGGCGTGGCGGCCACCCGGGCCGCCTCCCGCGTGTACTTCTTGGCGAGCTCCAGGATGGGGCGGGGGAGGGTGGCGGAGAAGAGCACGGTCCGGCGGTCGCCGGGCGCCGCGCCCAGGATGGCCTCCAGCTCCTCGCGGAAGCCCATGTCGAGCATCTCGTCGGCCTCGTCGAGCACGAGCGCCCGCACCGCCGAGAGGTCGAGGTTCCTGCGCTCGATGTGGTCGCGCAGCCGGCCCGGCGTGCCCACCACCACGTGGGTCCCGGCGGCGAGCGCCCGGGCCTCCCGGCGGGGGTCCATGCCCCCCACGGTGGAGACCACCCGCCCGCCCGCGTCCCCCAGCAGCCAGGAGAGCTCGCGCTGCACCTGCACCGCCAGCTCCCGGGTGGGCGCGATCACCAGCGCCAGCGGCGGGCCCGCCTCGCCGAAGGCCGGGTCGTCCCCCAGCAGCGTGTCGGCCAGCAGGAGGCCGAAGGCCACGGTCTTGCCGGATCCGGTGCGGGACGAGACCAGCAGGTCCCGCCCGGCGAGGGCGGTCGCCATCACCTCCCGCTGCACGGGGGTGGGCTCGTCGTAGCCGCGCGTGGCCAGGGAACGCCGGAGTGCGGGGTGGACGTCGAGGGTGGCGAAGCTCATGGCCGGATCTCTATCACGAGAGCCGTTCCAGCTCCCCGGAGAGCCGTTCCCACTCCCCGTAAAGCCCTTCCAGCTCCGACTGTGCGCGCTGCCGGGCCTCCACGTGGACGCGGGCCCGGGTGAAGTCGTCGTAGACCCCCGGGTCGGCGAGCGCGTCGGTGGCCTCCTGCAGGGCCCGCTCCACCTCGGCGATGCGCGCCTCCGCGGCCTGGACGGCGTCGCGCAGCGGCTTCTCCACCCGTCGGCGGGCGTTGCGGGTCTCGGCCTCGAGGCGCCGTCGCTCCCGCTCTCCGCCCCGCGCGGCCGGCTCGCTCCGCCCGCCCCCCTCGGCCAACGGCCCGGCCGCCTCGGCCAGCAGGCGCTCATGGTGCAGCCAGTCGTCCAGGTTCCCGGGGCAGGGGACGACCCCGCCGTCCTTCACCTCCCAGACCATCGTGGCCAGCCGGTTCACGAAGCTGCGGTTGTGGGAGACGAAGAGGAGCGTCCCGCCGTAGCCGGCCAGGGCCTCGATGAGCGCCTCGGAGGACTCGATGTCGAGGTGGTTGGTGGGCTCGTCGAGCAGCAGGAAGTTGGTGGGGCGGAGGAGGAGCTTGGCCAGCGCCACCCGGGAGCGCTCCCCGCCGGAGAGGACGCCTACCCGCTTGTCCACCGCGTCGCCGGAGAAGAGGAAGGAGCCGGCCACGCTCCGGATCCACGACTCGCCCTGGTCGGGGACCACGTCCCAGAGGGTCCGCAGCACGGTGCGGTCGGGGTCGAGGGTGCCGAAGGTGCGGGCGGCGCCGTCGGCGCCGGCGTGCTCGTCCTTCTCGAAGTGGTGCTGAGCGTAGTAGCCGGCCAGCACCCCGTGCCCGAGCTTCACCGTCCCGGAGTCGGGGGCCAGCTCGCCCGCGGCCAGCTTGAGGAGCGTGCTCTTTCCCGCGCCGTTCGGACCGATCACGGCGATGCGCTCGCCGCGAAGCACCTGGGCGTCGAGCCCGCGGTAGACCGTGACCGCGCCGTAGGCCCGGGAGAGGCTCTCCAGCCGGAGCACCTCGCGCCCGGAGCGGGGCGCGTCGGGGAAGCGGAAGGCCGCCACGTCCCGCTCCTCGGCCAGCTCCACCGTCTCCATCCGGTCGAGCATCTTCTGCTTGCTCTTCGCCTGGGTGGCCTTGGTGTTCTTGGCCCCGAAGCGCTCGATGAAGCGGGAGAGCTGGGCGCGCCGGGCGTCGATGCGCGCCGCCCGGGCCACGAGCTGCTCCTCCTCCTCGGCGCGGAGCCTCCGGTAGTCGTCGTAGTCGCCGACCCAGCTCTTCACCCCTTCCGGCTCGAGCGAGAGCACCCGCTCGATCTGCCGGTTGAGGAAGAGCCGGTCGTGGGAGACGAGCACCATGGCCTTGCGGGTCCCGCGCAGGAAGTCCTCGAACCAGGCCAGGGTGGGGACGTCGAGGTGGTTGGTGGGCTCGTCGAGCAGCAATAGATCCGGGTCCTGCAAGAGGAGGCCGGCGAGCGCGGCCCGCATGCGCCAGCCGCCGGAGAGGGTCCGGGTGAGGCGGTCGAGCCGGTCGGGGGCGAAACCCAGCCCTCCCAGGATCCGCTCGGCCCGGTGGCGGCCGAACCGCTCCTCGAAGTGGGAGAGCTCGTCGTGCAGCTCGGCCAGCGCCTCGGAGAGCTCCAGCCGCTCCTCGTCGGCTCCGGCCTCGGCGAGCGCCGCCTCGGTGGCGACGAGCCGCCCCTCGAGCGCGTCCCGCCCCGGGACCGACGAGAGCACCGCCTCGACGATGGTCCCCTCCGGCAAGGACGAGACGTCCTGGGGGAGGTAGCCGATGCGCGACCCGCGGCGGAAGACCAGCGTCCCGCCGTCGGGCGCGCGCTCCCCGGCCAGGATGCGCAGGAGCGTGGACTTGCCCGTCCCGTTCGGCCCCACCAGCCCGATGCGGTCGTGGGGGCCGATGGAGAACGACGCCCCGTCGAAGAGGACGTCAGCGCCGAATGCGAGCGAGAGGTCGCGTGAGGAGAGGAGGCTCATCTGATTCACACTTCTTCACCCATGATCCTCGTGGAGGCAAGGGGGGCGCGGCTATGATGCGCCCCGATGCCCACCGACCCGGCCCTGACCGCACTCCTCGTCGAGGACGATGCCCGGCTCGCCACGCTCACCGCCGAGTACCTGGGCGGCCACGGCGTGACGGTGACCTGCATCGGCGACGGGGCGGCCGGCCTCGAGGAGGCCTTCCGCCGCCCGTACGACGTGGTCCTCCTCGACCTCATGCTCCCCGGCAGGAACGGCCTCGAGGTCTGCCGGGAGCTGCGCGCCCGCTCCGACGTGCCCATCGTCATCCTGACCGCCCGCGGCGAGGAGGCCGACCGGGTGATGGGGCTCGATCTCGGCGCCGACGACTACCTGGCCAAGCCCTTCTCGCCCCGCGAGCTGCTGGCCCGGGTCCGGGCGGTGGTCCGCCGCGCCCGTGGCCAGGTAGGACCTTCGGTGAAATCCATCCACGTGGGCGACCTGTCCCTCGACCCGGGCGCCAGGCGGGCCTTGGTGAGGGGCGCGGAGATCGTCCTCACCGGCTACGAGTTCTCGCTGCTCTACGCGCTGGCCTCCCGCGCCGGCCGGGTGCTCTCCCGCGAGCAGCTCATCGAGCTTGCCGGCGGCAGCGCCGACGACGCATTCGACCGGTCGGTGGACGTCCACGTCTCCCGCCTTCGCCAGAAGCTCGGCGACGACCCCAAGAATCCCAGGATGCTGAAGACGGTCCGCGGGTCGGGCTACATGCTCGCCGCCGAGGCCGGATGAACCTCTCGCAATTCAGGCAGCCACGCCTCTTCTGGCGGATCTACCTGGCCGGGCTGGGGCTGCTGGCCCTGGTGGCGCTCGCGAACTTCATCATCGGAACCCTCACCGAGCGCAGCCCGCTGGTGCGCGGCACGGCCCGGCTCACCCGCTTCGCCGCCAGCCACATCGCCGACCACCCCGACGAGCCGGCCCGCATCGAGGCCGAGCTCCGCCAGATGGCCGACGCCTTCCGCGTGGACATGGCCTACCGGCTCGACGACGGGCGGGTGCTGGCCAGCGTGGGCGAGCCGCCCCCGCTCCCCGACGTCCGGCGGGCCAGGCTGGACGAGGGGATGCAGACCTTCACCGAGGACGACCGGCCGGTCTGGGCCATGCGCGTGGCCGGCCCCCATCCCAGCTACCTCCTCGTCGCCGCCGCGCCCCGGTCGGTCCCGGTCGAGCGGGCGGCAGCCTTCATCTCCGCGTGGCTCGTCGTCCTGGCGCTGGCCGCATTCCCGCTGGCCCGCGCGCTCTCGCGCCCCATGGAGCGGCTCACCGACGCCGCGCGCAAGCTCGGCTCGGGCGACCTCTCGGTCCGCTCCGGGATGCGCCGGGGCGACGAGGTGGGCGAGCTCTCCTCCGCCTTCGACGACATGGCCGGCCGCCTGCAAGGGCTGGTGCGGGCGGAGCGGCAACTCCTCGCCGACGTCTCCCACGAGCTGCGGACCCCGCTCGCCCGGATCCGCGTCGCGCTCGACCTCGCCGCCGAGGGGGACGTGGACCGGGCCCGGAAGTACCTGGAGGAGATCCGCTGCGACCTCTCGGAGCTCGACCAGCTCCTCGGCGACATCCTCACCGCGGCGCGGCTCGACCAGGCCGGTGGGGGCCGGGGCGAGGTGCCGCTGCGGCTCGAGCAGACCAGGGCCCAGGACCTCGTCGAGCGGGCCGCAGATCGGTTCCACCACAGCCACCCGGGGCGCACGCTCTCCGTCCACGTCGAGGGGACGCTCCCCGGCCTGGTGGCCGATCCGGTCATGCTCCGGCGGGTGATGGACAACCTCCTCGACAACGCGGTCAAGTACTCGGAGGCGCCTGCCCCGATCGAGCTCCGGGCCTCGAGCGACGGGGTCGCCTTCGTGGTCGCCGTCGCCGATCAGGGAATCGGGGTTGACCCGGAGGACCTGCCGCGCCTCTTCACCCCCTTCTTCCGGACCGACCGCAGCCGGGCCCGGGGCACCGGCGGGGTGGGGCTGGGGCTCGCGCTCGCAAAGCGGATCGTCGAGGCCCACGGAGGGACCATCGACGTCGAGAGCAGGCCCGGCCTGGGGACGACGGTGCGCTTCCGCGTGCCGACCGAGGCGTAGGCGCGGGACTCAGGGCGACGAGCACTGCCCAGTCACCCGCCGAGATCCCCGGTGCCCTCGAGGAGGCACGCCGGTACCGGAGTCGGGCCCAGAGGCAGTCCATGGACCATCTGCATCATTTCCACGCCCCACAGGGCGTTGGCCTCCAGCAACAGGGGTCCCTGAGGCGTGAGTGGAACGTCCCATCCGATGGAGCGGAACTCGGGGAAGAGGGCGTGGGCCCTGAGGCAGAGACCGACGATCTCCCCGTGGCAGGGCATCTCGATCCCAGTGATCGGAGCACCCGTGTCGGGGTGCCGGTCCCAGGTGCCTCGACGGATGTCCCGCGCGCGAGCCTGCCCGAGACGGCCCGTATCACGGTCGATGGGGGCGGCAATTCCGCTGAGGTTGAAGTTGTCGGCGTCCGTCTTCCCCACCGGCATCCGGAGGACGGACAGGATCTCGACTGGACTCCCTTCGAGAGGGTAGCAAGTCACGACGCGCACGGTGCAGAGGGCGCCCGATGTCAGGCGCGCCACGGCGGGGTGATTCTCGAGGCGAGGTTGCAGGAGGTACGGCGTCTGCCTCGAAAGCCTGCGGCAACGCTCGAGGACCTCGGCTTCACTCATCCGGACATCGCCCCGACGCCAGACGTCCATCTCGGTCTCGCGTTTCCAGATCTCCACGCCATCTCCGTTGGCGCCGTCGCACGGCTTGAGGAGGACGTCCACGGGCGGCACACGACCCCTGTCGCCCTCCATCCACTCGTCGAGATCGCCACTGGCGAACGTGGCGATGATGGGCGCGGTGGGAAGGCCCAGCCCTCGGCAACGTCGGTAGAAGGCCACCTTGGGGTCGATGTCATTGCTGGGTAGCTTGAGCAATGTCTCGCGCCCTATCCTGAGGGCCTCGAAGGGCTGGAGAATCTGACCCGCCCAGCGACGCCGATCGTCACGGAACAACTGGTACGCGTAGTAGGCCTCGGCGCCGACGTTGTGGAGGTTCGCGCAGGCGACCATCTGGACGACCTGCCGGATGCGGCCTGTTCCGAAGGTCTGCTGAACGTAACCCCCGTGCGATACGGCGAATCGCACCGACCGATAGACGGAGACCAGGGGGAACAGGAGCGTACGCAGGAGGAGGACGGCACGGTCCGCCCACCCCTTCGCGTCGGAGCGCTCCAGCCTCAATCCGAGGCGGTGAACCTGATCGATCGGCGTGGATCCAAGACCCGAGCGAAACCAGGGCATTCGGGTTGGGGTGTGGTCGCTCGAGAACTGACGGAGGAAGTCGTGGACTCTCCGGAACATCCAGCCACTCTATTCGGAGTTGACGCACCCGGGGAACTTGTCCTCGGGACGAGCGAACCCGCACGCGAGCTTGGCCATCAGGGCTCCGCCTGGTGCGGGTAGCCCACCGCGATGGGTGGTGCCAGATTTTCCTTGATGGACCGTTGCGAGACCCACCGCATGAGGTTCGACAGGGCGCCGGCCTTGTCGTTCGTGCCGCTGGCGCGCGCGCCGCCGAAGGGCTGCTGCCCGACCACGGCTCCGGTGGGCTTGTCGTTCACGTAGAAGTTGCCCGCCGCGTTCGTGAGCGCCTTCGCCATGTGGACGATGGCGCGCCGGTCCTGGGCGAAGACCGCGCCGGTGAGGGCGTAGGGCGAGGTGGCGTCGCAGGCGGCCAGCGTCTCGTCGAGCCTGTCGTCCGGGTAGACGAAGACCGTCAGCACCGGCCCGAAGATCTCCTCCTCCATGAGCTGGAAGTGGGGGTTCGTGGTCTCGACGACGGTGGGGCGGATGAACCAGCCCTCCGACCCGTCGCACTTCCCGCCCGCGAGGATGCGGGCCTCGGGGGAGTTTCGGGCCACGTCGAGGTATCCGTCGATGCTCTCGAAGGCGTTCCGGTCGATCACCGCCCATGAAGTTCCGGAAGTCGGCCGGGTCGCCCATCTTCAGGGCCTCGACCTCGGCGACGAGCCGGTCCCTCACCTGCGGCCACAGGCTCCGGGGGACGTAGGCGCGCGAAGCGGCCGAGCACTTCTGCCCCTGGTACTCGAAGGCGCCGCGGACCAGCGCGGTGACGAGCGCGTCCACCTGCGCCGAGGGATGGGCGAAGACGAAGTCCTTTCCGCCGGTCTCGCCCACGATGCGCGGGTAGGTCCGGTACGTCGGGAGGTTCCCGGCGATGGTGCGCCACATCCCCTGGAAGACCGCGGTGGACCCGGTGAAGTGGATGCCGGCGAAGTCGGGGTGGGCCAGCACCGGATCGCCCACGGCGCGCCCGGCGCCGGGCAGGAAGTTCACCACGCCCGGCGGCAGCCCGGCCTCCTCGAGGAGCTTCAGGACGTACCATCCGGAGAGCACCGCGGTGGAGGCGGGCTTCCAGAGCACGGTGTTCCCCATGATGGCCGGGGCGGTGGGGAGGTTGGCTGCGATGGCGGTGAAGTTGAAGGGGGTCACGGCGAAGACGAACCCCTCCAGGGGCCGGTGCTCGACGCGGTTCCAGATCCCCGGGGAGGAGACCGGCTGCTGCGCGTAGATCTCGTCGGCGAAGGCCACGTTCCAGCGCCAGAAGTCGATGGCCTCGCAGGCGCTGTCGATCTCCGCCTGGAATGCGGTCTTGGACTGGCCGAGCACGGTGGCGCCGTTCAGCACCTGCCGCCAGGGTCCGGCGAGCAGCTCGGCGGCCTTGAGGAAGACGGCGGCGCGGTCGTGCCATGCCATGGCGCCCCATTCGCGCCGGGCCTCGCGGGCCGCCGAGGCGGCGAGCGCCACTTCCCCGGGGCCGGCCTGGTGGAAGCGGGCCAGCACGTGGCCGTGCCGGTGGGGCATGCGCACCTCGGCGACCTTGCCGGTGCGGATCTCCTTGCCGCCCACCACCACCGGGATCTCCACCTCGGTGGCGGCCATGCGGGCCAGGCTGGCCTTGAGCGCCGCCCTCTCGGGCGATCCCGGGGCGTAGTGGAGATTCGGCTCGTTCTTCGGGGGTGGGACGTGGAAGCGTGCGTTGGTCATGGGCCCTCGCCTGAGGCCCGAGGATACCCCCGAAGCGGCCCAAAGTGACTGGTGGCGACGAATGATGCCGGCGCCCGGCGCCGGGCTATCGGTGCGGCCGACGGGGCCCGCGGCTGGCGAGGGCACGCGCCGTACGGCGCGACGTCCCGGGTCACCACCGTCCTCGTCGGCACCACCGCCCGGGGCTTCAACTCCGCCGCCAGTTCCAGGGCTTCCTTCTTCGAAAGGCCGTAGAACCGAGGAAGGACCGTGGCCAGGTTCTCCGCCGTCACCACCGACGCCAGGACCGCCACGGTCGTGAAGCACAACCTCCCGTCCCTGATCGGTTCCAGCACCTCGGGGAACCGCTGGACGAGCCAGGCTGCGGAGCAGCGGTAGTGGGCCGCTCCCCGGGAGAGCGCGAGCCCCTTGTGGAGGTACATGAAGAGATTGGCGTGGCCAAGGTCGCGGAAGAGCTTTCGCCGGTCAAACTCCGCAAGCGCCTCGAGGAAGACACCCAGGGAGGTGAACTCGACCCGGAGGAGATCGATGAGCCGGGCGTGGAAGGTGCGAGCCGCGAGAAGTTCGGTGTCGTTCATGAAGGGCAGTGTCTCACGGGATGTTCGACCCTCCCCAGACGCACGGGGAGCCCCGCTGCCGCGTCCTTTCGCCGGGAGATCTCGAACCTCGCCAGACGCGGCGAACTCCCGCCGACGGGCCTTCTGCGCAGCGACAGGGGCGTTCCTTCGGCCCCCGCTTCACGGGAAGCGAATCTCACGGAAACCCTGTCAACAAAGACGTTCCCGCACGCCCCATCTGCCCGAGGTCCGCCGAACGGACGGTGTTTGGGCAGAGCCGGCACTTCGTCATATCCTTCCCCCCCACCGGGCCGGCGGCCGCACCAGGCCCGCCCCCCATTCCGAGAGGAAGTCACGCCATGAAGAAGACCCGCATCCTCGCCGCACTGGCCGCCATCGCCTTCGCCACGAGCGCCCTCGCCTACCAGGTGACCGGCGAGGTCGTGGACGTCACCCCGACCAGCATCACCGTCAAGGCCACCGGCGGGAAGAACAAGGGGGAGAAGTTCGAGATGACCCGCGGCGCCGACACCAAGGTGACCGGCGACCTCAAGAAGGGCTCGAACGTCACGGTGGAGTACGGCATCGTCGCGAAGTCGGTCGAGGTGAAGGCCGAGAAGGCGGCCAAGGCGAAGAAGTAGACCGCCCTCGCGCTACTCGTCCCCTCCACGGGCCAGGCCGTGCTTGTGGAGCTTGTCATGGAGGGTGACGCGCGAGATCCCCAGCTTTCGTGCGGCCTCGGTGCGGTTGCCGCCGGCTGCCCGCAGGGCCTCCACGACCAGTCCGCGCTCGAAGGCGTCCACCCGGGCCTTGAGAGTCATGGCCGGCTCCTCGCCGCGCTCCTTGCCGGGCTCGCCGCCGGGAGGGAGCAGGGACGGGTCGAGCTCCCCCTCGTGGGAGAGCGCCACCAGCTTCTCGATGGCGTGCTCCAGCTCCCGGACGTTCCCCGGCCAGTGCCAGGCCGAGAGCCGGGCGAAGACCTCGTCGCTCACCCGCATGGGGCCGGTGCCGAACCGCTCGGCGAAGCGGGAGAGGAAGTGGCGCGCCAGGAGCGGGATGTCCTCGGGGTGCTCGCGCAGCGCCGGGACGTGCAGGTGGACCACGTTGAGCCTCCAGTAGAGGTCCTCGCGGAAGGCGCCGCGGGCCACCAGGTCGGCCAGGTCGCGGTGGGTGGCGGCGATGACGCGCACGTCGACGGTGCGCGACTTCTCCTCGCCCACCGGCCGGACCTCGCCCTCCTGGAGGACGCGGAGCAGCTTGGCCTGGAGGGGCAGGGCCAGCTCGCCTACCTCGTCGAGGAGGATGGTGCCGCCGTCGGCCTCCCCGAAGAGGCCGACCCGGGCCCGCACCGCACCGGTGAAGGCGCCCCGGGCGTGGCCGAAGAGCTCGGCCTCGGCAAGCTCGGCCACCAGGGACGCGCAGTTGAACCGGACGAACGGGCGGGCGGCGCGGCGCGAGGCCTGCACGAGCGCATCGGCCACACGCTCCTTGCCCGTTCCGCTCTCCCCGGTGAGCAGCACCGCCACGTCCCGCGGTCCCACCCGGGCAACAAGCGAGGCCAGCCGGCTCATGGCCGGCGAGTCGAAGATCATGGTCCGGGAGAGGGCCAGCTCCCCGGCCAGCCGCTCGTTCTGGGCCCGCAGCCGGGCAGCCTCGGTGGCCCGCCGCACCACCGCGAGGAGCTCCTCCGGCTCGAAGGGCTTGCGGAAGTAGTCCCAGGCGCCGGCCTTGATGGCCTCCACGGCCTGACGCTCCGACCCGTGGGCCGTGACCATCACCACCCGCGGCGCAGAGGGGCCGGTGCCGATGCGCCGGAGCAGCTCCATGCCGTCCATGCGCGGCATGCGCAGGTCGGTGAGGACGAGGTCGGGCGCGAAGTCCTCCAGCCGCTCGAGGGCGGCCATCCCGTCGGCGGCCTCCGCGACCTCCAGCCCCTCCGACTCGAGGATTTCACGAAGCGTGTACCTGACGCCGGCGTCGTCGTCCACCACCAGCGCCCGGGGGCGCGCCTCGGCGGCGGGGCGCTCGCTCAAGCGGCCACCCCGGAGGCGGCGCCCGACGGGAGGCTGAGCTCGGCCCGCAGCCCCCCGCCCTCGCGGTCCGCGAGGCGCAGCTCTCCCCCGTGCTGGCGCGCGATGGTGCGGGCCACGGTCAGCCCCAGGCCGGACCCGCCTGCCTTGGTGGTGACCCCGGGCTCGAAGACGCGGCCGGCGAGCGCCGGGTCGAGCCCCGGGCCGCGGTCGAGCACCGCGAGGCGGGCCGTCTCCGCGCCGTCCTGGACCTCGATGAGCACGATGTTCCCGGGGGGGCTGGCGTCGAGCGCGTTCTGGACCAGGTTGATGAGGACCTGCTTCACCTTGCGTGGATCGCAGCGTGCCCGCCCTCCGCCGTGCACCTCGACCGCCACGCCCCGGTCGCGGGCCATGCCCTCGTGGAGCATGGCCACCTCGCGGGCGATGGCGCCCACGTCGGCGCTCCCCAGCGCCAGCGGCACGAGCGGCCGGGAGAAGTTGAGGAACTCGTCGAGGATGGACTGGAGCCGGTCCACCTCGCGGCGCAGCACCGAGAGCCGCTCGGCGGAGCGAGGGTCGGCGACGGCCGGGGCCAGCAGGGCGGCGAGCCCCTTCACGCTGGCGAGCGGGTTCTTCAGCTCGTGCGCGATCTCGGCGGAGAGCGCCGAGAGCTCCGCCTCCCGCTCCTGCCACGCGCGGAGCGAGTCCTCCTGGGCGGTGAGGGCGCGCCGCACCATCCCGTCGAAGGTCTTGCGGATGACCCGCCCCAGGCCGGCGCCGCCGACGAGCAGGAAGGTCACGATGCCCCAGTTCACCAGGACCGACAGGCGCGAGGCCTGGCCGAGGGCCGTCAGCGCCACCGGGGTCCCGCTGGCCAGCCCCAGCACGGCGAACCCGGCCGCGGTCAGCACCTGGAATCCGGTCAGCGCGAAGATGGCCGGGGGCTCGAGGAAGAAGCCGAAGGTGATGGCGAGCACGGGCAGGACGAAGACGACCGGGCTCCCCAGGCCGCCGGTGCCGAGCGCGATGCAGGCGGTGCCCAGGGCAGCGACGCCCAGGTTGAGCCAGATGGAGAGCCGCTCGATGCCCAGGCGCCGCGCCCGGACCGCCTCGACGGCGAAGAACGCGAAGGCGAGCACGGCGACCACGCCCACGAGCCATGTGCGCCACGGACGCGGGTCGGTCCAGGCCAGCGCGATGGCGAGCGCCATCACGACGGGGACGAAGAACAGGCGGATCCCGACGGCCCGTCCGAAGAGCCGATTCAACTCCTGCCGCTGGATCTCGGCGAAGCCGTGGGGAGGGCTGGCCATCCCGTCGGTCTGTATCACGGGGAGCGCCCGAGAGCCCGGTCGAGCGCGGCCAGCGACCCTCCCAGCCGCGAGCTGGCGGTGGCCACCTGGATCTCGGCCCCGTAGAGCATGTCGTTCGCGGAGAGGACGTCGAGGCTGGAGGTGATCCCCTCGCCGAAGCCGCGCCTCGCCGAGGCGGCCGCCGCCGTCGCGGTCTCCCGCTCCTCCCGCGAAAGCTCGAGCCGCCGCCGCGCCACCTCCACGTCGCGCGCGGCGTTCTGGACCTCCTGCAGGACCTGGAGCCGTGCCCCGGTCTCGGCGGCCCGGGCCTCCGCGGCCTGCCCCTCCGCCTGCGCCGCCTTCCCGTAGCGGTAGCCGCCGTCGTAGAGGCTCCAGGTCAGGTCGACCGAGACGCGCCATCCGCCCTTGTCACCGGTGGGGAAGGGCACCGTCTGGGCCTGGACACCCCCCGAAGCCGAGATGGTGGGAGCCATCCGCCAGAGCGCGGCGGACTCCTGCTTCTCGAAGGAGCGCACCACGGCGGCCGAGGCGCGAAGCTCCGGGCGCGCGTCGAGGGCCTCGCGGAAGAGGGCTTCGAGGTCGTAGGTGGTGGCGGCGGGCGCGGGCGGCATCGAGATGGAGACCGGGACCGGGCGCCCGAGCAGCGCGCCGACCGCGAGTCGGGCGCGCGCCCGCTCGGAGCGGGCGGCGACGAGGTCGCTCTCCCGCCGGGTGGCGGTGGTGTCGGCCTGAAGGACGGCGAGCGGCGTCCCCATGCCCGCCTTCAGGACGCGCCCCGCGCTATCGGCCTGGGAACGCGCGGAGGCCACCGCCCGCTCCGAAGCGGCCACGATCTCGTCGCCGGCCCAGGCGGCCCATGCCGCCTGGACGAGCGCGCTGCGGACGGCGAGCCGGGTGGCGTCCTTCGCCTCCGCGGCGGCGAGCGCCGAGTCCCGCGCCGCGGCGACCGTGAACCAGGCCTCGGGAACGACGAGGGGGACCCGCAGCCCGGCGGAGCCGTACCAGGCGTCGAGCGGCTGGAGGTAGATGCGCTCGAGCGCGCCGCCCGACGGGGCGGTGATGATGACCGACGTGTTGTTGTGGAAGAACCCGCCACCGGCCGAGAGGCTGGGCAGGAGCGGCGCCGCCGCCTGCCGGACGACCCCGAGCGCCGCCGCCGCGCGCCCCCGCGCCTCCTCGAGGGAGGGGTTCTGCCGGTCGAGCTCCGCGAGCGCCTCGGGCAGGCTCATGGAGACGGGCGGTGTTTCCCCGGGGGAGGCAGCGGCGAGGAGGGCCACGAGGGCGGCGAGTGCGGTCATCCCCGTCCCGGCAGCAAGGAAGATGCCGTCTCGCCCCGGCGCGAAAACCCGTCCACCCTGGAGCGGCGGCGGGCCGGTTGGCGCGGTCGCGCCCCCGCCGGGCTGTACGCGTCACCGAACGGGGCGTCGGAAGTCCTTACAGCGGGACGGCTCCGCAGCCGCCCCGGCGCGGGTTTCCGCACGGACCGGCCTCCGTGGGTCGGCACGCTCCTGGCAACCCTCCCGGCGGGCCCGCCATCCGAGCGGGCGAGGAGCCGCCGCATGCGCCGCATCGCCGTCGTGGTCGCCGTGGTCGTCGTCGCACTGGTCGCGCTCCTGGGCGTGCGCATCTGGGTGCAGGCCCGGGCGCGGAACGCCCCGCCCGGAGGGACGGGGGAGATCGAGGGGACCAACGTGGACGTCTCGGCGCGGATCACCGCGCGGGTCCTGAAGCTCGTGGCCGTGAAGGGACGTCCGGTGAAGGCCGGCGAGGTGCTCGTGGAACTCGACTGCTCCGACCAGGGGGCGGCGCTGGCCGAGTCGGAGGCGCGGTTCGCCTCGGCGCAGGCGCAGGCCGCCGCCGCCGAGGCCAACGTGGGCGCGAGCCGCCGCAGCCGGGAGGCCGCCGCCGCGTCGGAGGTGGCCGCGAGGGCCCAGGCCGACGCGCTGGCCGCCCAGCGCGACGTGGCCCGTCGCGAGGCGGTGCGCCTCGAGGCGCTCCCCGAGGACGTGTCCGTCTCCGCGCGCGACCGCGCCCGCGGCGGGGCGGTCCAGCTCTCCGCGCAAGCCTCGGCCGCCGAGGCCCAGGCCCGCGCCAGCGCCGAGCAGGCCCGCGCGGCCGAGCTGGCCATCCAGGCCTCGAGCGCCCAGGCCACGGCCAGCGTGGCCGGCGTCAAGGCCTCCGGCGAGGCCACGCGCCGCAGCCGGCTCCTCGCCGACGAGTGCGTGCTGCGCGCCCCCCGGGACGCCATGGTGGACGAGCTCCCCCACGAGGTGGGCGAGCTGGTGCCGGCCGGGCAACCGCTGGCGCGCCTGGTGGACGTCGCCGAGGTGAAGGCCACCTTCTACCTGCCCAACGCCGAGATCGGCGCGGCCCGGCCCGGGGGCAAGGCCACCGTGGTCGCCGACGCCTACCCGGACCGGAAGTTCGAGGGGACCATCGCCTCGGTCTCGACCCGGGCCGAGTTCACTCCCCGCAACATCCAGACCCGCTCCGACCGGGACCGGCTGGTCTACCCCGTCGAGGTCCGGCTGGCCAACCCCGAGGGGCTGCTCCGCCCCGGGATGCCGGTGCAGGTAACGCTGCCGCGGGGGAACTGATGGACGCGGCCCTCGAGGCGCGCCGGATGGAGAAGCGCTTCGGCAAGGTCGAGGCGCTCGCGGGCATGGGCTTCTCGGTCCGGGCGGGCGAGCTCTACGGGCTCGTCGGCCCCGACGGCGCCGGCAAGACCACCGCCATCCGCGCGCTGGCCGGGCTCCTCGACCTCGACGCCGGAGAGGCCCGCGTGCTCGGGATGGACCCACGGTCGGGCGGGGCGGTCCGGGAGGCGCTCGGCCTCCTGCCGCAGCAGTACAGCCTCTACCGGGACCTCACGGTCATGGAGAACTTGAAGTTCTTCTCGCGCCTCTACCTCCTCCCGCGCGACCTCTTCCGGAAGCGCGCCGAGCGGCTGCTCGCCATCACCAGGCTGGAGCGCTTCGTGGACCGGCGCGCCGACCAGCTCTCCGGCGGCATGTACAAGAAGCTGGCGCTGGCCGCGGCCCTCCTCCACGAGCCCAGGGTCCTCCTCCTCGACGAGCCCACCAACGGGGTGGACCCGGTCTCCCGGCGCGAGCTCTGGGCGCTCCTCCACGAGTTCGTCCAGTCGGGGATGGCGGTGCTCATCTCCACGCCGTACATGGACGAGGCGGAGCGCTGCGACCGCGTGGGGCTGGCCTACCGGGGGCGGCTGCTCCTCGAGGGGGAGCCGGCCGCGCTGCTGGCCGGGTTCGACGAGGAGTCCTACGAGGTGGCCGGCGGCGACAGGGACCCGGTCGAGGCGGCGCTCTCGGCCCTTCCCCAGGTGCGCGCCGTGTCCCCGGCCGGCTCGCGGCTCCGCGTGGACCTCGACGCCGGCGCGCGCGACGCGGTGGCGGCGGCGCTGCGTCCGCTCGGCGCGGAGCTGCGGCCGGTGGCCCCCACCTTCGAGGACCTCTTCCTCTCCCGGCTGCACCGGGAGCACGCCGCGTGAATCCCGGCCACTCCATCGAGGCCGAGCACCTCACCCGCCGCTTCGGGGCCTTCACGGCCGTGGACGACGTCTCCTTCCACGTCGAGAAGGGGGAGATCTTCGGCTACCTGGGAGCCAACGGCGCCGGAAAGTCCACCACCATCCGGATGCTCATCGCGCTGCTTTCGCCCTCCTCCGGGCGGGCCACCGTGGCCGGTCACGACGTGGCCCGCGAGCCGGAGGCCGTGAAGTCGGCCATCGGCTACATGTCGCAGAAGTTCTCGCTCTACCTCGACCTGCCGGTGCGGGAGAACCTCCGCTTCTTCGGCGGCGCCTACGGGCTCTCGGGGAGCGCGCTGGCCCGGCGCGCCGACGAGGTCCTCGAGCTGACCGGCCTCCGCGCCCACGAGTACGAGATCACCGGCTCGCTTCCCGGGGGCATCCGGCAGCGACTCGCGCTGGGCAGCGCCGTGCTTCACCGTCCGTCGATCGTCTTCCTCGACGAGCCCACCGCCGGGGTGGACCCGGAGGCGCGCCGCTCCTTCTGGCGCCTCATCCGCGACCTGGCCCGCGGGGGGACCACGGTCTTCGTCACCACCCACTACCTGGACGAGGCCGAGTACTGCCGGCGCATCGGCCTCATGGTGGACGGGAAGCTGGTGGCGCTCGACACGCCGGCGGCGCTCAAGCGCACATGGGTGCCCGACCGGGTGCTCCTGGTGCGGGGGCGCAACCTCTCGGCCGGCGCGGAGGCGCTGCGGGCGCTGCCGGGGGTGCGGGCCGCCGAGCCCTTCGGCGCCGGGCTCCACGTCCGGGTGGACGCCGGGGCCTGGAGCCCCGAGGCGGTCGGCGCGGCCATCGGGCAGAGGGGCGGGGAGGGGATCTCGGTCGAGGAGTCGGAGCCCTCGTTGGAGGACGTCTTCCTGGCGGTGGTGGGACGGGGCGCGGCGTCCGGCGAGGCCACGCCGTGACCGCCTCCGGCACGAGGGGTGGGCGCTTCGCCGCCCGCGTCATGGCCATCTCCTGGAAGGAGGTCCTGCACATCCAGCGGGACCCGCGCACGCTCGTGCTGGCGCTGGTGATGCCGGTGGTGATGCTGCTCCTCTTCGGCTACGGCGTGAGCTTCGACGTGGACCAGATCCCGCTCGCCGTCTCCGACCAGGATCGCACCGAGGCGTCCCGGCGGCTGGCGCTGGCCTTCACCGAGAACGGGGAGTTCGCCGCGGTGGGCGGCGCCGCGCCCGAGGAGGCCGACGCCATCTTCCGGCGCCACCGCGCCACGGCCATCCTGGTCGTCCCTCGAGGCTTCGCGAAGGACCTGGAGCGGGGCGGACCGGCCCGCGCGCAGCTCCTCGTCGACGCCGCCGACCCGGTGACCGCCAACCAGGTGCTCGCCAAGGCCGACGCCATCGCCCTCTCCGAGGGGCGCAGGGCCGCCGGCGCGGCCGGCATCTCCGCCGGACCTCCACTTCAAGTGAAAGTCTCGACCCGCTACAACCCGGAGGCCCGGTCGGCGGTCTTCATCGTCCCCGGCCTGGCCGCCTACCTCATGGCCATCACCGCGGTGCTGCTCACCGCGCTCACCGTGGCCGGGGAGTGGGAGCGGGGCTCGATGGAGCAGCTCTTCGCCTCGCCGGTGACCCGCCTGGAGATCGTGCTCGGCAAGCTCCTCCCCTACCTGGGGATCGGGCTCGTCCAGCTGCTGCTGGTCCTGGGAGTCGGCACCAACGTCTTCGACGTGCCCATCCTGGGCAGCCCGCTCCTCGTCATCCTGGCCGGGCTCCTCTTCCTGGCCGGGATGCTCGGGCAGGGGCTCTTCATCTCGGTGGTGGCCAGGAACCAGCTCGTGGCCACGCAGGCCGGCGCACTCTCGTCGCTGCTTCCCTCGCTGCTCCTCTCCGGGATGCTCGTCCCCATCGACAACATGCCCCTGGTGCTGCAGGCCATCTCCCGGCTCATCCCGGCGCGCTACCTGGTGGACGCGTTGCGCCAGATCCTGCTCAAGGGCAACGGTTTCGCAAGCATCTGGGGCGACCTGCTCGCCATGCTCCTCTTCGCGGTGGCCATCATCGCGCTGGCCACCCGCCGCTTCCAGCGGAGGATCGCGTGAGCGCCGCCGCGGAGCGCCGCCCGTCGCGCGGCCGGATCCAGTACGCGGCGGTGGTGCGCAAGGAGGTCTTCCAGACGCTGCGGGACCGGCGCGTCATGTTCATGCTGCTCTTCGCGCCCTTCCTCCAGACCCTGGTGCTCGGCTTCGCGGTGGATTTCGAGGTGGACCGGGTCCCCACCGTGGTGGCGGACCAGGACCGGAGCGAGCAGAGCCGGCTCCACCTCCGAAGGCTGCTGGCCGACGGGACGCTCCGGCGCGTCGGGGAGGCCAGGAGCGCGGAGGAAGGGGCCGCCACGCTGGACCGGGGCGAGGCCGCCGCCGTCATCGTGATCCCGCCCCGCTTCGGCGCGGACCTCGAGGCCGGCCGGCCGGCGGAGGTCCAGGTGATCCTGGACGGGACCGACCCGAACCGCTCCAACGTGGCCGCCGGGGCGGTGACCCGCTACTTCGGCGAGGAGGCGGCGCGCCGCGCCACCGACCGGGCCCGGGCCGCGGGGGTCACGCCGCCGGCCCGCATCGAGCTGGTCCCGCGTCTCTTCTACAACCCCGGCCTGAAGAGCCCGCCCTACATCGTGCCCGGCATCGCCGCCATGCTGCTCGTGGTGGTGACCACCATCGTCACCGCCATGGGGCTCTCCCGCGAGAGGGAGCAGGGCACCCTCGAGCAGGTGGCGGTCACCCCCATCCCGGCCACGCTGCTGCTGGCCGGGAAGATGACCCCCTTCGTCTTCATCGGATTCTTCGACGTGCTGCTCCTCACGGTGGCGGGCACCTGGGTCTTCGGCGTCCCGCTGCGGGGAAACCTGGCGGTGATGGCGCTCGCCACGCTCCTCTACCTGTTCACCACGCTGGGGGTGGGGCTCCTCATCTCCACCATGTCGTCGAACCAGCAGCAGTCCTTCCTGGGCGGCTTCCTCTTCACGATGCCGGCCATGCTGCTCTCGGGGATCATGACCCCCATCGACTCGATGCCGGGATGGATGCGGGCCATCACGCTCCTGAACCCGCTGCGCTACTTCCAGGAGATCGCCCGCGCCAACATGATGAAGGGGGCGGGGTTCGCCGACGTCTGGACCCAGCTCCTCGCGCTGGCGCTCTTCGGGGCCGCCATCTTCGGCCTGGCCACGGCGCGGTTCAGCAAGCGAGCGGGATAGGGCAGCCCTCACCCCCGCGGCGGGTGGCGCCAGACGGTGCAGGGCCTTCAGAGCCGCCGGTGCTTGAGGGAGGGGAGCTCCTGACGGGCCCGTTCCATGCGCGACCGGTCGAAGCGGGCCACGCAGACCCCCTCGCCCTCCGGGCAGCGCGCCAGCACCGTTCCCCACGGGTCCACGATCATGGCGTTTCCATAAGTAAGCCGGTTGGCCGAGTGGCGCCCCACCTGCGCGGGGGCCACGACGTAGGAGAGGTTCTCGATGGCCCGGGCCCGGATCAGCACCTCCCAGTGGTCCTTGCCGGTGAAGAGCGTGAAGGCCGCCGGGATGAAGACCACCTCCGCGCCCAGGCCGGAGAGCTGCCGGTAGAGCTCCGGGAAGCGCAGGTCGTAGCAGACGGTGAGGCCGATGCGCCCGAGCGGCGTGGGGGCCAGCACCACCTTGTCCCCGGGGATGACGGTCTCGCTCTCGGCGTAGCGCGCGCCGTCCGGGATGTTCACGTCGAAGAGGTGGATCTTGCGGTAGGCCGCGGCCAGCGAGCCGTCGTCGGAGATGAGCACGCTGGTGTTGGCGGTCTTCCCCGGCTGGTCCACCTTCTCGGCCACCGACCCGGCGACGACCCAGATCCGGCGCGCCCGCGCCACCTCGCGGATGGCGCCGAGCGTGGGCCCCTCGAGCGGCTCGGCCGAGGCGATGCGCTCCTCGTCCCGCCCCATGAAGGCGAAGTTCTCCGGAAGGCCGACGAGCTTCGCGCCCAGGTCGGCGGCCTCGTTCAGGAGCCGGACCGCGGAGGCCAGGTTGCGGGCCCGGTCCGCGGTGGAGGTCATCTGCACTGCACCCAGGAGGTACGTCGCAGGAGGGGGCATGGACTTTCCTTACCACGGTCTGGTGTATGCTCAGCAGCCAGCAGATGCGCAGGTTCTACACAACATTCGAGGCCGCCCACGTCCTCGGCGTGTCCCTGCCGACCGTCGTGAACTGGATCAAGGCGCGCCGTCTGAAAGCCCACCGGACGCCCGGCGGACACCGCCGGATCGCGCGCGAGGAGCTCGCGTCCTTCATGTCGCGCCACGGCATGCCCATGCCGGCCGACCTGGCCGATGCGGTGGACGCGCGCAGGAAGGCGCTCGTGGTCGGCGAGGCCGGACCGGCCCTGGACCACGTCGTCCGGCAGCTGCAGGAGGCGGGGATCGTCGCCCACCCCTCCAGCCCGGGATTCGCCGCCGGCCTGGCCGCCGCCCGCTTCTCGCCCGACCTGGTCGTGCTGGTCGATCCTCCCGCCGACGGCGGCGACACGCTGGCCGGCCTGCGCGGCGACCCCGGCCTGGCCTCGGCGCCGGTGGTGGCCGCCGCCCGGGCCGAGCACGTCCAGGGGCTGCGCGCTGCCGGGGTCGAGCTGGTGCTCGCCTCCCCCATCCCCGACGGGGCGCTGGCCGCCGCTGCCACGCAGGCCGTCGCCGCGGCCGCCGCCACGCCCCGGCGCCGCTCCTAGCGCGCTCCCCTTCCTGCCGCTAGGATCCTCCCTTGTCCCGCCTCCCCCTCCTCGCGACCCTGGTCGCGCTCGCCGCGGCGCCGGCGTGGGGCGAGCCGCCACCGGCGGCCCCCCGGGTCTCGGCGCGCGCCTACACCGCCTACCTCCGCGGCCGGCTCGCCGAGCAGCAGAGCGACTGGCGGTCGGCGCTCGACTCCTACCGCGCCGCGGTCCTCGCCGACCCCGCCGCGCCCGCCCTCCGCGTCGCCCTCGCCGAGGCCCGGGCCCGCACCGGGGACCTCCCCGGCGCCGAGGCCGAGACCCGCAAGGCCATCGAGCTCGATCCCGCCGGGCCCTCCGCCGCCGAGGCCTGGCTCATCCTGGGCAAGACCGCCACCATCGCCCGCCGACCCGTCGACGCCGAGCGCGCCCTGCGCTCCGCCGTCGAGGTCCAGACCGCGCTCGCCGCCCGCGCCGCGCCCGGCCAGGCGGCGGTGGACCCCGACCCCTTCCGGCTGCTCGCCCAGGCCAGGCTCGACGCCGGGGATGGGCCGGGGGCCGAGGCCGTCCTCGAGGAGCTGGCCCGGCTCCTGCCCGCGGAGGGGGCAGGGGCGCTGCGCGACCTGGGACGGGTCCTCGCCGACCAGAAGCAGCTCGACCGCGCCGCGGCGCTCTACCGGAGGGCGGTGGCCGTCGAGCGGCGGGACACCGAGGCCTGGCGTCGCCTGGCCGAGCTGGAGGAGTCGCGGCGGCGATACGAGGAGGCCCGGAAGGCATGGGAAGGGCTCGTCCGGCAGGACCCCGACGACCCCGAGGGGCTGGTCGCGCTGGGACGCCTCTCGCTGCGCTCCGGCAACTCCGACGCCGCGCGGGCCTTCTTCGAGCAGGCCGTCCACGTGGCGCCCCACGAGGTGGAGGTCCGGGTGCGGGTGGCCTTTGCCTGGCTCGACGCGCGCAGGCCGGCCGACGCCATCGCGGTGGTGGACGAGGGGCTCAGGACCTCGGTGGACGGGCGGCTGCTCTACGCCAGGGGGCTCGCGCTGCGGGAGGAGCGGCGCTGGGCAGAGGCCGCGGCGGCCTTCGGCGCCGTGGCCACCGGGGATCCCGACCTCGACGTGGCGGCCATCGCCGTCCACGCCTCGGTGCTCGCCCAGTCGGGCAAGGCGGCCGCCGGGCTCTCGCTCCTCGACGCGGCGCTCGCCGGGCGCCCCGGGGACGCACGCCTGGTCACGGCCCGCGCCTACGTCCTCGAGCGGGCCGGACGGGCCGCCGAGGCGGTGAGCTACCTCGAGACGCAGCTCCGGCCGCAGCCGCGAAACGAGCGGCTCCTCTTCTCCCTGGGCGTGGCCCAGGACCGGGCCGGCGACCGCCCGGGCGCCATCGCCACCATGCGCAGGCTCATCGAGGAGTCGCCGGACAACGCCGAGGCCATGAACTTCGTGGGGTACAGCCTGGCCGAGAAGGGGGAGCGGCTCGACGAGGCCGAGGTGCTCGTCACCCGTGCGCTGGAGATCGAGCCGGAAAACGGCTCCTTCCTCGACTCGCTGGGCTGGATCCAGTTCCAGCGCGGCGACGTCGCCGGCGCCGTCATCACCCTCGAGAAGGCCGAGGCGCTCTCCGGGCCCGAGCCCACCATCCTCGAGCACCTGGGGGACGCCTACCTTCGCACCCGCAGGGACGCCGACGCGGCGCGGGCCTGGCGCCGCGCCATCCAGGCCCTCGAGGACGGGGCCGAGGCCGACGTGCCGGACCAGCGGGCCGGCCTCGAGAAGAAGCTTCGCGAACTGCCCGGCGGCGACGTCCGCCCGGCCCGGAGGTGAACGTGGCCGTCCCCGTCTTTCCCGGCGCCGACCTGGCGCGCCACACCCAGGGCGCCGTGCGCGCGCCGGGTGGCCCCGAGATTCACTGGGAGCGCTACACGCCTCCCGGGCCGCGATCCACCGTTCTCGTCCTCCACGGGGCCGGAGACCACCTGGGTCGCTACGCCGGCGTCACCGACGCGCTGGTGCGGGCCGGACACGAGGTGGCGCTGCTCGACTTCCGGGGGCACGGCCGCTCCGGCGGCAAGCGCTGGTACGTGGACCGCTTCGAGGACTACCTGGCCGACCTCGACGCCTTCGCCGCCCAGGTGCGGTCGGAGGCGGCCGGCAGGAAGATCTTCGTGGTGGCCCACAGCCAGGGGGGGCACATCGCCGCCCACTGGGCCCTCGAGGGCGGACGGTCGGTGGACGGCGTGGTGCTCTCCAACCCCTACTTCCGGCTCGCCATCGATCCACCCAAGGTGAAGGTCTGGTCGGCGCTGCTCGTCGGGAAGATCATCCCGCACCTGCCGGTGGACGCCGGCCTCGACCTGGCCACGCTCACCTCGGATCCCGAGATGCAGGCCTGGAGCGACACCGACCCGCTCTACCAGCGCAAGGCCACGCCGCGCTGGTTCACCGAGTCGGGGAGGGCCCAGGCCGGGCTCAGGAAGGAAATGGCCCGCTTCGACCGGCCGCTGCTCCTCCTGCTCGGCACCGGCGATCGGATCGCCGACGGCGCGGCCTCCGCCGAGTTCTTCGCCGCGGTGGGCTCGAAGGACAAGACGCTGAAGGAGTACGTCGGGTTCGAGCACGAGATCTTCAACGAGCGGGGCGCGCCGCCCCCATCGCCGACGCGGTGGAGTGGATCTCCGCGCGGAGCGCCCCAGGAACGCATTGACCGGGGCGAGGTGCGCCTCCTATCCTGATCGCCGAGGGAGGCACGCCACGAGCACCGAGAACGAGACCGCCGCGCCGGAGGGCACGCCCATGGTGGTGGGCCCGGGGACGTCCATCGAGGGCGAGGTCCGGGGCCCGGGCGACCTCGTGGTCCGGGGAAGCCTGCGCGGGCGCGTGGCCATGGGCGGGACGGTGCGGCTCGAGGCCGACTCCGAGGTCCGCGCCGACATCCGCGCGCCACGCGTCGTCATCGTGGACGGGGCCGTCTTCCAGGGCGACGTGGACACCTCCGGGACGTAGCGTGCAGCACGTCCCGCTCGAGGAGATCGCTCCCGACCCGACCTTCCGTCTCCGGGAGACCGGCGACGTCTCGGAGCTGGCGGTCGCCATCGGGCGCCTCGGCCAGCTGACGCCGGTGGAGCTGCGCCCTCTCCCCCGGCCGGACGGGGAGGGGAGGCGCTTCCAGGTGGTCTCCGGCTTCCGGCGCGTCGAGGCCCTGAGGCTCCTCCAGCGCGACCGGGTCCTGGCCCGCGTCCACGCAGTCCTCCCCGACGAGGACGCCTGGGCGCTGGCCCTCTCCGGCCCCGCCTTCGGCCAGCCCTGGAGCCCGGCCGACCTCGACGCCGTCGCCGCCAAGGTCCGCACCCATGTCCCCTGGGCCGAGCCGGCCCTGGGCGCGGCCAGGCGCCGCGCGGGCGAGAAGCGCGTGGCCCGCCCCCTTCCCGCCGCCGACCCGGCCGCCTTCACCCACGGGCTGGCCGTCCGCGCCTACGAGCTGAACGGAGACGTGGCCGCCGCCTACGAGTCCTGGGGCGCGCTCCCGCCCGAGGGGCGGAAGCTCGTGCTCGAGCAGCTCCGCTACCTGGTCCGCATCCTCCCGCTCCTCGAGAAGGAGAACCGATGAACCTGGCCCACGATCGCGCCCGCCTCCTCGTGCTCATGCGGGAGCTCTCCTTCGAGCGGCGCAAGGTGATCCTCGCCTCCGGGAAGGAGAGCGACTTCTACGTGGACTGCAAGCGAACCGCCCTCACCGCCGAGGGACACGTGCTGGTGGGGCGGCTCCTCTTCGACCGCATCCGGCAGGTGAAGCCGCTCCTGCGCGGGGCCGGCGGCCTCACGCTGGGCGCCGACCCGCTGGCGAGCGCCGTGGCCTACACGAGCTTCCTGGCCTCCGAGCCGGTGGACGCCTTCATCGTGCGCAAGGAACCCAAGGGGCACGGCACCGGCCAGTGGATCGAGGGGCGCAAGACCATCCCCGACGGCAGCCGGGTGGCGGTGCTCGAGGACGTCATCACCACCGGTGGAAGCGCCATCAAGGCCATCGAGCGCTGCCGGGCCGAGGGGCTGGTGGTGGCGGGGTGCTTCGCCCTGGTGGACCGGATGGAGGGGGGGCGGGAGGCCATCGAGGCCCTCGGGGTCCCGGTGGACGCGCTCTTCACCCGGCGCGATTTTCTGGGATAGTGCCGGACATGAAGCGGTTCCTGCTGCTCGCGCTGCTCCTCTCCGCATCGGCCTGCACCTACCTCACGCCGGCGACCGACCCGTCCACGCGGGAAGGGGCCTGGGCCACGGCCCGCGACGGCGCCACCCGCACCGCCAAGCTCTACGACGTGCTCGACGACGTGGCCTTCGCCACCGCCACCTGGCAGTCGGACGCGGTGCGGGTCGCACGGGTGGACCGGCTCGCCGAGTGGAAGGGGATGTTGGCGGCCGAGAGGGAGGCGCTCCTCGCCCGGGAACGGGCCGAGGCGGCCGAGGGGGAGGAGTTCCTGCTGGCCTTCTTCACCGACGACCGGCGGGCCAACGACCTCGCCACCGACAAGGGCACCTGGCGGGTCGCGCTCCTGGTGAACGGAAGCGAGCAGGCGGTCCCGGTCAAGGTGCTGGTCGTGAAGCGGGACCCCACCCTCCAGGCCCTCTACCCCTACGTCACCGAGTTCGTCACGCTGTACCGGGTCCGGTTCCCGAAGTTCCCGGGCCAGGCGCCGCTCTCGACGCTGCCCTTCGAGCTGCGCATCGCCGGAGCGCTCGGCACCCTCCGGATGTCCTGGGAGCCGCTCGCCCGCTGAGCCGAACCCCCCGCGACCGGCGTGGTCAGGCGCGGGGCGCCGCCTCCTCCAGCTCGCCCCGGTGGACCACGGTGTCCTTCAGGAAGCGGTCGTCGGGGGCCGGGTGGTCGAGCAGGTAGTGGAGGCCGCGCGACTCGCCCCGGCGCAGCGCGCACTGCACGATGAGCAGCGCCACGTCGGCCAGGTTGCGCAGCTCCACCAGGTCGGGCGTGACCTGGTAGCGCCAGTAGTACTCGCGGATCTCGGAGCGGAGGATGCGCAGCCGGGTCCGGGCCCGCTCCAGCCGCTTCACCGAGCGCACGATGCCCACGTAGTTCCACATGAGCCTGCGCAGCTCGTCCCAGTTGTGGGCCACCACCACGCCCTCGTCGGGGGCCAGCGCGTCGCCCGGGTTCCAGTCCGGGACCGGCGGGGGAGGGCGCTTCTCGGCGAGGAGCTCGACGGCGGCCAGCGCGGCGCGCCGCCCGAAGACCAGCCCCTCCAGCACCGAGTTGGAGGCCAGGCGGTTGGCGCCGTGGAGGCCGGTGCAGGCCACCTCGCCCACCGCGAGCAGGTTGGGCACGCCGGTGCGCCCGGAGAGGTCGGTGACCACGCCCCCGCACTGGTAGTGAGCGGCGGGGACCACCGGGATGGGCTGCACGGCCATGTCGATGCCGAACTCCCGGCAGGTCTGGTAGATGTGCGGGAAGTGGTCGAGCAGGAACCCCTTCGGCAGGTGGGTCATGTCGAGGAAGGCGCAGTCGTCGCCGCGCCGCTTCACCTCGGCGTCGATGGAGCGGGCCACGATGTCCCGCGGCGCCAGCTCCTTGCGCGGGTCGTAGCGGATCATGAACGCTTCGCCCGCCTTGTTGCGCAGGATCCCTCCCTCGCCGCGGAGCGCCTCGGAGATGAGGAAGCTCTTGGCGTCGGGGTGGAAGAGGCAGGTGGGGTGGAACTGGAAGAACTCCATGTTGGCGATGGAGGCTCCGGCCCGGTAGCCCATGGCCACCCCGTCGCCGGTCGCGACGTCGGGGTTCGAGGTGTAGAGGTAGACCTTCCCGGCCCCGCCGGTGGCGAGGACGGTCACCGAGGCCGTGATGGTGCGGATGGCGCCGGTGGCCCGATCGATGACGTAGGCGCCCAGCGCACGGTTCGGTCCGGCCGCGCCGGCCCGCTCGCTGGTGATGACGTCGATGGCGACCTGGTCCTCCTCGATGCGGATGCCGGCCGCCGCGCAGGCCGCCAGCATCTTCTTCTCGATCTCCTTGCCCGTGGTGTCCTTGGCGTGGGCGACGCGGCGCCGCGAGTGCCCGCCCTCCCGGGTGAGGTGCAGCCGATCGGGGGATTCCCGGTCGAACTCGACGCCCAGGGACTGGAGCCAGCGGATCCGCTCCGGGGCCTCCTCCACCGTGACCTGGACCGCGTCGAGGTGGCAGAGCCCGGCGCCGGCGACCAGCGTGTCCTCGACGTGGAGGGGGAAGGCGTCGTCGGGGCCGAGGACCGCGGCCACCCCGCCCTGGGCGTACTGGGTGTTGCCCTCCTGGCGATTCCGCTTGGTCAGGACGAGGACGGTGCCGTGCTGCGCCGCCTCGAGGGCGAAGGAGAGCCCTGCCACCCCCCCACCAAGGACCAGGAAATCGACGTGCTCGCGCGATGTCGTGGACATGGCCGCGATCCCTAGCACGCACCCCGGAAGTTGTCCCGGGGGGGCTCCCGGCGGTACCCTGGGAGGGTTCACATGACCCGCCTCCCCGCCATGCTCCTGCTGGGCACGATGGTGCTCGCCCCCACCCCCGGTGCCGGGGCGGACGAGATCTTCGCCTGCAAGGACGCCGACGGGGTCCGGGTCTTCGGCAACGTGGAGCGGCACCGCTGCGTCGGCAGGGTGAAGACGACGAGGGTTCGCGGGACCTCGTCCACGACCCGGAGCGCGGCGTGGTCCGTGGGGGCCGACGTGAGGGCCATCCAGCGTGCTCCCGCCCTCTACACCGAGCACGTCCGCCGGGCCGCCGACAAGTACAAGCTCTCCGAGGAGCTGCTCCACGCGGTGATGCAGGTGGAGTCGGCCTACCAGCCCAGGGCGCTCTCGGTGAAGGGCGCCCAGGGGCTCATGCAGCTCATGCCCGGGACGGCCAAGGACATGTACGTGCGCGACGTGTGGAGCCCGGAGGAGAACATCGACGGGGGCGCCCGGTACCTGCGCACCCTGGCGAACCAGTACCAGGGTGACCTCGTGATGACGCTCGCCGCCTACAATGCGGGTCCGGATGCGGTGAAGCGGGCGGGAGGGGTGCCCAGCTATCCGGAGACCCAGGAGTACGTGCGAAGGGTCATCGAGATCTACGAGAGCCTGAAGCGCCAGAACGCCAGGGGGGACGGGTGACCATCGCTGCGACCGAAGAGGCGATCTCCGCGGCCGACCAGGAGTTCCAGCACCTCCTCGAGCAGGGGGAGGAGCGGCTCGCCGCGGGAGACGCGGAGGGCGCCAGGGACTCGCTCCGCAAGGCGGCCGACCGGCTGCCGCGGGACGTCGCCGCGCTCGGGCTGTTCGGCCAGGCCTGCTACCGGGCCGGTCTCTACGAGGAGGCGGCCGAAGCCTACGGGAAGCTCGTGGACGAGAATCCCGCCGAGGTCTCGGGGCGGGTGAACCTGGGGCTGGCCTGGCTGAAGGGTGGACGCCGTCCCGAGGCGGTGCGCCAGTTCTCCATCGCGCTCGACCTCGACCCGGATCACCGCAAGTCCATGGGCTACCTGGGGCTCGCGCTGCTCGAGTCGGGTGACCCCCGGGCCGCGCGCCCGTGGCTCGAGAAGTCCGGCAGCGCTCCGCTCCTGGCCCGCTGCGACGCGCTCCTGGCCGATCAGGGCGCAGCAACAGCCGCCGCCACCGCTGCACCCGCAGTGACCCGACCCACGCCGGCGCCATCCAGCTCGGCCGCGATCCTGACCGCCGCCGCGACCGCAGCAGCAGCCGCACCCGCAGTGGCACGACCCTCGCCGACTCCGGCACCGAGCCCGGTGCCTCGACCGTCGCCCACCCCGCAGCCCCTGCGCTCCCCCGTGGCTCCCGGAGGGCTCGGGGCCTTCGCCGCCGGCTGCACGGTGCGCCCGCCGCCGGAGGTGTTCGCGGTGGACGAGGGGATCCTCCACGTCGCGGTGCGCGGCGAGCTGGTGTGCCGGATCGACGGGCTCTTCGCGGTGCGCGGCGCGGTGACGGCCCACCCCGAGGTGAAGCGCTTCCGCGGGAAGGTGACCGAGAAGCCCTTCGGCGCGGGGCGCGACCGCATGAACCGCATGGCCGGGGAGGGGGCGCTCTTCTTCCGGACCGGCGGCTGGGTCTTCACGGTGGTGGATCTGGCCGGGGACACCGGCTACTTCCGCGAAGGCGCGGTCTTCGCCCTCGAGGAGGCGGTGATCTTCGAGAACGGCCGCGTGCCGTCGCGCCACTCCCGCGACCTCGACCTCGTGCACCTGCGAGGGCGCGGGCGCATGCTTCTCCGCACCGCCGGAGCACCGGTGGCCATCGAGGTCTCAGGGAGCGAGTCGCTGCGGGTCCCCCCGTCGGCGCTGGTGGGCTGGATGGGCGCGGTCACCCCCCGCATCGGCCTGCTGGGAGGCGTGGACGGGGTGGCGGCCACCGCTCCCTCGCCCGGGTCCCCGGTGATGGTGGAACTCACCGGCGACGGGCGCGTCTTCGTGGACCCCGACGCGGCCCCGGCGGACTAGGAGCCCGTGAAGAAATCCCCTCCCATCGCCGGATTGGCCGATGCACTGCGCATCGCGGCGTCGCACCTCCCTCACATACCAGCCAGGTATGCTCGGTCGGTGCTCCTTGCGCTCCTTGCGCCTCAGCCGCCCGGCTCGGTCCGGGGATTCCCTCACGAGCTCTGAGGCGCGATTGGGGAACCTCCGGAAGGACATCCTCAACGCGCCGAACGCCATCACGGTGGCGCGGATCGGCATGATCCCGCTCATCCTGGCCTTCACCTACTACGAGGGGCGGGTGAACAGCTTCGTGGCCGGCGGCCTCTTCGCCATCGTCGGGGCCACCGACTTCCTCGACGGATGGGTGGCGCGGCGGACCAACACCGTCACCGTGGTGGGCAAGTTCCTCGACCCGCTCGCCGACAAGCTCATCCTGATGGCGGTGCTCATCATGCTGGTGCACCTGGGACGGGTGCCGGCCTGGCTCGTCATCCTCATCCTGGCCCGCGAGTTCACCGTGACGGGCCTGCGCACCATGGCCATGAGCGAGGGCATCGTCATCGCCGCCGGCCAGGAGGGGAAGTACAAGCAGAGCCTGCAGATCGCCGCCATCTCCTTCCTCCTCATCCACTACCGGTACAGGGTGGACTTCCTGGCCTTCGAGGTGGACGTGGACGCGAACGTGGTGGGGACGTGGCTCCTCTACATCTCGCTGGCCTTCTCGCTCTGGTCGGCCTGGGTCTACATCCGGGATTTCTTCAAGGCCGTGTACACCCAGGATCACGGTCCGTGACGAGACGGCGCGTGAAGCGGGACGGGGCTACGGAGAATTCCAGAGGGAGGCGACCCATTCCGGGGTGGAATTCCTGGCGTCCTCTCGCGCCGCGCCAGGCACGACGACATCCGCGGAGGGCTCCCTTGCCGGTGACGCGACTCCGGCGCGAAGGGTGAGCAAGGAGACCTCGGGAGGCGCGTTGATGCGCAGGCCCAGCCCCACGTTGCCCACGCCGCGGTTCACGTAGAGTTGAACCTTCCCGACCTGGTACAACCCGCCGATGTACGGCTCTCGGATCATCCAGCGGATGGCCGGCGTGAGCAGGGGCACGTTCACCTGGCCGCCATGGGTGTGACCCGACAGGACGAGCATTGGCTTCCCCCAGTTGGCCAGGATGTCTGCGGTGGCCGGGACGTGGGCCAGGTACAGGCGTGATCCGGCCGGGGCGCCCTTCATGGCCCGGGGGGGGTCCGCGGAATAGGTCCAGAGGTCGTCTATCCCGACCACCGTGAACGGAGCGTGGCGAAGGGTGAGGGTGGTGTTCTGGTTCTCCAGGAAGCCATACCCCAGGTCCTCGAGGGCGGCACCGGCCCCGCGCGGATCGACCCAGCGGTCGTGGTTCCCGAGAGTGGCCAGCGTGGGCGCATCCAGACCCGCGAGTTGCTCGCGCATGAGCGTGACGCCTCCGGGATCACGCGTCAGGTAGTCCCCGGTGAGCACGACCAGGTCGGGCCGAAAGCGGTTCGCCTCCGCGATGGCGGCGCGGATGCGCTCGACCGGGGTCATCGCGCCGACGTGGAGGTCGGAGAGCTGGGCGATTCGCAACCCGTCGTGGGCCGGGTCGAGGTCCGGCACCACGATCTCGTGCCGCTCCGGTGTGACCTCGCCGCCAGCGGCCAGCGCTGGTAGGGGCGTCGAGGCCACAACCGTGGCGGCCGCGCCCAGCAGGAACTCCCGTCGGGAGAATCGTCCCATTCGTCTTCACATACGGGCGGCTGCAACGAATCGCCACACGTCCCGGGCCGATTCCTCCCCGCGGGATCCCCCCTGAAAGCCGTGCCGATTCTGGGGGAGGCAATCGGGGCCATGTTGCCGGCGCCGCAGACGAACGCGACGGGACACGCCTACGGCGAGGGGGACACCTGGAACATCGGAACATTCCACGCATCCAGGCGCCAGCGGGCCATGATCGCCACCTGCCCCAGGTTCCGGCTCCCCGGCAAGAGGTCCTGGGCCCGCGGTGGCCGATACTCCAGGCGAACACCGGCCGTTGCCGCCGCCCGGGCGATGTTCGCCACGACGCCGGCGTCCAGGCGCTCGAGCATGGAGGCGAACACCTCACCGCCCCTGCCGCGCATGTCGATCTGAGGCTCGAATCCGGGAACGGGGATGGAGACGCGCGGCTGGCAGGTGTTTCCGATGCAGGGCGGCGGCTGCCAGGGCTCCGCCTTTCCGAAGGAGCGGAGGGCGCTCTCGGTCAGCGCGCCGTCCAGGACCGACGACTCGAGAACCACGTCGGTTCGAGCCCAGGCAGCGGGCGCGAGCGTCGACTTCGATCCTGAGAACACCAGCAGCAGGATCGCAATCGCCAAGTCCATCGAGCAGCGGGCATAAGCCCCGACCGGAGCCCCGGCAAGGCCATCGCTCCGGCGCCGTCGAGGACCCTCCGGTTCCACGCGGGAGGGATCCCCCGATCCGGCGAGCGAGCGGTGACGCGCGCGGCGGCCGCTCAGAACAGCACGTTGAAGCTCAGGAGAAGCGACCGATCCTGCCGGCTCGTCTCCTGGTTCCCTGCCCTGCCGCGGCGTTCCCGGGTGATGGTGCTGAGCGCAAACTCGACGCCTGGCTCGTGCAGGTGCACCCGCAGCCAGGCCGTGCCGATCGCGCGGACGTCGGCGAGCGAGGCCACCTGCCCGTCCAGCTCCGGAACGAACGGGCCGGTCATTCCCCAGAGCCAGTCGGCGCGAACGGAGGCGCCCAGCGCCAAGGGTCCGTATCGAAGCTCGAGTGCCGGCGCCAGGTGGAGGCCGAAGGCGAAGTAGTATCCCTGGACCGAATACACGGTGGGAAAGACCTGGCCCGGGGCCAGCACCTCGGTGCCCGGATTTCCGATCGGCTCGACCCCCCCGAAGTCGAAGGCCACGTCCAGCGAGCAATCCACCCGCAGGTCGCCCGCGAACAGACGGAGGCGCCCGTCGACGCCGGGAAGGCGAACGAGCGAGATCTGGTTCTTGGGCTCGCCGCCGGCGAGGTTCCACGCGTGCGAGCCGAACTCGTACCCCGCGGTACCCCCGACGAAGAGGTCCCAGCCCGAAAGGCCCTCACCATCCGTCCGGAGATCCCGGGAGTAATGACCGACGAGGGCAGTCTCGGTGTCGAAGAGGAAGTCGACCGTTTGGCCACCGGCGATTGTCGCCGTGAGCCCGATGGCGGACACATTTCCGTCGGCGAAGCCAAATCCGGTGCCTCCTGCCTTGCCGTAGCCCGGGGCGCGGAAGAGCCGGGTGGCGAACTCGACCGCGATGCCGGGATAGGTGTGGCCGTCCTGCCAGAGGACTTGCCCGGAGGCGCCCGCGCGGAACTCGTGCCAGCCGCTGTAGGCCGGGTCCCTCCGCGGCTCGGCTTTGTCCATCCAGTCGTGGAACTTCTTCATCGGATTGAAGATCACCGCGAGCGCCTTCGACAGCTTGCTGCTGCCGTTGCGATCGAACCATCCCGAGAGCTGGGTGAAGGCCTCTCCGATGGCGAGCCCGGAGACCGGCGTGACGATCATGTCGTTGATCGACACCGGCTCCTTGAACTCGATCAACTCCCAGAGCGTGGAGGTTCCGAGCGTCCAGAGAAACGCCTCGGGGACGGAGACCCGGTTCGCGCGGGCGAACATGTAGTAGAAGGTCCCCGCAGCGACGTGGCCGCCGAAGTTGGTGGCGAGCGAGTCCGCGTCGAGGTACCAGGAATCCGGCGCGAAGGTCAGCTTTTCCAGGATGGTCGTCGCTGGAACGCCGGGGGTGGCCGGTGGTGGGTTCCAGATCAGGTAGCCGGTGAAGGACAGAGCCGTCATCGAGAGCTGCTCGATGGCCAGGCGCAGCCGGTAGACCGGGGCGGGCTTCTCGTAGACGAACGTGGCCCAGGGATCGGGCGGCACCCATGATGGCTCCGCGGCGGGCGCAGGCTCGACCGCGGGCGCCGGATCGGCGGCGGACGCTCGGCAAGGGGCAAGCACGGACACGAGGCCCGCTGCGAGCACCAGGACGACCGAATTCTTCAAGCGGAGCCCCCCCGATCAGGAGCAGACGTAGATGTCAGTCGATCACCGCGCCCGGAGCCATCGAGCCGCAGGCTCGCCGATGATGTCCGGGTCCTTGAGCCCGATGGCGATGGCGACCGGGAAGGACCCCTGCAGGCGTGAGCCGAGGGGGCGAACGCGGGTGGGCGGGACCGGGATCACGTGGGCCGCGCACGCCCCGAAGGGCATCGTGGCGATGCAGATGGCAGGCGCCACCAGTTGCGTCGGGTGCATCGGGACTAGACTAGGCCCTTTCCCCCGGATCCGGCACCCGGCCTGTTGGGGCGTCCGGTACCCGGGAAGGTTGCGGCCGTGCGCCGGTGGGTCGAATCCCCGCGGTAGTTCCCAGCGCACCAGCAGTTCCATCTTGGCAAGGCCATGAGACCCTTCCTGGACCCAGTGGGCGCCGACCTTGCTCGTCGTGGTGCAGGCCGGTGGCCAGGTGCAGACGACCGCGGGGTGGACCTCATCTCGGTCGCCGACAGGAGTGGGCGCGTCGTCCACGAGCGACGGGGCAGTGACTCCAGGACACTCATGGACCCGGACGCGGTGGAAGCCATCGTGCGCGGCGCGCTGGCGGGACCTTCGAAGCCGGACCACCGGAAAGCGCTGGGTGAGAAGTGCGTCATGCCGGCCGAGTGCCCGCTCGGCCTCGACTGTCCATGCGGGCGTTGCATCCAGGCGGAGCAACGGCCCCGACCGTGCACACCCCCAGCCGGGATCGACCGGGCGCGGACTTCCTGGCCTTCGCGGTAGACGCGGACGTGAACGTGGTGGAGACGTGGCCCCTCGACATCTCGCTGGCCTTCTCCCCCTGGTCGGCCCGGTTGTCCGTCCGCGACTCCTTCAAGGCCATGCACACCCGGGTGCACGGGGGGCCGGGGGTGGCCCAAGGCTCTTGACACTCCAGAGGGGCTGACCCTATAAATCCGCCCCTCGATACAGGATTTTGCGGGAATAGCTCAGCGGTAGAGCATCGCCTTGCCAAGGCGAGGGTCGAGGGTTCAAATCCCTTTTCCCGCTCCAGTTCGCCCCCGACAATCGTCAAGGTTGTCGGGGGTTTGTCATTGGTCGTCCCTTCGCCTGTAACCTCGACTGTAACCTCGTCCTGGGTTACAGCGGCCGGGGTCCCCGCCCAGGCCGCTGGGTCGATGGCCAGCACCGCCTCGCACATCTTCGGCCACTGCATTTCCAGTCGCGTGTAGTGGTCAGATGCCCGCTTCGGCTTCGGGTGGGTGATGAGGTTCAGGTGGAACTCGTTGGCGCCGGCGCTGAGCGCCAGGTTTCGGAACGTCGAGCGTGACTCGTACTGGGGCTGCGCTGGAAAGCCGACCGCCGCGAGGTCCACGAGGAACTGCTCATAGGTGCCGCTGACGAGTCGCTGCTTCCCGTCCACCCTCGGGAACATGAAGTCGTCCGACGTGGGCTTGCGGCCCATGAACTTCTCCCAACCTTCCGCTTCCCAGGCCAACAGGAGCTTCTGGACGACCGGGCGGATGGGAAAGGTGAGGGTGGCGTGCATCTTCGTCGACTTCTCCTGGCGCATGGGGCTGTTGAATGACTGCTCCAGCGTCAGGCGCCAGAGGGGCTTCTTCAAGCGGTCAAGGTCGCGCCACCTCGCGTTGGCGGCCTCACCGGGGCGAGGGCCTCCGAGGAAGCGAAGCGAATACAGAACCCGCCGATCCTCCGGGATGCGCAAGTCCGTCGTCATGACCGCGATCTGCTCCAGGGTAAACCCGGCGTTCATACGCCACCCGTGGGCCTTGTCCTCGATGGCGGGGAGGTGGCGATCGGCGTCCCAGCAGGAGGTGGGATTCCGGGTCATCTTCGTGTCAGCCCTTCGCTCGAAGGCGTCGGCAAAAAAGACGCGAACGATGCTGGCGACGTTTCGGACCGTTCGCGGCGCGAGTGGAGTGTCGTCGCGCTTCGACAGGTGGGCCCGAACTTTGGCAAGAAGTGGATCGACATCTTGTAGGTGTCGCCCTTCCATGCGAATTGCTTTCGGACTCGCCGCAGCCCGACCCATGTGTCGTCGTAGAACTTCTGGGCAGTGAGCCCGGGTTCGGGGCGCGCCTTCGCACGCTCGAGTCGCTCGATCTCTTTCAGCAAGGCCCGTGCCGAGACTTCGTCGGCCGTCTCGCTCGACCGTCGCTGCTCCACGCCGGCGGCGTCCATGTACTTCATCCAGAGAAACCTACTTCCACCACGGCGGTAGACGGCGCCCATCGAACTACCTTCCTTCGCCCTCGGAGCGAATGCGCTCAGCTCGTTCGGTGATGCTCTGGACCAGGAAGGGGGTACGACGTGGCCGAGGCGGTGTTGGTCTACGTGGACCCTCAGCGCCCCCGGCGGAGATGACCCAGGATGTACGTGGCCATGCCGCGAGCCAGCTCGTGCTCGCCCAGGAACACCACCCCCTGGCTCTCCGCGGTGAGAAGAGCCGCCTCCTCCTCGTTGTGCGTGCGAAGCACCACCGAGACCCCGGGATTGAGCGTGCGGGCGATCTCCACCATCCTGCGCACGTTGACGGTGTCGGGGATGGCGACCACGAGCATCGCGGCCCGGTTCAGGTGCGTCTGGACGAGCACGTCTGGAGTCGTCGCGTCTCCCGAGACTGCGGGAATGCCCTCGCGTCGGAGTGCATCCACCAGCTCACGGTTCTGCTCTGCCACCACGAACGGCACCCTGTGCTCCCGCAGCTCGCTCGCGATGCGCTTACCCACCCTGCCGTACCCGACGAGTACGACCTGATCCTTCAGGAGGGCGGGGTCGGTGGTGGTCGGCAATCGCGCAAGGGGATCGTCGCGCTGCTCAAGCCGTCGCGCCACCACGGACCTCCGGAGGATCCAGGTACGGAATGGCTCCACCACGGAGAAGAGGGCCGAGTTGGCGGCGATGGAGATCAGCGCGGCGGCGAGCACCAGGCTCTGCCCGTCGGGAGGCATGAGGTGGAGGGCCACGCCGAGGCCCGCCAGGATGAACGAGAACTCGCCGATCTGTGCCAGGCTCGCGCCGACGGTCAGGGCGGTGTTGAGCGGGTAGCGAAACAGCAGGACCAGGGCGACCGCGGCGATGGTCTTCCCGACCATGACGATGGCGATCGTGGCCATGAGCTTGGCCGGCTGGGTCCAGATGACGGCGGGCTCGAACAGCATGCCGACCGATACGAAGAAGAGCACGGAGAAGGCGTCTCGCAGGGGCAGCGACTCGTCGGCAGCGCGGTGGCTGAACTCCGACTCGCGCATCATCATGCCCGCGAAGAACGCGCCCAGCGCGAACGACACGTCGAAGAGCTTCGCCGCGCCGAACGCCACTCCCACTGCGACGGCCACGACCGTCAAGGTGAAGAGTTCCTGCGAGCCGGTGCGGGCCACCAACCACAGGCCCTTGGGCAGTGCCCGCCTCCCGACGACCAGCATCAGCATGATGAAGGCAGTGACCTTGACCAGGGTGACGCCGACCGTCCGCCAGACCTCGCCGCTCGAGGTGGCCGCGTGTGGAGCCGTGGCATCGGTCCCCAGTAAGCCGGCCAGGGCCGGCAGGAGGACCAGCACCAGGACCATGACCAGGTCTTCCACGACCAGCCAACCCACCGCGATCTGGCCGTTGACCGAGTCGACAACCCCCTTGGCCTCCAGGGCCCGCAGCAGCACGACGGTGCTGGCGACCGAGAGGCACAGGCCGAATACCAGTGCTCCGCCCAAGCTCCAACCCCAGAGGGTGGCGATCCCGGCGCCCAGCACGGTGGCCACGGCAATCTGGACGATGGCCCCGGGCACGGCGATGCGTTTCACGGCCAGCAGATCCCCGAGGGAGAAGTGGAGACCGACGCCGAACATGAGCAGCATCACGCCGATCTCGGCCAGCTGCCGGGCCAGTCCCACGTCTGCCACGAAGCCGGGCGTCGCCGGGCCGATCATGACGCCCGCAAGCAGGTA
>CAWHDZ010000019.1:0-66653 GCA_963828255.1 uncultured delta proteobacterium | reverse complement strand
TGGACCCGACCGGGATCGAACCGGTGACCTCCTGAATGCCATTCAGGCGCGCTCCCAGCTGCGCCACGGGCCCGTCTAGTCTTCGGCTCTCAGGCCGTCTCTTCCTCCAGGCGCCTCAACTGCTCCCGAAGCGCCTGCACCTGCGCGACGTGTGCGTCCACCTCCGCGAGGAGGCTCCGGAGGTCGTCCGGCACACCCGCCACTCCCTGGCGAGCCAGGGCGTAGTACCGCTCGCCGAGGTCCTGCAGACGCCGGTCGAGCTCCCTGCGGGCGAAGGCGGCGTCGAGCTTCTCCTTGCCGATCTGCGACCGCTGCACGATGCGGTCCCGGACGCCGATGAGAAATTCGCGAAACGCCACGTCACCCTCCCCGCGGGCAAAGTTGCAGACCCCCGACGGGAGGGCGCTTTCTAACGCGCCGCCCCGTGCCCCGTCAAGCGGGTTCGCCCCTTCGGACGGGCTCCCGCCGCCCGCCGCTCGAGCCTCGCCACGTAGAAGCCCGCCCCGGGGTCCCGCTGCGGCCAGCGCCGCTCCTCGGAGACGAGCCGGAAGCCCGGATTCTCCGCCAGGAAGGGCTCCACCACCCACTCCCCTTCCTCGCGGAAGATCGAGCAGGTGGCGAAGACCAGCGCGCCGCGCGGACCCACCAGGCCGGCGCCGACCCGGAGGACCGCTGCCTGGATCTCCCCGTACCGGGTCACCGCCGCGTCGTCGATGCGCCAGCGGGCGTCCGGCTCCCGCGAGAGCGCCCCGGAGCCGCTGCAGGGCGCGTCCACCAGCACCCCGTCGAACGCACCGGACGGCCGCTCCCGCAGCACGCCGACCTCGACCCCGGCGCGGCGGGCGCGTCGCGGCAGGTCGGCCAGGCGGCGGGCGCTCGCGTCCCATGCGGTGACCTCGGCTCCCAGGGCGGCGAGCCCCAGCGCCTTCCCCCCGCTCCCCGCGCAGAGGTCGAGCCACCGCTTCCCCTTCCCGGGACGGCTCACCTCCACCACCCGCTGGCTCGACTCGTCCTGAACTTCGGCGAGCCCCTCCCGGAGCGGCGCGCTGTCGAAGAGGCTGGCCCGGTCCTCGACACGCAGCGACCAGGGCCCATCCCCCGGCTCGGCGGCGATCCCCGCCGCGGCCAGCGCCGCCTGGACCTCCTCGCGCCCGGCCCGGGCGACGTTCACACGGAGTGTCAGTCGGGCGTCGCGGTTGAGCGCCTGGAGGCAGGCCGTGGCCTCCTCCGCTCCCAGGTCGCGAAGGAGCTTGCGCGCGAAGTCGTCGGGAACGCTCCCCCGCAGCCCGAGCGCCACGGCGGGATCGGAGGGCGCGGCGAGCGCGCGCCCTTCGTGGTCGAAGGCGAGCGGCCCGTCGGGCCCGGGGCGCGGCATGGCGCGGGCCACCCGGAGGACGTCCTTGTCCGAGATGGCGCGGGGTCGCCTGGGCCCGGGAAGCCGGAGGTCGTGCGCCGCAACGTCCGGCGCATCCCCCTCCACGGCGACGCGCCAGGCGAGGTAGCGCAGAAGCGCCCGGTCTGCGGGAATGACCCTGGGGGCCCCGGCCCGGATCAGGGCGGCATCGACCACGCGCAGCCAGCGCGCCACCGCGCGGCTGGCGGCCGCGGCGTGCCGCCGCTCCTTGGGGCCGATTCCGGGGTGCTCCGCGAGGGACGCGGCGAGCGCGAGGCGCAGCGGCCGCCCCTCGCCCAGCCCGTCCACCGCGGCCAGCGCCGCCGCGATGGCGCGGCGGGAGCGGAGTTCGCGGGAGCGGGGACGTCCTACTTCTTCGCGGCGGGCTTCTTGGCCGCCTTCTGCCGCTTGCGGCGGGCCTTCCACGCCTGCTTCTTGGAGGACTTCACGCGAATGTGCTTGCTCTTGGAACGGGCCATCTCTCTCACCTCTGGGTTTCGAGTCGAAAAGCGGCACAGCTATAGCACGGGAGGGCGGCGGCGCGAGCCCTCGTCGCACCCGGGTCATGCCGCGGCCGCCCGTCCGCCTCCGGGCGCCCGCTCCCTCCTCCGCTGGATCGCCCACGCCAGCGCGTAGAAGCTCATCAGGCCGAGCCCGGGTAGTCCTGCGCCGTAGACACGCTCCTCGAACGCCTGCCCGCTCACGTCATACATGGGGACGAGCATGGCGAGACCGAAGATTCCGACGGCCCACCGCTGCCGGCTTCCGGTCGACGCGATCCAGCTCATCAGGGGCCACCCGCACACGAAGTTCCAGACCCAGCCGAGCGGGCCGGCGGCGGCGACGGCGTACAGGATCATCGCGCGCCGTGGATAGGGTCCGCGGGCGAGCAGCGCCACGAGCACGACGACCCCCGAGAGCCCGACGGCGAGCCACGTGGGCCACCCGGGGGGAATGGGCCCGTCCAGGAACGTCTGGGTCGCCAGCGCGACCTGCCCGAAGATTCCCTGGTTGAGCTGGGAGCCCACGATGCCCGTCGCGGAGGACCGGAGCGACTCGATCCACTCCAGATTGACCCGTACCATCCCTCGGGGCCCGTAGGTGACCACGGGCGCGACCAGAATTGCGATTCCGCACGAGACCGCCCCGGCGAGGGCCCGCCAGCGCCTCCGGAGCACCATGTCGACGACGAGGAGCGCAGGCGTCAACTTCAAGCCCACGGCCAGGGAGACCAGCACGCCGGCCCGGAACTCCTGGCCCCGGTCCTCCGCGATGAAGGCCGCGACGGCCAGGCCCAGCACCAGAAGGTTTGCCTGGGCGTACATGAACTCGTCCAGGAACGGGCGCAGGACGCCGAGGAACCCGACCAGGACGGCGAGGCCAGCGACAGGACCCCGGATTCTGGCCCGGCAACACCCGGGCCAGCCAGGCCGTGGTGACGACGAGGATCGCATACCAGGCGACCAGCCCCGCCTTCAGGGGCAGCGGGGCAAGGGGGAGGAGGAAGACGAGGATTCCCGGGGCGTACCGGTAGGTGCCCAGGCCGTCGGTGGCGGGATAGAGCCCCTCCGCCCGGACGAAGCGCCGGGCCGCTCGCCAGTAGACCTCGAAGTCGCCCCCGTGGCGAACGTAGTAGATGACCGCGAGGACGATCACCACCCCGGTGACGATTCGCTGGACGCGCCGGTTCCAATCAGGGAGCGACCCGGGGCCGCCGCCGGAACCCTCTGCGGCCTGCCCCCCGGTGGAGCTCGGGGTCACCCCGGGCCCGTCCCCGTCGCCACTCGCCCGGCGACGCGCGAGGCGGTCGGCCCGGGGGGCGCCGGCGCCATCGGGAAGGCGTGGGTGACGATGACCTCGATCTTGGTCACCACCTTGCCGTCCACCACCTGGGTGTCGGCGAAGATGTCGCCGATGCGGATCCCCAGACGGTCGGTCCAGACCATCCAGGACTCGAAGGCGATGACGGGCAGCCCGACCAGGAGGAGCAGGATCCAGCCCAGCGGGACCACGTAGAAGAGCGCCACCAGCGCGAAGAGGGCGTTGCGCAGCACCGACTCCTTGTAGGCGGCCGGCGTCCGGTCGGGGATGCGCATGGCCCGCACGCCGAAGAGCCGCTTGCCCGGCGACTGGCCCTGGAGCAGCCCGTCGGCGATGAGCAGGTAGACGACGGCGAGGATGGCGCCCAGCTCGTGACCCAGCGTGGCCAGGGCGAAGGCGAACAGGAAATCCACGCCGCGCGCCAGCCCCCGCAGCCAGAGGTCGGCCTTGGGGTACGGCGAGCCCCCTGGTCGCGCGTCGCGCATCTACGGCTTCTCCGCCTTCGCTTCCGTGAAGAAGAGGTACGCCATGGCCGGCCGGTGAGACCCCTCCCGCATCACGAAGTGGATCGACTGGAAGCAGAAGCCCCTGGCGGTGCGGTCGTTCAGGGCGCCGGCGAGCGTCTCCTCCGTGACCGGCGCCACCTCCACGACGTCGTAGCGGATGGCGCCACCCTCGGTCAACGGCGTGCACCCGTCAGGAGCCGTGCCGCGTCCTTGGCCGTGTAGGTCAGGATGAAGTCGGCGCCGGCCCGGCGGATGCACAGCAGGGTCTCGAGCACCACGCGCTCCTCGTCGATCCAGCCGGCCGCGGCGGCGGCCTTGATCATCGCGTACTCGCCGCTCACGTGGTACGCGGCCACCGGCACGTTGACCCGGTCGCGCACCAGCCGCACGATGTCCAGGTAGGGGACGGCCGGCTTCACCATCACCATGTCGGCCCCCTCGGCGAGGTCGAGCTCGACCTCCCGGATGGCCTCGCGCCAGTTGGCCGGGTCCATCTGGTAGGCCTTGCGGTCCTTGGGCACGCCCGGCCCGGCCACCGGCGCGCTCTCGGCGGCGTCGCGGAAGGGCCCGTAGAAGGCGCCGGCGAACTTGGCGGCGTAGGAGAGGATGGGGACGTCGCCGAAGCCGGCCTCGTCGAGCCCCTTGCGGATGGCGGCCACGCGCCCGTCCATCATGTCGGAGGGGGCCACGATGTCGGCGCCGGCCCGGGCGTGGGCCACCGCCTCCCTGGCCAGGATGGGGAGCGTGAGGTCGTTGTCCACGGTGAGATCCTGCCCGGGACCGCCGGCCTTGGGCGGCCTGAGGACCCCGCAGTGGCCGTGGTCGGTGTACTCGCAGAGGCAGACGTCGGTGGCGACCACGAGCCCCGGCAGCGCCTTCTTGAGCGCCCGCACCGCCCGTGAAACCTCTCCGTTCTCGTCGTACGCGCCCGACCCGACCGCGTCCTTGTGCACCGGGACGCCGAAGAGGATCACCGAGCGCACGCCGGCCTCCCAGCCGGCCTGGGCCTCGGCCACCAGTTCGTCGACCGAGAGCTGGAAGACGCCTGGCATGCTCCTCACCGCGTTCCGGACCTTCTCGCCGGGGACCACGAAGAGCGGCCACATCAGGTCGTCGGGCGCGAGCACGGTCTCGCGAACCAGGGAGCGGAGCGCCTCGGTTCGGCGCAGGCGTCGGGGACGATCCAGGGGGAACGGCATCCCGGGTTCTTAGCGCAAAGCGGCCCGGCGGGAAAGGGAAGCGCGCTACGGCGGCCCGTTGGGATCGACCGGGCGGAGCACGAGCCCGCTCGGGATCTTGGGGTGGAACCATGTGCTCTTCTGCGGCATGGTCAGCCCGGCGTCGGCCACCGCCTGGACCTGCCACATGGGCGTGGGGTTGAGCAGGAACGCCGCCTCGTACTCTCCACCCAGGGTGCGGGTGACGGCGTCGCCGGCGTCGCGCACGAAGTCGAGGGTGTCGCGGGCCCGGGCGGGCAGCCCGAGGACCCCCTCCAGGACCACGCCGTGGAGCACGCTGGCGTCGAGGGCCCGCAGGGTCTCGTGGGTGGGCAGCGGCAGCCCGGAGAGGTCGGCCCCGTCGCGAAGGGTGATGATCCGGGCCTTGCGGTCGGCCGCGGTGACCACCAGGAACGCGCTCGACTTCCCCATGTGCTCGGAGAGCCGGGAGATGGCCCAGGCCCGCCCGGTGGGGCGCCGGATGTCCTCCTCGATCACCTGGATCTCGAAGTACGGCGCGAGGCGACGCGCCAGCTCGTCGGGCGAGACCCCGCCGAGCGTCCGCAGCAGCCGGTGGGTCGGGAAGAGGATGAGGCCGGGGTCGCTCTTGGCGAGCAGGTACATGAGGGTGAAGCGGTGGCCGCCGTTCAGGGGGAGCCCGGGCTTCACGCGGTCGAGCTCGTCGCGGTAGGCCTGCGCCGCTGCGTACCTGTGGTGACCGTCGGCGATGAGGACGCGACGGTCGGCGAGCGACTTCTGCACCGCGCCGATGGCCCCGGGCTCCTCGATGCGCCAGAGCCGCTGCCGGGTGCCGTCGTCGGTGGTGGCCTCGGCGACCGGGTCGCGGCCGAACGCCCCGGAGAGCGCCGCGGCCACGTCCCCGCGCGGATCCTCGTGCAGGCCGAAGACCGGCGAGAGGTCGGTGCGGACGTGGCGGAGGAGGGAGAGCCGGTCCTCGACCGAGGCGGGGATGGTGGCCTCGTGCGCCAGGATGATCCCGTCCCGGAGGTCGTGCATGCGGACCGCGGCCATCACGCCGCGCCTGACCCGCTCCCTGCCGTCCGGGCCGACGAAGGCCTGCTCGAGGCCGTAGAGGGCGGGCCGGGGATCGCGCATCAGGATCCCCGACTCGCTCCACTCGCGGAGCCGGTCGGCGGCCCGCGTGAAGCGGTCGCTCCCCTCGTGGTCCCCGGACCGCTCCGGGTCGAGGATGAGGTGGACGATCCCGTGGGGGTCGCGGGCCGCGAGCGCCTCGCGCTGGGCCGCGGTGATGACGTCGTAGGGAGGGGCGATCCGGGCGGAGAGCTGCCGGCCGGACACCGAGTAGCGGATTCCCTGGAATGGCGCGATGGACGGCACGGGCGCGGGACCGTAGATCAGCCTTCGCGGGAGGGCAAGGGAGACCGGAGCGCCTCCTGTACCGCGTCCCAGGGCACCGCCCCCGCCCGGACCAGCCGGACGCCCCCCGGCCCCACCTCCACCACGGTGCTGGGAAGCCCCCCGGGCGTCTCCCCGCCGTCCAGCACCAGGTCGATCCGGGCCAGCAATCCCGGGTCGAGCGCATCCACCGAGGCTGGCGGCGGGCCGCCCGACGGGTTGGCCGACGTGGAGATCACCGGTCCGCCGGCCCTGCGGCAGAGCTCGCGGGCCAGCTCCGACCCCGGCACCCGGACCCCCACGGAGCCCCCCGGCGAGAGCGCATCGGGCAGCCCGGGTGCCGCCGGCGCGACCAGCGTGAGGGGTCCTGGCCAGAAGGCCCCGGCGAGACGCCTGGCCGCGGGCGAGACCCCGGCCCAGAGGGCGAAGGCCATGGCGGGGTCGGAGGCCACGAGCGGCAGCGGCTTGCCCTCCGGACGCAGCTTGGCGACCTGGAGCCTGGCCAGCGCGGCGGGAAGCGTGGCCAGCGCGCCCAGGCCGTAGAAGGTCTCGGTCGGGTAGACCACGAGTGAACCATGCCGGAGGGCGGCGGCGGCCAGGGCGACATCCGGGGTGAAGACGGGCATCGGTGCTCCTACCTCCAGCGCCGCAGCGCCCAGAGCCCGGCCGCGGCGAGCAGCACGTCCGGCAGCCAGGCCGCTGCCCCGGGCGGAAGCTGGCCCGAGCGGGCCAGCGACCAGGCCAGCCCCTGCATCCCGTAGAAGGCCAGCGACACCCCGACCGCCTCGATGAGCGACGCGGTGACGAACCCCTTGCGGGAACGGCGCAGGGCGAGCGCCAGCGCCAGCAGGGCCGCCGGCACCGCCGCGAAGGGGTAGGCGAGCTTGCGGTGCCACTCCAGCGCGTACTCGGAGGTGGGAAGCCCCAGCCGGGAGCGGACCGCCACCTGCTCGGCGAGCACCTCGCGCCGCATCTGGGCCGGCCACCCGGGGCGGACCGCGAAGGCCTCGGGGTCCTCGTCGAACCGCTCGGCGCGCCGGTCCATCCGCTCGAGCGTCATCTCGCCGGTGGGGAGGAAGCGCCGCTCCTCGACCCCCTCGAGCACCCAGGTTCCCCCCGGCCCGGGGATCATGCGCGCGGCGTCGAGGCGGCGCGACAGGCGGAAGTCGGTCCCCAGTTCGAGGATGGTCACCCGCTCGAACGACCCCTCCGGCCCGGAGGCCCGCAGCTCGTAGATGCGCCGCCCGTCCCGGCCCCGGAACCAGGACTTGCGCCCCTGCCACCGGCTCCAGGCGCTGGTCCCCTGCCCTCTGGCCGCCTTGATCTCGTCGGCGCGCGCCGCGGCGCCGGCCGCGACGAGGTCGTCGAAGATCACCATCCCGGAGGCCACCAGCGCGGCCACGACGAGCACCGGCGCGGCCACCCGCCAGGGTCCGAGCCCCAGCGCCCGCATGGCGTCGTACTCGCGGGTGCGCCGTATCCCGGTGGCGGTCAGGGAGGCGGCCAGCAGCATGGCGGCCGGGGCGGTCTGCCAGGCCACCGCGGCGGCCCGGTACAGGTACACTTGCAGTGCAGCCCGGAGGGCGCCCTCCCCCTTGAAGAGGCTCGCCCCCTCGGCGAACTCCACCGCCACGAAGAGCACCACCACCGCGACGAGCGCGCCCAGGAAGGCGAGGAGCGCCCGGCGCGCCAGGTGGAGGAAGAGGGTCACCGCACCACCCCGGTGCCCCGGCGGGCCAGGACCGCGAGCAGCGCCACGGCGAGGGCGACCGCCGCGAGGTTGGCCAGGTTGGCCGCGAGCCAAGGCGGCAGCACGCCGTCGTGCCCCAGTCCCTCGCCGAGCCGCAGGAGCGCGTAGTATCCGACGACGGCGAGGAGCGAGACCGCGTAGCCGGAGGCCCGGCCCCCGCGGCGCACGGATGCGATGGGCACGGCGAGCAGGCCGAGCGCCAGGATCCCGACCGGCACGGCGATGCGCCGCCAGAAGAAGGTCAGCCAGTAGAGGCGCTGCCTCTCTCCTCCCCCCTCCGCCTTCCGCAGGATCTCCCCGGGCCGCATCTCGAAAGCGAACGAGGAGACGACGACCTGGTTCCGCGCGTCCAGGGCCGCTCCGACGCCGAGGTCGGCCGCGGCCCGTGCGAAGCGGGCCACCACGTAGTCGCGGACCCCTGGCTCCTCCCGGTGGATCTCGCCGTCCTCGAGGACGAGGCGCAGGCCGCCATCGCGACCGGGGACGAACCTGCCGGAGCGCGCGAAGGTGACCAGGGGAGAGGACGGGTTGGTCCGATCGGCGATGAGAACCTCGAGGAAGCGCCCCTCCTCCATCCGGGCGGCGTACAGGGTGATGCCGGGAATCTCCTCGTAGAAGACGCCGGGGCGGATCTCGCCCTGGAGGTTCTTCCGGATCAGATCGTCGACGCGGCCCCGCGCGTCGCGCAGGCCGGCCGGCGCGACCACGAGCGCCATCACGAGCGCGAGCAGGGACACCGCGCCCCCGAGGAGGAGCGGCACCCGGGTGAGCCGGACCGGCGAGATGCCCACCGAGGAGAGCGCCACCACCTCCCGGTCCTCGGCGAGCCGCCCCACCCCGAGCACCGCGCCGAGCAGGAAGGCCACCGGCAGCACGTACTCGAGCAGGTGGGGCACCAGGTCGAGGAGGATGCGCAGCACGTCCCAGAAGGAGACGCCGCCGCCGAAGAGGACGTCGGCCTGGGCCAGGAGCTGCGAGGCCAGGAGGAGCTGGGTCAGGAAGAGGAGCGCCGCTGCGAAGGGCAGCAGGATCTCGCGGGCGAGGTAGCGGTCGAGCCGCGTCACGCCTTCTTGTCGGCCTGGAGCCTCGCCTGAAGCGCCGCGTCCTTCGCCTCGACCTCGCGGGCCATGCGGGCCCGCTGCTCCCGCACCCGCCCGGCCAGCGCCGGGTCGGCGAGGGCGAGGATGCGCGCCGCCAGCAGCCCGGCGTTGCGCGCGCCCGCCTTGCCGACGGCCAGCGTGCCCACCGGCACGCCGCCCGGCATCTGCGCCGTGGCGAGCAGCGCGTCGAGGCCGGCCAGGTCGCTGGAGGCCAGCGGCACCCCCAGGACCGGGAGCTCGGTCTCGGCCGCGACCACGCCGGCCAGGTGGGCGGCGGCCCCGGCTCCGCAGATGACGACCTGGATCCCGCGCCCGGCGGCCTCGCGGGCCAGCGCCCCGGTGCGCGACGGGGTGCGGTGGGCCGAGGAGACGTGCACCTCGGTCTCGACGCCCATCTCCTCGAGCGCCTTGCGCGACTCCGCCATGACCTCCCAGTCGGAGTCGGAACCCATGAGGATGAGGACCTTCGGACTCATGCACCCTCCCCCGGGCCAGCGCGCCCGATGTCTCTACGGAACTGCGCTCCGCGGAACTGGACCCGGCCGATGGCCTGGTAGGCCCTGGCCGCCGCGTCGGCGCGGTCGGCGCCCAGCGCGCAGACCGTGAGCACCCGCCCCCCGGAGGTGACGATGCGCCCGTCCGGAGCGCGCCGCGTCCCGGCCTGGAAGACCTGCACGTCCGGCGGGAAGGGCCCCTCGGTTCCCTCGATGGCGTCACCGACGGTGACACGCCCGGGGTATCCCTCGGCGGCCATGACCACGCCCACCGCGGCCCGGGGGTCGATCCGGAGCGTGGTCGCGGAGAGGTCCCCGCGCGCCGCGGCGAGCAGCGCCGGGACGACGTCGCCCTGGACCCGCATGAGGATGGGCTGGGTCTCCGGGTCGCCGAAGCGGGCGTTGAACTCGAGGACCCTGGGGCCGTCCCCGGTGAGCATGATGCCGGCGTAGAGCGCGCCGCGGAAGGGGGTCCCGCGCCGGGCCATCTCCCGGACCGTGGGGAGCAGGACCGACCGCTCCACGTCGGCGAGCAGCGCCGCGTCCACGGTGGGCGTGGGGCAGAAGGCCCCATGCCGCCGGTGTTGGGCCCCTGGTCCCCGTCGAAGATGCGCTTGTGATCCTGGGCCGGAGGGAGCACCAGCACCCGCTCGCCGTCCACGAGCGCGATGACCGACGCCTCGGGCCCGGCCATCCGCTCCTCGACCACGACCCGGGCCCCGGCCGCCCCGTGGATCCGGTCCACCAGGATGGCGTGCAGCGCCGCCTCGGCCTCGGCGATGTCGCCGCAGACCACCACCCCCTTGCCGGCGGCGAGGCCGTCGGCCTTCACGACCACCCTGCCCCCGGCGGCGCGGGCGTGGGCCAGGGCGGGGCCCAGCGCGTCGAAGGCCCCGTACGCCGCGGTGGGGATGCCGGCCGCCGCCATGACCTCCTTGGCGAAGGCCTTCGAGCCCTCGAGGCGGGCCGCCGCGGCGGACGCGCCGAAGACGGCGATGCCTGCTTCGGAGAGCCGGTCCGCGAGCCCCAGCACCAGCGGCGCCTCCGGCCCCACCACCACGAAGTCGATGCGGTTGTCGGCCGCCCAGCGCACCAGCGCGTCCACGTCGTCGGCCGAGATGGCGACGTTCTCGGCCAGGCGTGCGGTCCCGGGGTTGCCCGGGGCGCAGAACACCTTCTCCGCGAGGGGACTCTGGGCGATCTTCCAGACGAGGGCGTGTTCCCGTCCGCCCCCGCCGACGACGAGGATTCTCATTCGAGGGCGGTATACCACTAGTGGCGGAAGTGGCGCATCCCTGTGGCGACCATGGCGATCCCCGCCGCGTCGGCCACCGCCACCACCTCGGCGTCGCGGACCGAGCCGCCCGGCTGGATGATGGCCGTGGCGCCCCCGGCGATGATCTCCTCGACCCCGTCGGGGAATGGGAAGAAGGCGTCGGAGCCCACCGCGCTCCCGGCCAGGGGGAAGCGGGCCTTCATCCGGGCGATCTTCACCGACTCGACCCGGCTGGTCTGCCCGCCGCCGATGGCCAGCGTCCGGTCGCCGGCTGCGAAGACGATGGCGTTCGACTTCACGTGCTTGACGACCTTCCAGGCGAAGAGCAGGTCCTGCCACTCCTTCTCGGTGGGGGCCCGCTTCGTCATGACCTTGCAGTCCTCCCGCCGCACGCTTCCCAGGTCGCGGTCCATGACCAGCACGCCGCCGGTGATGGAGCGCAGCTCGCGCGCCTCCTCGGGGCGCCGCTTCCAGCTGGCGCGCGGGTCGGCGAGGCGCGGGCTCGTGAGCAACCGGAGGTTCTTCTTCGAGGCGAGCAGCGCGCGGGCCTCGGGCCCGAAGGCGGGCGCGATGACGCACTCGAGGAAGAGGCCGGCCAGCTCCTTCGCCGCCGCCTCGTCCACCGGGCGGTTCAGCGCCACGATGCCGCCGAAGGCCGAGACCGGATCGCAGTCGCGGGCCAGGGCGAAGGCCTCGGCCGGGGTCGCGGCCAGGGCCACCCCGCTCGGGGTGTTGTGCTTGATGACCACGCAGGCCGTGCCCTCGTACTCCTTCACCGCGGCCAGGGCGGCCTCGAGGTCGAGCAGGTTGTTGTAGGAGAGCTCCTTGCCCTGCAGGACGCCGGCGAAGGCCACGGTGGGCTCCTCGGGCTCGCGCGGCGCCCGGTAGAAGGCGCCGGCCTGGTGCGGGTTCTCGCCGTAGCGGAGGTCCTGCGCCTTGCTCCAGGTGGCGGCCAGCGTGGCCGGGAAGTGGGCCGGCTGGGCCTCTGGGGTGGCCCGCGACGAGAGGTACTCGGCGATGGCCGCGTCATAGGCGGCGGTGTGGGCGAAGGCCTTCTTCATGAGGTCGAAGCGGGTGGCCTCGGTGAGCGAGCCGGTGGCCTCGATCTCGGCGGCCACCCGGTCGTAGTCGGACGGGTCCACCACCACACCCACGTGGGCGGCGTTCTTGGCCGAGCTGCGCACCATGGCCGGCCCGCCGATGTCGATCTCCTCGACCACGTCGGCGAAGGGCTTGCCGGCCGCCACCGCCTCGCGGAACGGGTAGAGGTTCACCACCACGAGGTCGATGGGCGGGATGTCGCGGGCCGCCACGTCGGCCTCGTCGGAGGGCAGCCCGCGCCGGTAGAGGATTCCGCCGTGGACGCGGGGGTGGAGGGTCTTCACGCGCCCGCCCAGGATCTCGGGGGCGGCGGTGTAGTCGCCCACCGGGGTCACCCGGAGTCCGGCGTCGGAGAGGGCCTTCTGGGTCCCTCCCGTGGAGAGCAGGTCGACCCCCCGCGCGGCGAGCCGCCGGGCGAAGGGGACGAGCCCGGTCTTGTCGGAGACGGAGAGGAGAGCGCGGCGGACGGCCAAGGGACACCTCCGGGATGGGGGCGTCCCTTCTAGCCTTCGTGGGCGGCGACTTCAAGCGCGCCGGGGCGCCCTGGGCTACTTGTCGAAGTCGTTGCCGAGGCGGGAGCGGGGCTCGTCCTCGGCCATGGCCCGGAGCTTGAGGAGCCCCCGGGTCTCGACCTGCCGGATCCGCTCGCGGGTGAGGTTCATGATGGTCCCCACCTCCTCGAGCGTGATGCCGCCGCGGTCCGCGACGTCGAGCGCGCAGGTCTCGCCCATCTCCCAGATCTCCTTGTCCGGGAAGTTGAGCTTGATGGAGCCCGTGGACGGGTTCACGTCCAGGTACAGGTGGTGCTTGCAGGAGATGAACATGCAGGGACGTTCACCGGTCGCGCAGTCGGCGCGGGAGCGCGGCCGATGGGCGTCCACCTCCCGGATGATCTCCTCGACCTCCGGGTCGATGACGCCGAGCGCCCGCTGCTTGCGCAGCTCGCGGGCGATCTCCTTGCGGGACATGGTGCGGGAGCGCCTGCGCCCTCGCTGCTCCAGCCCCTCCTCGCCGGCCGGCTCGTCGTGGCCCTGTGCAACCGGTCCCACGGGCTCGACCGACACCTCGTCCACCGGATCCGGGTTCTCGCTCCGCCTCGCCTCGTTCATCACGCCGCCTCCCTTCCCCACCCTCGCCGGCGCCGTCCCCTCGGGGGCGCGCCGGCCATTGCTCATCCCACCTGCACCAGCTGCTGCCTCACCGTGGCGACCCGTCCGCCCACCTTCTCGATGCGCCGCAGCGCCTGGCTCACCTCGCGCTGCGCCCGGCCAAGCTCCCCTTCCATCTCGCGGCGGCGCGGGTGCTCCCGCGCCTTGCGCGCCAGCTCGGAGAGGAGCGCGGAGAAGCCGTGCTCGACGTCCCAGAGCTGGTTCTTCAGCCCCACGAAGCTCCCCCGGATCTCCTCGAGGGTCATGCCCTCCGCCATCATCCGCTTGATGAGGTTGATGCGGCGGACCACGTCCACCGGGTAGAGCCCGGTGGACCCGGTGTGCTTGCCCTTGCGCCCCACCCGGCGGCTGCGGGGCAGGAGCCCGACCTGGACGTACTTGCGGAAGGTGGACTCCGACAGGCGCGCTCCCCGCGACTCGAAGATCCGCACCACTTCACGGCTGGTGATGCCTCCGGCCCGCTCTCTCTCGAGCCGGCCGATCTCGCTCTGTGGAACCAGGAAGTCCATTGAGAATCGTGTTCTGCAAATCCTGGCGAAACGCTATTCCATTCAGTGGAGTCAGTCAACGCCCCCTGAACGCGGGACACGTGACGTCTTCGAGTCGAGGCGGAGGGCGAGGGGCCCGGCCGGGCGTGCCCCTTCTTGGGTCGCCCCTGGCTGGCCGGTTCCCAGGCCCGGCCGGAGCCCTAGAATCGGTCCGGGTCCGCCGGGAGCGGCCCGTCGCCATCGGAGGGGCACATGAACACACGGATCGTCTTGGTTTCCGCAGCGCTGCTCGTCGTCGCCGGGCCCGCGCGAGCGCAGTTCGGCGACCTTCTCAACCGGGCCCAGCGAACGGCCGGCGACGTGGCCGAGAAGGCCGCCCGCGATGCGGCGAAGCCGAAGCCGGCCGGGCCCACGACTCCGCCGCCCGAGCAGCCGACGAAGGCGCCCCAGGCCGCGGCTCCCCAGCCGGCGAACGGGAACGCGGCGGCCGCGCCGGAGGCCTACGGGAACCGCTACGACTTCATCCCGGGCGACAAGGTGCTCGTGTTCGACGACTTCTCCGACACCGACGTGGGCGAGTACCCGGCCAAGTGGACCGTCAAGGACGGGGGTGGGAACCAGGTGGAGGTGGTGCAGGTCGGCGACCGGCGCTTCGTGAAGTCGCGCTACATGGAGGAGCACCAGCCGAACTCCACGCACTGGCTCCGCTACCAGATCAAGGGCGACATGCCGAAGGACTTCACGATCGAGTTCGACACCGACATCGCCGGTGACTTCGGGGTGCTCTTCAGCGCCCGCCGGGGATTCGGCGGGCAGTCGATCGAGTGGCGGGCCCGCGAGGAGGGCCACGTGCGGTCCGCGAACGCCACCGGGCGACTTCCCGTGAAGACCGGGATCCAGCACGTGGCCATCGCGGTGAGCGGGACCCAGGTGAAGCTCTACGTCGGCGGAGAGCGCGTGCTCTCCGATCCGGACGGCGTCGATCGCCCCGTCAAGAAGATCGGGATCAGCTTCGACCAGCCTTACCGGGAGAGCGGCAACCACCAGATGTTCACGGCATTCCGGCTGGCCGAGGGAGGCAAGCCGGCGAAGCAGATGCTCGCCGGCGAGGGTCGAATCGTCACCCACGGAATCCTCTTCGACACCGGCTCCGACGTCATCAAGCCCGAGTCCGGACCCACGCTCCGCTCGATCCTGGCGCTCCTGAAAGAGGACCCGGCCCTCAAGTTCGCCATCGAGGGGCACACCGACGATCAGGGTGGGCCCAAGGTGAACGGCCCGCTCTCCGAGCGGCGTGCCGAGGCGGTGAAGGCGTGGCTCGTGAAGCAGGGGATCGACGGCCCGCGCCTGTCCTCGAAGGGGCTCGGCCAGTCGAAGCCCATCGACACGAACGACACCTCCGAGGGGCGGGCCAACAACCGGCGCGTCGAGTTCGTCCGGACCGGCGGCTGAACGAGGCGCGGGCTACGGGCCGAGCGGGATCTCGACGCGCAGCCGCTCCCCGGCGCGGACCTCGGCGTCCCGCTCCACCGTTCCGCGGGTGGGATGGACCAGCTTGAGGCGATGGCGGCCCGCTGCGAGCCTCAGCTCGCGCGGCGTGTAGCCCTCGACGCGACCGTCGACCTGGATCTCGGCCCAGGGCTGGGCGTTCACGAAGAGGATCCCCTCGCCGCTCGACGCCGGCGGCAGTTCCAGCCCCTCCAGCGCGTCGGCGGAGGCGAGGACGCCGGGGCGCGGCGCCGCCTGGCGGGCGGGGGCCCGGGCGGGAGGGCGCGTGGGGGGCGGGGCGGTCACCGTCACAGGCGCGGCACTCCCCTCCCCTTCCGGGGAAGGCGTGGGCGTCGGCGCCTTGGCGGCTGCCGGCGTCGCCGGTGCAGCCGGCGCCGGTGCGGCCGCCCCTGCGGCTGCCGGCGTCGCGCCAGGGGAACCGATCCGCGCGCCCACCCACCAGCCGGTCAATACCGCCATGGCGACGAGCAGCCCCAGCGTGAAGAGCACGGCGGAGCGCCCCGGCCGCCGCGCCGGCCAGGTGGCGGTGACCTCCTCGGCGGGGGAAGGCGCAGGCCTGACCTGCCCCGGCGGCGAGGGGGTGGGCGTCGGACGGGACGGGACCTCCCCCGGCCAGAGGCGGCGCATGAGCGGCCGGAGGTCCCGATCCTCGACCGTCCGGGAGAGGGTGAGCTCCACCTCGGCGAGGCGCCCCGCGATCTCGTCGGCGGTGGCGGTCCGGCGGGCGGGATCCCGCTCAAGCGCGGAGAGGACGATGGTGTCGAGGGCCGGCGGCACGTTCTCGTTCCAGAAGGAAGGTGGGACGATGCGGTCGGGTCCGGTGAGCGCCCGCAGCGTCGCCACCTCGCTGTCGCGCGCGAAGAGGCGCTGGCCGGTGCAGGACTCCCAGAGGACGACGCCGAGCGCGAAGATGTCGGCCCGCGCGTCGGCGGGCGCGTCGCTGGCCTGCTCCGGCGCCATGTAGCCGAGCTTCCCCTTCAGCATGCCCGGGCCGGTCAGGCTGCCGGTCCCGGGCACGCGCGCGATGCCGAAGTCGGTGAGCTTCACCTCTCCCTCGAAGGAGACGAGGATGTTGTGGGGGCTGACGTCGCGGTGGACCAGCCCCGCCACCCCGCCCTCGGAGACGGGCCGGTGCGCGTAGGCCAGCGCACGGGCCACCTGCTCGGCGACGTGCACCGCCCGTGGAAGCCCGAACCGGACGTTGAGCTCGCGGCAGCGGTCCAGCACCTCGCGCAGGCTCTTCGAGTGGACCAGCTCCATGGCGATGGCGTAGCGCCCCTCGATGAAGTCGAGGTCGAAGACGTGGACGATGTTGGCGTGGTGCAGGCTGCCGGCCAGGCGGGCCTCCTGCGTGAACATCCGGACCATCTCGTCGTCGTCGCCGCGGTCGGCGCGGACGAGCTTCACGGCCACCTGCTTCACGAATCCGGCCGGGCCGGCGACCTCGGCGCGCCACACCTCGGCCATCCCGCCCGAGGCGATGGGCTCGATGAGGAGGTATTTTCCGAGCCGCAGGAAGGCGAGGAGCGCCCGGCGCGCCAGGTGGAGGAAGAGGGTCACCGCACCACCCCGGTGCCCCGGCGGGCCAGGACCGCGAGCAGCGCCACGGCGAGGGCGACCGCCGCGAGGTTGGCCAGGTTGGCCGCGAGCCAAGGCGGCAGCACGCCGTCGTGCCCCAGTCCCTCGCCGAGCCGCAGGAGCGCGTAGTATCCGACGACGGCGAGGAGCGAGACCGCGTAGCCGGAGGCCCGGCCCCCGCGGCGCACGGATGCGATGGGCACGGCGAGCAGGCCGAGCGCCAGGATCCCGACCGGCACGGCGATGCGCCGCCAGAAGAAGGTCAGCCAGTAGAGGCGCTGCCTCTCTCCTCCCCCCTCCGCCTTCCGCAGGATCTCCCCGGGCCGCATCTCGAAAGCGAACGAGGAGACGACGACCTGGTTCCGCGCGTCCAGGGCCGCTCCGACGCCGAGGTCGGCCGCGGCCCGTGCGAAGCGGGCCACCACGTAGTCGCGGACCCCTGGCTCCTCCCGGTGGATCTCGCCGTCCTCGAGGACGAGGCGCAGGCCGCCATCGCGACCGGGGACGAACCTGCCGGAGCGCGCGAAGGTGACCAGGGGAGAGGACGGGTTGGTCCGATCGGCGATGAGAACCTCGAGGAAGCGCCCCTCCTCCATCCGGGCGGCGTACAGGGTGATGCCGGGAATCTCCTCGTAGAAGACGCCGGGGCGGATCTCGCCCTGGAGGTTCTTCCGGATCAGATCGTCGACGCGGCCCCGCGCGTCGCGCAGGCCGGCCGGCGCGACCACGAGCGCCATCACGAGCGCGAGCAGGGACACCGCGCCCCCGAGGAGGAGCGGCACCCGGGTGAGCCGGACCGGCGAGATGCCCACCGAGGAGAGCGCCACCACCTCCCGGTCCTCGGCGAGCCGCCCCACCCCGAGCACCGCGCCGAGCAGGAAGGCCACCGGCAGCACGTACTCGAGCAGGTGGGGCACCAGGTCGAGGAGGATGCGCAGCACGTCCCAGAAGGAGACGCCGCCGCCGAAGAGGACGTCGGCCTGGGCCAGGAGCTGCGAGGCCAGGAGGAGCTGGGTCAGGAAGAGGAGCGCCGCTGCGAAGGGCAGCAGGATCTCGCGGGCGAGGTAGCGGTCGAGCCGCGTCACGCCTTCTTGTCGGCCTGGAGCCTCGCCTGAAGCGCCGCGTCCTTCGCCTCGACCTCGCGGGCCATGCGGGCCCGCTGCTCCCGCACCCGCCCGGCCAGCGCCGGGTCGGCGAGGGCGAGGATGCGCGCCGCCAGCAGCCCGGCGTTGCGCGCGCCCGCCTTGCCGACGGCCAGCGTGCCCACCGGCACGCCGCCCGGCATCTGCGCCGTGGCGAGCAGCGCGTCGAGGCCGGCCAGGTCGCTGGAGGCCAGCGGCACCCCCAGGACCGGGAGCTCGGTCTCGGCCGCGACCACGCCGGCCAGGTGGGCGGCGGCCCCGGCTCCGCAGATGACGACCTGGATCCCGCGCCCGGCGGCCTCGCGGGCCAGCGCCCCGGTGCGCGACGGGGTGCGGTGGGCCGAGGAGACGTGCACCTCGGTCTCGACGCCCATCTCCTCGAGCGCCTTGCGCGACTCCGCCATGACCTCCCAGTCGGAGTCGGAACCCATGAGGATGAGGACCTTCGGACTCATGCACCCTCCCCCGGGCCAGCGCGCCCGATGTCTCTACGGAACTGCGCTCCGCGGAACTGGACCCGGCCGATGGCCTGGTAGGCCCTGGCCGCCGCGTCGGCGCGGTCGGCGCCCAGCGCGCAGACCGTGAGCACCCGCCCCCCGGAGGTGACGATGCGCCCGTCCGGAGCGCGCCGCGTCCCGGCCTGGAAGACCTGCACGTCCGGCGGGAAGGGCCCCTCGGTTCCCTCGATGGCGTCACCGACGGTGACACGCCCGGGGTATCCCTCGGCGGCCATGACCACGCCCACCGCGGCCCGGGGGTCGATCCGGAGCGTGGTCGCGGAGAGGTCCCCGCGCGCCGCGGCGAGCAGCGCCGGGACGACGTCGCCCTGGACCCGCATGAGGATGGGCTGGGTCTCCGGGTCGCCGAAGCGGGCGTTGAACTCGAGGACCCTGGGGCCGTCCCCGGTGAGCATGATGCCGGCGTAGAGCGCGCCGCGGAAGGGGGTCCCGCGCCGGGCCATCTCCCGGACCGTGGGGAGCAGGACCGACCGCTCCACGTCGGCGAGCAGCGCCGCGTCCACGGTGGGCGTGGGGCAGAAGGCCCCCATGCCGCCGGTGTTGGGCCCCTGGTCCCCGTCGAAGATGCGCTTGTGATCCTGGGCCGGAGGGAGCACCAGCACCCGCTCGCCGTCCACGAGCGCGATGACCGACGCCTCGGGCCCGGCCATCCGCTCCTCGACCACGACCCGGGCCCCGGCCGCCCCGTGGATCCGGTCCACCAGGATGGCGTGCAGCGCCGCCTCGGCCTCGGCGATGTCGCCGCAGACCACCACCCCCTTGCCGGCGGCGAGGCCGTCGGCCTTCACGACCACCCTGCCCCCGGCGGCGCGGGCGTGGGCCAGGGCGGGGCCCAGCGCGTCGAAGGCCCCGTACGCCGCGGTGGGGATGCCGGCCGCCGCCATGACCTCCTTGGCGAAGGCCTTCGAGCCCTCGAGGCGGGCCGCCGCGGCGGACGCGCCGAAGACGGCGATGCCTGCTTCGGAGAGCCGGTCCGCGAGCCCCAGCACCAGCGGCGCCTCCGGCCCCACCACCACGAAGTCGATGCGGTTGTCGGCCGCCCAGCGCACCAGCGCGTCCACGTCGTCGGCCGAGATGGCGACGTTCTCGGCCAGGCGTGCGGTCCCGGGGTTGCCCGGGGCGCAGAACACCTTCTCCGCGAGGGGACTCTGGGCGATCTTCCAGACGAGGGCGTGTTCCCGTCCGCCCCCGCCGACGACGAGGATTCTCATTCGAGGGCGGTATACCACTAGTGGCGGAAGTGGCGCATCCCTGTGGCGACCATGGCGATCCCCGCCGCGTCGGCCACCGCCACCACCTCGGCGTCGCGGACCGAGCCGCCCGGCTGGATGATGGCCGTGGCGCCCCCGGCGATGATCTCCTCGACCCCGTCGGGGAATGGGAAGAAGGCGTCGGAGCCCACCGCGCTCCCGGCCAGGGGGAAGCGGGCCTTCATCCGGGCGATCTTCACCGACTCGACCCGGCTGGTCTGCCCGCCGCCGATGGCCAGCGTCCGGTCGCCGGCTGCGAAGACGATGGCGTTCGACTTCACGTGCTTGACGACCTTCCAGGCGAAGAGCAGGTCCTGCCACTCCTTCTCGGTGGGGGCCCGCTTCGTCATGACCTTGCAGTCCTCCCGCCGCACGCTTCCCAGGTCGCGGTCCATGACCAGCACGCCGCCGGTGATGGAGCGCAGCTCGCGCGCCTCCTCGGGGCGCCGCTTCCAGCTGGCGCGCGGGTCGGCGAGGCGCGGGCTCGTGAGCAACCGGAGGTTCTTCTTCGAGGCGAGCAGCGCGCGGGCCTCGGGCCCGAAGGCGGGCGCGATGACGCACTCGAGGAAGAGGCCGGCCAGCTCCTTCGCCGCCGCCTCGTCCACCGGGCGGTTCAGCGCCACGATGCCGCCGAAGGCCGAGACCGGATCGCAGTCGCGGGCCAGGGCGAAGGCCTCGGCCGGGGTCGCGGCCAGGGCCACCCCGCTCGGGGTGTTGTGCTTGATGACCACGCAGGCCGTGCCCTCGTACTCCTTCACCGCGGCCAGGGCGGCCTCGAGGTCGAGCAGGTTGTTGTAGGAGAGCTCCTTGCCCTGCAGGACGCCGGCGAAGGCCACGGTGGGCTCCTCGGGCTCGCGCGGCGCCCGGTAGAAGGCGCCGGCCTGGTGCGGGTTCTCGCCGTAGCGGAGGTCCTGCGCCTTGCTCCAGGTGGCGGCCAGCGTGGCCGGGAAGTGGGCCGGCTGGGCCTCTGGGGTGGCCCGCGACGAGAGGTACTCGGCGATGGCCGCGTCATAGGCGGCGGTGTGGGCGAAGGCCTTCTTCATGAGGTCGAAGCGGGTGGCCTCGGTGAGCGAGCCGGTGGCCTCGATCTCGGCGGCCACCCGGTCGTAGTCGGACGGGTCCACCACCACACCCACGTGGGCGGCGTTCTTGGCCGAGCTGCGCACCATGGCCGGCCCGCCGATGTCGATCTCCTCGACCACGTCGGCGAAGGGCTTGCCGGCCGCCACCGCCTCGCGGAACGGGTAGAGGTTCACCACCACGAGGTCGATGGGCGGGATGTCGCGGGCCGCCACGTCGGCCTCGTCGGAGGGCAGCCCGCGCCGGTAGAGGATTCCGCCGTGGACGCGGGGGTGGAGGGTCTTCACGCGCCCGCCCAGGATCTCGGGGGCGGCGGTGTAGTCGCCCACCGGGGTCACCCGGAGTCCGGCGTCGGAGAGGGCCTTCTGGGTCCCTCCCGTGGAGAGCAGGTCGACCCCCCGCGCGGCGAGCCGCCGGGCGAAGGGGACGAGCCCGGTCTTGTCGGAGACGGAGAGGAGAGCGCGGCGGACGGCCAAGGGACACCTCCGGGATGGGGGCGTCCCTTCTAGCCTTCGTGGGCGGCGACTTCAAGCGCGCCGGGGCGCCCTGGGCTACTTGTCGAAGTCGTTGCCGAGGCGGGAGCGGGGCTCGTCCTCGGCCATGGCCCGGAGCTTGAGGAGCCCCCGGGTCTCGACCTGCCGGATCCGCTCGCGGGTGAGGTTCATGATGGTCCCCACCTCCTCGAGCGTGATGCCGCCGCGGTCCGCGACGTCGAGCGCGCAGGTCTCGCCCATCTCCCAGATCTCCTTGTCCGGGAAGTTGAGCTTGATGGAGCCCGTGGACGGGTTCACGTCCAGGTACAGGTGGTGCTTGCAGGAGATGAACATGCAGGGACGTTCACCGGTCGCGCAGTCGGCGCGGGAGCGCGGCCGATGGGCGTCCACCTCCCGGATGATCTCCTCGACCTCCGGGTCGATGACGCCGAGCGCCCGCTGCTTGCGCAGCTCGCGGGCGATCTCCTTGCGGGACATGGTGCGGGAGCGCCTGCGCCCTCGCTGCTCCAGCCCCTCCTCGCCGGCCGGCTCGTCGTGGCCCTGTGCAACCGGTCCCACGGGCTCGACCGACACCTCGTCCACCGGATCCGGGTTCTCGCTCCGCCTCGCCTCGTTCATCACGCCGCCTCCCTTCCCCACCCTCGCCGGCGCCGTCCCCTCGGGGGCGCGCCGGCCATTGCTCATCCCACCTGCACCAGCTGCTGCCTCACCGTGGCGACCCGTCCGCCCACCTTCTCGATGCGCCGCAGCGCCTGGCTCACCTCGCGCTGCGCCCGGCCAAGCTCCCCTTCCATCTCGCGGCGGCGCGGGTGCTCCCGCGCCTTGCGCGCCAGCTCGGAGAGGAGCGCGGAGAAGCCGTGCTCGACGTCCCAGAGCTGGTTCTTCAGCCCCACGAAGCTCCCCCGGATCTCCTCGAGGGTCATGCCCTCCGCCATCATCCGCTTGATGAGGTTGATGCGGCGGACCACGTCCACCGGGTAGAGCCCGGTGGACCCGGTGTGCTTGCCCTTGCGCCCCACCCGGCGGCTGCGGGGCAGGAGCCCGACCTGGACGTACTTGCGGAAGGTGGACTCCGACAGGCGCGCTCCCCGCGACTCGAAGATCCGCACCACTTCACGGCTGGTGATGCCTCCGGCCCGCTCTCTCTCGAGCCGGCCGATCTCGCTCTGTGGAACCAGGAAGTCCATTGAGAATCGTGTTCTGCAAATCCTGGCGAAACGCTATTCCATTCAGTGGAGTCAGTCAACGCCCCCTGAACGCGGGACACGTGACGTCTTCGAGTCGAGGCGGAGGGCGAGGGGCCCGGCCGGGCGTGCCCCTTCTTGGGTCGCCCCTGGCTGGCCGGTTCCCAGGCCCGGCCGGAGCCCTAGAATCGGTCCGGGTCCGCCGGGAGCGGCCCGTCGCCATCGGGGGAGCACATGAACACACGGATCGTCTTGGTTTCCGCAGCGCTGCTCGTCGTCGCCGGGCCCGCGCGAGCGCAGTTCGGCGACCTTCTCAACCGGGCCCAGCGAACGGCCGGCGACGTGGCCGAGAAGGCCGCCCGCGATGCGGCGAAGCCGAAGCCGGCCGGGCCCACGACTCCGCCGCCCGAGCAGCCGACGAAGGCGCCCCAGGCCGCGGCTCCCCAGCCGGCGAACGGGAACGCGGCGGCCGCGCCGGAGGCCTACGGGAACCGCTACGACTTCATCCCGGGCGACAAGGTGCTCGTGTTCGACGACTTCTCCGACACCGACGTGGGCGAGTACCCGGCCAAGTGGACCGTCAAGGACGGGGGTGGGAACCAGGTGGAGGTGGTGCAGGTCGGCGACCGGCGCTTCGTGAAGTCGCGCTACATGGAGGAGCACCAGCCGAACTCCACGCACTGGCTCCGCTACCAGATCAAGGGCGACATGCCGAAGGACTTCACGATCGAGTTCGACACCGACATCGCCGGTGACTTCGGGGTGCTCTTCAGCGCCCGCCGGGGATTCGGCGGGCAGTCGATCGAGTGGCGGGCCCGCGAGGAGGGCCACGTGCGGTCCGCGAACGCCACCGGGCGACTTCCCGTGAAGACCGGGATCCAGCACGTGGCCATTGCGGTGAGCGGGACCCAGGTGAAGCTCTACGTCGGCGGAGAGCGCGTGCTCTCCGATCCGGACGGCGTCGATCGCCCCGTCAAGAAGATCGGGATCAGCTTCGACCAGCCTTACCGGGAGAGCGGCAACCACCAGATGTTCACGGCATTCCGGCTGGCCGAGGGAGGCAAGCCGGCGAAGCAGATGCTCGCCGGCGAGGGTCGAATCGTCACCCACGGAATCCTCTTCGACACCGGCTCCGACGTCATCAAGCCCGAGTCCGGACCCACGCTCCGCTCGATCCTGGCGCTCCTGAAAGAGGACCCGGCCCTCAAGTTCGCCATCGAGGGGCACACCGACGATCAGGGTGGGCCCAAGGTGAACGGCCCGCTCTCCGAGCGGCGTGCCGAGGCGGTGAAGGCGTGGCTCGTGAAGCAGGGGATCGACGGCCCGCGCCTGTCCTCGAAGGGGCTCGGCCAGTCGAAGCCCATCGACACGAACGACACCTCCGAGGGGCGGGCCAACAACCGGCGCGTCGAGTTCGTCCGGACCGGCGCCTGAACGGAGAGGCCGGGCTACGGGCCGAGCGGGATCTCGACGCGCAGCCGCTCTCCGGCGCGGACCTCGGCGTCCCGCTCCACCGTTCCGCGCGTGGGATGGACCAGCTTGAGGCGATGGCGGCCCGCTGCGAGCCTCAGCTCGCGCGGCGTGTAGCCCTCGACGCGACCGTCGACCTGGATCTCGGCCCAGGGCTGGGCGTTCACGAAGAGGATCCCCTCGCCGCTCGACGCCGGCGGCAGTTCCAGCCCCTCCAGCGCGTCGGCGGAGGCGAGGACGCCGGGGCGCGGCGCCGCCTGGCGGGCGGGGGCCCGGGCGGGAGGGCGCGTGGGGGGCGGGGCGGTCACCGTCACAGGCGCGGCACTCCCCTCCCCTTCCGGGGAAGGCGTGGGCGTCGGCGCCTTGGCGGCTGCCGGCGTCGCCGGTGCAGCCGGCGCCGGTGCGGCCGCCCCTGCGGCTGCCGGCGTCGCGCCAGGGGAACCGATCCGCGCGCCCACCCACCAGCCGGTCAATACCGCCATGGCGACGAGCAGCCCCAGCGTGAAGAGCACGGCGGAGCGCCCCGGCCGCCGCGCCGGCCAGGTGGCGGTGACCTCCTCGGCGGGGGAAGGCGCAGGCCTGACCTGCCCCGGCGGCGAGGGGGTGGGCGTCGGACGGGACGGGACCTCCCCCGGCCAGAGGCGGCGCATGAGCGGCCGGAGGTCCCGATCCTCGACCGTCCGGGAGAGGGTGAGCTCCACCTCGGCGAGGCGCCCCGCGATCTCGTCGGCGGTGGCGGTCCGGCGGGCGGGATCCCGCTCAAGCGCGGAGAGGACGATGGTGTCGAGGGCCGGCGGCACGTTCTCGTTCCAGAAGGAAGGTGGGACGATGCGGTCGGGTCCGGTGAGCGCCCGCAGCGTCGCCACCTCGCTGTCGCGCGCGAAGAGGCGCTGGCCGGTGCAGGACTCCCAGAGGACGACGCCGAGCGCGAAGATGTCGGCCCGCGCGTCGGCGGGCGCGTCGCTGGCCTGCTCCGGCGCCATGTAGCCGAGCTTCCCCTTCAGCATGCCCGGGCCGGTCAGGCTGCCGGTCCCGGGCACGCGCGCGATGCCGAAGTCGGTGAGCTTCACCTCTCCCTCGAAGGAGACGAGGATGTTGTGGGGGCTGACGTCGCGGTGGACCAGCCCCGCCACCCCGCCCTCGGAGACGGGCCGGTGCGCGTAGGCCAGCGCACGGGCCACCTGCTCGGCGACGTGCACCGCCCGTGGAAGCCCGAACCGGACGTTGAGCTCGCGGCAGCGGTCCAGCACCTCGCGCAGGCTCTTCGAGTGGACCAGCTCCATGGCGATGGCGTAGCGCCCCTCGATGAAGTCGAGGTCGAAGACGTGGACGATGTTGGCGTGGTGCAGGCTGCCGGCCAGGCGGGCCTCCTGCGTGAACATCCGGACCATCTCGTCGTCGTCGCCGCGGTCGGCGCGGACGAGCTTCACGGCCACTTGCTTCACGAATCCGGCCGGGCCGGCGACCTCGGCGCGCCACACCTCGGCCATCCCGCCCGAGGCGATGGGCTCGATGAGGAGGTATTTTCCGAGCCGGCGCACGGGGCGGGATTGTAGTCGAGCCTCGCCATGCCGGGGAGGGTCGCCTGGCACCCGCACGAGCGCGCGCCGCCCGTACGCGCTAGATAGCCGCACAGGAGGCTCACATGCCCGGTGTTCCGATGACCGTCGCGATCTCCGGTCTCACCTGCAAGCTCGGCCACGGGCCGTCGGGTGCGGCCATCAAGACCGTCCCGCCAGTGGACAACGGAGGTGACGGGTCGAGCTTCTCGCCCACGGACCTGGTGGGAGCCGCGCTGGCGGCCTGTGCGCTCAGCACCATGGCGCTCGTCGCGGGACGGGAGGGGCTCTCCTGGGGCGACGCCTCGGCGAGCGTGGAGAAGCTCATGACTCCCCCACCCCGGCGCATCGGGGAGCTGGTCCTCGTCATCGACATGCCGCGCGAGGCACGCCCCGAGCACCGCGCGCGACTGGAGGAGGCGGCGCGCACCTGCCCGGTGATGAGGAGCCTCCACCCGGACGTGAAGCTGCCGATCGCGTTCCGGTATCCGGCAGGGTGATCCGGAACGCTACTTCTTCGCGTCGTCCCCGCCGGCCCAGGCGATGAAGAGCCAGGTTCCCTTTTCCTTGAGGAGCACGTCGGTGTACCGGCCCGACACCAGTTCCTGCTCCTTCTTGTAGTTCTCGCGGGCGACCGAGTAGCTGTACTGCACCACAGCCAGGTTGCCGGTGATCACGATGGCGATGGGGAAGAGCTCCTGCTGGAGGACGGTGGAGCTGGAGTTGTTGTAGCGGTCCCAGAGGAGCAGCGACGCCTTGGTCTGGGGCCCCGGCCGGTTCTTGTCCCAGTAGCTCAGGTTCGGGTGCACCATCTTCTCGATCCAGCTCGAGTCCTTCGCGGCGGCGAGCTTCCACTGCATCTCCTCGACCTTCCAGACGTCCTGCTGCTCCGGACTCCAGGATTGGGCGGGAACGGGGGGACTGAAGGCGAGGACGGCGAGGGCGAAGAGACCCAGCGTGAAGTGTCGAACGGACATCGGTGACCTCCCAGGTTGGACGCGGGATGGCGTCGCGGGGGTCATTAGTCGTTCTCCCTCCCGGGCGAGACGTCACTGGGGGCGTAAGGGGAATTTGAGCTTGCCCGACCCGTGGGAATTCCTGGCTCCGGCCAGGTGTCAGGGAAGGGATGGCCCTCCTTTCCCGACGCAACTTCCTCCTCGGAGCGGCCGCCACGGCTGCTGCCGCGGGCGTCGCCCTGCCCGCGCTGGCCTCGGGCGCCGACGTCACCCCGGAACCGCACGAGATCGTCGTCCCCGACCTCGACCCGGCCCACGACGGCCTGCGCGTCGCGCAGCTCTCCGACCTGCACGTCGGGGCGCTGACCCCGGTCGAGCGCATCCGTGCCGCCATCGCGGAGGCCAACCGGTTCCGCCCGGATCTCGTCGTACTCACGGGCGACTACCTGACCCGGGATCGCGGCGGCGTGTCGCTCATGCAGGAACAGCTCGGAGGGCTCGATGCGCCCACGATCGCCACGCTCGGCAACCACGACCGCTGGGTGGATCCACGCGGAGCGGGTGCGGCGCTCGAGAGCCTGGGCTACGGCGTGCTCGAGAACGAGAACACCACGCTCACGCTCCGCGGGACGCCGTTCACCGTCGTCGGCATCGACGACCTCTGGACCCGCTCGGCCGACCCACCGCTGGCGATGAAGGGCGCCGCGCCGGGGTCGCGCCTGTACCTGGCCCACGTGCCGAAGACGGCCGACCTGCTGGCCATCTGGGGGAAGCCGATGCTGCTCCTCTCCGGCCATACCCACGGCGGGCAGGTGAACGTGCCGCTGCTCATGCCGGCCCTCCGCTGGATGGCCAGGGAGCCGTACGTCGATGGCCTGTACCAGGTCGAGAAGGTGCAACTCTACGTGAACCGCGGCGTGGGCAACGTGGGGATGGCGCTGCGCCTCAACGCACCGCCCGAGGTGTCGCTCCTGACGCTCCGCTCCGGGACGGTGGTCGCGCGGGACGCCGAGGGGTAGCCCCCCCAAGGAGTGGTTCACGTGGTGAACCGCGACACGGATGTCGTGTTTCACCCGGACGAAACGCCGGGCCGGTGCGCGGAGGATCCGGTCGTGCGCGAGCCTTGCGCCGTCTACTTCGTAGACGTCGCCGTGGGGGAAGACGTCGCCGTGGGGATGGAAACCGCCACCGGCACCTTCTCGATGAGGCAGCGGTCGGCGTTGCAGACGCTGAATGCCACCACGCCGTCGATGCGGGTCTCCCCCGACGCGGCCGCGCGGAACGGGAGCGGCGCGGACAGGGCGCAGGCCTCCCCCGGGAAGTCCTTGCACGGAGTGCGCTCGGCGCCCTCCCCGAGCGGCACCTTGTCGGCCGGGAACACCGCCGTGGAACCCTTGTCGGCGCGGAAGCTCGTCGGGTAGTCGCGATTCACGTGGTACGGGCCGCGCGCGGTCACGACCACCCGGGCCGTGGCCGCGGCGCCCGGCTTCACCGAGGCCGGCGGCACGAGCGTGACCTGGAAGGCCTCGCCCTCGACCCTGCCGACCGGCGCCTTCGCGGAGGGCGGCGCGCCCGCGGCGAGGACGACGGCGAGGATGCCGGCCAGGAAGGTCATGGGTCAGTTGGCGTACTTCACGCCGCAGCCGTAGGCCTTGGTGTCGGCGGTGCGGACGGGCTTGCCGGCGTCGAGATCCCCGACCGCGGCGGACACGTACTCGACCAGCTTGCCGCCCTGGGGCGAGCCACGCTCCCCGTCGGGCGAGTTGTCGATGGCCCCCTTGTAGACGAGCGTCCCGTCCTTGGAGACCACGAACATATGGGGGGTGTTGGTGGCGCCGTACGCCTTGCCCACCACGCCCGACTCGTCCACCAGGATCGGGTAGGCCATGGACCAGCTCTTCGCCGCGGCCCTGTTCACATCGACGCCGTATCCCTGCTTGCCGGGCGCTCCGGAGTTCACCGCCAGCCACACCACGCCGGCCTTGGCCTGCTTCTGCGCCAGGTCCACGAGCGAGCCCTTGGTGTGGGCGGCCACCACGTAGGGGCAACCCGGGTTGAACCACTCCAGGACCACGGTCTTGCCCTTGTAGTCCGAGAGCTTGTGGACCTTGCCGTCGAGGTCCTTGAGGGTGAAGTCGGGGGCCGGCTTGCCGACGTCGGCGGCGAGGGCGGGGGCGGCGACGGCGAGGAGGGCGGTCAGGAGGAGCGTTCGCATGGCACCTCTTCTAACCGGCAGCCACCCTCCGCGCGATGCGGCGCGCCTCGATCGCCATCTCGCGGAGGTTTCCGGTGGGCGGGTTGGTGAATCCGATGAAGTGGAGCCCGGGCGCGCCCGGAACGTGCGCCTCCCCGTGCGCGCGCGGCGTCCCACCCCTGTCCAGCACCCCCAGGTGACCGAGGAGGGGCTCGAGCGCCGGTCGGTAGCCGGTGGCCGCGACGACCACGTCCGGCTGGATGGCTCCACCGCCGTGCAGCAGGACGGAGCGACCGTCGAAGCCCTCGACGGCCGGCACGACCTCGACCCGCCCCGCGCGCAGCGCCGCCACCAGGCCGACGTCGATGATGGGAATCTGCCGGTCCCTCACCATCTCCGTGTAGATCCCGCGGTCTGGGGCCGGAAGACCGAGCTTTCGGAGGTCACCGATGGTGAGGCGCGCCGTGGCCCGGGCCACGGCATCCGCGATGGCCAGGGGTAGCCTCGCGAGCAGGATGGACACGAGCTGGGACGGGACCCCCGCAACGGTGCGGAGCACGACGTTCGGCGGGCGCCGGATCGAGAGCCGGACGCGGGAGGCGCCCTGCTCGACCAGGTCCACCGCGATCTCCGCTCCGCTGTTGCCCGCCCCGGCGACGAGGACGTCCTTCCCCCGAAGCGCTGCACCCGAGCGGAAGCGGCTGGCGTGCATGAGCTGCCCCGTGAAGCCCTCCTGCCCGGGCCATGCCGGAACCAGGGGCAGGGCGTTGTACCCGGTCGCCACCACGACGTGGCTGGAGTCGGCCGGGCCCTGGGAGGTCTCCACCCGCCATCCCCCGTCCACCCGGTCGATCCGTTGGACCTCCACGCCGGTGCGGACCGCGAGCGTGTGGTGGAGGACGTAACCTTCCAGGTACGCCACGAAGTCGTCGCGAGAGACCCATTCCCCGGCCTGTCGTGGGATGGGCATTCCCGGGAGGCCGGAGAGCCAGCGGGTGGTGTGCAGGTGGAGGCGGTCGTAGTGCCCTCGCCAGCTCGACCCCACCGACGTCGAGCGTTCGAGGATGGTCGTGGAGACGCCGGCCGCGCCCAGGGCCGCGGCGGCGGCGAGGCCGCCTGGCCCGGCGCCGACCACCGTCACGGTGGTCACGACACCAACCCCCTCAGCAAGGGCGCGATGCCCGTCAGGTCCTTCACCTGGTCCACCATCCCGGCCGCCCTCCCGAAGCCGATCACCGGCACCGGGTTCAAGGTGTGGTTCCGCGTGGAGAGGTCCTCCAGGTTCCCGTGGTCGCTCGCGACCACGAGTGAATCACCCGCGCCCAGCCCCGCGACCAGCGCCCGCGCGAATCGGTCGACCCTGTCCAGCGCGTCGAGGGCGCGATCCATCGAACGCGCGTGCCCCGCCTCGTCGGTCTCGAAGTGCTCGAAGAGGGTCAGGTCGTGCTCCCGCGCGATGTCGAGAAGCACCAGGGCCGCCTCCTCGGGATCCCGCGGCGGGATCCCCGCGCCGAAGCCGTTGGCCCGGTGGGCGGTGATGTCGTGGGTGAGCGCCCTGCCCTCGCGGGCCTCCGACCAGGTCCGGAAGCGCCCTCCCCCCGCCGCGAAGGCCACCGTCGTCGCCGAGGCGCGTGACCGGCGCCGGACGATCTCCATGGGAAGCTCCGGCTCCCCGTCGGCGGGAAATCCCAGGGCGTGCAGGTGGGCCACCGGGTAGGCGTTCGCGAAGGCGGTCGCGCGCCCCTCCCCGGCCAGCGCCCGGAAGATCGACCGCGGCTCGAGCCAGGAACGCAGGCGCGCGTTCGGGAACCCGAGCAGGTGCTGCCCCATGGCCCCGGGCGCGTTCTCCCCGGAAAGGATGGCGCTCTGGCCGGTGGCCGACTGGGGACGCCCGGGAACCCCCAGGCAGGCGTCGGCGAGCACCGCCCTCCCCCCGCGCGGGAGCGGCGACCCGCCGCCGTCGGCGAAGCGCGAGAGCAGGAAGTCGCCCCGGACCAGCGGATTCACCTCCGGATCGCGCCCGCCGGCCCCGACGCCGTCCACGAAGAGGAAGATCACCGCCACGGCCCCTCTCATAACCGTGGCCGATGCGCCGCACCGGGGCTATCCTCCGCGCGCGTCCGACCATGCCGCGCATCCAGGACACCCGCTTCGCGACCGACTGCACGGTCACCTTCGACGGCCATGCGGTCCCGGCCCGCTCCGGCGAGAGCGTGGCCTCGGCGCTGCTCGCGGCCGGGCGCCTGGTCGTCTCCCGGAGCGCCAAGTACCACCGCCCCCGCGGACCCTTCTGCCTCTCCGGGAGCTGCGGTTCCTGCCTGGTGCGCGTGGACGGAGAGCCCAACCGCCGCGCCTGCAGGACGCCGTGCCGGGACGGAATGGCGGTCGAGAGCCAGAACGCCTGGCCGGACGCCGCCCACGACCTGCTCGGCGTCATCGACCCGCTCACGCCCGGCGGGCTCGACGTGCACCACATGTTCACCCGTCCGCTGCCGGTGAACCGGGCGCTGGTCGCCTTCACCCGGCGGCTGGCGGGGTTCGGTCGGATGCCCGGCAGGCCCCCTCCTCCTGGACCTCCTGTCTCGCCGGAATCCTTCGAGGCGCTGGTCCTGGGCGCCGGGCCGGCTGGACTGGCCGCCGCCGAGGTCCTCGCCGCGGCCGGCAGGCGGGTCCTCCTCGTCGAGCGGGACCGCCTCCCCGGCGGCCGGCTCCGCACCGGCCTCGAGCCCGAGGCCGCCCCGGCCTCCTGGCCCGCCGACGTCGTCCACGCCGTCGCCGCCGCCGGCGGCGAGGTCGCGCTCGGCGCCACCGCCACCGGCCTCTGGCACGACGGCGGGTCGCCGGTCTGCCTCCTCGTCTCCGACGATCCCCCCCGAACACGGCTCGTCCGCGCCGCCCGCATCGTCGCCTGCACCGGGGGGCACGCCCGCCCGCCCACCTTCGAGGGCAACGACCTCCCCGGCATCCACTCCGGCCGCGCGCTCGCCCTGGCGCTCGCCGAGAACGGCGTCCTCCCCGGCCGCCGGGTCGCCGTCCTGGGCGCCGGTCCGGAGGCGGCCGCCCTCCGCGCCCGGTTCGCCTCCGCTGGGCTCGACGCCACCCTGGTCCGCGGCGCCGTGACGCTGGCCCGCGGCCGCTCCCGCGTGCAGTCGCTCCTGCTCGCCGACGGGACCACCCTCCCCTGCGACGTGGTCGCGCAGGGTGAGCCCCCCACCCCGGGCCCGGACCTCCTCCGGGCCCTCGGCGTCGGCGTGGACTGGGACGCGGGCATCGAGGCCTTCGCGCCGCGCGTCGCTCCCGACGGGACGACGCCGGTCCCCGGCCTGCTCGCCGCGGGCGAGGTGGCGCGCCCGGTCTCGGCCGCGGAGGCGGTGGCCTGGGGCCGCCGCGCCGGTGAGGCCGCCCGTGGGTAAGACGATCCTCTGCGCCTGCGAGGACGTGACCCTCTCCGAGGTGAGGCGCGCCTTCGCCGCCGGGCACCGCGACCTCGAGTCGGTGAAGCGCTACACCGGCTTCGGCACCGGCCCATGCCAGGGGAAGAGCTGCCAGAACGCCGTCGTGCAGGAGCTCCTCCGGCTCGGGGCCACGCCCGCCGGGATCGCTTCGTTCACTCCCCGTCCGCCGGTACAGCCGGTGAACTTCGGGACGCTGGCCGCCCTCGACCCGGAGGATCTCCCCTTCGATCACGGGGTCCCCGTCCCGTCGCTCCCGGCGCCCCCACCCCCGGGGCCGTCCGGCCCGGTGCCGGAACGGGCCGACGTGGTCGTCGTCGGCGGTGGCATCCTCGGCCTCTCGCTGGCCCACCAGCTCACGCTGCGCGGCGTGCGCGACGTGGTGGTCCTGGAGCGGAGCTACCTGAACGCCGGCGCCTCGGGGCGGAACGGCGGAGGTGTCCGCGCCCAGTGGTCCACCCCCACCATGGTGCGGCTCGGGCTGCGCTCCCTGCAGCTCTTCGGCTCCTTCGCCGGCGACACCGGCGTGAACGGCTGGTTCCGGCGCGGCGGCTACCTCTTCCTGGCCCCCGACGGCTCGCAGGTGAAGCGGCTGGAGCGAAACCAGGCCATCCAGCGGGAGCAGGGCATGCGCACCCGCATCCTCTCCCCGGAGGAGGCCTGCGGCGTGGTCCCGCAGCTCGACGGCTCCCGGTTCGTGGCCGCCTCCTGGAACCCCGACGACGGCGTGGTCTTCCCCTGGCCCTTCCTCTGGGGCTACGCCGACGCGGCCCGGGCGCGCGGGGCCACGGTCCGCACCTTCACGCCGGTCACCGGTCTCGAGGTCCAGGGCGGGCTCGTGCGCGCGGTGGAGACGGCGTCCGGCCGGATTCGCTGCGACACGGTGGTGAACGCCGCCGGGGCCTGGAGCCCGGAGGTCGCGCGCCTCGCCGGGGTGACCCTGCCGAACCGCCCCACCCGCCACGAGATCCTGGTCTCCGGCCCCATGAAGCCCTGGCTCGGGCCGCTGGTCTCGGCGCTCGGGACCGGCCTCTACTTCTCCCAGTCCCAGCGCGGCGAGATCGTGGGTGGCATGGGAGATCCCGACGAGCCGGCCGGCATCTCCCACGGCTCGACGCTGCGCTTCCTGGCCCGGTTCTCCCGCGCGCTCGTGGGCTACGTCCCGCTCACCGCCGGCCTGCCGGTCATGCGGCAGTGGGCCGGGAGCTACGACGTCACCCCGGACAACAACCCCATCCTGGGCGCGGCCGGCCCGGCCAACTTCCTGCAGCTGAACGGCTTCGTGGGGCACGGCTTCATGATGGCGCCGGCCGTCACCGAGGCCATGGCCGACTGGATGACCGGGCGGGAGAAGGACGAGATCTTCGACCGCTTCACCCTCGACCGCTTCGCCAGCGGCGGCGGCGTGGGCGAGGACTTCATCATCGGCTAGAGTGGCCCCCATGCCACTCGGAAAGACCATCGCCTTCCTCGGCGCCGGCAACATGGCCGAGGCCCTCGTGAAGGGCCTGCTGCGCGCCGGCGTCGCCTCGCCCCCGGAGATCCTCCTCACCGACCGGCGCAAGGACCGGCTTGCCGAGCTGGAGAAGCGCTACGGCGTCCGCACCACGTCCGACAACCTGGCGGCGGTCCAGGAGGCCGCCATCGTGGTGCTCTCGGTGAAGCCGCAGGTGATGAACAAGGTGCTCGTCGAGATCGCGCCGGCCCTGGACGACTCCAAGCTGGTCATCTCCATCGCCGCCGGCGTCCCGCTGGCCGCGGTCGAGCGCAAGGTCGGGCACGGCGTCCGCATCATCCGCACCATGCCCAACACCCCGGCCCTGGTGGGCGCCGGCGCCACCGCCATCTCGGCCGGCGAGCACGCCACCCCGGAGGACATGGACCAGGCCAAGGCCCTCTTCGACGCGGTGGGACGGACCGTGGTCGTGGACGAGGTGCTCCTCGACGCGGTCACCGGCCTCTCCGGCTCGGGCCCCGCCTACGTGTTCCTCATCATCGAGGCCCTCTCCGACGCCGGCGTGAAGATGGGGCTCGACCGGCGCAATTCCCAGGATCTGGCCGCGCAGACCGTGCTCGGCTCGGCCCAGCTCCTCATCGAGACCGGCGAGCACCCGGGGCGGCTGAAGGACCAGGTGACGAGCCCGGGCGGCACCGCCATCGCTGGCCTCCACACGCTGGAAGCCGGCGGCCTCCGCACCACGCTCATGAACGCGGTCGAGGCCGCCACGCAGCGCTCCCACGAGCTGGGGCGGCGCTTCCTCGAGGCCAAGGAAGAGGAAGACTAGCGCGACTGCGCCGGAGGTCTCGGGCCTCCCGAGGTCACGCACCCGCCGTCCACGCAGGCGCCCTCGCAGACGATCCCGCATCCCCCGCAGTTCTGCGGGTCCCAGATCGTGTAGCTGCAGACGGCGTCCGGCCCGCAGGGAGAGGCGCCCTCCGGGCAGACGCATTCCGCGTCGACGCAGACGGCCCCGCGGTCGGCGCAGTTCACGTCGTCCCACCAGACCAGGCATCCGAAGAGCGGCTCGAGGATGCAGAACTGGGTGGAATCGCCTCCACAGGTGGTTTCCCCCGGGAAGCACTCGTCGGCGCACTCGTAGTCGGGGAAGAGGAACCGCAGGCAGCCGGCGGACCCCAGCGCGAGCACGGCGATGAGCAGGACGCCCGGTCTCCCCATGGCGGACCCCTCTTGGACGATGGTGGGCTCGCGCCGAAGGGCTGGCAAGGGGACCCGGTGGGCCGCGGCCTCCATCCCTACCCGGCCGGGTCGTGACCCCGGCTAGTCCGCCTTCTGCAGCGGCGCCCTGGCCGGCCGCGCCAGCACCAGCCGCTCGACGAGCAGCTCGGTGCGGCCGCCGATGATCTCCAGGATTTGGGCCGTGGTGTGCCGCCCCTTGAAGTGGGGCCGCTCCGCCACCACCTCCCAGCCCGGCGGGGTCGGCTCGCCGGCGTCGAGGTAGAGCGCCGCGTGCGTGCCGGCTCCCGGGTCGGGAGGCGGGCAGCGCACCGGGCCACCCGGGCAGGGATAACCACGAACGTCCGCGCCGGGCAGGAGGAAGCGATACCGCTCCTGGGTCTGGAGGAAGCGGTCGGGCACGAGCACCGGCCGGCCACGCACCTCGGCGATGGCGGTGGGCGGGAAGGGGCGCGCGAAGGGCGTGACCACGGCGCTCCCGGCCGCGAGCGCGATCAGGGCGAGGTACGGCAGGGCCTCCCGGCCGAACCGGGGCCAGCGGATGCCCGCGACGGCCAGCAACCCGAGCGCCACCGGCAGCACGACGGCGGTCGCTCCGAACGGCGACGCCCCCAGCCTCCGGGCGATGAGCCACTCGAAGGCCGGGAGGCCGAGCCCGGCCACGGCGAGCAAGAGGAGCGTCGCCCGGAAGGCCAGGGGGGGAAGGTCGTCCCAGCGCAGGGCGAGGAGCACCGCCAGCGCCGCCATCGTCGGAAGCAGGTAGTTGGGCTGCCGCTGGGTGGGGAAGGTGTAGACGACGAGGAACGCGAGGACGTAGAGCCAGAGCTCCCGCTCGTCGGCGGTGAGCGCGCGCCTCCTGCGCCACAGGTCGCGGAGCAGGGCGAGCAGGAGCAAGAGGTAGATGCCGGCGTTCTTGAGATCGCCGAGCCAGATCTGCCAGAGGGCCTCCTCCCCCGAGAAGAGGCCGGAGACGAAGGTGGAGAACTTGAGCTTGCGGGCGCTCTCCGCGAGCACGAACTGCGACCAGACCTCGTCCGGACGCGGGTCGAGCAGGGGCCAAAGGCCGAACGAGGCCAGCCCGACGATCGAGGCCACGGCGAGGAAGGCGAGGCGGCGCCGCAGGAAGGGTCGCAGTTCCCACCCGTCCCGGTGCAGGAGGACGAGGGCCAGCCCGAAGGCTCCGGGGACCACCAGGAAGAAGGCCTTGAAGAGGCCGGCCACGCCGAGGGAGAGGCCGCAGGCCAGCGCGAGGAGGAAGCCGGTCCGCTCCCTTCCGTGCACGAGCAGGAGCGGGAGGAAGAGGAACAGCGTCTCCCCCGCGTTGGTGAGAAACGGGCGCCCGTGCTGGATGGTGGACAGGAATCCGAGGAAGACGAGCCCGGCGCGGAGCCCGGCCGCCCTCCCCCCGATCCGGGCGGCCAGGAGTCCCGCGACCAGCGCGGTGAGGAGGCTCGTCGCCACGACCGGGAGCCGGAGGTGCCAGAGATCCCAGTCCGCTCCCCACCGGGTGGAGAGGATGCCCTGCCAGAAGAGGAGCGGGGGCTTGGTGTCGGTGATGCCCGATTCCGACAGGAGGGGAAGCCAGCGCCCCGACGCGGCCGTGACCCGGGTGATCTGGATGTAGAGGGGCTCGTCGCCGATGGTCGGGGCGTTGATGGAGTCGAGACCGAAGGTGTAGGCCCCCACGGCGACTGCGAAGGCCAGCGCGAAGGCCCAGGGGCCAGGGGTGGCCGCTCCGGCCTCGGGCTTCTGGAGATCGGCGCCCACGCGCTACTCCGTCGTCTCGCAGGTCCCGTAGCCACAGGAGCGGCAGGTCATGCAGCCGCCGCTGCGTGCCAGGGTGGCGCCGCAGGCCGGGCACTCGGTCCCGGGCAGGCCGGTGGTGAGCACCTGCCCCTCCCGGCTTCCGTCCCGGTAGACGGTGATTCCCTTCAAGCCCAGCTCGTGGGCCAGCCGGAAGGCTCGCTCCACCGCCTCCACCGGCGCGGCGGCCGGCAGGTTGATGGTCTTCGAGACCCCGTTGTCCACGTGGCGCTGGAAGGCCGCCTGCATGCGGACGTGGGCCTCCGGCGAGACGTCGTGGGCCGTGGCGAAGAGCCGCTCCACGTCGGCCGGCACGCCCGGGACCCCGCGGGCCCTCCCGGCGGCGCGGACCGCGGCGAGCGCGGCCTCCCTCCCCGGACCGGTGAGCCGCCCGGCCAGCAGCGGGTGCTCCTCGCGGAGATCCACGCCGTCGAGGGCGTGGCGCACGTAGGCCACCGCGAAGAGGGGCTCGATGCCCGACGAGCATCCGGCGATGACGGAGAGTGTACCGGTCGGCGCGATGGTGGTGACGGTGGCGTTGCGCCGTGGGGGCTCCCCGCGGGAGGCGGGCGCGCTCGTCTTCCACCCCGGGAACGGGCCGCGCACCCCGGCCAGCCGCTCGCTCTCGGCGCGGGCCTCGCGCTGCACGAAGGACATGACCTCCTCGGCGAGCTCGAGGGCCCGGGGCTCGTCGTAGGCCACGCCGAGCCGGACGAGCAGGTCGGCCCACCCCATCACCCCGAGGCCGATCTTGCGGTTGCGGCGGGAGATCTCGGCCACTTGCGGGAGCGGCCATACGTTCACGTCGAGCACGTCGTCGAGGAACCGCACCCCGTCGCGCACCGTGGCCGAGAGCCGATCCCGGTCCACCTCGCCGCCCCGCTCCATCCCGGCCAGGTTCACCGAGCCCAGCGTGCAGGCCTCGAAGGGCAGGAGCGGCTGCTCGCCGCAGGGGTTCACGCTCTCGATCGCGCCCAGGTCGGGCGTGGGGTTGGCCGCGTTCACCCGGTCGAGGAAGAGGAGCCCCGGCTCCCCGGAGCCCCAGGCGTCCTCGGCGATGCGCCGGAAGAGGTCGCGCGCCGGCACCTCCCGGACCACCGCTCCCGTGCGCGGGTGGAGGAGCTTGAAGCTGCGCCCCGCCCCGACCGCGTCCATGAAGGCGTCGGTGACCGCCACCGACACGTTGAAGTTGCCGAGCCCCGGGCCCCGCTTGGCGTCGACGAAGTCGAGGATGTCGGGGTGGTCCACGCGCAGCACCGCCATGTTGGCGCCGCGCCGGACCCCTCCCTGCTTGATGGTCTCGGTGGCCGCGTCGAAGACCCGGATGAAGGAGACCGGGCCGCTGGCCACGCCGTGGGTGGTGCGCACCAGGTCGCCGCGGGGGCGCAGCCGGGAGAAGGAGAAGCCGGTGCCGCCGCCCGACTGGTGGATGAGGGCCGCCCACTTGAGCGCGTCGAAGATCTGCTCGAGGTCGTCGCCGATCGGGAGGACGAAGCAGGCCGCCAGCTGACCGTGCGGGCGCCCGGCGTTCATGAGGGTCGGCGAGTTGGGGAGGAACTCCAGCGCCGACATGCGGCGCTCGAACCGCTCCGCCCAGCCTTCCCGGTCGGCGGGCGCCTCGGCCTGGGCCACCCCGGACGCAACCCGGCGGAACATGGCGGCCGGGGTCTCGACCGGCCGGCCGGAGTCGTCGCGGAGGAGGTAACGCCGCTCCAGTACCTGAAGCCCGTTCTGGGTGAGATCCACCATGGGATGAGTCTAGTGCCGGCGCGGACCCGATGGGGTAGAGATGGCACATGCGCCGTCTCGCCGTCGTCGCCGCACTCGCCCTGCTCCCGGCCTGCGTGCCCCCCTCCCAGTTGCCCCCGGAGGGTCGCGAGTCGGTGGTCCGCTCGCTGGCCCGCCAGCCCCGCTACCTCCGGGTCGCCGTGTACGTGGCCCCATTCTTCGGGGACGGCTCGCGGGTGCTCCTCTCCGACCGGCCCGTCGGGGAGCTCCAGGTCCTCGAGTCTCCCGACGGCACCCCCATCACGCCGCCCCCGGCGACGCGCATCCTTTCGCCGGGCACGCCCGTCTTCGTGGACGGGGTCCAGTTCCCCACCGGGACCATCGCCTGGAGCCGACCCATCACCACGCCGCGCTACAACCCCTGGCTGCTCGCCACGGTGGAGGGGGTTGCGAAACCGGCGGTTCTCGTCCTCGCCACCGAGAGCACCAGCGCCGCCGACGTCCTCGCCGAGGTCGGGCGGGTGCTCACCCCGGACGACCCGACCGCGATCTACGCAGCGCTCCCGGAGTCGGTCCGGGATGCCATCCGGGAGAAGGCGCTCGTGGAGGGGATGACCCGGGAGGCCGTGGCCATGGCCTGGGGCTACCCCGACCGCATCGTGATGGACAGGCCGGCCCGGACCGAGGAGTGGCACTGGACCAACAGCACCCGCAAGGCCGTCTTCCAGGACGACCGGCTGGTCCGGCTCGACTCCGGGAAGGGAAAGCCGAAGGGCAACTGAGCTAGGGCTACCGGTCCCGCCTCGGTCCGCGGGAGTCGCCGCGGCCCCGCCCGCGATCCCTTCCGCCCCGGTCTCCTCCGCGGTCCCCGCCCCGATCGGCGCGCCGGTCGCCTGGTCCGCGGGGCGACCGCACCTCGGGCGGCCCGGGCGTCACGCCCATGGCCACGCTGAAGACGGTCCCGGCCTTGAGCTGGGCCACGAGGTCGGCCTCGCTCCGCACAGGGTCGCGGAAGAGCGTGGCAGCCTTTCCGATCTCGGCGAGCGACTCCTTCGCGCCGGACCCTCCCACGCAGGGCAGCCCCATGTGATCGGCCGCCTCGACGGCCAGGTCGTTCACGGCCGCCTTGCGCCGCGCGTCGAGCCCCTCGACGGCCGAGAGCCCCTCCAGGCTGAAGACCACGTCCCCTCCCGGGCGCTCGATCGACCGGTCGTACGGGTGGGCGGCCACCACGGCTCCCCCCAACGAGGTGACCTTGGCGATGACCTCATGGACCGGCCAGGGGGGCGTCCCGAAAATCTGAGGGGGTGCGGGGGCCCTCTCCGGGTCGGGGAAGAAGGCAAGGTAGTGGCCACGGTCGGTGGCGATCTCCACGCCGCAGAGGGCCAGGAATCCCTCGGCCTTTCCCGCCTCGCGGATCTCGGCGAGCCCGTCCATGGTGTTCATGTCGGTGAAGACCACGCCGTCGAGCCCCGCCTCCCGGGCCCGGCGGACCACCTCCAGGGGCGAGAGGGAACAGCCCGGCGTGTGCCGGCTGTGGACGTGCAGGTCGATGAGCATGGGTGCCGGGAATACCACGCGGATCCCGGGCGGTTCAACGAGGCGAAATCGACCGCGATATCGGCGGGTTGGCGGTATTGGTGGTTTGACACCCGCCTTCGGGTGAGGCAAAGATATCGAGGGAGTGGGTCACGCGCTGGACGTGGGTGCGGCGTGAGCGAGGTGCGCGCGATGCGGTTCACCGGTGTGAAGGTCTTCTCGGCCACCAAGGCCAAGGAGCGCGAGGAACTGGGGGAGTCCATCACACGGTGGCTCCAGGCCAACGCGGATCTGGAGATCGTGGATCGCGTGGTCTCGCAGTCCAGCGACAACGAGTTCCACTGCCTGACCATCGTCCTCTTCTACCGGAAGCCATGAAGCTCAAGCAGCTCCCCGAGGATTTCTCCGTCACCGAGTCGTGGCGGTTCGACCCCGACCCGCGCGGCCAGTGGTTCGTCTACCTCATGGACAAGCAGAAGCTCTCCACCTTCGAGGCGGTGGAGCGGCTGCGCGCGGCGGCCCGGGTCCAGTCGGCCGACGTGAGCTACTGCGGGTTGAAGGACAAGCAGGGGCGGACCACGCAGCTCGTGGCCGTGCGCGGCACCCAGGTGGACCTCCAGGAACCGGACCTCCGGCTCAAGCTCCTGGGGCGGACCGCCGAGGCGCTCTCCGCCGCCAACACCACCTCGAACCGCTTCGCCGTCACCGTCCGCGACCTCTCCGAGGACGACGTGGCCCGGCTCACCGCCTCCATGGCGGAGGTGCGGCGCATCGGGGTGATCGACTACTTCGACTCCCAGCGCTTCGGCTCCCTGAAGCACGGCCAGGGATTCCTGGTGAAGGACCTGATGCGGGGCGAGCACGAGATGGCGCTCAAGAACTTCCTGGCGCGCCCCAGCGAGCTGGACCGCACCACCGACGCCAAGGTGAAGCAGTTCTGGAAGGAGAACTGGGGCAAGTGGGACCTGCACAACCCCCACCCCGGCGCCGAGCGCTACGACATGGTGCTGCGCTACCTCCGCAAGCACCCCGAGGACTTCCTGGGCGCCTTCCTGCGCACCGAGCCGCGCTGGCGCGGTCTTCAAGTCTTCGCCTACCAGAGCTGGCTCTGGAACGAGGGGGTGAAGGCCTACCTGCGCGAGGTGGTGGGCGTGGCCCGCCTGGTCTCCATCCGCTACCAGGCCGGGACGCTGCTCTTCCCTCGGGAGCTCGACAGGGAGCTGGCCCACGAGCTGCGCGGCCGCACCTTCCCGCTCCTCGCCCCCGGCTCGAAGTTCGAGGACCCCCGCATGGAGCGGGCGGCCCTCTCGGTGCTGGAGCGGGAGGGCCAGACGCTCGCCGACCTGCGCGTGAAGGACGCCCCGCAGATCCACTTCGACCACGAGGAACGGCCGCTCCTGGTCCACCCCGGGAAGCTGGTGGTGGGCGAGGCACGCAAGGACGAGCTGAACCGGGGTCGCCTGCGGGTGAACCTGGCCTTCACCCTCCCCCCCGGCGCCTACGCCACGCTGGTGGTGAAGCGGCTCTTCTGGTGGACCCTCCAGCCCGGGGCGAAGCGCGAACCGGAGCGGAAGGCCCCCCCGGTGGCGCGCCCCGTGCCCACGCAGAAGGAGAAGGTCGAGGAGCGGCGCCGCACCGGCTTCCTGGCGGCCAAGCGGGCCCGGCGCGAGGCGCGGAAGAAGAAGCCGGCCTAGATCCTGGGACCGAGGTGGCGCGCCACGGCGTCGGCCAGGGCCGGCGCGGTCGAGATCTCCGGCGTCACCGCGACCCGCAGCCCGCACTCCTGGAGCGCCGCCGCGGTGGTCGGCCCGATGGCCGCGAGCACGCAGTGCTCGAGGAGCGCCGCCCGGGGCCCCAGCGCCGCGACCACGCTCTTCACGGCCGAGGGAGAGGCGAAGGTCACCGCGTCGACTCGTCCACCCAGGATGGCCTCGGCCAGCGGCGCCACCGCGTAGGCCGGGGCCGCCACCGTGCGGTAGCAGGTGGCCGCGACCACGTCGGCGCCCGCGGCCGTGAGCCCCTCGGCGAGCTCCGGGCGCCCCTCGGCGGCCCGGGGAAGGAACACGCGCCGCCCGCGCACGAAGGGGGCCATGGCCTCGGCCAGCGCCGCGCCGGTGGCCTGCTCCGGGACAAGGTCGGGCTCGCGCAGCCGGTCGTGGAGGTGCTGGGCGGTGGCCTTCCCGACGGCGGCGAGGCGCGTTCCCACCGGTGGCGGGGGCAGTCCCAGCACGACGATGCGCGAGAGGGTGGCCTCGACCGCGGTGGCGCTGGCGAAGGCGATCCAGTCGTACTGCTCGAGGTCGTGCAGGGCGGCGTCGAACTCGTCCCAGGACTCGGGGGGCCCGACGGCGATGGACGGGACGTGGATCACCTGGGCGCCGAGCTCGCGCAGCCGCAGCGTCAGCGGATCGTCCCCGCCCGCACCGCGGGTGACCGCCACCCGGCGGCCATCGAGCCTGGGCGCGGCCTCGCTCACCGGTTGGGGGCGGACAGGCCCGGCCCCTTCTCGATGCTCCCGAGGATCTCCCCGGCGCCGCGGGCCAGGAGCTCCTCGGCGAGCTCCAGCCCCACCTGCGCGGCGTCGGCCACCGGGCCGGACCGCTCCCCGCGGATGATCACCGTGCCGTCGAGGTTGGCGACGAGCCCGCGCAGGCGGACCAGGCTCCCCTTCACCTCGGCGTGGCCGGCGATGGGCACCTGGCACCCGCCCTGCAGCTTGCGCAGGAACCCGCGCTCGGCCTCGACCTGGATCCGCGTGGCCGCGTCCTCCAGGGGGGCCAGGCGCCGCATGGTCTCGGCGTCGTCCTGCCGGGCCTCGATGGCCAGCGCCCCCTGGGCCACGGCGGGGAGCATCTCGTCGATGGAGAAGACCTGCGCCACCTTGTCGGTGAGGCCGAGCCGGCGCAGGCCGGCGTGGGCCAGCACCACGGCGTCGAACCCCTCGTCGATCTTGCGCAGCCGGGTGGCCACGTTTCCGCGGATGGTCTCGATCCGGAGATCGGGGCGCATGGCCTGGAGCTGGGCCGAGCGGCGCAGGCTGGCGGTCCCGACCCGGGCCCCGCGGGGGAGCTCGGAGAGCTTCTTGCCGTGGGAGACCAGCGCGTCGCGTGGGTCCTCGCGGAGCGGGACGGCGGCGATGACGAGGCCGGGCGGCTCGGCCGCCGGCAGGTCCTTCATGGAGTGGACGGCGACCTGGGCGTCGCCACGCAGCAGGGCGTCCTCGATCTCCTTGACGAAGAGCCCCTTGCCCCCGACCTCGGCCAGCGGGACGTCGAGGATGCGGTCGCCGCGGGTCATGAGCTCGAGCAGCTGGACCTCCAGCCCGGGTTCACGCGCGGTGAGGAGGGCGGAGACGTGGTGCGCCTGCCACTTGGCGAGTGCGCTGCGGCGGGTGGCGATTCGGACGATCATCGGTGGGACTCCGGGTGGGCGGCGGCGCCGGAGTCGCTCTCCGGACGGCCTCGCGCGCGGGGTTTCTCGTCCTCTCCCACGCCGAACAGCTCGGCGGCGGCGCCGGGCAGGTCGCTGTCGCCGGAGGCCGCGGCCTCCTTGAGCCGCGCGGTGGGTCCGTGGAGGAGCTTGTTCACGATGGCCTGGGCCATGGCCTCGACGCTCTTGCGCCCCTTCTCGTCGAGCTTCCCGCCCAGGTGGGAGAGGGTGCGCTCGGCCTCGGCGCGGGCGATCTGCTCGGCGTGGCGGCGCAGCTCGGCGAGCACCGGGAGCGCGGCGCGCGTCTCCCGCTCCTGCGCGAAGGCCATCACCTCGGCCTCCACGATGGCCTCGGCGCGGATGGCCTCCTCGGCGCGTGCGGCGTGGGTCTGGCCGACCACCTTCTGGAGGTCGTCGATGTCGTAGGAGTAGACGTTGTCCTGCTCCGCCACGACCGGGTCCACGTTGCGGGGGACCGCCAGGTCGATGAAGCAGACGGAGCGACCGCGCCGGGCCTTCATGACCTGGGAGGCCAGCTCCCGGGTGATCACGTAGGTGGGAGCGCCGGTGGAGACGATGACCACGTCGGCGAGCGCGAGCAGGCTCACGAGCCCGTCCCAGGGCTCGGCCACCCCGCCGATCTCGGCGGCCAGGGCGCGGGCCCGCTCCGGGGAGCGGTTGGTGACCAGGATGCGGTCGGCGCCGAGATCGCGCAGCGCCTTGGCGGAGAGCGCGCCCATCTTGCCCGCCCCCACCAGCAGCACCGCCCGGTTCTTGAGGTTCCCGAAGATCTTCTCGACCAGCTCGACCGCCACCTGCGAGACGCTGCCGGCGCCGCGGGCGATCTCGGTCTCGCTGCGGACCCGCTTGGCGGTGGCGAAGGCGCGGTTGCAGAGGCGGGAGACGTAGGCGCCGGCGGTCTCGGCCGACGCGGCCAGTCCGTAGGCCTCCTTCACCTGCCCCAGGATCTGCGGTTCCCCCACAACCATGGAGTCGAGGCTCGAGGCCACGCGGAAGAGGTGGCGGATCGCCTCACGGCCGCTGCGCTCGTAGAGGTGCCCGCTGGCCTCGCAGGTGCGCGACAGGAAGAAGTGGCGGGCCTCCTCGAGCGTCTCCCCGTAGACGTAGCACTCCACCCGGTTGCAGGTGGAGACCACCATGACCTCGCCGACGCCCGGACGCGCGGACAGCCCGGCCAGCGCCTCCTTGAGCTCGTCGCCGGAGAGCGCCACCTTCTCGCGCACGGCGACCGGGGCGCTCTTGTGGGAGAGCCCGACCAGGTGGAGGTTGCGGCCACCGGTCATTTGCGGGCACCCGAGAAGTCGCCGCCGTGGCGGGTGGTCCCGTCGGGCAGGACGTTCAGCGTGATCATGGACCCGACCACCAGCCCGAAGGCGGCGACGGTGAGGAGCGCGAAGCGGCGGCCGTGCCAGCCGGTGTGGCGCAGCTGGACCATGGCCGCGTAGAGGATCCAGATGACGAGGGAGCTCACTTGCTGGGGATCCCACTGCCAGGCGCTCTTCCAGACCACCTTGGCCATGCCCGATCCGGTGAGCAGCGCCACCGTGTAGACCACGAAGCCGACGCGGACGAGCCGCTGGTTCAGCTGATCGAGGGCGGCGAGCGACGGCAGGCGCGAGAAGAGCGCGCCGAAGCGCTTGCCCTTCACCTCCCGCTCCTGGAGGAGGTACATGATCGCCACCAGCGCCGCGATGGCGAAGAGGGCCACGCCGAGCAGCGCCGTCACGATGTGGACCGTGACCATGGGGCGCAGCACCTCCGGGGGCAGGTCGGAGGGGAAGTCCTTCCTCACGAGGAAGAGCGTGGGGAGAAGGACCACCAGGATGAGGGGGGTGACGAACGCCCCGACGGCCGGGATGCGGTAGAGCCGCTGCACGACGAGCGACGCTCCGGCGGCCAGCCAGGTCATGAACACCAGCCCGCCCCGCAGGCCGAAGAACTCGGCCCCGCCGTACTCCTTGCACCCGAGGCCGATGGCGGCGGCCTGGACCAGGAACGCGGCGGCGAGGAGCCACTGCCCCACCGTGGCCAGCACCAGGTGCCGGGGGCGCGCAAAGTAGAGGACGTAGGCCGTGACCGCCCCGGCGTAGAAGAGGGCGGCGAAGCGAAGCACCTGGAGGCTCATCGATTGTCTCGATCGCGACTGCGGATTCGACGGACCGTGATGGGGCCGTCAGGAAAGATTGTCAAGGAGGAACCGGGCCAGCGCTTCCGCCTCGCGGCGGCGATCGTCGAGGTCGCGCGGCTCTTCCGGCGACCCGCCTGCGGAGGGTGCGGAGGTCGACGTGGCCGGCCCTGCCGGCGCGGTGCGGGCGGCCGCCTCGACGGCCGACGCCTCGGCGAGGAACCCGGGCTCCACCTCGTAGGCGACCTCGCCCATCACCACCGAGTCGGCCATGGCCTCGCCCCCGATCTCCCGGACCTGGTCGAGGGACTTCACCCGGGCGACGAGCCCGTGCGCGTCCTCGCCACCGCCCGCCACGCGCAGGAAGCGGACCGCCGGCACGAGCGCGTAGCGGCGCCCCCGTGCCTGACCGCCCAGGAGGGCGATGGAGCGGCCGTCGAGGTCGATCCGCCCCTGCCCCGCCCATGCGGCGAGCAGCGCCTGGGAGACGAAGAGAAGGCCGCCTGTCGTGGAGAGATCGTGGGTCATTCCGGGAGCTTGCGTCGAGGCAGCAACCTAGCACGCCATCCGTGCCGCTTGCCAGGGATCGGCCGAAGGATTAGGACAGCCGGCATGGCAACCAGCGACGTCGTGACCCTCGAGGACGGCACCTTCGACAACGAGGTGCTGAAGAGTGAAATTCCGGTCCTGGTGGACTTCTGGGCCACCTGGTGCGGGCCCTGCAAGGCCATCGCGCCGGTGGTCGAGCAGATCGCCGTCGACTACAAGGGCAAGGTGAAGGTCGGCAAGATGGACATCGACAAGCACCAGGCCGTGGCCCAGAAGTTCAACGTCCGGTCGATCCCGACCCTGCTCGTGTTCAAGGGCGGGAAGGTGATCGACACCGTGATCGGGTCCGACAGGACGCGGCTGCTGGAGAGCGTGCGGAAAGCGGCGAGCTAGTTTGCAAACCTCTTCGTCCCCACGCTGGCGAGCAGCGCCAGCGCGGCGAAGACCACGAGCACCGACGTTCCCCCGTAGCTCATGAGGGGGAGCGTCACGCCCACCACAGGCAGCACGCCCGTCACCATTCCCAGGTTGACGAACGCGTGCCAGAACACCAGCGCCGTGGCCCCGACCGCCACGAACTGCCCGAAGCGGTCGCGCGCGTTCATGGCGATGGTGACGCCGGAGCCCACCAGCGCGAAGTAGAGCGTGAGGAGCACCAGCGCCCCGGCGAAGCCGTGCTCCTCGGCCCAGACCGAGAAGATGAAGTCGGTGTGCTGCTCGGGGAGGAAGGAGAGCAGGGTCTGCGTTCCTTGCCCCCAGCCCTTCCCGAACCCCTGCCCCGATCCCACGGCGATCATCGACTGGCTGGCGTGGTACCCGGCGCCCAGCACGTCCCCCTCCGGGTTCAGGAAGGTCTCCACCCGCTTGCGCTGGTAGGGCTTGAGGTGCGGCCAGGCCGCCGCGGCCGCCAGGATCACCGCCGTGCCCAGGACCAAGAGCGTCTTCCAGCGCACCCCGGCGAAGAGGATCATTGTGGCGCCGACGGCCACGGTGATGAGGGCCGTTCCCAGGTCGGGCTGCCTCTGCACGAGCAGGGCCGGGACGAGCACCAGCACCGCCGGGATGGCGATGCCGGCGAGCCCGCGGGGGCCGCGCCGGGGATCGCTCTCCCGGTCGGTGGAGAACCAGCGCGCCAGCACCAGGATGACGGCGATCTTGGCCAGCTCGGAGGGCTGGAAGCCCACCGGGCCGAGGCTGATCCAGCGCCGGGCGCCCATGATCACCCGGCCCTTCCAGAGCACCACGAGGAGCAGCACCACCACCACCCCGTAGAAGATCCAGGCCCCCCGCCGGAAGAGCCGGTGGTCCACCAGCACCACGATGAGCGCCAGGAAGAGCCCCACCGCCATCCAGGTGGCCTGGGTGATCCAGATGTCCACGTGCGAGCTGCGGGAGGCCGAGGCCAGGTTCCATACCCCCACCGCGCAGATGGAGAGCGCCAGGAGGGCCACGTGCCAGGGGAAGCGGGCGATGGAGCGCTGGCGCGGCGCGCCCAGGCTGGCCAGCCCGGAGAGATCAAGCGCCACGGCGCCCCCCGTCGGTGAGGGCGGCCCCGGCGCGCGCCGGCTTCTGCGCCCTGGGCGGAGAGGGAGGCGGGGCGGGAGGGGGCGGAGCCGAGGGGGGGAGACGGCGGGGCGCTGCACGCCCTCCCGCGCCCGGGCGTCCTCCTCCTTCAGCTCGAGCCACTTGCGCACCACCGCGGCGGCGGTGGGCGCGGCGTTGGAGGAGCCGAAGCCGGAGTGCTCGTTCAGGACCACCACCACGATCTCCGGGTCCTCGGCCGGCGCGAAGGCGGCGAACCAGGCGTGGTCGCGGTGGAAGTAGGCGATCTGGGAGGCCTTGAGCCGCTTGGCGCCCAGCTTCACCACCTGTGCGGTGCCGGTCTTGCCGGCCATGACCACGTCCTTCATGCGCATCCCGTAGGCGGTCCCGAAGGGCTGGTTCACCGCGGCGAGCAGCCCCTTCATCACGGCGTCCCGGGTCTCCGGCTTCACCGGGAGCGTACCCCGGACGTCGGGCGGGAACTCCTTCAGCACGTCGCCCCTGGGGTCCTCGATGCGCAGGACCGCCTGGGGGCGCCAGATCTTGCCGGTGGCCAGCGCCCCGTAGAGCACCAGCTGCTGCAGCGGCGTCACGTTGACGTCCCCCTGCCCGATGGAGATGTTGAGCGACATGCCGTGCTGGTGCCCGCCGGGCTGGTGCGCGTCGTGCCAGGCCTCGTCGGGCATGACGCCCGGGATCTCGCCTTGTAGATCCAGGCCGGTGGGCTTCCCCAGGCCGAGCAGCGCGCCCCAGCGGGCGATCTTGTCGGTGCCCATGCGGTCGCTCAGCGCGTAGAAGAAGACGTCGCAGCTGGCCCCCAGCGCGTGCTCCAGGTCCACCTGACCGTGGCCGCTCTCCTTGTCGCACCGCCAGGTGTGTCCACCCAGGGTGTAACGGCCCGGGCAGTAGACCGTGCCGCCGGGGCGCAGCGCCCCCTCCTCCAGCGCGGCGATGGCGGTGACCACCTTGAACGTGCTGCCCGGGTGGTAGTGCTGCTGGATGGCGCGGAAGAGCTCGGGCTGGAGCGGGTCGGCCCGGATCTCGGCCAGCTCGGCGCGGCTGATGCGCCCGGCCATCTTGTTGGGATCCACGGCCGGCCGGTCCACCAGGGCGAGCAGGAATCCGGTGCGGGCGTCGAGCGCCAGCACCGCCCCGGCGGTGGCCGGGAAGGTCTTCTCGGCGAACTCCTGGAGCCGCCAGTCGATGGAGAGGACCAGGTTGTTCCCCGGGACGGAGGGCTCGAAGCGCTGCGACTCGGGGATGAGGTCGCTCTCCCGCTTGGCGTTCCCGCGCGCGTCCACCACCACCCGCTGGATCCCGTCCACGCCGCGCAGGTCCTTCTCGTAGCGCTTCTCGAGCCCGCGCCGCCCCACGAAGTCGCGCGCCTGGTAGGGCTGGACGTCCTCGCCCGCCTTCTCGATCTCGGCGTTGAGCCGGACGAGCTCCTCGGCGCCCACCTCGTTCATGTAGCCGAGGAGGTGGCTGGCCCAGATGCCGTGGCGGTAGCTGCGGTGCGGGGTGGGCAGGACGTCCACGGCGCCGGAGAGCTCGATGCGGTTGGCCTCGACCACGTCGAGCTCGTCGCGCGAGATGTCCACCTTGACGGTGAAGGGGCGGAAGCGCACCAGGCCGCGGGCGGTGCGCAGGTGCTCGCGAACCCGCTCCTCCTCGTCGAAGGAGAAGGAGAGCAGCGTGGCCAGCCGGGTGACCACCTCGTCGCAGCCCTTCCCGCAGAAGTAGGGGATGAGCACCACGTCGTAGCTGGGGCGCGAGTCCACCAGGACCCTGCGGTTGCGATCGAGGACCAGGCCGCGGTCGGCCGGGACCCGCAGCTCCTTCACGAAGTTCTCCTCGGCCTTGACCCGGTACTCCTCGCCGCGGAGCACCTGCAGCTGGTAGAGGCGCGAGAGCAGGACGAGGAATGCCAGTGCGGCGAACCCTGCCATCCAGAGGAGGCGGGTGGCGCCGTCGCCGCGCGGGGTGGAGGACGTCAGGGCCATCGCCGCCCACTCACCGGAGCAACCCGGGCTGCTCCCGGTGACCCGGGGAGAGCACGCGGTCGAGCACCCACTTCACGGCCGGCGCGGCGAGCCCGGTGAGCAGCGCCTCGACCGTCACGCGGCCGAGGAGGTTCCATCCCGGCGCGGTCGCCTCCGGGGACACGTAGCGCAGGAGCAGCAGGGCGCCGAGCCCCATGCCCAGGGTGGCGACCCCGGAGAGCAGCCCGAAGCCGAGCGGGGTGCGGGCGTCGAAGGTCCCGGCCCCGGCACGGACCCCGACGAAGACCAGGACCGACAGGAAGGCGAGCAGGCCTCCCGGACCGCCGGCGGAGGCATCGAGGATGACGCCGACCAGCACGGCGCCGACGGCTCCCTCGATGACGGTGGTCTCGAGCCCCAGCCAGACCACGACCGGCACGGCCAGCGCGACCGAGACCGCTCCGCCGGAGAGCTGCCGGGTGGCCGAGGCCCCGATGGCCACGAGGAGGAGGGCCGCGACCGAGGCCAGCGGCACGCGCAGGGAGGCGTTCATGGCTCGGGGGCCTTGGCCGCAGGCGCCGCGTCCGGCGCATCGATGGCGACCAGCACCGCCACCTCCTCGACCCGGTTCACGTCCACCGCGGGGAGCACCTCGGCCGCCTGGTAGAGGCCGTGGCCGCCCCGCTTCACCCGGGTGACCTGCCCCACCGGCAGCCCGTGCGGGAAGACCCCGTCCGTCCCCGAGGTGACGAGCTCGTCCCCCTCGATGAGGTCGTCGGAGCGGAGCGCGTACTCGAGCCTGCAGGGGCCGGGCGCTCCCAGCCCACGGACGTTGGCGCGGGCCCGGGAGCGCTCCACGCGGGCCGCGATGGAGCTGTTGCGATCGGAGAGGACGAGGACGTCGGCGCTGCGCGCGCCCAGCGTGTGGATGCGCCCCAGCACGCCGCCGGTCGTGACCACCGGCATCATCCGGCGCACCCCGTCGTCGGAGCCGCGGTCGATGGTGACGAGCTGGAGTCCCTTGGGGTCCATGCGGGTGCCGATGACCCGCGCCCCCACGGCCCGGTGCTCCGGGCGGGAGCGCGCGAAGGCCAGCAGCCGCGAGAGCCGCTCGTTCTCGGCCCGAAGCTGGACCAGCGCGGCGTTCTCGGCCCGCAGCTCGTTCACTTCGCGTGAAAGCTCCCGGGCCCGGCGCTCGGTCCCGCGCAGCCAGACGTAGCCCTGCCAGGTCTTCATGGCCCCGGTGATGGCCCAGTCCACGCTCCTCTCGATGGGGCTCGTGACCGTGAGGACGAACCTGTCGAGCGCGGTCCGGTCGCCGGGGTGTCTGGCGTGGGCGAGGAAGATGCCCAGCGGGATCACGGCGACGACCACCACGACGACCACTTCCCGGTACCGTTTCAGCAGTGCGAACAAAGCGACTCCGGCCTCCCGCCCGCCTCCCGCCCATTCCTTTAAAACCCTTGCATTTTAGCGCTTCTCGACCTACTTGTTCAACCCCGTCGCGGCTGCCTGCCGCCGACGCAAAGCCCACCCCGCGGGAGCGTTCTACCTCATGCTGGACATCCTTCGCTCGAAGAGCCGCAGCGTCCTCACCTACGTGCTCTTCGGCATCATCATCGTCGTGTTCGTCGTCAGCTTCGGCCCCGGCTCCCAGGGCTGCCAGGTCGATGGTCTCTCGGCCCACTCGGCGGTCGAGATCGACGGCTACGTGGTCGCCCCCGCCGACTACGAGGAGGCCTACGGCAACCTCTTCCGGACCTACCAGGCCCGGATGGGGCAGACCTTCACCCGCGAGCTCGCCGACCAGCTCGGCCTGCGAAACGTGGCGATGAACCAGCTCGTCGATCGGGTGCTGGTGGTCCAGGAGGCCAAGCGACGCGGCCTCCGCGTGACCCCCGACGAGATCAACCGCGCCGTCTGGGCCATCCCCAGCTTCCAGACCGACGGGAAGTTCGACATCGAGCTCTACCGGCGGGCGGTCCGCCAGGCCTATGGGTCCGAGTCGCGCTTCGAGGAGCGGATGGTGGAGGACCTGCTCTTCCAGAAGATGACCGCGCTCATCCGCGAGAACGCGCTGGTGTCGGAGGAGGAGATCCGTGCGGCCTGGATGACCGACGCCGACCGGGTGAACCTCGCCTACGTCCGCTTCCCGGTCGCCGGGGCGCGCAAGGAGGTCAAGGTCACCGACGCCGAGGTGGCGGCGCTGCTCTCGGCCGACGCCGCGCGCGTGAAGAAGGCCTACGAGACCAACGCGGCCCGCTACGACGTGAAGAAGAAGGTCAAGGCGCGCCACATCCTGGTCCGCGTCCCCGAGGGCGCTCCCGCCGCGCAGGACGATGCGGCCAAGAAGAAGGTCGAGGGGTACGCCGAGCGGGTCAAGAAGGAGCCCTTCGCCCAGGTGGCGAAGGAGGTCTCCGACGACACCGCCTCCCGCGAGAAGGGGGGAGACCTGGGCTTCTTCGGCCCCGGCCTCATGGCCAAGCCCTTCGAGGACGCGGCGTTCGCGCTCAAGCCGGGCGAGGTCTCCGGCCCGGTCCGCACCCGCTTCGGCTGGCACGTGATCCAGGTCGAGGCGGTCGAGGAGGGGCGCGTCGTCCCGCTGAAGGAGGTCGAGAAGGCCCTGGCCCGGGAGATCCTGGAGATCCAGGGCGCCGAGAAGATCGTCGACCGCCGGGCCCGCGAGGCGCTGGCCCAGGTGAAGGCCGGCAAGAAGCTCGAGGTGCTCTTCCCGATCGCCCAGCCGGACGCCAAGAAGGTCGGCCCGATGCTGGGCGGCGAGCCCGTGGTGGCCCGCGACACCGGGCTCTTCAACCCGGCCGGGGGCAACGCGCCCGGCCTGGGCGAGGCCCCTGGCCTCTACGCCGCCGCGGCCGCCGCAACCACCGCCGGGCAGGTCCTCCCCTCCGTGTACGCCACGCCGACCGGACCGGTGGTGGCCCAGGTGAAGGAGCGCCAGCGCCCCGACCCCGCCCTCTACGCCCAGCAGCGCGAGGACGTGGCCGCGCGGCTCGGCTCCCGGCGCCAGAGCGAGGTCGAGACCGCCTGGCTGAAGACGCTGCGCGACGGCGCCAAGGTCCAGGTGAACGACGCCGTCCTGCGTGGCACCGTGGCCGTGCAGGACCGGTAGCGCCGGACCGGCTCACCCTCCGGCCGAGGCCACCCCGTTCCGCGTCGACTCCTTGACGCGGTACATGGCTGCGTCGGCCGCGTGGACCACCTTCTCCGCCGTGTCACCGTCGTCCGGGCAGGTGGCGAGCCCGAAGCTCGCCGTGACCTGGAGACCGGGGCCGCCGGAGCCCAGGAAGAGCGCCCCCTCCATGGCCGACCGGATCCGCTCGGCCGCCTCCCTGGCGCGGGCCCGGTCGGTCTCGGGCAGGAGCACCACGAACTCGTCACCGCCGTAGCGCACCGGCACGTCGATGGTGCGGATGCACGAGCGGATGAGCGCACCGACCTCGAGCAGCACGGCGCTCCCGGCCTGGTGGCCGAACCGGTCGTTCACCTGCTTGAAGTGGTCGAGGTCGACGAAGACCAGCGAGAAGGGGCGGCCCGTGCGGGCGGTTCGCTCCACCTCCAGCTCGAGCTGCCGCCAGAGGTGGCGGGAGTTGAAGAGGCCGGTGTGCTCGTCGCGGAGCGTGAGCTCCTGGATGCGCTCGTAGGCCCGGGCGTTGTCGATGGCGATGGCGGCGTAGTCGGCCAGCGCCTCCAGGGTCCTCTGGTCGGCCGTGTCGAAGGGGTGGCCTCCGCGGGGGTTCACGAGTTCCACCACGCCGAGCACCCTCCCCTTCGAGCGCAGGGGAACGGCGAGCAGGCTGCCGGTCACGATCCCCGAGGCGTCGTCGAACCGGGCGGCGAAGCGGGGGTCGGCGCGGACGTCGGGGACGAGCAGCGGCTCGGCGGTGGCGGCCACGCTCCCCGCCACCCCCTCCCCGAGCGGGAGGCGCATGGCCTTGAGCCGCTCGGCCCCCTCCCCCACCGCGATCTCGAAGACCAGGTCGTGCTTCTGCTCGTCCACGAGGAGGAGCGACCAGTGGCCGGGGCGCAGCACCTCGCTCACCTTCTGCATGATGAGCGCGAGCACCTCGTGGATGTCGAGGGTTCCGGCCAGGGTGCGGCCGATGTCGTTGAACGCCTGGAGCTGTTGCACCTTCCGCTCCAGCTCGGCCAGCAGGTCGCGGGGCTCCATGGTCGAGGATCGTGGTAGCAATACGGCGGGTCGTTCGTCAATGCGCGTCGTCCTCGCCTCCCAGAGTCCCCGTCGCCGCGAGCTCCTCGCCTCCGTCGGCGTGTCGGTGGAGGTGCGCCCCTCGACCACTGACGAGTCGGCCCGGCCGGGGGAGCGGGCCGAGCCCTACGTCCGCCGGCTGGCGCGGGAAAAGGCCGAGGCCGTGCCCTGTTCGGAGGGGGAACTGATCCTGGCCGCCGACACCGCCGTCGTCCTGGGGACCGAGATCCTGGGCAAGCCGGCGGACGAGGCCGACGCCCGGCGGATGCTCCGGTCCCTCTCCGGCAGCACCCACGTCGTGGTCACCGGGGTGCACGCCCGGACCGCTCCCGGACCGGGCGCCGAGCCCCGTTCGGAGACCATCGCCGTCTCCACGGCGGTCCGGTTCATCACCCTGTCCGACGAGCGCATCGCCTGGTACGTCGCCACCGGCGAGCCGCTCGACAAGGCGGGCGGCTACGCCCTGCAGGGCACCGGTGGGTCGCTGGTCCGGGGCGTCGCCGGAAGCGTCTCCAACGTGGTCGGGCTCCCGCTCTCCGAGACGCTCGCGCTGCTCGGCCGTCTCGGCCTCGTCTTCCCCTGGGATGGCCGGTGAGCGCGTCCGGGATCGCGTCGCGGATCGAGACGGTCCGGCGATCGGTTCCACCAGGGGTGACGCTGGTCGCGGTGTCGAAGACGCAGCCGGCCGAGGCCATCCGCGAGGCCTACGCAGCGGGACAGCGGGACTTCGGCGAGAACTACGTCCAGGAGTGGCGGGAGAAGGCCGAGGCGCTCGCCGACCTGCCAGGGCTGGCCTGGCACTTCATCGGGTCGCTTCAGACCAACAAGGTGAAGTACCTGGCCGGCCGGGTGGCGCTGGTCCACACCGTTGACCGCGAGGAGCTGGGGCGGGAGATCGCGAAGCGCTGGGAGAAGACCGGCGCGCGCGCCCGCGTGCTCGTCGAGGTGAACCTGGGGGGCGAGGAGTCGAAGGGGGGCTGCGCCGCCGCCGACGTCCCCGGGCTGGTCGAGGTGCTGCGCGGGTTCCCGACGGTGGACGTGGTCGGGCTCACCTGCATCCCTCCCCCGCAGGAGGACCCGAGGGCGCACTTCCGGGAACTGCGTGCGCTGCGGGACCGGCTCGGGCTCGTGGAGCTCTCGATGGGAATGAGCGGCGACTACCCGGTGGCGATCGAGGAGGGCTCGACCATCGTCCGCGTCGGGACGGCCATCTTCGGGGAACGCTCCGGCCGGGGGTGAGTCGCCTCACGCCTCCTTGAGCCGCAGCCGCCCTTCCTCGCTCACCATCACCTTGAACTCGGCGCCGCAGTAGTAACAGAGGATCTCGTCCCCATCCCCGAAGCCGTCGTCGTAGGGGTTGTTGGCGCTGCAGGTCGGGCAGTCGAAGTCCTTGAAGACCCTCCGCCTGCCCTTCTTGTCGCCGGCGTCCGGCGGGTCCTCGTCGATGCCATGCGGGTCGTACGGCATGGCGGGATCGTAGCCATTCCCTTCCGTCACCGCGACAGGAATGTCGCATCACAGGCGCCCCTTCAGGGGCGCCAGGCCTCTTCTTCTCTCCGGATTTCCCCCACTTACCCGGCCACCCCCCCCTGGCCCCTTCCTTGCTCCTTTGTCTTCTGGACCATGCCCGCCTCCCTCGCCCACGCCTCTCGGATCACCCTCGCCGCACTGGCGCTCCTCGCCGCCCCCGCCACCCGTGCCGAGGGCGGCTTCAAGCCCGGCGAGCAGATCGACTTCACCATCGACTACCTCGGGATCAAGATGGGGGAGGCCCGCATCGTCGTCGGACAGAGCGAGGGGCCGGTCTGGCCGATCATCGCCCAGGGGCGTTCCGGCGGGCTCGCCTCCATCGTGGACATCCGGGAACACTTCGTCTCCTACTGGGACTCGTCCACGCGCCTGCCCCGCGGCTCCGACCTGCGCGCCATCGAGATCGGCGACCGGCACGACGACAGCGCCCGGTTCGACCGCGAGCTCGGCAAGGCGACCATCCGCATCGTCCGCAAGGGCAACCGGGAGGAGAAGGTCTACCCGCTCGACCCGCGCTCCCAGGACTTCGCGAGCGCCCTGCTCTGGATGCGAACCCAGCCGCTCGCCGAGGACAGCCGCTTCGAGATCCCGGTCTTCACGACCAAGGGGACGTTCCTGCTGCAGGCCTCGGTCGTGGGACGCGAAACGGTCGAGACCAAGGCCGGCGTGTTCGACGCCTGGAAGGTCCAGGTCCGGACGGCCTTCGAGGGGAACTTCGAGGCGAAGCGGGACACCTTCATCTGGTTCTCGGCCGACGAGAACCGGGTCCCGGTCCGGGTGAGCGCCGAGTTCGCGGTGGGCAGCCTGGTCGTGAACCTGTCCGGATACCGGCCGGGCGGGCAGCTGGCCCGCAACTGATCCAGCGCGTTTCCGTGCAGCGTCGCTCGACCGGGATATCCTCTCCGGAGGAGGTCCTCCCTTGATCGCCGCCGTCGCCGGGCTCTCGCTCGCCTCGCTCCTCGCCGCCGCCGAGCCCTGCGCCCTCCCCGCGCTGCGCGCCGGCCCCCTGCCCTGGCGCTCCGGCGAGGTGCTCCAGTACGACCTCGAGGTCATGGGGATGGTGAAGGCCGGCACGATGTCGATGGAGGCGGGGCGCCCGATGTTCGACGGGACTCAGATCCCGCTCAAGGCGCGGGTGAAGAACACCTCCATCTTCGCCAAGATCCGCAAGATCGTCGGCACCGCCTTCTCCTGGGTGGACGCGAAGACCCTGCTCCCCGAGCGCGCCCGGGACGACGTGCTCGAGGACGGGGTGAAGAAGAGCAGCGACGCCCGGATCCGCGGCGACCCGGCCGCGGTGATCATCGAGACCGACTTCGGCGGCCAGAAGGGCTCGGCGCGGTACGAACGGCAGGGCGAGGTGCTCGACGCCCTCTCGGCGGCCTACTACCTGCGCGCGGCGGACCTGAAGCCGGGCCAGGAGATCTGCTTCGACGTGGTGGGGCTCCGCCGCTACTGGCGGTTCCGCGGCAAGGTTGCGGCGAAGCCAGAGCGGGTGGACAGCGCGGGCGGGCTCTTCGACACGCTGCGGGTGGAGGGGACCATCGAGCGGGCCGACAAGCCGGGCGCGAAGCGGCCGCTCTACGTGTGGATCTCCACCGATCCCAGGAGGATCCTGGTGGGCGCGGTGAGCGAGATCGACCTGGGGCCGGCCTCGGCCCTGCTCTCCCACCCGCCCTGAGGACGGGCGGAGCGGCTTGGGCTAGATGAGGCCGCGGGAGCGGCGCAGGAGCTCGACCGTCTTGCCGAACTCCACGTCCCAGGCGGTGGTGCCTTCCTGGAGGTGCTTCAGCCGGGCGCGGGCCTCGCGGTCGATCTCGTCGTCCACGTCCAGGTGGCGCTTGAAGATGCCGAAGATCTTCTTCCGGAGCGACAGGTCGTCGGAGAAGACCTCCTCGACGTTCCGGGAGACGAGGAGCTGCTCCATCATCTGGCCGATGGCGTACTCGATGCCCTCGTCGCCCATCTTGAAGCCGCGGACATCGGCCATCTCGCGCTTGACCTGGTTGAAGCGGGACTGGTCGTAACCGCGCCGCTCCAGGGCCTCCCGGGTGGCCGCGTTCACACGCTCCTCGGCGGCCAGGTACTCCTTCATGACCGAGGCCATGTCCATCTCGGCGTCGTTGACCCGCATGGTCTCCACCTCGACGTCGCCGTCCTGCATCAGGGTCTGGACGACCTCGCGGGCGATGGTGGGGATGACCTTCGGATAAAGGCGCATTGTTCTCTTTCCTCGCGGCGCGGGTCTACCGCGCCCGAGCGACGTAACGGCGGTGATCTAAAGGACTTTCCGTATAGACTCCACCGCCGGTCTAGGGCAAGGAAAAAGGGGTTGCCGACCCGGATCGGGTGGCACCCCTTTTCACTCGACACGGAGCCCGATCCGGTTCAGGGCGCGTAGATCTTCATGACCTCGTCGAGGAGCTTGAGCGCCTCGGCGCGGGGGCGCTGGAAGGCGTTTCGCCCCATGATGGAGCCGAAGGAGCCACCCTCCTTGAGGCCGCGGATCTCGGCCAGGACCTCGTCGGTCCCCTTGGCCTCGCCGCCGGAGAAGATGACGATCCGCTTGCCGTTGAAGGCGCTCTGCACCACGTGACGGACCCGTTCGGGGAGCGTCTTCGTGGGGATGGCGTACTTCTCGAACACCTTCTTGGCCTCGGCCCCCTCGACGAGATCCTTGGGGGGCTTCACCTTGATGATGTGGGCGCCGAGCTGGGCGGCGATCTGGGCGGCGTAGGCGGCGATGTCGGTGGCCGTCTCGCCGTCCTTGGAGACCCCGGCTCCGCGCGGGTAGCTCCACACCACCACGACGAGCCCCTTGCGCTTGGCCTCCTCGGTGATGGCCCGGAGGTCCTCGTACTGGCGGTTCCGGGCGCCCGAGCCGGGGTAGATGGTGTAGCCGACCGCGCAGCAGCCGAGCCGCAGGGCCTCGTCCACCGAGCCGGTGATGGCCGAGACCGGCTGATCCACCTTGGCGAGGCTGTCGGAGTTGTTGAGCTTGAGGATGGTCGGGACCTGGCCGGCGAACTTGGCGGCGCCGGCCTCGATGAACCCGAGCGGGGCGGCGTAGGCGTTGCACCCTGCGTCGATGGCGAGCTGGAAGTGGTAGTCCGGGTCGTAGCCGGCCGGGTTCGGCGCGAAGGAGCGGGCCGGGCCGTGCTCGAAGCCCTGGTCCACCGGGAGGATGACGAGCTTGCCCGTGCCGCCGAGCTTCCCGTGCCCGAGGAGCCTCGCCAGGTTGTTGAGCGTGCCCGGACAGTCGGACGAGTACCAGGAGAGGATTTCCTTCACGCGCGGTGTGATGTTCATCTTGGGCTCCGGGGACTGCGGGGGAAGTGGGCGCGGGCCCCATCCGGGGGGCTAGGCGCGGAGTCTTATATCACGCCCCCGGCGGGCCGGGCGGGCCGAAGCACCTCTCTAGATATCCGCATCCCTCGGCGCGGCAGCGCTCCGCATCGCGCCCCAGGTCGGCCGGCGACCGGTCGCGCCCCTCGCCCCGGGCAGCCGAGAGCGCCAGCGCCGGGGCCTCCCCGGCCAGGCGCGCCAGGTCGTCCGGCGAAGGGGTCACGTCCACCTCGAAGGGCGGGCGCAGGAAGTGGAGCGCGGCCCGCACCGGCCGCCCCGGGAAGGCCCGCGCGGCCGCCAGCGCGTAGGCGGCCAGCTGGACGCGGTAGCGCTCCTCGGCCCCGGGGTGGTGGCGCGCGTACTTGAAGTCGAGGACCTCCACCCGGTCGTCGTTCACGATGAGTGCATCGAGCGCGCCGTCGAGGTAGCAGTCCGGCGCCCCCTCGAGCCGCACGACGAACGGGAGCTCACGGCGCAGGGCGCCGCCCCGGGCGGCCGCGGCCAGCCGGTCGCCGGCGGCGGAGGCGAGGAAGCGGTCCACGTCCTCGACGATGCGCCGGATCCCCGGGCGGCCGGGGTCCTCCCCGCGCCGCGCGGCGGTGGCGGCGAGCAGCGCGCGCCGCTCCAGGGGCGGCGCGAGCAGGTCTGCCTCGGAGAGGAGCGCGTGGGCCAGCGTCCCGCGCACCGTGGCGCGGTCGGGGTCGTCGCCGCCGTGCTCGTCGACCCTGGGCTCGGGGATCCGCATCCAGGTGGTGAACCAGTGGCGCCGCGGGCACCGCGCGTACTCGGCCAGGCTGGTCACCGAGATGCGGAGCGGCAGCGGGGACGGGGCGGCGCGCAGGCGCGTCTCCCGGGGAGCGGGGCCGGCGTCCCTCGGCACGGCGACGGCCGGAGGCGACGCCCGCTCCGGAGCCGGCCTCCTGGTGAGCACGTCCGGGGGAGCCCGCCCCACGACCTCCGCCCAGCTCCCGGAGGTGGTCCGTCCGCCCGCCCCGGAGAGGACGATCCGGTCGCGCGCGCGGGTGAGCGCCACGTAGAGGAGGCGGCGGGACTCGGCCGACTCGGCCGCCGACGCCGCGGCCCGGAGGCGCGCGGTCGTGGTGGTCTCCTCGGCGCCGTCTCCGTTCCCGGGGAAGAGCGGGACGGCCACCCTCCCTCGCTCGTCGAGGACCGGCCGGCGCTGCGCCGCCGGGGGGCGCGCCGCCAGTTCCGGGACGAAGACCACCGGCCACTCGAGCCCCTTCGCCTGGTGCACGGTGAGGAGCGAGACGGCGTCGGCCGCTCCCCCATCGGCCTCCGGCTCGCGCGGCGGCCGGAGCGCCATCCGGCGCAGCCGCTCGGCGAGGTCGGCCGGCGTGGCGCCGCGCTCCGCCTCGCGCCGCGCCAGGACGAGCGCCTTGCGGAGGTTCCCGGCGCGCCGTTCCCCGTCCGGGCCGGCCAAGAGCGCCGCCTCGAGGTCGAGCCGCCGGACCGCGAGCTCCAGGAGGTCTCCGACGTCGAGCCTTCGCCGCGCCGCGCGCAGCTCCCTCCACGTGGCGAGGAATCGACCGAGCCGCGCGCCCTCGCCCTCCGGGGCAGCCCCGCCACGGGCGGCGTCGAGCGCTGCCGCCGCATCCTCCGGCTCGACGCGGACGAGCCCGGCGAGCCCGTCTCGCGCCAGCGCCAGGAGCGACCCGTCGGAGAGGCTGCAGAGCGGGGAGCGCAGGAGCGCCGCCCAGGCCACCGCGTCGCCCGGCTCCTCGACCAGCGCGCACAGCTCGCCGAGGTCGCGGACCTCCGGAGCCTGGAAGAACCCGCCCCCCCGGGCCACCCGGACCGGCAGCCCCGCCTCGCGCAGGGCCCGCTCGAAGACGCCGACGTGGGTGAGCCTGCGGAAGAGGATGGCGAGCTCCCCGGGGCGCCGGCCGGCCGCCACCAGTTCCGCCGCCCGGGCCGCCAGGCCGTGCGCCTCGCGGAGGCGCCGCTCCTCGCCGGAAACGTCGCGGGAGCCGCCGCCTGCGACGTCGCCCGGGTCCTCGAGCAGTTCCGCTGCCGGAAGGTCTCCGTCTTCCCGGGTGGATCGGAGCCGGTCCTCGGGACCGAAGGGGACGCCGAGTGCGCCCGGGTCGGCGCCCAGCACGGTGTTCACGAACCCGACGACGCCGGGGGTGGAGCGGTGGTTCTCGCGCAGGTGGACCACCTGGCCGCCCCCGGCCGAGAGCCGCTCGATGAGCGATGCGAAGACCGTGACGTCCGCGCCCCGGAACCGGTAGATGGACTGCTTGGCGTCGCCGACGGCCACGCAGAGCGGTGCCGCGCCCTCCCCGGTCCCGCCCTCGGCCGCCCCGGCCATCCGATCGAAGATCTCCGCCTGCAGCCCGTTCACGTCCTGGTACTCGTCCACGAGGAGCGCGCGCACCCTGGCCCGGACCTCGGCGCGGACCGCGGGGACGTCGCGCAGCAGGTCACGGGCCCGCACCAGCAGGTCGTCGAAGTCGAGCACCCCCGCCCGGGCCTTCGACTCCGCGTAACGGCGCTCCACCTCGCCCACCAGGCCGGCCATCGCCGCGGCGACGGGCGCTGCGGCGATCTCGGCCGCCGCCAGGGGCAGGACCCGGGCCGCCTCGGCGAGCCGGTCGCGCGCGGCCAGCAGTTCGGGGGGATCGCGCTTGCCGGTGCGCCAGCCCTTCAAGGAGGCGGACAGGTCGAAGAGCCGCTCCGCCTCGTCCCAGGGATCGTCGCGCCGCTGCGAACCGTGGACCGTGGCCAGGCGCGCCCCGAGCGCGGCCAGCGCCTCCCGGCCGGTGGCGGTCGTGGCGGAGCCGGCCAGGGCGGCGAGGTCGGAGGCCGCGGCGAGGAGGTCGGTCCGCTGCCGATCGAACTCCGCCTGATCCCCCGGCACCCCCTCCGGCGCACCGGCGAGCCCACGGGTGGCCCGCTCCCGGACGAGCGACGCCGCCTCGTCGGCCACGCCCCGCGCCCCGGAGAGCGCCCTGGCCAGCGCGCGGGACGGGTCGCCGCCGCGGTCGAGTGCGGCCATGGCGCCCTGGAGCGCCGCGGTGGAGAGCAGGTCGCGGGCCCGCTCCTCGTCGAGCACGCCGAAGTCGGGGTCCACCCCCGCCTCGAGCGGGTGGAGGCGCAGCAGTGCGGCCGCGTACCCGTGGATGGTCCCGACCGACATGGACGGCAGTTCCCGCAGCGCCAGCGCGAGCCGTGCGGCGCGCGTCTCGTCCCCGCCGGCGCGCAGGGCCCGGACCCCGTCGGCGAGCTCGTGGCCGAGCCGATCGACCAGCTCGCTGCCTGCACGTTCGGTGAACGTGATGGCCACCACGTCGCGGGGGGCGAGCGGCTCCTCCGGCCCGATCCCGGCGAGCCGCCTGCGGAGGAGCTCGAGCAGCGCCGTGGTCTTGCCCGAGCCGGCGCCGGCCGACACCGCGGTCGCACCCGACGCGTCGAAGAGCGCCAGGGCGGCGTCGCTCCACCGGGCGCCCTCGGGCAGCGGGCTCATGCCTCTCCCGCGCGCGGAAAGCGGCAGACGGCGCCGAAGGTGCAGCCGGTGCAGTCCTCCGAGACCACCGGGAGCGCCCCGGCCCGGATCCGCGCCACCGCCGCCACCACCCCGTCGGCGAGGGTGGTGCCGCCCTCCGCCCGGACCGCCGCGCGCTTCTCCAGGGTTAGCGCCAGGAACGGGTCGCCGGGGGAGGTGGACCAGGGAGGGACCCGCTCCCCGGAGCGGAGCAGCGCGTAGGTGGCCGAGAAGGCGGTCCGGCCGGGAAGCTCCCGGGCCGCGGCGAGGAGGTAGACCGGCGCCTGGAAGCTCTTCTTCCCCAGGGCGTCGGTGGAGAGCCTCTTCCGGGTGGCCTGGGACGACCGGGAGTTCTTGTAGTCCACGACGACGATACGCCCGTCGTCGGCGTCCACCCGGTCGATGCGTCCCTGCAGGAGGATGGCGCCGCCCTCGGCCGGGATGGCCACCGGAGGGCGCTCCGACTTCCCGCCGAACTCGAACTCGAGCAGGACGGGGCGCAGCGCCGGGTCGCTCCGGGCTTCCGCGGCGACGAACCGGTCGAGCCTGCGCAGCAAGGCCTCCCGCCGCGCCGCCCAGGTGGCGGGGTCCCCGACGCGCCCCTCCCCCTCGAACCGGGCGAAGAGCTCCCCGGCAACCGTCCGGGCCTCCTCCCGGCCGGCGGCGTCGTCCTCCGGAGGCCAGGCGCCCCGCTCGACGCGGGCGCGGACGAAGCTTTCGAGGATGGCGTGGAGCAGCGCTCCCTCGTCGCGCGGCTCCATGTCCAGGTCGCCCAGGCCGGGCTCCCGGATCCCCGCCTTCCGGAGCAGGTACTTGAAGGGGCAGGCGGCGTGGGTCTCGAGCTCGGTGGGGCTCCACTGCTCCGGAAGCGCCTCCCGCCAGGCGGCGAGGCCGGGGGGATCTGCCCCAGGGACGGAGATGCCGATCGGGTGAGCCAGGACTGGCGCCGCTCCCTCTCCTGAAGCCCCCGCAGGGCGGCGTCGGCGGCGCGTGCGGCCAGGTCGGGCAGCGAGGCGAGCGCCGCGCGGGCCCGCTCCGCCCGCCCCTCGCCGGCGAGCCGGGCCGCCCCCCGCAGCGCCTCGGCCTCACCGCGGGCGTCCTCCAGGGCGGGATCGACGGCGAGTGACAGCTCCGGGGCGGCGGCCTCGTCGAGGACCTGGGCCGCGAGCACCGCCGGACCCTCCCGGTCCGGTCCGTGGGTCCAGCCCACCGCCAGAACCTCGGCGGCCGAGGCGAGGGCCCAGAACCCCCGGAGCTCCGCCTCCGACTGCTGATGAAATGCGGTGGGGAGGGCCCGCCGGGCCAGGTGGGCCTGGAGCGCCTCGCGCGCAGCGTTGCCGAGAAGCGGGTCCACCCGGTGGACGCCGGGCCAGGCGCCGCGCTCCGCCCCCAGGACCAGCGTGGCCCGGGAGGTGAGCCCGGGCGCATCTTCCAGCGGCCAGGCCTCGACCGCACCGGCGGCCGGCCCCTGCCCGGACGGGAGGTCGGCGCGCTCCAGCGCCAGATCGAGGAGCGGCGCCCACTCGTCCCGCGGGATGCTGTCCCCGGCGCGCCCGGCCATGGCGAGCGCCGCGGCGAGATCGTCGAGCGCGTCCTCGAGACGCGACACGGCGGCGAGGTCCCGGCGGGCGATGGCGGTGTCCCCGCGCCCGGCGCGCCGGCGGACGCCGGACCGGTCGAGGAAGGTGCGCACCCGGGCGGTCCACTCGGCGGGGGTGCCAGGGCTGCGGAGCGGGCCGAGCGAGCCGTGGAGCGTTTCCACCGCGCGTGCGGCGCGGAGGAGAGCGGGGCGCTCCGCGCCGGAGGGGCCGGCGCCGGTGAGCACGGCGGCACGGGCCCTGAGCCGTTCCGCCGGGTCGCCGCGGCCGTCGAGGATCCCGGAGCGGTCGAGGAGGAAGCGGAGGCCGGGCAGCGGCTCGGCGGGGCCGAGGTACGGGGAGCCCAGGAGCGCGAGCAGCGCGGTCCGGTCGAGTTCACCCGCGGCGGAGAGGGCGGCGCGGACGTCGCGGACCAGCGGGACGCTGGAAAGCGGGCGGGACGTCGGGGCGGAGAGCGGCACGCCCAGGCGTGCGAAGGCTTCCGGCAGTCCCTCCAGGATCCGCCGCGGGGCGATGACGGCGACGTCGGCCGCGGCGAAGCCCCCGTCGAGGAGGGAAGCGGCGAAGCGGGCCGCGGCGTCGCACTGCGCGTCGTCGGACGGGGCGGGCAGCCGGACCACCCTCCCCCTGGTGATGGCGCCGGTCGCCGGGAACCGGACCTCGAGGTCGCGCTGGACGGAGAACTCGTGGAGCGACTCGACCCGGCGCAGCCAGGGCTCCGCGGGGACGGATCGGGAAGGCTCCTCGGGGAGGAAGGGGATGCGGGCCAGGACCCGCCGGGCCCGCGCAACCAGCGCCGCGCCCAGGTCGAGGGCGGCGCGGGAGGTGGGGAGGAGCCCTTCCAGGACGAGGAGGCCGAGGTCGCGGGTCTCCTCGGAGAGGGCGCCGCGCTCGGCGGCGACGGCTGCGGCACGGAGGGCGCCGGCCGCGTCGAGGGCGTTGCGATCGGCGAGCAGGTCCTCGTAGGTGGCGAGCGAGGCAGCGGCGGCGAGGAGCCGTTCGCCGACGCGTCCGGGTGCGGTGGTGGCGGCGGCGCGGAGGTCGGACGGGGTGACCTCGGCGGAGCGAAGCTCGGAGAGGAGGCGCGCGGCGGCCCGGCCTGCGCCGTTGCCCGGACCGGCGCCGGCGAGGAGGCCGGAGTCGCGGGCGGCGGCGAGGGCGAGGAAGCGCTCGGCGAGGGGCGTCAGGATGGTGCGCCGGTCCGCCGCGGCGGCGAGGAGGCCGGGGGCGAGGTGCTGGAGGGTCGAGACGCGCGGACCGAAGAGGAGGCCGTCCTGCGCGTCGCAGAGGCGGCGCTCGACCCTGGATTTCCGGAGCGCGTTGGGGACGACGACGAGATCGGACACTGGGGTGGGAGGATACGTGGTGGGGCTGACTCCGCGCCGCGGAGCTCGCTCCGCGGAAGGGTCGTCGGGCTGTACCGTCCGCGCCGCGGACCATCGGGAAGATGGGGCGTGGGGATTGACACGCATTTCGCGATTTCACGCTCCGGCGAACGAGGTGCGCGGGAAGGTGCTTCAGGCCGCCGCATTTCGCCGTGGGGCGACGCACGCGTTCCTGGCGAGGTCCGAGATCCCCTTGTCGAATCTCGCGCGCCTGGGCATCCTCGTGCGCTTGGCGAGGCCGAAATTTCCCGTGAGACAGTCGATCCATGAACGACACGAACCTCGCCGTAGCGCGCGAATCCTCCCGCAACCTCTCCACCCTGCTGCGCCACGAGCAGGGAGCCATGGCCGATTTCCTGGTGGCCCTCGCAGACTTCGACCGTCGGGCCCTATGGCGGGAGCTGGGCCACTCGTGCCTCTTCTACTACCTGCAGCGCGAGCTTCGGCTCTCCGACGGGGCGGCGCACTTCCGCAAGGTCGCCGCCAGGCTCATCCAGCGCTTCCCCGAGGTGGTCGAGCCGCTCCGGGAGGGCAAGCTTTGCATCACGAGCATCGTCGAGCTGGCCCGGGTGATGACCCCGGAGAACCGGGCGGAGGCCCTGCCCCAGTTCTTCCACATGTCGAAGCGGCAGGCGAAGGCAGTGGCCGCGGCGATCCTGCCGGCGCCGGTGATCCCCAGGCGGGAGGTGGTCACCCAGGTGGTGACGGTGGTTCGGCCGGAGGTGCGTTCGACCGAGTTTCGTCCGGACGAAACTCCGCCGATGCGGGTCGAGCCGCTGACGGCCAACGAGAGCCGCATCCACCTGACCGTGTCGAGCCAGTTCCTCGACAAGCTCGAGGCGGCCCGGCGGGGACAGGGGCACGTGCAGCCCGGCGCGACGAAGGAGCAGGTGATCGAGGCGGCGCTGGATCTGCTGCTCGAGAGACAGGCCAGCCGCCGGGCTGAGGTGAAGAGGCCGCAGAAGAAGCCGCGTCCGGCGAAGGCCGAGCACGTCACCGCGGCGGTGAAGCGGGCGGTCTGGGCGCGCGACGAGGGCAAGTGCCAATGGCCCGTGGACGGGGGCGGCGTGTGCGGATCCACGACGAGGCTGGAGATCGATCACGTGGTTCCACGGGGACGCGGCGGCCCTTCGACCGTGGAGAACTGCCGGCTGGCTTGCAGGGTTCACAACCAGTACTCGGCCCGCCAGGTCTACGGCGACGCGCACATGGATCTCTTCACCCGTGGAGTACCCCACGCCTCCGAGCCGATGGCGGAGTGGCGCGCGAGGAAGTCGCCACGCGCCTGCAATAACTATGCTTTCCAGGTTCCGGTCACACTTTCCGGGCCCCTGCCTCCATTCACACAAGAGGCTTTCGAATCCCCGACGCGGAACGGAGAACGCCATGACGACCCGGAACCAGAACTCGATTCGCTTCAACGTCTCGAAGTCCCACGGCTGGAACGACCTCTTCGTGGTCGCCTCCCTTGCCATCGTCCTCGGCGCCTTCGTCGCCCAGATCTCCTCCACTCCGAAGCACTCCTCCGGCTCGCTGCCGATGGCGGCGGTTTCCGCGACCGTCTCCGCGAACGG